>JBGARS010000053.1:0-35138 GCA_044230075.1 Planctomycetota bacterium | reverse complement strand
GCTGATCGGCAGCGACAGCACCAACCCGACCAGCGCCGCGAAGATGTCGAGCACGCGCTTGCTGACCATCGTCAGCCGGTCCTTGGCGAAGCCGCGGCCGTAGATGAGGTAGCTCGGCCGCATGCTCTCGACGGCGAGCTTGCCGGTCAGCCGCTCGTACATCGATTCGCGTTCCTCGATCTGGATGCCGTCCATGCGGCACTCGAGCAGCCGGTCGACCGGCACCTTGCCGCGCCGTTCGCGCAGCGCCACGACCACGCGGCTGATGCCCTCGGCCCGGCACAGGTCGCGCAGGTTGTCGAGCGTGCCGAGCACCGGTGGGTCGTCAGGCCGCGTCTCCAACGTCGGTTGCTCGGCTTCGGTGACGAGCCCGAACACCTCGAAGCCTGCCATCGGGCTGTCGGCGATCATGCGCGCCAGCCGCAGCGCCTCGTCGGAGGAGCCGAGCACGACGACGCGTTCGCCGAAGCGCCACTTGTAGAAGAACCAGTGGAAGCCGTGGCGGAACAGGTAGACGCAGCCGAACCCGATGCCCACCAGCACGATCAGCTTCCAGGTTTCGGCGCGCACGTCGGTGAGGCCGGGGAAGCAGAACAGTGACGCCGGCGCGACCGAGGCCAGCAGCGCCATCATCACCAGCGCGTAGCCGCAGGCGTGCAGCAGGCGGTTGCCGAGTTCGGCGCGGTTCTGCGCGGTCTTCCAGTCGTAGAGGTCGCAGTAGCTCAGGGCAGCCTGGCAGATCACCGCGACCGTCAGGCAGCTCAGCATGCCGCGCAGCAGCAACATCGACGGCTCGAGCAACAGGAACGCATGGGTGCTCAGCGGCGGGGAGCTGGTGCCGATCAGCACCACCACGGTGAAGATCAGCGTCTCGCACAGCATCAGCAGCAGCTTGCGCCGCGGGATGATCTGTTCTGCAACGGTAGGCATCGTGGCGAGGCGTTCTGGTACGGGCAGGCCCGAGCCTGAGTTCGGCCATCCATACCATGTTGCTTCACCGCATGGCCACCGTCCTATGGCAAGGCGCGCAGGGAGACGGTGTGGATCGGCGCGGAAGTGGGTCAGTTCGGGGCCGCTGGCGAGCCAGCGTACGGCGACGATTTCCACGGCGAAGGCCCGCGGTCGTGGCCGCAGGGTCGGTGCCAGCGCCCGCAGGGCGGCGGCGAGGCGGGCGACGCGCCGGGTGTCGACGCATCGTTCGGGTGCCGGATGGTCGGCGCGCGCCTTCACCTCGATCGCGATCCAGGTGCGACCGCGGCGTGCCAGCAGGTCGATCTCTCCGTGCCGCGTGCGCAGGTTGCGCTGCACGATGCGGTAGCCGATGGCCGTCAGGGCGGCGGCGGCGAGGTGTTCGCCGCGGGCGCCCGATGCGCGCGGCGTCGGCTCAGCTCGGCCTGGTGGCGGCCGGCGCGTCATCGCGTTCGACCCGGGCGATGGCGGTGCGGTCGATCGTCACCTTCACCGTGTCGACGCGCAGCGTCAACGTCTTCTCGCTCAGCTGGGCGACGACGCCGTGCATGCCGCCCAGCGTCACCACGCGATCGCCGACCTTGACCGCCGACAGCATCGCCTGCTGCTCCTTGCGACGCTTGCCCTCCGGCCGCATGACCAGGAAGTACATCAGCGCGAGGCCGAGGCCCAGGAACAGGAACATGCTGCTGTCCCCGCCGCCCGATCCCTGCTGCTGCTTGGGATCTGGCGCCTGGGGGTTGCTGCTGGTCACCGGCCCCGGGCCGGTCGGACCGGCGCCGCTCGGTGTGTCGGGGGCTGCAGGCGGCTCCTGCATGCCGGGGCGAGGGTGCGCAAGCGCTACCGGAACGAAGACCGCGTGGGTCAGGGCGGACGATGGGAGGTGGCTGTGTAGGGTCGGCGTCTGCATCGCGGATCGGGCCGGGGGGCCGGAAAAGGGCGCGGCAGTATAGGCAGGGTCGCGGTTGTGTTGCACGCAAAGCCGGGCATCCTGTTCGCGCAGAGGCCATGCGTTCCGAAACCCCCATGCGCGTGCTGGTGGCGATGTCCGGCGGCGTCGACAGCAGTGTCGCGGCGCTGCTGCTGCAGCGGCAGGGCCATGAGGTGGTCGGTGTGTTCATGCGGAATGGCGTCGCCGGCAAGTCGGCGCAGGAGAAATCGTGCTGTTCGGCCAGTGACGCGCGGGACGCCGCGGTGGTCGCCGAGCGGCTCGGCATCCCGTTCTATGCCGTGGACTACCAGGCGGAGTTCGGCGCGCTGATGGACCACTTCGCCGCCGAGTACCGCCGCGGTCGCACGCCGAACCCCTGTGTGCTGTGCAACCAGCAGCTCAAGTTCGGGCGACTTTTTTCGCTGGCGGACGACATCGGCGCGGGCGCGGTCGCCACCGGGCACTACGCGCGCGTCGTCGCCGGCGAACTGCGCACCGCGCGCGACGCCCGGAAGGACCAGACCTACTACCTGTTCGGCGTCGAGCGCGAGGCGCTGCAGCGCACCATGTTCCCGCTCGGCGAGCTGACGAAGGGCGAAGTGCGCACGATCGCCGGCGAGGCCGGGCTCGTCACCGCCGAGAAGCCCGAGTCGATGGAGATCTGCTTCGTCACCAGCGGCGACTACCGCGACGTCGTGCGCGCACGCGGCGGCGGTGGCAGGGCCGGGCGCTTCGTCGACGCCGGCGGCCGCGAAGTCGGGCGCCACGACGGCGTCGACGGGTTCACGATCGGCCAGCGCCGGGGCCTGCCGGCGCTCGGCACGCCGCACTACGTCGCTTCGATCGACCCCGACGGCGGCGATGTGAAGTTGGTGCCGCGCGATGGCCTCGACCAGAGGGTCGCCCAGGTGCTCGGTGTGCACTGGCTCGTCGACGCACCGGCGGCCGGTGCCAGCGTGGCGACCCAGGTCAAGGTGCGCGCGCGGCACACGCCAGCGCCGGCGACGCTCGTCGCCGACGGGGCCGGCGCCGCGGTGGTCGAGTTCGACCAGCCAGTGGCCGCGATCACGCCGGGCCAGGCCGCCGTGTTCTACGACGGCGATCGTGTGCTCGGCGGCGGCTGGATCGAAGCCTGATTGCGCGACTCGCGCACCAGCACATCGAGTGGCCGGCGCAAGAGCGCCCCAGGCGAACGGGGCCGCCACGGCGAACACCCCGGCTTTCGGCTGCGCACCCGCGATTCCCCGCGGATGCCCGTGGCCAGGTCTCTCACCGCCGCAGCGGTGCTGGCGGCTCTGGTTCGCCGGCGTACGGCCACCGCGTAGCGGCGGTGCCAGGAACCGCAGTAGGTTGGTCGCCCTAGGCGACCAAACCTACTGCCGCCAGTAGTCGGCGACCACGCGCACGCCGGGCACGCTCAGGGTCGCGATCCGCGTGCCAGTCGCCAGCTCGAACACGTCCACCTTGCCGGTGTCCGACAGGGCCACGAACATCAGTCGCGGCGTCCGCGCCGGCGCGCCACCCTGCTTCAGGGTGTGCTTGCCCGAGTGGATGTACGGGGTCTGGAACGATCCGAGCGGGGCGTAGGCCGATGCCTGCCCACGCAGGCCGCCGACGTTGGTCAGGTCGTCGGTGCACAGGTCGATGACCGAATTGCCGGACAACTGATCGCGGATCGGCGCACCCGGCGTGAAACCGCCGAACCGCTGGGTCACGGTCCACTCCTTCTGCCGATAGGTCGGCGGCAGGATGAAGCCACCGGAGATCGGCTGGATCGGCAGAGCGCCACCCGGCGAACTGGTCAGCGTCATGCGCGACACCATGCCCGCGCCCGACTCGTCGACATGGCCGATGAAGATGCCACCCAGCGCCGCCGTCGGATCGAACGCCATCGCCTTCGCGCGCGGGAACGAGAGGTTCGTCACCGTGCCGATGATGTCGTTGAAGCCGATGCCGTTGACGCCGTCCGGTCCGGACTCGTAGACGGCGACCGTGCCGTTGCTGTTCAGGATGTAGGCGTAGTAAAGGCCCGAGCCGTTGCCGGAGCCCAGGTAGCGCTCGGTGACGATGACGTCGATCGGCGCATTGAGGAAGCCACCCAGCGACCGGCGCACGGTGAAGTCCTGCGCGCTGATGATCGTCAGGAAGTTCGATTCGGTCGAGACGACGATCACGTCCTCCCCATCGGGCTGCCAAGCGATGCCGGTCGGCCCCTGTTCGACGCGCGTCTCGCCCACGACCTGGTGGAACGACGAGCTGAGCGGGTTGATGTCGATGAAGCTGACCGACGCACTGGCGAAGTTGGTGACCGCGAGCCGCGTCATGTTCGGCGCCATCGCCATGCTGACCGGATCGGACAGCTGGATGCGATCGAGCACCGTGAAGCGGTTGCTGTTGACGACCAGCACCTGCCGGTTCTCGCGATCGAGCACGTAGAGGAAGTGGCCGACCTGCTGGCGCGAGGTGAACGGGCAGTACGGGATCGGCGGCGGCGGCGAGCCCGGGGGCGGCTGCGGGCCGACGAACACGTTCATGAACTGCGTGCCGTAGAGGCCCACCTCGCCGGCGATCGACGAGAACGGGTTGCCGACGGTCAGGAAATTGATGCCGACCGCCAGACAGCCGGCGGGCGGACCGCCGGTCAGCAGCGAGCCCGCAGGGCCCGAACTGGACTTCGTCGCCGGCTCCTCACCGAAGATGGCGCGGTTCGGATTGGGCGGCGGGAACACCAGGCGCGGCGGGTTCGGCACCGGCGGCTGCGTGATCGAGTTGCCCGGCATGCCCTGGCCCAGCAGTTGGTTGACCTGGTTGGCGCTGGACGCGAAGTCGTTGATGTTCTCGTTGTTGAAGACGAGGTCCAACGGTGCGCCGATGTGGATGTCGGTGACGTCGCCGACGATCGGGTCCCGCAACAGGCGCGGGTTCAGGCGCGTGTCGAGCGTGCGCGTCAGCACACCGGCACCGCCGGCGTCGATCGCGTTGAGGCTCGGCGCCAGCGCCGGCGTGACGCCGACCTTGCCGATGTTCGGGTTCAGCGGGAAACGCGTGACGGTCGGGTCGCCGGTGCCCTGGCCGAAGCCGTTCAGGTCGAGCACGGAGACGCCGGGCTCGGCGCCACCGATGCCGATGTAGATCGCTTCCGGGGCGACCGGCGCGTTGACGATGCCAGGCCCTTCGCCGGTCTTGAAGCGCGTCGTCACGGCCTGCCCGATCGTCTGCGCCGTGAGGCTGTTGATCGTCGTCGCCTGCACCGAGACGTCGACGTCGGCGACTCCGGGCAGGTTGTAGGCCGGCGTGATGATGTAGTTCATCAGGTCGCCGTAGCTGATCGGATCCGCGGAGTAGATGACCGGGAAGGTCTGCGCCGCCGAGGTCACCGACAACGAAATGCCACCGGTCGGCGGCGTGAACTGTTGCGGATCGAAGAACGCGCCGACGTCACCCGGCTGCACCGGCTTGTTGAACCGGATCAGGATCGTCGTCGTCGGATCGATGCCCTGCTGGTTGTTGCCGGGAATGATGTTCGGCGAGAGGCCCGTGTAGCCCAGCACTTGCGGCGCATTCGTGTCGGCACCCACCGTGGTCGCCGTGCCGATCTCCTGCTCCAGAATGTCGTTCTCGCTGTCGCGCACCGCGTTCGTCACGATGATGCGGATCAGCTTGTTGCTGGGGAACGCCTCGTTGTCGGTCAGCAGATTGTTGGTGTCGGCGATGAACACGAACGACTTCTTGCTGACCAGGTCCGCCGCGCCGGCGTACTGGGGGAAGCCGTTCGCGCGCCCGTCGACGATGCGGACGTTGTTGCCATCGGCCTCGACCGCGAGCGTCTTCTGCAGCACACCACCGACGTTGAAGTAGGTGTAGCCATTGACGAAGCCGCGTCCCTGCAGCGCCTGCGTCGACTCCGTCGCCGGGTCATAGGCGAGCACCTGCAGCGCGCCGGTCAGGCCGGAGCTGTTCTGGTCGGCCAGCAGCTTGCTGAGGATCGAGTCGACGTCGAGCTTGTGGCTGAACGTGAAGTGCAGGAAGTGATTGCCGGGGTTGCCGTCGGGCAGCACCGGCGTCGTCGGGAACGTCGCCACCGGCAAGACGCCGTTGCTACCGCTGACGTTCTTCTTCAGCGTGTCGATGCTCTCGATGTTGAGCACCGTCGACGTCGGGTTGCCGAAGGAGTCGGCCTGGCGGATCCGGTACGGATACACGCTGCCGGTGCCGGTGCTGATGCTGTCGACCTTGAAGGCACCCCGGTTGTCGGGATCGCCCTTCACTCCACCGGCGCAGCCCATGACAAGGAGCGCGGGAGCGAAGATCGCCGCACCGAAGAGAGAGGTCCGGTACGGGCGGGAGATGGGATTGGCTTTCATGGGATGCGAGTCCGACCGCGGGCAGGCGGCCGGGATGGGTCTACTCCAGACTGGTCCAGCCAAGGAAGCCGTAGCACCTTACTTGCCTTGGGCTTCCATGCAAGTTGAAGGTGTCGCCACGGCCCTCGGCTGCGATGCCGGGAGGGAGCCTGCAAACGCAAGGACGGTGCCGTGGCAGCGGACCGGCAACCATGCCCGCCGCGGCCACGCCGGCACGACCGGCAGCTACCATACCGCCCGTCACAAACTATTGCGCCGCATGGAACAACGTCGTGCAGAGCCGCCCCGCATGCAGCGCGAGCCATTCCGCACAGCGTGCGCGATCGCACCCGAAAAGGCGCACCCCACCCGCCGACGACCGACCGACCTCACGCGGGCTGGCCGTCCGCTGCCCCACCGTTGCCGCGGGACGCCGGAGCAAGACCCGGGCTGGCCCGGACCACTCATTGAGGAGGCGAGCGAAAGCCCGCTGTCCCGCTTGATGCCAAGGCGTGCGGCGGGTTCTCCCGCAAGCGGGTGCTTGCCCCGTGGAGGACAGGTTCTGCTGCGCAACGCAGCGAGCGGAACCGCGGGTCTTGTAGCCAGCTTCTCGTGAATGGTCCGGGCTAGGATGCGGGCGGCCGATGACCGATCCGCTCGACGAGTATCGCCGGAAACGCGACTTCGCGCGGACCCCCGAGCCAGCCGCAGCGATCCCGGCGGCCTCTGCTGGCACCAGGTTCGTCGTGCACCGTCACGAGGCGCGCAACCTGCACTACGACCTGCGGCTCGAACACGGCGGCGTGCTGTGTTCGTGGGCCGTGCCGCGCGGCTTCTCCTACGACGCCGCCGAGAAGCGTCTCGCGGTGCGCACCGAGGACCACCCGCTCGCCTATGAGCACTTCAGCGGCCGGATCCCGAAGGGCCAGTACGGCGCTGGCACGATGACGATCTGGGACGGCGGCAGCTACGTGCTGGTCAAGGCCGCCAGCTGGCACGATGCGATCGCGCGCGGTGAACTGAAGCTGGTGCTGCGCGGCCGACGCCTGCGCGGCGAATGGCACCTCGTGCGCACCCAGCAGGGCCCGAACACGTGGCTGCTGTTCAAGTCGCGCGACCTCTACGCGGGCCCCGCACGGGACAGCGCGCTCGGCATCGAACTCGCGGCCGCGCCGGCGGCACCGCTGCCGACGCAGGTCGCGCCGATGCGATGGGCCGCAGAACGGGAACCGTTCCGCGATCCCGACTGGCTGTTCGAGATGGAGTTCGCCGGCATGCGCTGCTTCGCCGAACGCGACGGCGAACGCGCGGTGCTGCGCGACGTCGCCACGACGCCGGCACCCGTGCACGAAGGCTTGCGCCTGCTGCGCTGCGAACGCGCCCTGCTCGACGGCGTCCTGGTGGCACTCGACGCGGACTCGCGACCGTGCCGCGCGACCCTGGCCCGCGTGCTCGCGGGCACCGGTACGGCGCCGGTCGCCTACTACGCCTTCGACCTGCTGCACTGGGAGGACTACGACCTGCGGCCGTTGCCACTGCTCGATCGCAAGGCGGCGTTGCGCAACCTCGTGCCCGAACAACCCGGCGTGCTGCACGTCGACCACGTGATCGGCAACGGCCCGTCGCTGCTCGAGGCGATCGCCAACGCCGGTCTGCCGGCGGCGATCGGCAAACGCGGCGCCAGCCCCTACCACGCTGGCCCCAGCACCGATTGGCTGCGCGTTGCCGCTGGCGCCGCCGGAGCTCCGGTCGAGGCGCCCACACGGCCACCGCCGCGCGCCGCCACACGCAGCAAACCGAGCAACCTCGGCAAGGTCTACTGGCCCGCCGAGGGCTTCACGAAGGGCGACCTGCTCACGTACTACCACGGCATCGCCGACGTGCTGCTGCCACACCTGCACGACCGCCCCGTGCACCTGAACCGCTTCCCGGACGGCATCGACGGCAAGTCGTTCTACCAGCGCGAGGCGAAGACCGGCACGCCCGACTGGCTGCGCACGGTGCCGATCGACCACGACGGTGCGCCGGTCCCCCACCACGTGATCGACGACCTCGAGACGTTGCTCTACGTGGTGAACCTCGGCAGCATCGACCTGCACCCGTGGCTGTCGCGCATCGGCTCGCTCGACGCGCCGGACTGGGCCGTGCTCGACCTCGACCCGAAGACGGCGCCGTTCGCGCACGTGGTCCGCATCGCCCGCGCGGCCGGACGCCTGCTGCGCGGCATCGGCCTGCGACCGCTGGTCAAGACCTCGGGCAAGTTCGGCATGCACGTGTTCGTGCCACTGCAGGCTGGCTACACCTATGAGCATTCGCGCATGTTCGTCGAGGCGGTCGCCCGCGTGCTGGTGCGCGAGCTGCCCGACATCGCCACCGTCGAACGGCTGCCCGATCGCCGCGAGGGCAGGGTCTACCTCGACTTCCTGCAGAACCGGCGCAGCCAGACCGTGGTGCCACCCTACGTGGTGCGCCCGGTCGCCGGTGCGTCGGTGTCGACGCCGCTGACCTGGGACGAACTCGAGGACGCCGAGCTCGCACCGCGCCGCTTCACCGTGCAGACCGTGCCGGAACGCGTGCAGCAGCGCGGCGACCTGTTCCGGCCGGCGCTCGAGGACCGGCAGGACCTGCTGCCGGCGATCGCGCTGCTCGACGAGATGCTGCGCCGCCGCTGACGGCCTTCGGCTACGGCCGCTCGCCGCCGTGCGTCTGCAGCCGACGGCGGACCTGGTCGGCCCAGCGGCTGTTCGGATCGAACGACAAGTACGCCCGCCAGTGGCGCCGCGCGGCCTCGAGTTCGCCAGCACTCGCCAACACCTCGGCCAGGTTGTAGTGCGCGTCGGCGTAGTGCGGAACGAGCACCAGCGCCCGCTGCAACGCCGCGGTGGCGCCATCGCGGTCGCCCAGTTCGCCGCGCACGATGCCGAGGTTGTTCCACGCCTCGGCGTAGTCCGGCGCCACCGCGGCCGCCGCTTCGAACTGCGCCCGCGCCTCGTCGCGGCGGCGCAGCGCGTAGTAGCAGTTGCCGAGATTGAAGTGCGCCTCGGCGTTGTCGGCGCCGAGCGCGCGCTCGTAGGCGCGCACTGCTTCCTCCAGCCGACCTGCCGCCTCGGCGTCGGAACCGACGGCGAACCAGTCCTGCGGCGAACGCAGACTCGGCAGCTCCTCGCTGCGTTCGGCAGCGAAGTCGAACAGCAACTGGCCACCCGGTTCGACCAGGCGCCCGTCCGGCGTGCGCACGGTGACGCGGCGTTGACCGATGCTGGCCAACAGGCCCGTCAACGCAGCGTCCGGTTCGGCGACGACGGTGCGCGCGAGCTGCCAGGCACGCACGATGCGCGGTGCGGTCCAGCCGTCACGCCACAACTGCGCCAGCGTGCGGGCGGCACCGAGTGCCCGGAACGAGAACGCACCGGTGGTGCCGCGCTTGGGCGCCAGCAGGTCGCGTTCGACCCAGCGTCGCACCACGGCCACCGGCAGACCGCAGTGCTCCGCCAGCTCGGCGAGCGTGAAGGTGCGTTCGGTTCCCTGCGGCGAGGTCATGGTGGTGGGTTCCCGTCCGCCACGATGCCGAGGAACACCGGCGCGCGCAATGCGCCGCCCGGCGTGCGCTCGAGGAAGCCGACGCGGCAGAACAGGCCCGGCCGGACCCAGGCGCCACGGAGCTCGGTGTCGACCAGCGGGCGTTCGGTCCGGCTGCCGAACAGCAGCGGCCGCAACCGCGCCTTCGCCGCCTGGTCGAGGCCGGAGCCGACCTTGCCCACACACTGCAGTCGACCATCGAAGTCGGTGGCGACGATCAGCGACTTGAAGTCGCGCTCGCCATCGGGCTCGTAGCCGAGGATCAGGCAGTGCACGGCCTGCTGCGGCTTGATCTTCTGCCAGGCATCGGTGCGCTCCCCGGGCCGGTAGGTCGCGTTCAGGCGCTTGGCGACGATGCCCTCGAGGCCACGCTCGCAGGCGGCGGCGAACAGATCGCGACCGCGGCCGACGACGCCTTCGGACAGCACCATGCGCGGCAGCGCGGCGTCGGTGACGAGTCGTTCGAGCGCGGCGCGGCGCGCGGCGAGGGGTTGTTCGAGCAGCGACGCGTACGCCCGGTAGAGCAGGTCGAACACGACGTAGACGACCGGCTGCAGGCGCGCTGCGGCCGCCGCGCGCGCGGCACTGCCGTTCTCACGCCCGACGATGGCGCCGAAGTCCGGCCGACCGTCGGCCTGCAACACCACCAGTTCGCCGTCGAGCACGGTGCCGTCGGGCAGCGACGTCAGCCCGTCGAGCTCCGGATAGCGAGCGGCAAGGTCGCGGCGTCGGCGGCCGTGCATGCGCAGCGTGCCGCCTTCGACGTAGCTGATCGCCCGCACGCCGTCCCACTTGATCTCGAACAAGGTGTCGTCGGCGTCGAACACCTCGCCGATGCGCGCGAGCATCGGCTCGATGTGCTCGGGCAGTCGACGCGCCACCGCCACGGCCGGCTACTCGCCGCCGACCTTGCGCGGCCCCTTCTTGCGCCCGGCGCTGGGCGCCAGCTTCGTGGTCGGCGCGGCATCGACGTCGGACTCCGCCGTGGTGACCGGCACGCCGGCGGCCTTGGCCTGCGCCTCGGCGACGCTCTTCTTCAGCGCGTCCATCAGGTTCAGGATCTTCGGCTCCTCGTGGTCGGGCACCTGCACGATCTCCTCGCCGGCGACCTTGAGTTCGATCAGCTTCTTCAGCTTGCTGACATACTGGTCCGAGTAGGTCTCGAGATCGAAGTCGGCGATCTTCGACGCGCCGATCAGCGTGTCGGTCAGCGTCTCCTCCTGCGGCTTCAGCTGGATGTCGTCCACCTCGGCCTCGAACTCCTTCGCGGCGCGCACGCGCTGCGGGTAGTGCAGCCCCGTCATCACCAGCAACTTGCCCAGCGGCCGCACCATCACCAGCTGTTCACGGCCCGACATCACCACCTGCGCGACCGCGCAGACGCCGTTCTTGACCATGCCCTGGCGCAGCAGCGCGTAGGGCCGTTCACCGGCCGGACCATCGGGCAGCAAGTAGTGCGACTTGCCGGCGAAGTACGACGCGTCGATCGTGTCCTGCGGCACGAAGCCGTCGATGCTGACCGCGCGGTCGGTCTTGGTGCGAAGCTTGTCGATCTCCTCGGGATCGACGACGACGTAGTGGTCCTTCTGGTGCTCGAAGCCGCTGACGATGTCGTCGCTCTTCAGTTCGCCGTGCGCCGGACAGACCTTCTGGTACTTGATGCGGCTGTTGCAGCCCTTGTGCAGCTGGTTCAGGTGGATCTCACCACCGGTCTCGTTGGCGGTGAACGCCTTCACCGGGACGGAGACGAGGCTCAGCTTCAGGAAACCTCGCCAGGAAGTGCGGGACGGTGCAGCCATCGCTTGTGCCGGGGGTTCGGGACGCGGACGCGGTCAGGATACCACGGGACCCAGCAGGTCGAGGAAGCGCCGTGCCAATGCCGGCCCCGCGCACGAGTCCTCGTGCTTGAAGAACAGGAACACGTCGGTGAGGCCGCGCGCGCGCAGCAGGTCGCGCCAGCGGCGCAGGTCGTCGTCGCTGTAGGCGGGGCGGCGCAGCCGCAGGTAGGCCCACGTCGCGGTGTCGGCGAGCACCGGCTCCGGTTCGCCGTCCTTGTCGCTGGCCACCAGGGCGGCGCCGTGCTCGCGCAGTGCCGCGAGCGCGTCGTCCTCGAACCAGCTCGCGTGCGCGAACTCGAACGCGACCTTCACGCCCGGCTGCTGCAGCGACAGGAACTCACGCAGCACCTCGGTGTCCTTCCGCACCCACTTCGGCACCTGGTAGAACACGCAGCCGAGTTGCTCGCCGAGCGGTTCGAGCACGTTCCACAGCACCGAGAGCAGTTCGCCGCAGTCCTTCAGTTTCTGCGTCCACGTCAGCCGCTGCGTCGCCTTGATCGCGAAGCGGAACGTCGGCGGCACCTGCGACGACCAGGTCGTCACCATCTTGGCCGACGGCATGCGATAGAACGTGTTGTTCAGTTCCACCGACGGCAGGCGCTCGGCGTAGTAGGCGAGCATCGCGGTCTTCTTCAGGTCGTCGGGGTAGAAGGCCGGCCGCCACTCGTCGTAGCTGAAGCCGCTGGTGCCGACGTGGAAGGTCGTCATTGAGATGCTGGTCCCCAGAACCGCTGCTCGACCCCGAGCCGGTGCATCACCACCAACTCTCGAACTCGCGCATGAACTTGTCGAACGATGGTGACCGACCGCGTGCTACCGCGACATCGAACACGGCGGCCAGCGCCGCCTGGTCGATGACTTCACTGTAGCGCCGTCCCATATGCCGTCCCAACCAGCCCTTCGCATCTCTGATGCTCTCGGGATCCGATGGGGATGGAAGGTCCCCAGGCAATTCGCGCCGCCCCGCAATCGAGCCGGAAGCAGCAAGGAACCAACCCTCGAACTCCCGCTTCGCCACCACGACACTGATTGACCTGTCGGCGCGTGCGGCGCGACCCCAGCCGAGGATGCGCGGGCCCACCTCGGCAGGGCAATCGTCGTCCGCATCGAGCAGGATCAGGATCCGGCCATCCGGACCCACCTGCTTCGCCGCCAACTGCACGACACGGGCGATCTCCGCCTCTTGCATGAGATTGCCACGCGGCACTCGAATGGGAGGTCGCACGTCGATGAAGCGGTCGCTCATCGCGGCAAACCTCCGCAACAGAACGGGAACCGCTTCACGTTCGCCATGCCCCTCGACGACGCACGCGACGTTCATCCGGCCGCCCCGCTGCCGAACAGCTCCAACTGCTTCGGTTGACTCATCGCCGGATCGGGTCGCAACTGCCCCATGCGCAGCAACTCGCCAGCGGTGTACAGGTGCTCTCGCAGCGTCTCACGACCCGCAGTGTCCAGAGGTCCAAGTCGCGTTTCGTTGGACTCCGCGAGCACGGCCAGGATCGCATCGTCCGGGACGGCTGGGTCGTCCAGCAGTTCGGGACTGTGACTGGTCACCACGACTTGCGTTCGCTCCGCTGCGTCACGCAGGCTGTCGGTCAACACGCCGACCGCGGCGGGGTGCAGAGCTGTCTCCGGCTCCTCGATTCCAACCAGGGGTACGCTGGCCCCGTTGCCCACTTGATGCAAGGCCAGGAGGATGCCGAGGGCCCGCACAGTGCCGTCGGACATGTTGTTGGCAGAGAAGCGCCATGGGTGGTCTGCACCTTGCACCTCCTGCCGAAACTCCACGGTCTCCTTGTGACCCAGGGTCTTGTGCCGAACACCCGTGACACCCGGCACGACACGCCCAAGGTACTCGACCATGCGCGCCATCAGGTCAGGACGCTGGGCTTCGAGATGCGCCAGACAACTCGCGACGTTGCTGCCGTCACGCTTGAGCAGATGCCCTGGATCTGGCGACTGCAGATCACGCATCGCCGTGGGATTCAGGTTGTAGAAGCCCATGTGGGAGAGTGCGTCGAACACCGCGCGAAACTGCGGCAGCCCGGACGCGCTGACCAGGTAGAGGCGGTCCTGGCTCACGGCAGGTGGCGCCGAGGCAATGCCCTCGAAGACGGCCTGCCCGTTCTCGACTCGGAAGGCCGCACTGCCGGCATCTCGTAGCACCGCGAAACACTCCTCGTGCTTGACGGCGAAAGCACCGTTCTGCCTGGCGCTCACCTCGAAGGCGTAGCTACCTGAGACTGCTTCCGTCCTGAAGTCGAGCCGGATGCCGAAGTTGTTCGGGTGCCCGCTGGAGCGCCGTCGCACATCGTTGATGCCGCCGCGATCGCGAATGGCGTGGTCGAGCGAGGAGACCAGCGCGTCGGTCACGAATCGCAGCGCGTCGAGGAAATTGCTCTTGCCGGACCCGTTCGGCCCCACGAGGAACACGAGCGGCCCCAAGGCGACGTCACAGGCAGCAATACTGCGGTAGTTCTTCAGCCGGACGCGGCGCAGGAACGCTCTTGACGACATGGTCTCAGTTTCGCATATCGGCGCCGCCAACTCGCCATCGAAGTGGCACAGCTGGCTCCTCCGCACGCCCACGGCGAGAGGATGGCGCGGCATCGACACCGCCCCATCCCCCTCGCCATCACGCCCACAGCACGAGCCCCCGCACCTTCGCATCGTGCACACCGCCCGCCGGCACCCGCACGCGCATGCCGTGCTGGTAGTGGCCGGCCAGCTCGACCCGGTAGCCGCCGTCGAACGTGTGCAGCGTGCCGGACTTGTTGCCGCGGTGCTGCAACGGCACGACGGTCGTCTCCTGCGGGCCGCCGGCCTCGCCGCGTGTGACCACCAGTTCGGCGACGACATCGGCCGGCTGCAGCGGACCGAGATCGACCTCGAGGTGCACGTCGAGGTGCTGGCCGACCTTGAACTCCTGCAGCTCGACGGTCGTGGCCGCGGTGATCTTCACCTTCTCGAAGCCGGTGCGCACCCGCACGAACTCCTTGGCGCGGTCGCGCGCCGGCGCCTTCTTCGCCGCCTGCTGGGCGAAGTACTGCCGCGCCAACGGGCGGTAGGCCGACTCGAGGTAGTCGGTCACCATGCGGTCGGTGTTGAACTGGACCGGCACGGTCTCGAGATCGTGCACGACGAACTCCATCCACTGTGGCGGCACACCGTCCTTGTCGCGCGAGAAGTACGACGGCACGACCTCCTCCTCCAGCAGGCGGTAGAGGGCCGTCGCGTCGGCCTGGTTCTGCAGCTCGTGGTTGCCGTAGACCTGTGAGCCGCCGATCGTCCAGCCGTTGCCGCCATCGGCGGCCTCGGGCCACCAGCCATCGGCGATCGACAGGTTCAGCACGCCGTTGGCGGCGGCCTTCATACCCGACGTTCCGCTGGCCTCCTCCATGCGCGTCGGCGTGTTCACCCAGACGTCGACGCCCTGCACCAGCGCGCGCGCGACCGCCATGTCGTAGTCCTCGACGAAGAACACGCGGCCGATGAACTCCGGCGAGCGCGCGATCTGCACGATCGACTTCATGATGTCCTGGCCCAGCTTGTCGCGCGGGTGCGCCTTGCCGGCGACCAGCACCCTGACCGGGTGTTCGCTGTGCGACAGGATCTTGCGCAGGCGCTCTGGATCGGTGAACAGCAGATGCGCGCGCTTGTAGGGGGCGAACCGGCGCGCGAAGCCGAGATACAGCGCCTTGTCGTCGAGACCCGCCAGCATCGCGCTGAGCACGACCGGGCTGTCGCCGCGGGCGTGGAACGAGCGCGTCAGCGTCTCGCGCACGACGTCGAGCATCAGGCCCTTGCTGGCCTGGCGCACGCGCCACAGGCTCTTGCGGTCGATGGCCGGCGCCTTGCCGAAGTCCTTCGGCCGCGTCGTCTGGTCGTCACCACGCAGCAGGCGCGTGATGCCGGGCTGGGTCCAGGTGGCCAGGTGGATGCCGTTGGTGACCGACGTGATCGGCACCTCGCTCTCCAGCAGCCCGGGCCAGAACGCGTGCAACAGCTTCTTGCTGGCGATGCCGTGCAGCTTGCTGACGCCGTTGACGAAGCCGGCGAAGTTCATCGCCAGGTAGGTCATGTTGAACTCCGACGTGCCGCCACTCGCCTGGCCGAGCGCGAAGAAGCGGTCCCATGGCAGGCCCACCCACTCCTCGGCGTCGCCGAAGTAGCGCCGCATCAGGTCCTCGGCGAAGCGATCGTGACCCGCCGGCACCGGCGTGTGGGTCGTGAACAGGGTCGTCGCCGCGATGTACTCGCGCGCGGCATCGAACGGCAGCCCTTCGCCGCGCACCAGACGGCTCGTACGTTCGAGCGTCAGGAACGCCGCGTGGCCTTCGTTCATGTGGTAGACGGCCGGACGCACGCCCATCGCGCGCAGCAGGCGCACGCCGCCGCGGCCGAGCACGATCTCCTGCTGGATGCGCATCTCGACGTCACCGCCGTAGAGGTTGCGCGTGATGTCGCGGTCCTCGGCTCGGTTCTGCGGCACATTGGCATCGAGCAGGTAGAGCGGCACGCGGCCGACCATCGCCTTCCACGCGCGCAGGAACACCTCGCGGCCCGGCAGCGCGACCGAGACCTCCAGCGGCTGGCCTTCGGCCGTGCGCACGATCTCGACCGCGAGCTTCTGCGGCCGGTTCTCACGGTCGGCGGCGATCTGCTGGCCGTCGCTGGACAGCTGCTGGCCCATGTAGCCGAAGCGGTAGAACAGGCCGACCGCGACCAGCGGCACGTTGAGGTCGCTGGCCGACTTCAGGTGGTCACCGGCGAGAATGCCGAGACCGCCGCTGTAGATCGGCAGCGAGTGGTGCACGCCGAACTCGGCCGAGAAGTAGGCGACCGGATGCTCCTGGGTCAGCGCGGGCCCGTCGACACCGGCGAGCTGCATCGGCTTCTGCGACGTCGCCATGTAGTCGTCGAACCGCTTGCCGACCTCCTGCAGACGCCGCAGGTAGTCCTTGTCCTTCGCCTTGGTCTCGAGTGCCTCGAGGCCGACGCTCTGCAGGAAGGCGACCGGGTTCTCGTGGCAGGCGCGGAAGCCCGGCGCCAGCTCCTCGAACAGGCCGCGCACGCCGCCGTTCCACGCCCACCAGAAGTTGCGCGCCAGCCGCTCGAGCCCACGCAGGCCCTGCGGCAGGGTCGCCGACGCTTCGAACGGCGACAGCCGTGGCGTCGTGCCCGAACCGGGTGACGGCAGCGCGCGACGCGGCAGTCGGAACTGCACGACGCCGGTGGTGCTGCGCCGATCGACCGCCGCGAGCGCCTGCTCGTAGGCACGCACGTAGTTCGCGAACAGGTCCTTCCACGCGGTGCGACCAGCGGCGGCACGGCACCGTTCGCGCAGGCGTTCTCCGCCCGCCGACGAGTCGAGCTGGCCCTCCAGCGCATCGACCAATGCGGCGGTGACCTCCTTGTAGGGCACCTTCTCGCGCTTCAGCACGGTGATGCCGTCGGCCGGGCCGAGGCCCGCGCCGACCGCCCAGCGGCCGAAGCCGGCGAGGTCGGTGGTGACCGTCGGGATGCCGACCGCCAGCGCCTCCTGCGGCGTGTAGCCCCAGGGCTCGTAGTAGGAGGGGTAGGCGCCGATGTCCATCGCCGCCAGCACCGCCTCGTACTCGCGCCCCCACAGGCCGTCGTCGGGACGCAGGTAGATCGGCACCTGTACGACCTTCATGCGGCTGCCGAGCCGGTTGTCGAGGCCGATGCGCTTGCAGTGCGCGTGCACCGGGTCGTGTTCCTCGTCGAACAGATTGTGCGTGCACAGGCCGATCGGTCCGTCTGCCTTGCCGTTGGCGAGCCGGTCGATCAGCTCGGCGCGCATGCCCGAGTTGCCGGCGGGCACCAGCAGGAACGCCACCAGGCGACGGCCCCGACTGCCCTGCATCTGCGCCATCGCGTCGAGCAGCAGTTCGATGCCCTTGTTGTGGAACTCGTAGCGGCCGGCGAGCGCGACGAACACCGCGTCGCCGACGTCTTCGCCCAGCACCGCGCGCGCGACCCGTTCGAGGTCCTTGCGCATCGCCCCGCGGTCGCCGGCGGCCAGTTCGTCGACGACGTTCAGGTCGATGCCGTTCGGCAGCAGCGGCTCCACCTTGCGCGAGTGCAGCAATTCGGCTTCGGCGGCCGTGATCGAACTGACGGTCGTGAACACGTCCGCCTTGCGCGCGCAGACGCCTTCGATCGAGTGCTTCGCCTGCACGCCGTGCGCGACCGCCAGGTCCTCCGGCGTCTTGCCGCCGAGGCCCTTGTCGGCCGCCTTCGGGTCCGGCGTGATGCCGAGCGACGCCAGCGCGCGGCCGAGCATCGTCGCATGGGTCGTGAACACCGTGCCGATGCTCGGAATGCGCTCCTGCAGGTGCAGCAACGCGGCGCCGGTCATCCACTCGTGCGCCTGCACGACCGCACGCTTGTGGAACGGCGCCAGGAACTCCTCCCACCAGCGCTCGATCACCATGCCGGCAGCGATCGAGAACAGCACCGGCTCGACGTAGCCCCAGTCGCCGGCGATCGAGTCGACCTTGTGGCGCTCCCAGAGGCCCGACAGGATGCCGTTCTTCTGCTCGAACAGGCCCGAGAAGCCGACCAGGATGCAGCGCGGCCGACCGGGGATGCGCCAGCGACCGATGCGCACCGGCACGCCGAGTTGACGGCACGACTGGGCGAAGTCCTCGAAGCCGGGCTCCTCGTCGAACGGCGGCTGATGGCCGGTGCCGGCCAGCAGCTGCGGACCGATGGTGATGTAGTCGTCGCCGAACTTCTCGACGGCGGTCACGGCCTTGCTCGACAGCACCGTGTGGATGCCACCAACCTTGTTGCAGACTTCCCAACTGATCTCGAACAGCTGGTACGAACGTTCCGGCATGGTCACGGCTCTTTCTTTGCGAGCACCTTGTCGACCTGCACGCGCAGGTCGTCGAGGGCGGTCATCAGGGTCACGTACGCCGCGTAGGGCGAATCGTAGGGACTGAAGTACTCGTGCACCTCGGCATCACTGTGATGCTTCGTGGCGACGTAGTACACGTGGTCGGAGGTGGTGAAGTGGCGCCAGATGTCGAGCAGCTCCGGCCGCTCGGCAGAGGCCGCGAGCACGTCATCGCGCAGCGCGTAGATCGCGGTGTTGGCCGCGACCTGCATCGGGTTGCCGAGCCAGGCCGACAGGTTGCGTTCGACATCGGCCCACGACACCGGTGTCGGGATGTCGAGCTCGGTGATCGCCTCGCGCTCGGCGGCGACCTGTGCCGGCGTGCGGAAACGGAAACTCGAGTCCTGCAGCACCTGCTCGGGCAGGCTGCGCATGAAGTCGAGGATGCCCGTCTCTGCACTCTGGTGTTCGCCGAAGGTCTCGTAGTCCATGAACAGGCCGATGAACTGGGCCGGCGCCGGCACGTCGTGCAGCCATCCGGCGTAGACATCGGCAAACAGGGGGTACGAAGGCCACTTCCGGTTCGAGAACCGGAACGCGATGTCGTCCGACAGCGAGTAGCTGCGCAGCAGCAGCTTCAACCGGGAGCAGCCCTTGGGCCGGTACGGCACCTGCGGACTGCGCCAGCCGAGCAGCCGGTCGGCGCCCTCGCCGAGCATGCACTCGAAGCCGAGTTCCTCGACCTTCTTGCAGATCGCGTTGTCGAGGATCAGCTCGGTGTCGCGGAACGTGCTCGGCGCGCCGAACAGGTCGGTCACGGTCTGCTTCTGGATCGCGACCTGGTCCGCGAACTCGTCGAGGTCGGTGACCGCGGCGAGACTGTGTTCACTGGTCTCGCACAGGAACTCGACGTTGCCGCTGTCGGCGAGCGCGACGAAACTGTCGAGTGCGTCGGGCACCCAGTCGCGCAGCTGCTGGATGACCGTGCCAGACAGCGAGAACGCGCAGCGGAACTGGCCGTCGGTGCGCTCGATCGCCGCCAGCAGCAGCTTGTTCATCGGCAGGTAGCACCGCTCGGCGACGCGTTCGGCGACCAGGCGGTTCAGCGGCGCGTCGAAGTAGTCGAGCTTCCTGATGCGATCCGCCGGCTTCCACTTGCGCAGTCGATAGGGCTGATGGACCTGGAAGTAGAACACGACGTCGATCACGCACCGCCCCCCGCGCCCGCCGCGTCCTTGCCGTCGAGCAGCAGCAGGGCACGCAGCAGTTCGCCGGTGTTCCAGGCCTGGGCGAAGGTGCCACCGGGGTTGTGCGGCTCGTCGCCGTCGAACACCTCGCTGACGTGGTCGAGCCCGGCGCGGTCGAGCTCCGGCAGGAAGCCGTCGAGCCAGGCGCGCAGCTCCGCGCGCACCTTCGGCAGCTGCTTCCGGTTGGTCGAACGCAGCGCGGCTTCGACGTAGCAGCCGGACAACCACGGCCACACGGTGCCCTGGTGGTAGGCGAGGTCGCGGGCGTCGGTGCCACCTTCGTAGCGCCCGCGATAGGCCGGATCGTGTGGCGACAGCGTGCGCAGCCCGCGCGGCGTCACCAGTTCGGCCTGCGCCGTCTTCACCACCGCGGCGCGCTGGGCCATGGTCAGCGGTGACGACGGCAGCGCGGCGGCGAGCACCATGTTCGGCCGCACGCTCGCATCGGCGACGCCGTTCTCGACGCGGTCGGCGAGGTGGCCGGCATCGGCGAGCCAGAACTGCTGCACGAACGCCTTGCCGCAGCGATCGCGCGCGGCGGTGAACGTGGTCTCGCCGTGCTCGACGAGCAGCGCCAGCAGGGAATACCAGAGCGCCTGGATCTCGACCGGCTGGCCCTGGCGCGGCGTGACCGGCCCGCGGTGCGTGCGCGCGTCCATCCAGGTCGCGTTGAGGTCCTTGCTGCCCGCGAGCAGCAGTCCTTCGCCATCACAGCGCAGGCCCAGCTCGGTGCCCGCCATGTAGGCCTCGGCGATGTGCCGCAGCGCCGGCACGAACTCGGCACGCAGGCGCTGCTCGCTGCCGCCGGCCAAGGCGTAGCGGTGCACTGCGAGCGCGAACCACAGCGCGGCATCGCAGCTGCCGTAGTGGCTGTCGGCCGGCGTGCGGCCGTAGATGTTCGGCAGCAGACCCCGACGCAGGAACGGCAGCGCCCCGGCGAGCACCGCCTCGCACAGGTCGAGGCGGCCGCGCGCGAGCGTCAGACCGGGCAGGGCGAGGAACACGTCGCGCCCCCATTCGCCGAACCACGGGAAACCCGCGAGCACGCCGAGCCGGTTGCCGGCGGCGGCATAGAGGAAGCTGTCGGCGCCGTGCGCGAGGCGCGCGCGCAGCGGGTCGCTGGCCGTGGTCAGCGTGGCCGCACGTTCGTCCGCCGCGGCCAGCGCCGCCTCGAACCCGGCCGCCGGCGCCTCGCACGGCTCGCCGAGCGCGAACGCGGCCACCGCTTCGCCGCCGGGCGGCAGGTCCAGTTCCAGCACGCCCGGACTCCAGCGATCGCCGATGTGGTCGTAGCCGCGCGCGCGGTCGGTCGCGTAGAGGAAGCCGCGATACCACGCCGCTTCGGCCCGGAACGCGGCGACGCCGTCGACGGTCAGCCACAGCGCCGGCAGCACGCGGCTCGGCCGGAACCCCCAACCGGCACCGCGTGCGACGACGGTCGCGTCGAAGGTGTCGTCGGCGGTCGGCAGATGGTCGGCGTCGCAGAACCCGAGCAGCGGCCGGACCACGAGCCGCAACGGCCGGCTGCCGAGGTTGCGCCAGCGCACGAACAGCATCGGCTCCGCGCCATCGGCCCCCGCCGCGCGCAGCAGCACCGACCGTTCGACGGTGCCCGCCTGGGTGCGGAAGGTCCACGTCGGGCACGGCCGCAACGCGAACGTCGTGTCGGCACGCGGCGCGCTCGGTTCGGGCAACGTCGCCCACCAGGCGTGCATCAGCGACGTCTCCGCCGCGCCGTCCAGCAGCCGTTCGTCGAGGCCGGCGACCGCGAGACAGCGGCGCGCCGAATCCTCGGGGCGGGCGATCCACAGGCCATGGTAGCGGCGCGTCGGCAGGTCGGCGGTGGTCCCGCAGGCGTAGCCACCGCGGCCATCGGCGAGCAACCACTCGGCGTCGGCGGGCCAGGTCACGGGACCGGTGACAACAGGGGCGACGGTTCCGACAGGGGACTTGGCTCTTGCCATCGAGGTGAGGGGGAACGCGCGGCGTCGAGCGCTGCAGCCTACGTCGGCCGGCAGCGGGATCAATGTTCCTCCCGGCGCAGCGCGCGCAGATTCCATGACTGCCCCTGTCACGCGCTGCAGTGCGGTTGCATCCTTAGCGCATCTCCGCTCGCCCACTCGAAGCGACCGCCACCGCCCATGGTCACCCTCGACCTCAAGAACACGCTCGCGTTCATCCTCGCCGGTGGCGAAGGCAGTCGCCTGAAGCCGCTCACGCAGTTCCGCGCCAAGCCGGCGGTGCCGTTCGGCGGCTGCTACCGGATCATCGACTTCACGCTGAGCAACTGCATCCATTCGGGCCTGCGCCGCATCCACCTGCTGACGCAGTACCAGGCGCGCTCGCTGGAAGAGCACGTGCGCTTCGGTTGGAACTTCCTGCCGCGCCGGCTCGAACAATGGATCACGTGCACGCCGCCGCACCACGTGACGGTCGGCAAGTGGTACCGCGGCACCGCCGACGCCATCTTCCAGAACCTGCACACGATCGAGGACTGGCAACCGCCGACCGTGGTAGTGCTGTCCGGCGACCACATCTACCAGATGGACTACCGCGACATGCTGCGCGAGCACGTCGAGCACGAGGCCGCGCTGACGATCGGCGCCGTGCGCATCCGGGTCGAGGACGCACACCAGTTCGGCATCCTGCAGATCGCCGCGGGCGGCCGCGTGACCGGCTTCGTCGAGAAGCCGAAGGAGAACGCGCCGCAGATCCCCGGCGACCCCGGCCACTGCCTCGCGTCGATGGGCATCTACGTGTTCGAGACCAACGAACTGCTGAAGCGTCTGGTCGAGGACAACCGCATGCCGGAGGGCCACGGCGGCGATTTCGGCCACCACGTGATCCCACGCATGATCGACGCCGTACCGGTGTATGCGCACATGTTCCGCGGCATCGAGGGCGAGCAGGACCCCTACTGGCGCGACGTCGGCACCATCGAGGCCTACTTCGACGCGAACATGGACCTCTGCAGCATCAAGCCACAGCTGAACCTGTATCGCGAAGACTGGCCGACCTACACGCTGTGGCACAACGACCCGCCGGCGAAGACGGTGTTCTCGGAGCCCGGTGACGGCCGCCGCGCCGAGGTGGTCGATTCGCTGCTGAGCCCGGGCGTCGTCGTGTCCGGCGCGAGGGTGACCCGGACCCTGCTCAGCAATCGCGTCCGGATCGAAGAACGCAGCCAACTCGACGAGTGCATCGTGCTGCGCGGCGCCGTGGTCGGCAAACACTGCCGGATCAAGCGCGCGATCATCGACAAGTGGAACCAGGTGCCGGATGGCACGGTGATCGGCTACGACCGCGAGGCCGACCGCCAACACTTCACGGTGTCGCCCACCGGCATCGTCGTGGTGCCGCACGGGCACAAGTGGAGTTGAGCCGGCAGTCGGCAGTCGTCGCGACCATGGCGCCCCGCTACCGCAGGCCGGCCGCCACTTCGGCGGCCAACCAGCGGCCGACCACCTCGTTGCCGCGCCCGCTGAAGTGGCCGCCGTCGACGATGAACAGGCCCGCGTGGTCCGGTTCGGCAGTCAGGATCGGCGTCGCGTCGAGCACCAGGATGCCCAGTTCGCGCGCGACCGCAGCCCAGCGTTCCTGCGCGAGCCCGCGCCGGTAGTCGGCCGGGTGAAAGCCGAGCTTGCCGAGCTGCTCGACGCGCCGTTGCTCGTCGACCTGCCAGACCGTCGGCAGGATCAGGAACCACAGCGGCCGGTCGGCAGCGACCTGCTTGGCGCGCCGCAGGGACGTGCGCAGTCGCTCCAGCACGCGCGGGATCGCGGGCGGCCCGCCCTGCACCCAACTGGTGCGGTCGTCGACGACGTCGAGGAACAGGCCTGCGTGCGCCTTGCCCGGATCCGGCATGCCGGCCATCAGCTCCGCCTCCGCGGGGTCAGGCGCCAGCTGCAGAAGCGGCGACCATTCGCGGCGGTTGGTGAAGATCCAGGTCTCGAACCACAGCGCCGCGCGCGAACGCAGTGCCAGCCGCGTGCGCCACGACGTGTGCACGAGCCGCGCCATGCCACCCTGCAGCAGCTGGCCGGCGTAGACGGTGCGCTCCGGGCTCGCGTCGTCCATCGCGTCGTTGCCGAGGTAGCCGCACAGCACGAACGCGTCGGCCGCGAACGGCACATCGAGCCGCGCCATGTGCGCGACCGCATGCCGGGTGCCGTAGCTGGGCACGCCGCCGTTGCCGACCGTCGCATCGACGCCGCGCTGCCGTAGCTCGGCCTGCAGTCGTGCGGGCAGCGCCTGCGCCGCCTCGACGCCGTAGCCGAACACCAGCGAGTCGCCGACCATCAGCACGCGGCGCTCGCCGGCGTGCTTCGCCGGGATCTCCTCGCCGCGCATGCCGAGCGCGTTGATCGCCACCTGCGTGACCACCTCGGTCTGGCCGATCTGCAGTGTGCCGCGATAGCCGGGCAGCAGCGCGGTGTCGCGGTCCGCGGTCGCGACGTACATGCCGGCCTGCTGGAACTCGGCGAAGCCCGGCGGCATCTGCCAGAACAGACGGAATGCGCCCTCCGTGACCAGGGCCGCGAGCACCAGCCCGAGCAGCAGCGCCACGAACACGAACGACCAGCGCCGGCGGCGCTTTCGCCCGGGGCCGGGCACCGGCTCGGCCACGGTCAGCGATCCTCTGCGCGCAGCGCGACGCCGGCCGTCTCCGGCGTCCTGTCGGCGGCGTCGTACATCGCCACGAACGCGCGGCACTCGTCGGCATCGACGTCGCGCACGGCGTCCACCCAGTGCGGTGGAATCGTCTGGTAGTGCACCCAGGCGACCACGGTCGCGGCCGGCGCATCGGGCCCGAGCGGCAGTTCGAAGTCGACACTGTCGCCGCCGGCGGTGAAGTCGATGTCGTTGCCGATGCCGACCGGCGCGGTGTCGGCGGCATGCGGACCGTCGCGGCGCCAGCCCTTCGGCAGCAGACGCGTGTCCTTCTGGCGCCGCTGCATGCGCGTCAGGTGCGTCGTCGGTTCCCCGGTCGCGTCGGCGGCGATCATCTCCCACACCACGACTTCGCTCGCATCGGTCACGTGGGTGTGGTGCGGCTGCCGCAGTTCGTCGGCGACGCCGGCGATCCGCCCGTCCTTGGTCCAACCGCCGCTGTCGAACACCACGTCGCGGCCGACGCGCACCTGCACGTGCAGCCACGCGCGCCGCGCCGGATAGCCGGTCGGGAACTTGTGGCCCGTGAGGTTCTCCACGCGCACGACGAACTGCAGCTTGCCGTCCTGCCGCGACAGCTCCCCGATCGTCAGCGCCACCGTCTCCTCCGCCAGCAGCCGCCGCGACGCAAAAGCGTTCTTCTGCAGCGCCGCGACGTCGGCCAGGACGCCGAGTGCGTCCCTGTTCGCCGCCAGCAGATCGAGCAGGAACGCGTTGCCGCCCACGAACGAGTGCGCGCGGTAGCCCTCGCGCACCGGGATCAGGAAGTCGCGGCCGCCGGGGTTGCGGGCGATGCGGGTCTTGCCGACCTCGGCCATGTGGCACTGCTGGCAGGTGCGCGTCGTCGCGGTCCCGCCGGCCTCGTCGCTGAACTCGCTGTTCTTCCACTCGAGGTACGGCGTCTGCTCCGGGAACTGCTCGCCGGTGTGGCCGGTGTGCAGCGTGTGGCAGGCGCCGCACAGCGCCGACGTGCGCACGTGGGCGCCGTGCTGCACGTTGTAGCTCGCCATCATGCGCATCGGCCCCGACGTCGGATCGGCGTAGGGACCGAAGATGTGCCGGCCCTTGTCGATCTTCAGCTTGCCGGCGAACGTCGCCTCGGTGCCGAGTCCCTCGGCCTGCACCTGATGGCAGACCGTGCACGACACGCCATCCTGCGCCAGTGGATCCGCGGCCGCGGCGGCGACCGCGATCGGTCCCTGGCCGGCGAGGCGGCGGCTGTGGTGCAGCATCGGCGCGTGGCAGCGCAGGCACAGCGCCTGCACCTCTTCGGCCCGCTCCGGATCCGCAGCCATCTCCTTCGCCACCTGAGCGCGCCAGTAGGGATCGCGGAAGCTGTTCGCCATCACCGACGCCTGCCACAGCGCGTGCGGCGACACGTCCTCACCGGTGGCGCTGCGCATCGCCGTCGAGCGCGGCGACGCGCTGTGGCACATCGCGCAGCCATCGCCGGTGGCGAACACCTCGTTCTGCGCGGTCGGCCGCACCGGTCCGCGCCACGACGGGCCGCGGCCCAACGGTGGCTGCTGCGGCTCCTGGACGACGGTGGCCACACCGGCCCAGCCGGCCAGCAGCAGCACGAGCAGGTTGGGCACGTTCACGGCAGCCCGGTCAGGCCTTCGCCTGGGCCTTCGCCTTCGCCGGCGGCAGGAACTCGCCGAGGAACTGCGGCAGCATCTTGCGCCAGGTCACCCAGTCGTGCCGCCAGCTCTTGTCCCAGGCGTCGACGCGGTTCGGAATGCCCTTGGGGCCGAGCACGCGCTCGACCTTCCAACTCTGGTCCGGATCCTCGTAGGCGCCCTGGCCGTGCGCGAGCAGGATGTGCCGCTGCTGCAGCACGTCGAGGTGCTTGCCCTTGAGGTCCGGCACGAAGTCGAGCGGCGAGCTCTCGTAGTAGTCGCGGTTGATGCGACCCTCGAGGAAGCGGTTCATGTTGTAGGTGCCGCTCATGCAGATCGCGCGGCCGAACACGTCGGGGTGCCGGCAGACCAGCGACAGCGCGTTGAACGCGCCGATCGACGCGCCCGCGGCCCAGATCAGCCCGCCGTCGCCGCCGCAGTCGCGATGGATCGCCGGCACCACCTCGCGGTAGAGGCACTGATCGAACTGGTTCTGCACCTTCGCGGCCTGGTCGAGCGTCTTGCACTCGGTCAGCCACGCCTTGCCGGCGACCGAATCGACGCAGTAGACCTTGAGCCGCAGGTCCTTGATGAAGTCGCCGATCACGTCCACGAGGTGGAAGCGCTCGGGCTCCTCGGCATCGCCGCCGGCGGTCGGGAACAGCAGCAGCGGCGTGCCCTCGTGGCCGTAGCGCACGAAGGTGATCTCACGGCCACCCATCGACGGGGACTTCCAGCTGAACTTGTGCTTGCTCACTTCTTCTGCTCCTTCTCGGAGTCGCTGATGGACTGCTGCACGATGCCGAAGAACCGCGTCGAGAACTCGTCGACCTCGTGCGCGGGGTACATGTTGGTCACCTTCCGGCGGATCGCATCGCGGCAGCGGTCGCTGCGGAACCACTTGTGCGCCGCCTCGTCGAGCGCCGAGAGGTGCTTGTCGCAGAACTCGGCGAACTGGTCGGCCGACAGCCGTTCGCGCGCGATCTTGGCGTAGCCCTTCAGCTTCTCGCGGTACGGCAGGTCCTTCTTCGCGATCGCGTAGTACGGCTCGAAGTCGAGCGTCTTCTTCATCGGCCGCTTCGTCGCGGCGCAGAACAGCGCCCACTTCAGGTTGCTGGTCACGTACCACGGCCAGTGGTAGTGGATCGAGCTGACCTGGTTGTCGGGGCAGGGGTTGGCGAAGTCGATCGGGTGGAAGGTGCCGTCCTTGCGCAGCGCCTCGACGCTGTTGAAGTCCCAGCCGAAGAACGTGTTGATCAGCAGGCAGGTGTCGATCATCACCTGCTCGTCCTCTTTGCTGCAGAAGTTGCGCTCGATCAGGTAGCGGCCGTGCAGCGGCTGGCTGGCGTCGTACTTGATCACGCGCACCTGCGGCCCGATGCCGACCGCACGCACGAACAGGTCGAAGCCGGCGACGGCCTGCTGCAGGTGCATCAGCCACTTCTCGCTCTTGTCGTAGGTCGCGACCAGTTCGGCCTGGTTGTCGACCTTGCTGACGCCCTGCCAGCCGCCGCCGTCGTACGGCTTCATGAACTGCGGGTAGCCGATCTCGGCGCCGGCCTTGCCGAGGTCGAACAGCTTCGCGTAGGTCTTCAGCGTGTAGTCGAGGTCCGGCTTCGGCTCGTAGTTCTTCTGCGGCAGCATCATCGTCGCCGGCACCGGCATGCCGAGCGCGGTCATCGCGCAGTAGGTCGAGTGCTTCTCGTAGCTCTGCACCGACCACGGGTTGTTGTAGACGTACAGACCGTCCATCAGGATGCACTTCTTGATCCACTCGCGCTGGATCGCGAGCCAGTGCGTCAGCCGGTCGACGACGAGGTCGTACTTGCAGCCCGGCTTCAGGGCGAACGGCTCGATCGTGGTGCGTTCGCAGGTGAACGAGACCACGTCCTTGCCGATCTTCAGCGCGAGCTTGCTGTCGGCGAGGATCTGTTCGAAGGCGAGCGGCCAACAGATGTCGGCGCCCAGGGAGAGTCCGATGTGGCGGGTTACGGCGGGCATTTTGGGGCGGGAGCTTGGGGCCGCACTATGCCGGGCTGCCGGGCCCGGAGCCAGAGCGCGTCACCCTCACCACGCGGACCCCGCTCTCGATCTTCCGCCGCATCTCGTCGAGGCCGCGCCGCTGTTCGGGGTCGGCTGCGGCCAGGATCGCATCGCGCCGCGCTGCCGCCGGTTCGTGGCCGGTCCGGGCGGCTTCGCAGAGGTGGAGGAAGCCGCGCACGTGGTCAGCGGGATCCTGCCGGCCCGAGAGCAGGCGACCGAGGTTGTGCTGCGCAATCGCGTCGCCCTGGTTCGCCGCGAGTTCGTACCAGCGCAGCGCCTCCGCTTCGTCGCGCGGCACGCCGTCGCCGGTCTCGTACAGCGTGGCCAGGTCGTTCTGCGCGCCGGCGTGGCCGAGGTCCGCGGCACGTCGGTAGAGGCGCGCCGCCTCCCAAGGGTTCTTCTGTCCGGTGAGCCCACTCTCGTGCGCCCAACCAAGCAGGTAGAACGCCCCCGCGTGCCCCTTCGACGACGCCGCGCGCCACCAGGCGAAGACCTCGGGCAGTTCCGCCGCGCCGCCGGCCTTGTGCAGGATGCAACCCAGACGGAACTGTGCGTTCGCGTGCCCGAGCTCCGCCGCTCGCCGCAACCAGCGGCCCGCCGCGACGGAATCGCGATCGACGCCGTTGCCGCGTCGGTAGGCTCGCGCGAGATTCGCGGCCGCGTTCGCACTCGACTGGGCCGCGGCGCGCCGGAACCACTCGACGGCAGCCGCCGGGTCCTTCGCGACATGCTCACCGCGGGCCAACGCCACCCCGAGCCAGTTCTGGGCGCTCGCGTGGCCGAGCTCCGCCGCGCGGCGCAACCAGTGCATCGCAACCGCTTCGTCGAGCGAGACCGCGCGCCCCTTCTTCCACAGCAGGAACAGGTTCGACTGTGCGTCCGCCGAGTCCTGTCGTGCAGCGAGGGTCCACCACTTCACCGCTTCGGGATCGTCCTGCGCCACACCGCGACCGTCCACATGCGCGCAACCCAGGTTGAGCTGGGCAACGGCGAGGCCCTGCTCCGCGGCAAGGCGCCACCAGCGCGCAGCCGCTGCCTGGTCGGCCGCGGCACTTTCGCCGAGGTGGTAGCGCAGACCCAGATCGAACTGGGCATCCGCCTCGCCGCGTTCGGCCGCGGCGGACAGTTCGTCGAGCGGCTCTGCGTCACCATCGCATTCTCCGGGACCATCCATGCAAAGGCAGGATAACCGGCCACCCAAGGCTCGCCGGCCTACCCGGAGCCCAACTCGGCCAACAGGCGGCGCACGGGCTCGACGAGACCAGGCACCTTGTTGGTTGCCGCGTCCCAGACGATGTCCAGGTCGACTTGGAAGTAGGCGTGTGCCAGCACGTCTCGCAGGCCCGCGATCTTGCGCCATTCGACGGTGGGTGCCCGCTGCCTCATCGCCTCGGGCACACCCTTGGCTGCTTCACCGAGGATCTCCAGATTGCGAACTACCGCATCGACGGTTCGTGGATCCCTGGCGAACTGCGCACTCGACACACCGCGCAGGTACTCTTGCACACGAGAGGCGGCCTCGATCATGTCCTCGAGATAGAGACCGACGTCACGCGGCACGAATCGCCTCACGCAGGATGCTGTCGCGAACGCGAGGCTTCAACCCCTCGACCAGGACCAGATCGATCGACCGACCGAGCACGTCCTCGAGCCGCAGCTTCAGGTCCATGAAGCGGTCGAAGGTGTGCCGGTCGAGATCGACGAGCAGATCGACATCGCTGTCCGCCCGGGCCTCGTCGCGCGCGAACGAGCCGAACAACGACAGCGACTTGGCGCCCAGCGCGCGCAACTCCGGGGCATGCGCGGACAGCAGCCTCAAGACACCGTCGCGGTCCAACATCGTCAGCAGTCTACTCGAATGCGGCGGATCGACGAGAGGAAGATGGGGCGCCTCGGCCCGTGGACGCTGCGGGCTTGCTATCCTGCCGCCCGACCCGCCATGCCCACCCTCGATCCCCGCGTCGACGCCTACATCCAGAACGCACCCGCCTTCGCGCAGCCGATCCTGATCGAGCTGCGCCGCCGCGTGCACCAGGCCTGTCCGGACGTCACCGAGACGATCAAGTGGCGCATGCCATCGTTCGAGCACGAGGGCCTGCTCGCCGGCATGGCGGCGTTCAAGGCGCACCTGACGTTCGGGTTCTGGAAGGACGCCGTGCTGCGCAAGGAGAAGCAGCACACGGCCGTGCTCGAGCGCGCCGGTTGCATCAAGGCGCTGGCCGACCTGCCGCCGAAGGCCGCGTTCCAAAAGGCGCTGAAGCGCGCGATGCAGCTCAACGCCGAAGGTGTCGCCTACCCGCGCAAGAAGTCGACGCCGCGCAAGGCGATCCCGATGCACCCCGAGTTCGCGCGCGCGCTCGCCACGAACAAGAAGGCGAAGGCGACGTTCGACGGCTTCGCACCGAGCTGCAGGCGTGAGTACCTCGAATGGATCGCGGACGCGAAGAAGGACGACACGCGCGCGCGCCGCATCGAGCAGGCGGTCGAGTGGATCGGTGCCGGCAAGAAGCGGAACTGGAAGTACGAGAACTGCTGAGCGCATCGCAACCGGACCGCGTCGGTTTCTCGGTCGCCGTCGGCATGTTGCTCGGCATCCTGGCCCCCGGCCCCATGGCCGGCGAGGTTGGCACCCTGATCGGCTTCGCCTGCGGCGGATCAACCGCCGGCAACTGACTTCGAAGCGACAGACGGATTCGTGGCAGGCCCATCCGGACACCCCGGAACACGCCGCCCAGCGGCGCCCGCACACCGCAGCCTGACGTCGCGACCACCGAAGCGGATGCCGCCGGTATCGTGCGCCGCATGGATCCGGACCCGCTGCGCCAACACGTCGCCCTGCTGCTCGATGGCGGTCGCGCCCATACCCGCGCCAAGGACGTGCTCGCCGCTTTCCCGAAACGCCGCTGTGGGGAACGCCCGCGCGGCGTCGCCCACAGTGGCTGGCAGCTGCTCGAGCACCTGCGCATCGCACAACGCGACATCCTCGACTACGTGCGCGATCCCGAGCACGTGTCGCCGCCGTGGCCGGCGGCCTACTGGCCGACGTCGCCCCCGCCGCCGAGCCTGGCAGCGTGGGATCGCAGCGCCAAGGCGTTCCTCGCCGACCTGCGCGCCTGCGTGCAGGCGGCGCGCAACCCGCGTTTGGACCTGCTCGCCACGGTGCCGCACTGCGGGGTGACATGGTTGCGCGAGCTGTTCCTGGTCGCCGACCACAACGCCTGGCATCTGGGCCAGCTCGTGCAGTTGCAGCGGCGACTCGAGGCGAAGGCGACTCCCCGCGCCCGCGCCGGCAGGTGACCTTGCGCCAGACCACCGATCGTCCCGTTCGGCGAAGGACTACTCGTAGACCAGCCAGAGCGGCCCCGGGAACAGGTAGCTGAGCCCCTCGCGCAGCCGGTCGCGCCAGTTCTCCCAGTTGTGGCCGTCGTGCGCTTCGCGGAAGCGCACCTGCATGTCGGTCTCCTGCAGCAGCGGCACGAGCGAGCGGTTGTAGTAGATCAACGACTCGTAGACGCCGCAGCTGACGAACACCGACTCGGCCGGGCGGCCGGGGTCCTTGCGGAACTCGTTGACGAACTTCACCACCGGGTCGAACACCGGGCCGCGGTCGTGGTCGCCGATCTCGGTGAACACGAACGAGCCCGACTGCAGCAGCAGCTTGCCGAAGAAGCCCGGATGCCGCCACGCGGTCGACAGCGACGCGACGGCGCCGAAGCTCGCACCCATCACCGCACGCGCGGCCGGCGAACGCACCAGCGGCAGCAGCGCCTCCATCTGCGGCACCAGGTCCTCGACCAGGAAGCGCGCGTGGCGTTCGTCGTCGGCGTACTCGTGCATGCGATCCGGCGACTGCGTCAAGATCGCGACCAGCGGCGGCAGCTCGAGTCGATGGATCAGGTTGTCGAGGATCGTCTGCAGGTTGGCGAACTTCAGGTAGTCGAAGCCGTCGTGCACGACCAGCAGCGGGTAGCGCCGCGTCTCGCGGAAGCGCGCCGGCCGGTAGACGCGGATCGGCCGCCAGTCGCCGAACACGTGGCTCTCGACGTGGCGGTCCTCGATCGTGCCCTTGCGCGCCTCGGGGTCCTCGACGGTCCACTCCGGCGGCGCATAGCCCTCGCCGTAGACCACCGAGTTGGCGCCGAACGGATCGCGCGCGGTGTGCCGGTTCAGCGGGTCGCGGATCAGCGTGCCGCGGCCGAACATGGCCACGCCGAGCTTGTACTCCATGCGCGACTTCGCCGGCAGGTCGATCTGCAGCACCCAGCAGTCGGTGTGCGAGAGCCGGCGGAACGGCAGCGAACCGGGCAGACCGTGGATCCAGTGGTGCAGCGTGACTTCCTGCGCCTCACCGCAGAACAGGAACGTCACCGAGCGGCCCTGCACGTACGGGAACTCGTGCGCGGCGACGAACTGATCGAGCGCCGCTTCGCCCTTGGCCACGGCAGCCTCGAGCCGCGGCACGATGTCGGTCGCCTTGTCGTGAAACGGGTCGATCATTCGCCCACCTCCGCGACTGCACCGGACTCGGTGAGTCGCAGCGTGCCCGGCAGCGCGCGCCAGCGCGACTGCTGCCAGTCGAGCCGCGAGCCCCGGTCCAGCAGCGCGCAGATGGCGGGCGCGAAGCGCTGCGCCAGCAGCTGCACGCGCAGCGGGTCGTCGGTGACCAGGCGCTGCTTGCTGTGCGGCAGCGCGACGATGTCGGGCACCAGGCCAAAGCCCGCCTCCATGACCTCGGCGTAGGCGCTGCCCTGCGGCGGGTCGTCGTGGAACAGCACGATGCGTTCGCTGAGCGCCATCGCCGCCGCCGACCAGGCGATCACCGGCCGGTCGCCGTAGAGGCCGAACAGATCGAACAGGCGCAGCCGGTGCAGCAGCACCGAGACGTGGCCGCCGGCCACCAACAGGCAGCTCGACGACTCGAGGTGGCGGTGCAGTTCGCGCTTCTCGCGCTGCACCGAGGCGCGCTCCGCCGGGTGCCAGCGCGCTTCGAACTCGGCGTGGATCGCGGCGGTGCGGCGCACGTGCTGCTCGTCGAGTTCGCGCACCATCGACATCGCATCGTGGCGCTCCGGCGCCAGCAGATCGTCGTCGCCGGTGCGCCGCAGCAGCTCCTTCATCGGATCCATCAGGCCCTGCAGCCGCAGGCGATACAGCTCCTGCACCGCGCGCAGGCGGTCGTGGCGGCTGCGCATCGCCTGCAGCAGCTCCGGATCCTTGTCGAAGATGCGCTCGACACGCGCCCAGACCTCGAGGTTCTTGACCGGCCGCTGCACGTGTTCGCGCAGCTCCTGGTCCTCGGCCTCGCGCTCCTCCCAGCCGGCGGTGACCACCGCGAGCGGCCGGCGGTCGTCGCGCGGCACCACGGCGGCGACGGCGGCGTTCACGATCGGCACGTGGCGCTGCGGGCCGAGCAAGATCGCGGTGGACAGCATCTTGGGTCGCTTCCCTTACCCGAGGGCCGTGAATGAAGGAAGCGGGAACGCGGCCACCACCGGCCCGGATACCGGCGCACGCATTGCCATCACGCGAGGTCGCTGTCGCCGAGCGCATACCACCAGTCCGCCTGCAGCGTGTCCGCGGTCAGCGGCGAACCGGTCAGCAGGTAGACCATGCGCCGCTGCAGCCAGTTCGCCGACGGCGTCTTCTGGAACCCGCGCTGCTCGAAGTTGCGCCACTCGGCGGACCACTCGGGGAACACCGCGACGGTGCCCTGCTTGCCGTCCTCCTGCGCGCGGCGTGAGACGACGTGCAGCAGCGCGTCGGTGGCCGCGGCGTCGCTCTCGGCCGCCATCCAGTCGGCGACGGTGGCGTGATCGGGCACGAGGCCCCCACCCGGTTTCAGCACCAGGAAGCCGCGCAGGTGGCCGCCGGCGCGCGCGGTCCACAGTTCGTAGTCGGCGTGGTTGGGGTTGTGCACGTAGCGCCACTGCAGGTAGCGCCAGTCCCGCCGCAGCAGCAGCCGCTTGTCGCCGCGCACCACGTCGTAGAGCGTGCCGATGTCCGGCGGCGTCACGAAGACGCGTTCGATCGTGAGCCCGTCCGGCGGTGACACCGGTGGCAACTTCGCTGCGCGGATCAGGAAGTCGATGTCGCGCAGGAAGTGGTACTCGAGGTAGCGCGAGCCGATGCGGAACGCGACGTCGACCGGGAATCCGTACAGCACCGCGTCGCCGATGCGGCGGCTGTGCGCCGAGAACGGCAGGCCGGTGATCACGAAGATGCCCGGCCGCTTCAGCCCGCCGCGCCACGCCGGGTGTGTCATCGAGTCGACGCAGTGGATGAACCGCTGCGGCCCCGACGGCGTGTCGGCGAGCACCGGCACGCCGGCGTACTGCGACACCACGGTGCCGTCCGGCGCGACCGCCAGCGACATGCGGTGCCCCATCGGGTTCTCGAGGTACTGCCAGCGCCACTGCTCCAGCGTGCGGTCGACGTAGCTCGGGCCGCAGACCTCGCGGAACACGAGGTTGAACGTCGCCAGGATGCGCTCCTCGTCGCCGGGCCGGTAGGGCCGGATCGTCAGGTCCGGCAGGCTCATGCGGTGGCGAGGCGACGGCAGAACTCGGTCACCAGGTCGGTCAGCGTCGTCGCCGCCTGCGCCCCGGCCGCGACCACCTCGTCGTGCGACAGCACCTGGTCGGCGATGCCGGCGGCGAGGTTGGTGACCAGCGACAGGCCGACGACACCGGCGCCCATCGCGTTCAGCGCCATCGCCTCGTGCACGGTGCTCATGCCGACGGCATCGGCACCGAGCGACTGCAACATGCGCACCTCGGCCGGGGTCTCGTACGACGGGCCGAGCAGGCCCGCGTAGACGCCGGGCCGCAGGCGCCCGCCGCACTGCTGCAGCACCGCGCGCAGCCGCGGCGCGTAGACGTGCGACTGGTCCGGGAAGCGCGGGCCGAAGGCCGGCTCGTGCCGGCCGAGCAGCGGCGTGGTGCCGGTCAGGTTCAGGTGATCGGTCAGCACCATCAGGTCGCCGGCCGACAGATCGTCGGCGATGCCGCCGGCCGCGTTGGTCAGCAGGAAG
>JBGARS010000052.1:0-35332 GCA_044230075.1 Planctomycetota bacterium | reverse complement strand
CGGGCAGCCGCCGCGCGGTCGCCAGCAGCAGCGCGAACGTCAGGTCCGCGGTCGCCTCGGTCAGCACGCCCGGTGTGTTGGTGACGACGATGCCGCGCGCGGTCGCGGCCGGCACGTCGATGTTGTCGTGGCCGACCGCGACGTTGGCGATCACGCGCAGGTGCGGGCAGCCGGCGATCAGTTCGGCGGTGATGGCGTCCGTCAGCTGGCAGACGACGCCTTGCGCGTGCTGCAGCTTGCGTTGCAGCCGCGCCGGGTCCAGCACGTCGTGCCCGTCGTGGTAGTCGACGGTGCACTCCTCCTGCAGCATCGCGATCGCGGCCGGGTAGACGTAGCGGGTGACCAGCACGCGCGGCTTCATGGCGGCACGGTAGCGAGTCCGGCCACGAGCGGCGAACGGGCATCAGGTTCCGGCAGGCGCGAGTTCGACCACGAACGCGTCGTACAACTGTTCGCGCACGAAGACTGCCGGCACCGCGTCGAAGCGCGCCGAGGCGGAGTCGATGGTCGAGAACGAGCCACCGCCCGCCGCCGCCGCATCGGCGCGGTAACCGATCAGCAGGCGGCTGTGGCCCGAACCGGCGGCGACCGGCCAGCCGGCAGCCAGCGTGTGGAGCACGTCGGCGAACTGCTCGGGTGACAGTCCGGGACGCCCGTCGTTCGGCCGGATCCAGCGCACCCGCAGGTGGTCGTCGGCGAAGGCGCGGTGGCGGCCGCCGTCGACGAGTGCCGCCGGTGGTGGCACGGCGTTCGGATCGAAGTGATCCCCGTACGGCAGCAGATGGTCGGCACAGATGCCGAAGCTCTGGTAGCCGGCAAGCGCGAAGTGGAAGAAGTCGCCGTCGTCGCTGCGGTTCGTGGCGGCGTTGGCAGCCCAGTTGCAGTACTCGACGCTGAGCCGTTCCGCGCGGCCGCTTGCGCGTGCGTGCGCGAACTCCAGCGCGGCCACGGTCGTGAAGATCGAGCAGGTCGGCCGCGGACCCTGGGCGCGTGGCAGCAGGCCGAGGGACTCGAATTGCGGCCGCAGGTCGCTGTCGGTGCTCGGGGTCACGGGGCCGGCGCGCGGGGGCGTGGCGCAACCGGATGCCAGCAACGCCGCGAACACCGATGGGAAGTTGCGCCACATGCCGCGCAGGCTATCCGTCCGCGGCGGCGCGGGGCCAGGGCACCGCGTCACTTCCAGGCGATCGCGGCACTGTGCGCACCCTGCAGGTGCATCACCTCGAACTTCTGGAAGCCGACCTGCTGGCACCAGCCGCGGAAGTCTCTGCCCGAGTAGTCGAACGCATCGCCGAACTCGATCAGCATGTTCAGCGACATCAGCAGGCCGAAGGCGTTGCTGCGCCGCTCGTCGTCGATCAGCGCCTCGATCGCCACCAGTGCACCACCGCTGGGCAGCGCGTCGTAGGCCTTCTGGATCAGCAGCATCTTCTTCTCGAGGTTCCAGTCGTGCAGGATCATGCCCATCGTGATCACCGAGGCCTTGGGCAGCGGATCCCGGAAGAAGTCGCCTGATGCGGTGCGTACGCGGCTCGTCAGGCCCGCGGCAGTGATGTGGCGCTGGGCGATCGGCTCGACCGGCGGTAGGTCGAACGTCGTGCACTGCAGGTGCGAGTGGCGCTTGGCGGCCTCGATGCAGAGCAGGCCCGTGGCGCCGCCGACGTCGCACAGCGTGGCATGGCGCGAGAAGTCGAAGCGCTCGGCAAACAGTTCGAAGTTGCTGCGCGACAGGCCGGTCATCGCGCCGAGGAACTGCTCGAGCTTCGGGATGTCGGCGTAGAGCTCCTCGAAGACGCCCTTCTGGCCGTGCTTGACCTCGTTCTGCGGCTTGCCGGTGCGCAGCGCGGTCGGCAGGTCGTGCCAGAAGCGGAACAGGCGCGCGTTCAGCATCACCAGGATGCCGCCGATGTACCGAGGGCTACGACGATCGAGGAAGCTGGCGCCTTCCGGCGTGTTCTCGTAGCGGGCTTCGGCGCCGTTGCCGTGCCGCTGCAGGAAGCCCATCGCCACCAGCGCGTCGAAGAAGTCGGCGATCGCGCGCGGGTGCAGTTCCAGCAGCGTGCCGAGTTCCGCGCCCGTCAGCTGCTTGCCGGCGAGGTGGGAGAACAGGTCGAACTCGACGGCGGTCAGCAACACCTTGGCGGACCAGAAGCCGAACGCGGTCTGCAGGATGGACGCTGGCGTGGTGGGGTGGCTCATCGCAGCTGTGTGGCGGGCGTAGGGTTTGCCTGCTGGGGGCAGGAGACGCGCATGGTAGTTCGAGCCGATCGCTTGCCATAATGCGGCGATGTCCATCGATCTGGTCGTGCCGTTCCTGCTCGGGATCGCGGCCGTGCTGCAGGCGACGCTGAACAAGGAGATCGCGACACACACGGGTCTCGCGGTGGCGACGACGCTGAACATGTTCGTGGCGGCTGGTTGCGCGCTCGCCTTCGCCATCTACTGCGGCGTGCGCGGTCAGCAGGAAGGCCTGCTGCGCTGGCAGCTGGACGCTTCGGCGTTCCGCGGGTGGTGGCTCGTGCCCGGCCTGGTCGGCTTCCTGATCGTGCTCGGCTTGCCGTGGGCCGTGCAGCGCATCGGTGCCCTGTCGACGTTCGTCGCGCTGGTCGGCGCGCAGATGCTCGCCAGCGCGGCGTGGGACCGGCTGGCCGGCGGCATCCCGTTGTCGGCGCCACGCGTGCTGGGTGCGATCTGCACCGTGGCCGGTGTCGTGCTGCTGAGCCGGTCGCCGTTGCCATGAGCGACGCCTTCGAGTTCCGGTGCAACGGCGCGCCGGTGCGCGTGGCCGGCATCGATCCGAACACCACGCTGCTCGCGTTCCTGCGGGCGCGCGGCCTCACCGGCAGCAAGGAATCGTGCGCGGAGGGTGAGTGTGGTGCGTGCGCAGTGGTGACCGTCGTCGCGGCCGGGCCCGAGCGCAGCCGCTACCAGGCGGTGAATGCGTGCCTCGTGCTGCTGCCCGAGGTCGCCGGCTGCGAAGTATGGACCGTCGAGGGCGTGCGGGGCGCGGCGCTGCACCCGGTGCAGCAGCTGTTGGTCGAGCACGGTGGTTCGCAGTGCGGCTACTGCACGCCGGGGTTCGTGATGAGCCTGTTCGCACACTACTACGAGGCACCGCGGCCGGCGCCGCGGCAGGCGCTGGCCGGCAACCTGTGTCGGTGCACCGGCTACCGGCCGATCTGCGACGCCGCGGTGCAGTTGCCGGTGCCGGCAGCGGCGGATCCGCAGCAAGAGCGTCTGCAGAGGCCAGCTCCCGCGCCGACGCCGCTGCACTACGCGACCCCGGCCGCGAGCTTCCATCGGCCGACGCAGCTCGACGCTGCGTTGGCGCTGCGGGCGGCGCACCCGGAGGCGACGCTGCTGCTCGGCGGCACGGACCTGGTGGTGGAACACAACCAGGACGGGCGCCGACACGGTTGCGTGCTCGCGCTCGGCCAGATCGCGTCGCTGCACACGATCGAAGGGCATGCGGACCGCTTCGTGATCGGAGCGGCGGCCACGTGGCACGAAATCGAGGTGCGGCTGGCGGCGGAAGTGCCGTTGCTGGCACAGATGATCCCGCTGTTCGCGTCGCCGCTGATCCGGGCGCGCGCGACGATCGGCGGCAACCTGATGACGGCGTCGCCGGTCGGTGACGGCGCGCCGGTGCTGCTGGCGCTCGATGCCGAGGTGGAGGTCGCGTCGAGCCGCGGGCGGCGGGTGCTGCCGCTGGCGCAGTTCTTCACCGGCTACCGGCGCACGGCGTTGCGAGACGACGAACTGCTGGTGTGCGTGCGGGTGCCGCGTGCGCAGCCGACGGCGCAGCGCTTCTACAAGGTCAGCAAGCGCGAACTCGACGACATCGCCAGCGTCAGCGCCGCGTTCGCCGTCTGGTCGGAACAGGGGCGTGTGACCCGGGCGCGGCTGGCGTTCGGCGGCGTCGCGGCCACGCCGCTGCGGGCTGTCGCGGCCGAGGCGGTGCTGGTGGGGCGGTCGCTCGATGCCGCGGCGCTGCAGGCCTGCCAGGACGCGGCGCAGCAGGCGTTCACGCCGATCGACGACGTGCGCGCCAGTGCCGCCTACCGGTCGGCGATGGTGCAGAGCCTGCTGGCGAAGTTCTGGCACGAGGTGGCGCCGTGACGCCGCGCGGCCACGAGAGCGCCGAGCAGCACGTCACCGGCGCCGCGCTCTACGTACACGACATCGCGCTGCGTGACGGTGGCGCCCTGCACGGCTGGCCGGTGCAGTCGCCGCACGCGCATGCCAAGGTCGTGCGCGTCGACGTGGTCGCGGCGTTGGCGATGCCCGGCGTGCGCACTGTGCTGACCGCGGCGGACGTTCCCGGTGCGCCGAGCATCGGTCCGGTGCGCCACGACGAGCCGCTGTTCCCCGACGAAGTGTGCCACCACGGCCAACCGGTCTGCTGGGTGATCGCCGACAGCGAAGCCGCAGCGCGCGCCGCCGCAGCGGCGGTAGAGGTCGCCTACGAGCCGTTGCCTGCCGTGCTGACGATCGAAGGTGCGATCGCGGCAGCCAGCTTCCTGACCGAACCGCAGACGATCGCGACCGGCGAGCCCGACGCCGAACTGGCGCGTTGCGGGCACCGGCTGGCCGGCGAGCTGCACGTCGGCGGCCAGGAGCACTTCTACCTGGAGATGCAGTGCGCCTACGTGCGCCGCGACACGGCGGGCGGCTACCACGTGCAGTCGTCGACGCAGCATCCGACCGAGACCCAGCAGACCGTCGCCCATGTGCTCGGTGTGCCGGCGCATCGGGTGGTCTGCGAATCCCTGCGCATGGGTGGTGCGTTCGGCGGCAAGGAATCGCAGGCGAACCTGTGCGCGGCGATCGCGGCGCTCGGCTGCCATGCGACCGGGCAGCCGGTCGTCGTGCGCCTCGACCGGCGGCGCGACATGGCGATCACCGGCAAGCGCCATCCGTTCCTGGCCCGCTACGAAGTGGGCTTCGACAAGGGCGGCAAGCTGCGCGCGCTGGTGGTCGAGCTGTGGAGCAACGGCGGCTACAGCCTCGACCTCAGCAACGCGATCCTCGGCCGCGCCCTGTTCCACATCGACAACTGCTACCGGGTCGAGCACCTGCGTGTGCGCGGCCGCGTGGCGCGAACGCACCTGCCGTCCAACACCGCGTTCCGCGGCTTCGGTGGGCCGCAGGCGATGGTCGTGATCGAGGAGATCCTCGACCGTGTGGCGCGCACGCTCGGTCTGCCGCCGGAGGTCGTGCGCGAGCGCAACTTCTATCGCGATGGCGACTGCACGCACTACGGCCAGCCGGTGCGGGATGCGCAGCGCATCCATCGGCTCTGGCGCGAGCTGCTGACCTCCAGCGCGTTCGCGGCGCGGCGCCAGGCGATCGCGGCGTGGAACGCGCAGCACGAACATGCGAAGCGCGGCCTCGCGATCACGCCGGTGAAGTTCGGCATCTCGTTCACCACCACGTTCCTGAACCAGGCCGGTGCGCTGGTGCTCGTCTACCGCGACGGCAGCGTGCAGGTGAACCACGGCGGCACCGAGATGGGGCAGGGGCTGCACAGCAAGGTGCTGGCGGTCGCGAGCCGGGCGCTCGGGGTGAGCCACGAACAGCTGCGCTGCATGCCGACGCGCACCGACAAGGTGCCCAACACGTCGGCGACCGCAGCATCGAGCGGCAGCGATCTCAACGGCGAAGCGGTGCGCCTCGCCTGTGTCGAGCTCCGCACGCGCCTCGCGCCGGTCGCAGCGGAGCTGCTGCACTGTGCCGCGGGCGACGTCACGTTCGTCGACGGCATGGTGCGCGGCGGCGATGGCGAAGTGCCGTTCGCGGCGGTCGTCGAGCGTGCCTACCTGCAGCGTCTGCCGCTGTTCGCGACCGGCTACTACCGCACGCCCGGTATCCACTTCGACCAGAAGACCGGGCGCGGCGAGCCGTTCCGCTACTTCGCCTACGGTGCGGCCGTGGCCGAGGTCGAGGTCGACGGCTTCACCGGCCACCACCGGCTGCTCGGCGTCGACATCCTGCACGACGTCGGCGATTCACTGGCGCCGCCGATCGATCGCGGCCAGATCGAAGGCGGCTTCCTGCAGGGCGTCGGGTGGCTCACGTGCGAAGAGGTCGTGTTCGGCGCCGATGGCGCGCTGCAGTCGCGCGGGGCGTCGACCTACAAGTTGCCGGGCATTGGCGAGTGTCCTCTGCGCTTCGTCGTGAACACGCTCGCGCGCGCCACCGAATCGGGGGCCGTGTATGGCAGCAAGGCCACCGGCGAACCGCCGTTGATGCTCGCGATCGCGGTGCGCGAGGCGCTGCGGGACGCCGTGGCGGGATTCCGCGGGGCTGGGCTGATCGATCTGGCCTGCCCGGCGACGCCCGAGGCGATCTTCTGGGCGCTCGGCCGGTGATGGCGGGGACGCTGTCGCGGCGGCACGATGCCGGCATGCGTTCCCCGTGCCTCGCGTTCGCCGGCAGTGCACTGCTCCTCCTGACGCCGCTCTGCGCGCAGACCGTGCCGCTCGTCGACCTGGCCGAACTGCTGGCGCCGATCCGCGAGCGGCATGCGGTGCCCGCGCTCGGCGCGGCAGTGCTGGTCGATGGCAAGCTCGCGGCGCTCGGTGTCGCGGGCATCCGCCGTGCCGGCCACGACGAGAAGGTGACGGTCGACGACCTCTGGCACCTCGGTTCCTGCACGAAGGCGATGACGGCGACGCTGCTGGCGCGACAGGTCGAAGCCGGCAAGCTCGCCTTTGCGACGACGGTCGCCGAGGCGCTGCCAGACCTCGCGGCGAAGATGCACGAGGACGCGCGCGCGATCACCGTTTTGCAGTTGCTGCAACATCGCGCCGGACTGCCGGGCCAGCCGCCGGACGCCCTGTGGCGCGAGCTGTTCCGCTTCGCCGGCAGCAACACCGAGGCGCGCACGGACGTCGCCGCGACGATGCTCGCGGTTGCGCCGGAAGCGCAGCCGGGGCAGCGGTTCCTGTACTCGAATGCCAGCTACATGCTCGCCGGTGCGATCGCCGAGCGCATCGGTGGCAAGCCCTGGGAAGTGCTGGTGCAGGAGCAGGTGTTCGCGCCGCTCGGCATCGGCAGCGCGGGCTTCGGCCCGCCGGGCACCGAGGACGCGACGGCGCAGCCATGGGGCCATCGGCCCGCCGCCAAAGGGCCGCTCGCGGTGTTCGCCGACAACCCGCCGTCGCTCGGCCCGGCCGGCACCGTGCACATGACGCTGTCGGACTGGGCGAAGTTCGCCGCGCTGCACCTCGGTGTGGTGGGCGACGAGCCGCTGCTGCGGCAGGAGTCGCTGACGGCGCTGCACACGCCGCCCGCTGGAGCGGAGTATGCGCTCGGCTGGGGGGTCACGAGACGGCCCTGGGCCCCCGGCCCGATCCTGACGCACTCCGGCAGCAACACGATGTGGTTCTGCGTGGCGTGGCTGGCGCCCGAGGCGAAGTTCGCGGTGCTGGTCACGTGCAACCAGGGTGATGCCGCCAAGGCGTGCGACGACGTCGCCGGGGCTTGCATCCGTCGCTTCCGGCCGCTGGTGAAGTAGTGCGCGGCTGGAAACGCGCCCCGCAACGGGCCAAGCTGCGGCGATGCCGCTGCCGTTCCAACCGATCTTCGAGCTGGGCGCCGACACGACGCCGTACCGCCTGCTGACGCGAGACCACGTCTCGACGCTCGACGCCGGTGGCCGGCGCATCCTGCGCATCGAACCGGCGGCGCTCGAACTGCTGACGTTCGCGGCGATCCGCGACATCAGCCACCTGTTCCGGCCCGGCCATCTGCTGCAGCTGCGCCAGATCCTCGACGACCCGGGGGCATCGGCGAACGACCGCTTCGTCGCGCTGCAGCTGCTGAAGAACGCCAACGTCTCGGCCGGCATGGTGCTGCCAAGCTGCCAGGACACCGGCACCGCGATCGTGATCGGCAAGAAGGGCCAGCACGTCTGGACCGACGGCGACGACGAGGCGGCGCTGAGCCGCGGCGTGCAGCGCACGTTCATCGAGACCAACCTGCGCTACTCGCAGATGGCGCCGCTCGACATGTACCGCGAGGTGAACACTGGCGACAACCTGCCGGCGCAGATCGAGCTGTACGCCGATCAGGGCGACGGCTACCGGTTCCTGTTCCTGACCAAGGGCGGCGGTTCGGCGAACAAGACGTTCTTGTTCCAGGAGACGAAGGCGCTGCTGAATCCCAAGTCGCTGCTGCAGTGGATCGACAAGGAGACGCGCAAGCTCGGCACGGCGGCGTGCCCGCCGTACCACCTGGCGATCGTGATCGGCGGCATGTCGGCGGAGTTCACGCTGAAGACCGTGAAGCTGGCCAGCGCGCGCTACCTCGACACGCTGCCGACCACCGGCAACGAGCGCGGCCGCGCGTTCCGCGACCTGGAACTCGAGCAGCAGGTGCTGGCGGTGACGCGGCAGAACGGCATCGGCGCGCAGTTCGGCGGCAAGTACTTCTGTCACGACGTGCGCGTGATCCGGCTGCCGCGGCACGGTGCTTCCTGCCCGGTCGGCATCGGTGTGTCGTGCAGTGCCGACCGCCAGGCCAAGGGCAAGATCACCGCCGACGGCGTGTTCCTCGAGCAGCTCGAGACCAACCCGGCGCGCTTCCTGCCGGACGTCGATGCCTCGCAGGTGGCCGAGGAGGTGGTGCAGATCGACCTGTCGCGGCCGATGGCCGAGATCCGCACGACTCTCGGCAAGTACCCGATCCGCACCCGCTTCTCGCTGACCGGCCCGATGGTCGTCGCTCGCGACATCGCGCACGCGCGCATCAAGGAGCGGCTCGATGCGGGCCAGGGCCTGCCGCAGTATCTGAAGGACCACGTCGTCTACTACGCCGGTCCCGCGAAGACACCGACCGGCATGGCGTCGGGTTCGTTCGGCCCGACGACCGCGGGCCGCATGGATGCCTACGTCGATGCGTTCCAGCAGGCGGGCGGCAGCTTCGTGATGCTGGCGAAGGGCAACCGCAGCAAGCAGGTCACCGACGCGTGCAAGAAGCACACGGGCTTCTACCTCGGCTCGATCGGCGGCCCGGCCGCGATCCTGGCCCAGGACTCGATCCAGAAGGTCGAGGTGCTCGACTATGCCGACCTCGGCATGGAGTCGGTCTGGAAGATCGAGGTGAAGGACTTCCCGGCGTTCCTCGTCGTCGACGACAAGGGCAACGACTTCTTCGCGGCGTGAAGGGCCGCACCGCACGCTCGGCGGCCGCGCGCTCGAACTCGCGCGACGGGTTCGGTGATCTCGGGTGCCGGTGCCGCGTCAGCCGTTCGCGCGCGGCGACATCGATCGCCGCCGCAGCCGCGCCGGCACCCAGATCAGCAGCGAACCCCACACCGTGCACCAGATCGTGCCGGCGACCGACGTCAGCAGGCCCTGCATCAGGCCGAAGCCGAGCTTGCCGAGCGTGGTCGCGGCGATCGGTGCGGCGCGGGTGTGCTCGGGATCCGTGGTGCCACCGTTGTAGAAGCGCCCGTGCTGCCAGCCGAGGAACTGGCCGGTCGTGTAGGCGAGCGAGTTGGGGATGCCCCACACGAACAGGCACATCACCGCCATGCTGCCGAGCAGCTGCGGCCAGCGGATGTCGCCCCAGCTGCCGCGCAGGCCGATGACCAGCATGGCGATCGGCATCACGTAGTAGACGCCGAACCACATCGTGTGCTGGCTGTGCGTGAACTCGAGGCCGTAGCGGATCAGGCCGATCGTCAGGCCGAGCAGGACGAGGCCGGCAATGCGCTGCGCCAGCGGGGGAGTGGTGGCCATGCGCGCAGGTGTAGCGGTGCGCCGGGCCGGGGCAAGGGTGGTGCGCCTCGGCGCACCCACCGCGCCGGCCGCTCACTGCAGCTGGATCGAACTGCGCACGCCGTTGCTGACCACCATGCCAAACGCGTTCTGGCCGTTCGGCAGCGGGTGCGCGGGATCGAACAGCCCCACGGCCTGCGCGTAGATGACGTTGCCCGGCGACAGCAGCACGTTGCCGAACAGCAGCGAGGCCGCGGCTGTCGGCGTCGACGTCACCGCCGTGCCGAAGTTGTACTCCAGGCCACCGATGAAGGCGCTGCAGCCCGGCGCCCCGATGACGCCGAGGTCGAGGCCGCCCGGCACCTGGCTGGCGCTGAGGAACATGGTCGACAGGTAGACACCGGACCCGGGGATGAACTCGGGGATGTTGTAGGCCGTGTAGGTCACCAGCGTGCTCGGGTTGATCACGGGTGGCGGTGCCGCCGACAGCGACATCGGTAGGGTGTCACCGACCAAGACGACCGGCAGGCCCGTCGACAGGGCGATCGCGCCCGGATTCGTGCCAACGCCCGCCAACGTGCAGCCGACCAGCACGGGCGTGGTGTTCACGGACGCATCCAGGTTGGAGAACACCATGAAGACATCGCCGGTCGCCAGGCTGACCTGCCACTGGAAGGTGGCCGGCGAGGTCGTGCCGTAGATGCTGACGCCGTCGTAGGTCACGTAGAGCGTGCCGCCGACCTCCTCGTACTTCACCTGACCGCTGGTGGTCGGGTTGTAGTCGCGCCACATGTAGAAGCCGAGGTAGGGCGCCGCCGTGCCGGTCATGTCGGCGCCGGTCGCCGTGTAGGACGTGCCGTTGTTACCGGTGGCGGCGGCCGTCAGGATGCCATTCGAGGAGATCGTCCAGACGGGCGCCGCTCCGCCCGGGATCGGAATCGGCACCGATGGCGTGATGGTGGTCGTGGAGTCGTCCGTCAGCATGGCGACCGTCGCATTGGCGGTCGGCGCCAGGTAGAGGGCTGCGGCGACGCCCGGAAGCCAGTTCACCGAGTACCCGCTCGGGGTCGCGGCGAACAGCAGGGCATTGGTGTCGAGAGCGGTCTTGGCCGCGACCGAGCCGGGGAACACCTCGTAGACGCTGGTCGTCAAGGCACTGGGGATGCCATAGCAACCGGTGCCGTAGCTGATGTGGCTGGCTTGCTCGCAGACGACGACGGAGACGTAGCCGCCGATCCCGTTCGGCGTCAGCAGCAGGCCGTAGGTCGCGAGATCGAAGGCGATGCTCTGGTAGAGCAGGCCTTCGGTGCCGGAATCACTGACCAGCGGGCCACCGCGCAAGCTGCGCGACGGCGACGACGCGGTACCGACCAGGTTGCCGATCGAGATCCCGACGTAGGGGTTCATCACCGGGAACGTGTTGCCGTATCGGAGCAGCACCGAGCCGCCGGCGAGCAGTTCCATCGAGTAGCTGAACCTGTCGGTCGCGTTGGCGTAGCGCGCCATGTCGGTCCAACTCACCTTGACCGAGCCGGGCGTGAGGTCACACGTGACGGACCAGGCAGCGCCGCCGAGGGTCGAGTTCTGCTGGTCGGCGCCGAACGCGAAGATGCGGGGAGAACCGCCGGCGACGTTGCCGCGGGCCTCCAGCAGGCTGTCCGTGCCGAATGCCGAGCCGCCGACGGGCTGCAGCAGGCCGAGTGCCGCATCGCTGAGGTAGACCTCGCCGTTGCTGTTGATCCACATCTGGTTCAGCACGCCGACCGCGCCGGTCATCGGGAAGCCGCCGGCACCGAACGCCGGTGTCAGGTCGATCGGAGGATTGGTCAGGCCCTCGTCGGCGATGGCGTAGGTGCTGGAGTAGCCGGTGCCGGAATACCACTGCACCATGTTGATCGGGCCGACAGCGGGGGCCGAGAGACACTGGGCGTGCGCGCCGACGGCGAGCACGGCCGCGGAAACGAGTACAGCAGGTAGACGAGTCATGGGTGGCATGGATGGGAGACGAGGACACCCGCATTGCGTGGCGAATCCAGGCAGTGGCTGTGTCCAACCTGCAACTACCCTAGCAATCCTTGCTGGTCGCCGGGAAATCTGCCGACTTGTGTTGCCGGTTCGGTACAGGATTGCTCCGGACGCCGCGCCACCCCCAGGCCCACGTTTGCCCGTTGCTACTGCAGTTGCGCGGTGCTGAGCGCCCGCTGGCCTCACCGCGATCGCGCTGCCAACCGTGCCCGCAGCTTCGCCAGGGTCCCCTCGTGGTAGTCGTGCTTCTGCTCGCGGTCGGCGAGGAACTCAGCCGCGGCGGCGTTCTCGCCCAGGCACAACAGGCCGAACGCGGCGCCGACGCGCACGTCGAGCACCTCCTGTGGATCCTGCATGCGCGCCGTCAGGGCCGCCGTGCTGTCATGGTCCTGCAGCAGGCCGAGTGCCTGCGTCGCCGCCGCACGGATCTCGGTATCGATGTCGTCGAGCCGCGCGCGCAGGTGGGGGATCGCGTCGGTGGCCCCGATCTCGCCGAGCGTGCGCACGGCGTAGGACCCGGTCAGAGGGTCGGCGAGCAGCGGCAACACGGCAGGTGCCGCCGCCAGCGCCGGCGCGCCGATGTCGGCCAGGACCTGCAGGGCCATCGTGCGAAGGTATGGCTCCTCGGCCCCGAGCGTCCGCACCAACAGAGGCACGGGCAGCTGGCCGCAGCGTGTGGTGACGAAGCGCGCGTCGTCGACCGGTCGCAGCTGCGTGCCCTGCGTCGTCGCCAGGTGCGCGGCGAAGCGGGCGTCGAGCGGCTCCATCTCGGCTGTGGCTGCGCCTGGACGCGGGCGCATGCCGGTGCGTTGCCACGCGGCCGACTGGGTGCGAAGGTGTGCCTGCAACTCGGCGTAGGTGGGCTGCTCCGGCAGTGTGAGCCCGCGGTCGCGGCAGATCCCGATCGCGATCGTGCCGGCCTGCTGGGCGGTCGCTTCGCGCGTCATCGCCGCATCCAGCCAGCCCAGGCCCGTGTCGTTGCCGAGGCGCTGCAGCGCCTCGGCCACCCACACGACACCTTCGGGGTCCAGTTCGTACTTCAGCCGCAGCACCAGGGCGGCCTGCAGCGCCGGCTGCCCGGTCTGGCCGCACAACCAGGCGGCGCGGCGCCGCACGCTGACATCGTCGTGCAGCAACGCAGGCTCCAACACCCACCACGCCTGCTGGTGTTCGAGCAGGGCGCGCTCGGCGCGCATCTGCGTGCGTGGGTCGGCCTCGACCAGCCGCAGCGCGACGTCGGCGAGTTCGCGCAGTTCGTGTTGGCTGGCTTCGTTCGGAGGCGTCAGCGTTGCGGCGAGCCGCTGCAGTTCGGCCAGGAACGGATGCAGCTGCAGCGGCGGCAATGGAGGCTGCGCCGGCTTGCTGGCGCTTGCCTTGGGGCTGCCACACGCGCCGAAGGCCAGCAGCAGGGTCACGACCAGCGGCGTAGTTCTCATCGCAGCTCCAGGTGCCGCTCCTCGAGCAGCGTGCTGCGAGGATCCTCGTCGCCACAGAACGGTGTCAGTCGGTACCACAGACGAGCCTCGACGGCGAGGGCCTCGGCCGGGATCGGCACGCGCACGGCCTTGGTCTCGCCGGCCGGCAGTTGCGCGTTCTCTCCCGGTGCGTTGCCCGGATTGATCGGTTCCATCTCGTCGCGATAGGGCATGCGGAAGCGCCAGGCTCGCTGCCACTCGCCGGTGCCGCTCGCGGTGACGAAGCGATACAGCATGTCGACGGCGCGATGGCGTTCTTCGGTCGGGAAGTTGTGGCCGGCGCCGATGTTGGTCAGCGACAGCACGAGTTCATTGCCATCGCGCGCGACATCCCACTTGCCGGCGCTGCGCAGCGTCGCCGGGTCGTGGCAGCCCTCGTAGACGTGTTTGCGACCCAGGCGCGTGCTGCCGTCCTTGCGCGTGCGGGTCACCGCCGGCATGTGGCAGGCGGCGCAGTCGGTGCCCAACTTGCTGTAGTGACTCGCTCGCCACTGATCGGTGGTGCCGTGCTGGTTGTGGCACGACGCGCAGGTGTCGACGGCGAAGAGCTGCTCGCTCGCGCGCGGCTTGCAGGGCACCTCCGGACGGTCGTTGCGTGCCAGGATGCCGCCGTCGGCCGCGAGGTGGCACGAGATGCAGCTGACACCTTCGTCGAAGTGGGTGCGACGCGGCAGCGTGCGCTTGCCGAAGCCCGTCACCGCCAGCGGCCGCGGCAGGTGGCAGTCCATGCACTCCTCCTTGCGGAAGTCGTCGCTCAGTGCTCGCACCTCGGGATTCGTGTAGGCGATCTGATGGTGCGAACCCTGCCATTCGGCGAACACGTCCTCGTGGCAGCTCTTGCACTGCGCCGCCGACTCCCAGCGCACCGTCGTCGTCGGCGCCACGCTGTCGGCGCCGGCCGAGAGGAATGCGATCGTGCCACCGAAGGCGGCGAGCACCGTCGCGGTGATGCCGATGCGCGTGCTGAGTTTCATGATGTGCTGGCTCCCTGCCAGGGCAGGAACCGCGGCGCACCACACAGGGCCAGGGGGACCTCGGTGCCGATTGCCGGTGGGGCGTCGGCGGCGGTCTCGACGATCTGGTCGCCGAGCGCGAGCCGGACCCGCAGACCGCGTTCGCCGGGCAATACGGTCAGGATGCGACCGGTCGGGGCCGTGCCGGACGTCGTGAGCTGTACGTCGCCGGGCAGCAGTACGAGCCGCAGGTCGCCGCGCAGGCCCTCAGGGCGATCGAACGTGCCGAACGGTGTCGCCAGGCGGTTGCCGTCCACCGCCGTGGTCGGCAGGCACGCGGCGCCGAGCAGGAACGCCGCGGTGAACGCGGTCGCCGGCTGTCGCAGCAGCTGCCGCGCGGGGCCCTGCTCGACCAGTTGGCCGTCGCGCAGCACGACCAGGTCGGTGGCCAGCGCCAGCGCTTCGTCGCGGTCGTGGGTCACCAGGATCGTCGTCAGGTCGCGTTCGTCGGCCAGCGTGCGCAGCAGCAGCACGAGTCCGTCGCGCTGGTGCACGTCGACCGACCGCAGCGGCTCGTCGAGCAGCAGCACGCCGGGGGCCGGCGCGAGTGCACGGCACAAACCGAGTCGCTGCGCTTCACCACCCGACATCGTGCCCGGCTTCTGGCTCGCCTGTGCCTCGAGGCCCGCGCGGTGCAGCAGTTCGCGCGCTTGCTCGCGCGTCAGGCCAGGTGCGGCGAAGGTCAGGTGCTGCAGCGCGGTCATCTGCGGCCACAGGGCGCCGTCCTGGAACACCAGTCCGAGGCCGCGGCGGTCGGGGGGCACGTGGTTGTCGCCGTCGGCGACCAACTGATCGCCGATGCGGACGGTGCCGCCGTCGATGCGTTCGAGGCCGGCGAGGCAGCGCAGCAGCGTCGTCTTGCCAGAGCCCGACGGGCCGACGATGGCGAGGCGGCCGCCGGGTGGCACGGTGAACGACAAGGGACCCAGCCGGAACGTGCCGCGCTGCAGACTGAGGTCGTGGACGGCGACGGACTTGCTCACGACAGGGACGCCAGCCTACGGCCGGCGAGAAGGGAGGGAAGCAGCGGCAGCAGCACTGCAAGGGACAGCAGCAGCAGCGCGATGATGCCGCTCCAGTCTTCGTGCTGGAAGTGCACGGCGTTGGCGAGCCGCCGCACGGCGGTCGCGTTCGCGGCCGGCAGCACGACGGCGAGGTCGAGTTCGCGCAGCGCCAGCACGAACACGAGCACGCCTGCCGTCCAGGCGGCCGGCAGCAGCGGCGGCAGGTGCAGCCGCAGCGCGCGCGCCACCGGAGAGCGCCGCACCAGGGAACCGGCTTCTTCGGCGGCGATCGACTGCCGCCGCACCTGCGCCGACAGGGTCAGTGCCGCAAACGGCAGGAAGCGCGCCGCGTAGCCGCAGAGTGCGAAGCCCCAGCCGGCGTAGAAGTCACCGCCGAGGCTGCGCAACAGGTCGCTGTCGTGGAACGAGCGCACCAGCGCGATGCCGAGCAGGATCGCCGGGATCGCCGCCGGCAAGGCACACAGCAGGTCGAGCAGCGGCCAGCGTCGTCCTGCGGCGCGCGCCAGCGGCAGGGCCAGCAACACGACGAATGCCGCCACACCGAGCGCCAGCCAGAGCGAATGCAGCAGATCCGGCAGGCCCTGGTCCATCGCCTTGTGGAAGCTCTGCTGCGCGTAGTGCAGCGACATCGGTTCGAGTCGCTGGGCCGAGCCGAGCGCCCAGCGGGTCAGCACGAACACCGGCAGGCCGATGCCGGTGGCGAGGTAGGCGAACGGCACGAGCAGCGCGGGCCAGCGCCAGTTGCCGAGCGGCCGCAGCGGCAGGGCCCGCACGACGCCGCGATCGGGTGCCGCGGCGCGCAGCCGCAGCGCCGCCCACAACAGACATCCCAAGGCGGCGACGAACGGCAGCGCGGCGGTGATCGGACTCTGCAGTTCGGCGAAGGTGGTGCCGACGGCGCGCCGGCTCCAGCGCGAGAACAGGCCCTCGGCGTAGGTGTGCCAGGTCTTGCCCTTCACGGTCAGGAACTCCGGCACGCCGTGGTCCGCGAGCGTGAACAGGAAGGCGAGCAGGCAGCCCGCCAGCAGCTCCGGCGCGATAGCGCGCAGCAGCCATCGCTCGGCGCGCGCGCGACCGCGCAGCAGCCATGCCGCCTCGTAGGCGCGGCCGTCGACGCTGCGCAGGCCGCGCGCTGCCAGCACGGCGACGAATGGCGCGTGGGCGATGCCGAGCAACAGCGCGCACGGCCAGAAGCCGGACACAGAGGCCAGGTCGGCGAAGCCCATGGCGACGAAGATCGGTGGCACCACCAGCGGCGCGACTCCCAGGGGACCGAGCAGCGCGCCACCGGGCAGGTCCCGCCCGATCGTCACCCAGGCGTGTGCGCCGCCCAGCAGCAGGGACACGGTCGTCGCCGCGAGGCCGAGCTGCAGGGACGCGATCAGCTGTGTGATCGCGTTCTTGTCAGCGGCGAGCGCGGTCCATGCCTCGAGCGTGAAGCCGTCGGGGCCGAACACGGTCGCGGCCGCGAGGCCGCCGAGTGGCAGCACGACGAAGGCGCTCAGGAACGCGAGCGCCGCCACCAGTGGCAGGCGGGCGGGTGCGAAGCCGTGCGCCAGCGCGTTCACTTGGCGAAGTGCTGGTCCCAGTCGTGGGCGCAGCGCGCGAGGTTGCGGGCGGTCGCCTCGACGTCCCAGTGCATCTGCCGGAATGCGCCGACGGCCGGGATCGACGGGTCCGCAGGCCCCGGGATCCCGCTGCGCAGCGGCATCTGCGCGCCGTCGGCAGCCGCGAGCAATGCCTCGGTCTGGCGCGCCAGGATCGCGTCGATCAGACGCCGGCCGGCGGCGAGGTCGGGGCCGCCCTTGATCAGCGCGACGGAGTTGGGAATCAGCATGGTGCCGATGCCTCCGTCCTGCTGGTCGGGAAACACGCACGCGACCGGGAAGCCCTTCGCCTTGGCGACGTGGTAGTCGTCGGTGTCGGTGAAGGCCCACGCCAGCTTGCCTTCGCGCACGGCGCGCATCGAGGCGCCGTTGCTGTCGACCAGCGTGACGTCGTTGGCGGTCAGGCCGTCCAGGAAGCTCGCGTAGCGTTCTTCGCCGAGCACCATCCGCAGCGCCGTGAAATGCGTCAGCGTGGTGCCGGTCTTGGGCTTCGCGACCGCACAGCGGCCCTTCCACCTGGGGTCGATCAGATCGGCGTAGCTGCTCGGCCAGGTCTTCGGGTCCGGCAGCAGTTCGGTGTTGACGATCAGGATGCGGGCGCGCGCCGCGAAGCCGGTCCAACGGTGCTGTGGATCCCGCCACTCGGCAGGAACGTCGCGCGCCGCCGGCGAATCGTAGGGCTCGAGCAGACCTGCCTGCGCGAGCCGGACCGTGTTCGCGAGCTCGTTGTTCCAGAACACGGTGCAGCGTGGGTTGCCCTGCTCCTCCATCAGCATGCTGACGAGGCCGACGGTCTTGGCGGCTTCGGTGTCGTAGCGCTGCACCAGGTCGATCTTCAGTCCGCCCGCGAGCTGCTCGAGCAGGTGCTGGCTGAGTTCCTGATCGAGCGCGACGTAGATCGTCGGTCCGGCTGGCGCCGCGTCGGCGCTGCAGGCAGCGAGCAGCAGGAACGCGAACGGCAGGCGGTGGTGCATGAGGGTGGGGAGACGGTGGGTGGCGGTAGGGTGCCGACGACGACGGCGGCTCACAGGTTGTCGCGATACGTCTGGTGGCATTGCTTGCAGCCCTTGCCGATCTGCTCCATCAACTCGCTGGCGGTCACCAGATCATTCGCCTGCACCGCGGTGTCCAGCGCCTTGGTGGTCTCGATCGCATGCTGCAGCCTGGTCTGATAGTCGGTCGGCAGCTGCTTGCTGTCGGCGTCACTCTGGAGGTTGGCGAACAGCAGTGCCAGCCGCTTGGTCTCCTTCGGGGCAAACAGGTCCGGGTGGTCCTTGGGCGCCTTCCAGCCGGCCTTCTTGGCCTGCTTGACGAGGTCGAAGGCCAGGTCGATCTCCGACATGGTGGCGACCATGCCCCGGACCTGGCTGATCTTCGGGAAGCTCGACGGGTCGGCGTGCAGCTGGCTGGCGTCGAGTGGACGCGCCTCGCGCACAGCCTTCCAGAGGCCGGTGTACTCCTTCGCCGTTCCCGAGACCGCCATGCGCTCGAGTGCCCGCTCGGGCGTCAGTCTGCCGGCGAGCACGACGGCGCTGCCGAGTGCCGCGGCGCTGCGGTGCTGGCCGTGATGGCAGTGCATGTAGACGGGGCCGGGCAGGGAGACGAGGGCCTGGGCGAGTTCCTGCTGGCGCTTCTCCGGCACCGTGTCGTAGCTGATCGGCAGGTGCACGTAGCGCATGCCCAGGCGCTCGGCGCCGTCGACGTCTGGCGTGGCGCCGTCGACCGAGATGATCGTCTTGATGCCCATCGCGGCCAGTGTGTGCAGCCCTTCTTCGCCCTCGGGCACGCCGCCGCAGACGATCTCGGGTGCGTAGGTGACGACGTTGTGCAGGCCGGGCAGCGACACCGACTTGTCGGCACTGGTCGGCGGCGCCGCGATCCGTTCCACGGCCGTGGGCGTGGTGGTTGCGGTCTGTTGGCACCCGGCGAGCAAGCCGACGGTGAGCACCGCGACACCCAGCGGGCGAAGAAGGGGATGGGACTGCTGTGAGGGGGGCATCGGAGCGCGCCGGCAGGCAAGGAACGTACCGTGGATGTCTTCACGCTGGCACGGCAACGGCTCGCCATCGCGGGGACGGCTGCAGCCGGCTGCATGCTGCCATCGTGGTGGGGGTAGACCCCGGCAACATCTTGCCGAGGGGCTTCGCGGCCGGAGCCGGGCTCTTGTCGGGGTGGCGGGGTGTTCCCATTGCGTAACGAATGCGATCCTCCGGGTAGTGGGCTCGCCCTGGCGGGTGCGTTCCTCGCGCCCGCACGCCCCAACCGAGGACCATCATGAAACGAACCCTGCTGCTGCTGTGCCTGCTGGCATCGACGCTGACCGCCCAGCGCGGTCGCGACACGGATCGACCCGAGCCCGAGGGCCTGCGCCCACCGCCGGAACGCTTCGAGCGCCTTCGCGAACGCATGCGGGAGCGAAGCGCCGAGTTCCGGGAGCAGGCCGGCGAACCGGCAGAGAGGCAGGAACCTCGACCAGGGCGCGGCCTCGGCCGGCCGGATGCCGCGCACCGCGGCGAGCCGCAGCCGCGATCGGGACCGCGTGGCCCGCGCAGCGAGATGCCGCTGCAGTTGCGGCAGTTCGATGGGGGGCGACAGGCGGCGCGCGCGCGAGGTGAGGGCGATGGTTCCCGGCAGGCTGGCCCGATGCCACCGCGGGAACGGCTGCTGCGCGCACGGCTGCGCATGCTGGAGCTGCGCATGCAGCGGCTGGAGCATCGCCTGCGCGAAGCGGAGGGTCGGGGGCCCGCCGGACGCGGCGAACGGCGCCGTTCGCGGCCGCGCGCGTCGGTCGCGCAGGAAGACGCCTGATCTGCACCGCGCGATGGCCCGCGACGCGGCGGCGAGCAGCCGCCTGCGGCTGGGCGGTTGCGGCTGGCGCCTGCGCATCTCAGGAAGGTTGACCGGGGCCGCCCCAGCCTCTACTTTGCAACGCAAAGCAAAGGAGTGCCAGATGCGGATCGTGCGCGCGGCGGAGATGGGCATGTGTTTCGGCGTCAGGGACGCCTTGTCGGTGCTCGACGACATCGCGTCACCGGACTCGGTGACGATCCACGGCGAACTGGTGCACAACGCCGACGTGCTCGCGACCCTGGACCGGCGCGGCTTCCGCCGTTCCCTGGAACAGGCGCGGTCGGTGCCCACGACGCCGGCGGTGCTGATCACGGCGCACGGCATCAGCGACCGCGAGCGCCATCGACTGCGTGCGGCCGACAAGCAGTTGATCGACACGACCTGCCCGCTGGTGCGGCGGGCGCACGAGGCGGCGCAGGCGCTGCAGGCCGAGGGGCGCCGCGTGATCGTGATCGGCCGGCGCGGCCATGTCGAGGTGCAAGGCCTGGTCGAAGATCTGCACGATCCGATCGTCGTCGGTGACGAAGACGAGGTGACGAGCTGGCCGGAACCACGACTCGGGGTGATCAGCCAGACGACGACCCAAGTGGAGCGGGCGGCGGCGATCGTCGCGGCCGTGCGGGCCGCCAACCCGCGCGCCGACGTGCGTGTCGTCGACACGATCTGCAGTCCGACCAAGGCGCGCGTCGCGGCCGTCGATGCGTTGCTGGCGCGCGTCGATGCCCTCGTCGTCGTCGGCGGCCGTGATTCGAACAACACGCGGCAGCTGGTTGCGCGCGGCGAGGCCGCGGGCGTGGCCACCGTGCACGTCGGCACCGCGGCCGAACTCGATGCCGGCTGGTTCGCGGGGCGGCGTGTTGTCGGCCTGACGGCCGGCACGTCGACGCCGGACGGCACGATCGACGCCGTACACGCGCGGCTGCTCGCGATCGCGGCTATCGCGGACGCCGTTTGTCCTGCTGCTGTCGGGCCGCCTGGCGCCGCGCCAGCTCCGCGCGCGCCGCGGTGAACGCCGTGACGTCGCCGTACGGCTGCAGCGTGTCGGCCATGGTCGCTAGCAGATCGCCCTCGGCGAAGTCGCTGCCTGGATGGGTCGCGGCGAGGAAGCGGGCCAGGAACGCACCCGCCGATTCGCTCTTCTGCACCGCGATCGCCTGCAGCCAGAAGCGCAATCGCGAAGGATTGTCGTGCTGCAGCCGCCGCGTCGCGGCTGCCTCGAGTTCGAGCAACGGCGTCAGCAGCTGCGGGTCGGCGTGCTCGGCCGCGGCCAGGAACTGCGCGTTCTCGTCGAACGGCTCGTCGGCGCGCAGCAGGTCGATCAGCACCGGCACGTCGACCGGCAGGTGGTAGCGGGCCAGCGCGATGCCGGCCGGTGCGTCGCCGGCGCGCGCGAGGTCGCGCACGACGTGCAGCATGCCATCGCGCAGGCGCAGGTTGCGCAGCGCCCACTCGCGCGCGTAGAGCGGGCTCTTGCCGCGGATCAGCGCCTCGGCGAAGTCGAGCACCTGCTCGTCGCTGAGCCGCGGCCGCACGTCGTCGAAGACGACGTCACCGACCTTCTCGTCCGCCAGGCAGCAGCCGCTGAACGTGCGCACCTGGGCCGTGTCGCGCAGGAACCCCTGCAGGATCGCCGGCCAATCGACGCCGGCCTCGAGTTCGACCAGCGCGCGCACGGCGTAGCAGCGCACGACCGGACTCTGGTGGCGCGTGAAGCCCTGCAGCTCGGCGACCGTGGCGCGATCGCGCCAGCGTTCGTAGATGCGGTAGGTGTCGCTCTTGCTGCCGTCGTCGCCGACCATCGCGGCATCGACGGTCTCGGCCTTGGCGAGCTGCGTCGTCAGCTCGGCGGTGGACTGGCTGGCGGCCGAGTCGGCCAGGGCGAACGCGAACACGACGCCGAGCAGCGGTCGAAGCACCATGTCGCCAGTGGATGCGACCGCGCGATCGGGAGCAACCCGTTCTCGCCGATCGAGGGGCTTCGCCCGGGCGCGATGGCCGCACCCGGACGTATGCTCGGCGCGAGATGGACAGCCCCACGCGCCACCTCACCCGCTGCATGGTCGCCGGCATCGTCGCCTTGCTGCCGGTCGGTGGTGCGGTGCTGACGATCGTCTGGCTCGAGAACGCGATCTCCGGCTCGTGGCGCGCGGCACTCGGTGGCTGGTACTTCCCTGGACTCGGGCTGCTGCTCGCGTTGGGTCTCGTCTACCTGGTCGGCCTGTTCGTGACGACGTTCGTCGGCCGCTGGCTGTGGCGCCGTCTGGATCGCCTGCTCGAGAACCTGCCGCTGCTCGGCACGCTGTACCAGTCGCTGAAGGAGGTGCTCGGCTACGACTCGACGCGCGAGCGCTTCTTCCAAGGGGTCGTCGCGGTCACGGCCGACGAGGGCTACGAGATCGGGTTCGTCACCGGCCAGTCCCCGGGACCCGATGGGGCGCCGCACACGCTGGTGTTCGTACCCAGCTCACCGAACCCGACCAATGGCCGGCTGCTGCTGGTCGAGCCGGCACGGCTGAAGCACCTCGATGTGCGTACGGCCGACGCGTTGCGGGCGCTGGTGTCGATGGGCAAGACGTCGCTGCGCCCATGACCGTGGTGGAGCGCATCCGACTGCGTGTTGCATTCGAAGCGTCCAGTGCCGATCCTTCGGCGCAACAATGACCTGGCTGTTCGACTTCTGGCGGTCGTCCATCGGTGGCAAGGTGACGATGGCGGTCACCGGCCTCCTGCTGTTCGGATTCGTGGTGGCGCACCTGCTGGGCAACCTGCAGTTGTTCGCCGGTGCGGAGAAGCTGAACGCCTACGCGAAGATGCTGGCCGACACCGGCGTGCTGCTGTGGGTGGCCCGCATCGGCCTGATGGTGATCTTCGTGCTGCACGTGGTCACCGCGATCCGCCTGTCGCGCGCGAACAAGGTGGCGCGGCCGGTGGCATACCAGCACGAGGACACCGTGCAGGCGACGTTCGCGTCGCGCTCGATGGTGTTCAGCGGCCTGTCGCTGCTGGCGTTCGTGGTCTACCACCTGCTGCATTTCACGCTCGGCGTCACCAACCCGGAGCACTACGCGAGGAAGGCCATGGGCGCCGGCGGCCACGACGTCTACGCGATGGTCACGACGAGTTTCTCGGTGCCCGCGATCGCGATCGCCTACGCGGCCTTCCAGATCGTGCTGTTCCTGCACCTGCGCCACGGCATCCAGAGCCTGGCGCAGACGCTCGGCCTGAACCATGGCCGTCTCACGCCGGTGATCGGCAAGCTGTCCGTGCTGATCGCGGCACTCGTGGCGGGTGGCAACATGCTGCTGGCCCTGTCGGTCCAGTTCGGCCTCGTGAAGGTGGCATCATGATCCTCGACGCCAAGATCCCTGCTGGTCCCGTGCAGGCGAAGTGGGACAGCCGCAAGTTCGAACTGAAGCTGGTCAACCCCGCGAACAAGCGCAAGTACAGGGTGCTCGTCGTCGGCAGCGGCCTCGCCGGCGCCGCGGCGGCCGCGTCGTTGGCCGAACTCGGCTACCAGGTCGAGTGCTTCTGCTTCCAGGACAGTCCGCGGCGCGCGCACAGCATCGCGGCGCAGGGCGGCATCAACGCGGCCAAGAACTACCGCAACGACGGCGACTCGGTCTGGCGGCTGTTCTACGACACCGTCAAGGGCGGCGACTTCCGCGCACGCGAGGCGAACGTCTACCGGCTCGCGCAGCTCAGCGTGAACATCATCGACCAGGCGGTCGCGCAGGGCGTGCCGTTCGCGCGCGAATACAGCGGCCTGCTCGACAACCGCAGCTTCGGCGGCGCCCAGGTGTCGCGCACGTTCTACGCCCGCGGCCAGACCGGCCAGCAGCTGCTGCTCGGCGCCTACGCGTCGCTGTCGCGGCAGATCGGGCTCGGCACGGTGAAGATGTTCCCGCGCACCGAGATGCTCGACGTCGTGCTCGTCGACGGCCACGCCAAAGGCATCGTCGTGCGCGACCTGGTCACCGGCGAGATCCGTTCGCATGCCGGCGACGCGGTCGTGTTGGCGACCGGCGGTTACGGCAACGTGTTCTACCTGAGCACCAACGCCAAGGGCTGCAACGTCACCGCGACCTGGCGCGCCTACAAGCGCGGGGCCGGGTTCGCGAATCCTTGCTACACGCAGATCCACCCGACCTGCATCCCGGTCAGCGGCGAGCACCAGAGCAAGCTCACGCTGATGTCGGAGTCGCTGCGCAACGACGGCCGCGTGTGGGTGCCGAAGAGCAAGGGCGACAAGCGTGCGCCGGGCGAGATCCCGGACGCCGAGCGCGACTACTACCTGGAGCGCAAGTACCCGAGCTTCGGCAATCTCGCCCCGCGTGACATCGCCTCCCGCGCCGCGATGCAGGTGTGCGACGACGGGCGCGGCATCGGTGACACCGGCCTCGGCGTGTTCCTCGACTTCCGCGACGCGATCGCGCGGCTCGGCAAGGACGCCATCGCCGCGAAGTACGGCAACCTGTTCCACATGTATGGCAAGATCACGGCCGAGGATCCGTACTCGCAACCGATGCGGATCTTCCCGGCGGTGCACTACACGATGGGCGGGCTGTGGGTCGACTACGACCTGCAGTCGACGATCCCTGGCCTGTTCGTGCTCGGCGAGGCGAACTTCAGCGATCACGGCGCCAACCGGCTCGGCGCGTCGGCGCTGATGCAGGGCCTCGCCGACGGCTACTTCGTGATCCCGGCCACGGTCGGCGGCTATCTGGCCGGCCAGAAGGCCGGCGCGGTGAAGGTCGACCACCCGCAGTTCCAGGTCGTCGCCGGCGAGGTCGCGGCGATGACGAAGAAGCTGCTGTCCATCCAGGGCAAACGCACCGTCGACGACTTCCACAAGGCGCTCGGCAAGATCATGTGGAGCAAGTGCGGCATGGCGCGCAACGAGCGTGGCCTGCAGGATGCGCTGCGCGAGATCCCGGTGCTGCGCGAGGAGTTCTGGCGCGACGTGCGGGTGCTCGGCAGCGAGGCCACGATGAACCAGTCGCTCGAGAAGGCCGGCCGCGTCGCCGACTTCCTCGAGTTCGGTGAACTGATGTGCCGCGACGCGCTCGAGCGCCGTGAGTCGTGTGGTGGTCACTTCCGCGAGGAGTGGCAGGACGCGGGCGAGGCTGTGCGCGACGACGAGAACTTCTGCCACGCGGCAGTCTGGGAGTACACCGGGCCCGGCGAGAAGCCGGTGCGCAACGAAGAGCAGCTGGAGTTCGAGAACGTGCACCTCGCCGTACGGAGCTACAAGTGATGAAGGTCGTCCTCCATATTTGGCGCCAGACCAGGCGCAGCACCAAGCAGGACGCGGCGCAGGACGGCAAGATGGTCCGCTACGAGTTGGCCGATGTCTCGGCCGACATGTCGTTCCTCGAGATGCTCGACGTGCTGAACGAGCATCTGATCGGCAAGGGCGAAGAGCCGGTCGCGTTCGACCACGATTGCCGCGAAGGCATCTGCGGCGCGTGCGGCGTCGTCATCGACGGCGTGCCGCACGGTCCCGAACGTGGCACCACGACCTGCCAGCTGCACATGCGCAGCTTCAAGGATGGGGCCGAGATCTGGGTCGAGCCGTGGCGTGCGGCGGCGTTCCCGGTCGTGCGCGACCTCGTCGTCGACCGCAGCTCCTTCGATCGCGTGGTGCAGGCCGGCGCGTTCATCTCGGTCAACACCGGTGCGCCGCAGGACGCGAACGCGATCCCGGTGCCCAAGGCGGACGCCGATCGGGCTTTCGACGCCGCGACCTGCATCGGCTGTGGCGCCTGCGTCGCGGCCTGCAAGAACGCGTCGGCGATGCTGTTCGTCGGCGCCAAGGTGTCGCACTTCAACCACCTGCCGCAGGGCCGCATCGAACGCGAGCGCCGCGCGCGCAACCTGGTGGCGGCGATGGACGCCGAGGGCTTCGGCAACTGCACCAACCAGTACGAGTGCGAAGCCGTCTGCCCGAAGGAGATCCCGGTGCGCGTCATCGCCGAGATGAACCGTGAGTACCTGCGCGCGAAGGTGATCGAGCAGCCGGCGAGCGGCAAGCAGGTCGGCGGCCACGGCTGATGGCCGTGCCGCCGGTGCACACGGGGCTGCCCGGCATCGGCAGCCAGCTGATGGTGCTGCCTCCGAGAAGTGACTAGAGTCGGCCCGACGTCCATGGCGGCCTCGACCCCGGTTCTCGAAGAGCAGCTGTTCCACCTGTCGCCGCGCGGTCGCATCGCCGCCGGTGCGATCCTGGTGGCGGCCGGCGTCGGCGGGGCGGTTGCACTTTGGGACCAGGGGCTGATCTGGGTTGGCGGCGCCTTCTGCGTGCTGCTCGGCCTTGCGCTCGGGATCTCTGGCCTGCGGGATCAGGCCAGGCAGCGCCGCTTCGATGCCGAAGTCGCACGGGCGAAGGCGGAGTGGGACGACCTGCGCCGGGACCTCGCGCTGGCGCGGCGTACGGGCAAGAACACGGCCCGGCTGCTGCAGGAGCGCGGCTACCAGGAGTTCTCGGTGCGTCGCTGGATCGTGCGCGAGCTGGTCGATGGTCCCGCGAACGACCCGCCGACGCGGTGACCGCTTACGAAGCGCTTGCACGCCGCGTCCACGGCAGCGGCTACCTTGCCCGTGCCATGAAGACGCCCGCACTGCTGTGCACCCTGCTCGTCGCCCACCTGTTGGCCCAGGCACCGCCGCCGCTGCCGGTGCGCGAGGTGACGGTGTTCAAGGACGGCCACGCCTACCTGATCCGCGAACAGGCGTTGCCCGCCGACGGCAGCGCACAGGTGGTGCTCGACGATCTGCCGCGCCCGGTGCTCGGCACGTTCTGGCCCTATGCGACCGGCGGTGCCCGCCTGCTGTCGGCGAAGGCCGGCCGCGACACGCTGGCGCGCGAGCTGCCGGCGATCGACTTGCGCCAGATCGCGACGGCGAACGTCGACAAGGACGTCGTCGTCGTCACCAACGACAAGGAACGTATCGAGGGGCACCTGCTCGCTGTGCCCTCGCGGCAGCCGATCCCCGCGGCGAGCGATGGCCAGCTGTTGCTGCTGCGCACCGAGACCGGCACGCGCATCCTGCCGCTGGCGCAGGTGCGCGACCTGGAGGTGCGCGGCGAATGCACGCGCACGCTGCGGGGCGAAGAGACCAAGGAGCGCCTCGTGCTGCGCCTGGCCGGCGGCGGTGAGGGGGCCAGGGTCGGCGTCATGTACGTGCAACGTGGCCTGCGCTGGATCCCAGCCTACCGCCTCGATCTCGATGGCAATGGCAAGGTGGCGGTGCAGTTCGAAGCGACGCTGGTGAACGACCTCGTCGACCTCGACGCGGCGACCGTGCATCTCGTCATCGGCGTGCCGAAGTTCGAGTTCGCCGATCTGGTCGACCCGATCTCGCTGCAGCAGGAAGCGGCCCAGGTCGCCGCCGTGATGCGCGACAGCGCGCGGTTCGGCAATGCGCTGTCGAACTCGGTGATGACGCAGAGCATGGGCTACACGGCGGCGCAGGAGCCGTCCGAGCCGGCGGTGGCGGGCAGCGGTGCGAACGAGGACCTGTTCGTGTTCACGTTGCGCGACGTGACGCTGAAGCACGGCGAGCGCCTGGTGCTGCCGATCGCGTCGTTCCCGCTCGGGTACCAGGATGTCTACCGGCTCGACGTCCCGTTCGCGCCGCCGATGGAAGTGCGCCAGAACCTGCAGAGCGATCGCTTCGTGGAGCTGGCGCGGGAGATGGCGGCGCCCAAGGTGCGCCACGTGCTGCGGCTGCGCAACGGTGACGACGCGCCGCTGACGACCGCGCCGGCGCTGGTGTTGCTGCAGGGGCGCGTGCTCGCGCAGGGTCGGCTGACCTATGCGCCCAAGGGCGCTACGACCGATCTCGAGATCAACGTCGCCGTCGACGTGCGCGTCGACACCGAAGAACACGAGACCGGCCGTAACCAGACCGTGCGCTTCGGCACGGAGGACTTCGGCCGCGTCGACCTCGGCGGCACCATCGAACTGCGCAACGGCAAGCCGCAACCGATCGTCGTCGAGGTCACGCGGCGGGCGCTGGGCATCGGCGTCGACGTCGGCCAGGGTGGCAGCCAGAAGCAGCTCGGTCTGGTCGAGGCCTGGTACGACGGCACCCAGCCGATCTGGTGGACCTGGTGGAACTGGCCGCACTGGTGGTTCCAGCGCAACGGCTTCGTCGAGTTCCGCTGGAACGTGACGCTGCCAGCGGGGGAGTCGACGAAGCTCGAGTCGAGCTGGCACTACTTCTGGCGCTGACCGCCGAGGCGGTTTCTCGAGATCGTGAAACCGGGGAGGATCGCAGCTTCGTCCCGCGCCTGACCTTCCCGCTGCCGCACGAACGATCGCGACGTCGACCCCCTGCCGAGCCTGCACGAGCACGCAAACTTCCTGCGTGCCGTGGCGCGGCGGCTGTCAGCGGATCCGGGCACGGTCGACGAGTTCGTGCAGGAGACGATGGTGCGCGCCCTCGGTGAGCGACCGGGCCAGTTGCGTTCGATGCGCGGCTGGCTCGGGACCGTGGTGCGCAACCTGTTCCGCGAGCAGCGCGCCGCCGAATGGGCGCGCCAGCGTCGCGAACAGGAGTGTGTACGGCAGCGACAGCACGAGCCGCGCGACACCGGCCCGCTCGGCATCGACGAGCTGTCGGTCGCGCAGGTTGCGGCGGAACTCGGCGTTCCATCGGCGACCGTGAAGACGCGGCCGCACCGCGGCCTCGAACTGCTGCGTGCGGACCTGGCGGGGCGCCTCGGCGGCGAGCGCCCCATGCGCGCGCTGTTGTCGCCGTTGCTCGCTGCGCCCGCGGTCACCGTGGGCAAAGGAGCGCTCGTTCCCGCGGTCGTCGGAGGGATCCTGATGCAGAAGGTCGTTGCCGTGTTGCTGATCGCCGCGCTGGTCCTGGTCTGGGGGCAAACCGCGTGGCGGCCGCACGGCGAAGGCGGAGCGCCGCCGGCGACCGTGGCCGATCCGGCGGACACCGTGGAGCCGGATGCGATCCCGGCCGGTGTGGAGTCGGCGCCCGCAGTCGTGGCGCCGCCACTGTTCGCCGGACTGCTGCTGCGCCCGGTTCATCCTGCGCCGACGGCGGCGTCTGCCGGCAAGGAGCCGGAGGCGAGGCGGCAGGTCTGGCGCCGCGCCGACACGTTGGGTGCCGGTGCGCAGCCATCGCGTCACGCCGCCGCGCGACGCCTTGCGCTTCCGCATCGAAGACCAGGTGCCGTTGGTGCCGATGCGGTTCGAGGTGCGCGATGCCGTTGCCGGCACGCCGGTGGGTGGCTGGTCGATGCTGCTCGTCGGCGACGCCGGGTGGCAGCTGCGCGTCGACCGAGCCGAACCCGGCGCCGCTGTCGTCGAGCTGCCGGACGGGCGGGCGTTCGCCTGGCAGTTGGTCGGCAGCCAGGTGCGCCTGGGGCGCGACTCCATCTCTACGTGCAGCGGGTGTTCTGACCGCCGGCGGCGCCATCGGCCTGCGCGACACGCCGAAGTTGGACCCGGTCAGGTGGCCGGCAGCGCAAGTGCGCCGTGAAGTAGGTGCGCGCGTGAGGCGTTCGCGGTAGGCATGGTGCCAATGTCGTCACCGCGCCGCACCTCGCCGCTCCATCTGGTCGCCCTGCTGGCTGCGTGGTCGGGCACTGCGTGCCACAGCGGGCCGGGGCCCGCGCGTGAGCCGTCTCTCGGCGCCGTCGAGCGCGAGCCGTTCGAGGTCGACCTCGGTGGCTGGGTCAGCCAGGCCGAAATCGTGCATCCGGCGCCGAACGGTCCGTATGGTCCAGGGCCCTACCCGATCGTGCTGCTGATCCACGGCAACGGGCCGCACGACATGGATGTCACCCTGCGCGGGCCCGATGGCACGACGAAGTTGTTCGCGACCATCGCCGAGGTGCTGGCGGCGCGCGGTTTCGCGGTGGTCCGCTACCACAAGCGCTTCGTGAAGGGGCCCGGCCGCTTCGATGCCCGCTTCTGGCGTGAGCAGTCGACGTTCGTGTTCACCGAGGATGCCGGCAAGGTGCTCGATGCCGCGACGCGCCTGCCGGCATGTGACGGCCACGATGTGTTCCTCTACGGCTGGAGCGAGGGCACCGCCGTGGCCGCCGCGCTGGCGGCCGCACGCAGCGACATCCGCGGTCTCGTGCTGCAGGGCGCGGTGGGGCTGCCCTACCGGGAGATGGTGCGCAGCTGGATCCTCGACGTCGGGCTGCCCTACGCGCAGGCCGAGGACGGTAGCGTGACGGCCGCCAGCCTGGCGGCCGCGCAGACTGGCAACGGTGGCATGGTCGCCAGGCTCGGCGCCTCGTTCTTCGTCGATCCGGCGTCGCGCGCGCGCGGCCAGACGCAGGTCAGCACGATGCTCGATGCCGACGGCGATGGCGTGCTGGATCCGCAGCGGGAGGTCCGAGCCGCCTGCGACACGCTGCTCGACTTCGCGTTCGGCCCGCGTGGCAACGTCTACATCTATGCCGATGGTCGCACGGTGCCGCCGGTCGGCGAGCAGGCGGCGAAGCTGCACGGCATGCCGTTGCTGGTCCTGCAGGGGGAGAACGACGCCAGCACCCCGTTGCGCAGCGGGCGTGCGGTCGTCGCGGCCTGGCGGGCTGCCGGCGGTCGCGATGTGACCATCCGGGAACTCCCGGGCCTCGGCCACACGCTCGGTCCGGCGGCGTCCCTGATCGACGACTGCGGGCGGGCGCCGACCGAGGCCACGCTGGCGCCGGTCGCCGCGTGGCTCGCGGCGCGCGTCACAGCATCGCGGTGACGAGCGCCAGGAAGATCGAAGCGCCGGTGAGGTCCGTCAGTGCGGTCACCGCCGGCGTGCTGATCAGCGCGGGGTCGATGCGCAGCAGCTTGACCAGGCTCGGGATCGAAGCGCCCAGTGCTGCGGCGAACACCACGTCCGCGGCCATCGCCAGCGCGATCACCATCGCGATGTGCGCCGTTGCCACCACGTCGACCCCGGGCCCCTTCCAGGCCTGCAGCATCAACGCATTGCCGAACGCCACGCCGCCGAGCACCACCGCCAGCGTCAGGCTGACCAGCAGTTCCTTGGTGATCATCTGGCGGAATGGCGTCTTCGACTCGTTGGCGATGCCGCGGATGATCAGCGTGCTCGCCTGGCTGCCGACCATGCCACCGATGGCCATCACCATCGGCATCGTGGCGATCAGCAGGACACTGCCGTGCAGCAGGCTCTCGAAGCCCTGGATGACCGAGGCCGTCAGCAACCAGAACAGACCCAGCAGGCAGATGACCGGCGCGCGGCGACGGAACTGTCGCATCACCGGTTCGGCGAGGAAGTCCTCGCCCTCGCTGTCACCGGTGACACCGGCCATCTTCTCGAAGTCCTCCTGCGCCTCCTCCTCGACGATGTCCACCGCGTCGTCGTGCGTGACGATGCCGACCAGCCGCCCTGACGAGTCGACGACCGGCAGCGCGATCAGGTCGTAGTCGCGGATGATGCGCGCAGCTTCTTCCTGGTCGGCTTCGGCGGTGATCGAGACCAGGTCGGACTTCATGATGTCGCCGACCGGCCGCGTCTCCTCGGCGAGGATCAGGTCGCGCAGCGACACGAAGCCCAGCAGCTTGCCGAACCGATCGACGACGTAGCTGTAGTAGATCGTCTCCCGGCTCGGGGCCTGCCGCCGCAGTTCGGCGATCGCGCTGCGCGCCGTCAGCAGCGGGTTGAGCACCGCGTAGTCGGTCGAGAGGAACGAGCCGACCTGGTCGTCGCGGAACGTGCTGCGGCGCAGCAGGTCCTCGCGCGCCGCGTTCGGCAGCATCGGGATCAGCTGGTCGCGCACCCGCGGCTCCAGCCGATCGAGGAACGCGGCGCGGTCGTCGCTGAGCATCAGCTGGAGCACGTTCTTCACCCGTTCGCGGCCGGCGCCGGCGACGTACTGTTCCTGCACCTCGGGTTCGAGGTAACCGAACACGTCGCGCTCCTGGTCCGTCGGCAGGATCGCCAGCACCTGCGCGATCTCCTCGACTGTCAGCGCGTTCAGGATCGACGCCGCGTCGGTCGGGTGCATCTCCCCCAGGACCGACAGCAGGTCCTCGCGCTTGTCCTCCTGGAGCAGTTCGCGGACCTCGGGTATCAGCAGGTGGAAGCGCATGGCTGATGGCCGTCGTTCGTCGGCGTGCGGACGGTAGCAGCGCCGTCTGCGTGGTGCACCCCCGGAAGCGGGCGCCGTGCTTGCGCCCCGTTGGCGAGCCGAAAGGTCCGCGAACGAAGTGACGGCAGATGCGCGCCGGAAGCTTGACCGCGGTCGTGCCCATGGCTACCGTCCTCGCGCGATCTCTGGGCAACCGGGGATCCGGTCGGGGCGTGGCTCAGCTTGGTAGAGCGTTGCGTTCGGGACGCAAAGGTCGGAGGTTCAAATCCTCTCGCCCCGACCAGTCTTCATCTCGCGTCCCTGCAAGGGATTCGGGCACTTCGCCGGCGAACTGGCGAACGCATCAACACTCCTGAGCTGCGGTAGTTACTACCGCAGATGTGATGCGATGCCCTCGAAAGCGAAGTCCGTGCACGTGCCTGCGCGCTACCTGCACAAGCCAACGGGACAGGATGCGGTGGTTGTTCGCGATGCTGACGGCAAGCGGCGAACGGTCTACCTCGGTGAGCACGGCAGCCCACAGGCTGCGCGCCGCTACCGCGAAGTGCTCGCCGAGCACCTGGCCGACAAGCCGGTTGCGACACTGCGCGCGAAGCGCAAGCAACCGCGCAGCGAGTGGCCCGTGGTCGGCCAGTTGTGCGCCTCCTACCTGCTGTTCGCCGGCCGCTACTACGTCGACGAGAATGGCAAGCCGACGGGCGAAGTCGTGCACGCCACCTACGCGTTCCAGATGCTGCTGGAACTGCACCGGGACACGCCGACCGACCGCGTCACCATCCGCGACCTGCTACACGCGCGGCAGGCGCTGGTCGACTGGCGCGACAAGCGGAAGCACGGCCGGCAGGCGCCGAACGGCCTGAGCCGCCGCACGATCAACGACCGAATGCAGCGCATCAAGCGGCTGTTCCGGTGGGGCGTCGAGCAAGGACTCGTGCCGGGCTCGACCTGGCACGAACTGTCGGCGCTGCGTGGTCTGCCGAAGGGCCGCGGTGGCGTGCACGACAACCCGCCGATCGAGGCGGTGCCGTGGGCCGTCGTAGCAGCGACGCTGCCGCACCTCACTCCGACGGTCGCCGCCGCGGTGCAGGTGCAGTGGTGGTGCGGCGCGCGGCCGGCCGAAGTGCTCGCGATGACTCGCCGCCAACTTGACGCGACCGGCCCGACGTGGCTCTACCGGATGGCGAAGCACAAGGGCTCGTGGCGCGGCCGCGAGCGAGTCGTGGCGATCGGCCCGAAGGCACAGGAGTTCCTGCGGCCGCGGCTGCGCCTCGAGCTGGATGAGCCGCTGTTCTCGGGCCGCGCCGCGTGGGCGGAGTTCCGCGCCGAGAAGCGGAAGGCGCGCAAGACGCCGCGAACGAAGCAAACCGAGGACCGCGAGCGGCGGGCGGCACTCGCCGAGCCGGTAGGCGAACTGCTCGACGTGGCCGAGTATCGGCGCGCGATCCACCGTGCGTGCACTCGTGCCGGAGTACCGCCGTGGTCGCCGCACCGGCTCCGGCACGCCGCTGGAACACGCATCGCCAAGGAAGTCGGCATCGAGGCGGCGCGCGCTGCACTCGGGCACGCCGACCTGAGCACGACACGCCGCTACGCCAACGGTGCGGATGTGGAAATCGCGAAGGCGACCGCGAGTCGCCTCGGGTAGGTCATTGGACAAGACCGCGCTGCAAGCCCGACGGCGCGGCCTTGTCCCCTGCACTGGTCGGGCAAGAGAAGAGGACGCCGAACATGAACAGCATGGTGATGTTCAAGGACAACCCGATGACCGACGGCGGCGCGCATCACCGCGCCAGCGTTGAGCTGCTGCGTCGCGCTGCTGCTGCGCTGCGCAAGCATGCACCGGATGCGCCGGTGTTACGTGACCTCACTTGGTGGCTCGACCAGGACAGCGAGCACGACGGAACCATGGAACGTCTGAGCCGCGGGTGGCACGCGATCCCGCGGAGTCGGGCTACCGTGGCCCGGGACAAGCGGACAGCGAAGGCGCTGCGCCGCGCACTGGGATAGGCTGACAGGGCCAGGGAACGGCGCGCACTGATCCGTGCGCCGGGTGCGTTGCTCGACGCACTCCCTGGCCATTCTCGATCGAGCCCCACGGTGAGCACGTGGCCGAACAAATCGAACCGGACATTGCGCGGCGGTTGTGCGCCGCGTTGCGCAGCGACAGCGCAACGGACCTGGTGGCGCTACTGCCGGACCTGCAACAGCAGCGCATCGAGCTGGCCGCGAGGTCGGCCCAATGGCAGCAACCAGGCCGGGACGATCTGGCGCGACTGATCCGATACGCAGACGCCAGCCAGCGCGCCGCCAACGGGAAACTGTTCGTGCGGCAACGCGGCCGCCGCGTCCCCGGCAAGGTGCGAGACTGGTCGAGTGTGGAGGTCGTCGACCTGCGTGGGCGACTGCTCGGGCTGCTCGCCGAAGCGGAGCCGAAACCCGAACCGAAGCGCCGCAGGCCGCACGCCACGTTGCTCGACGATCGCGCGTGCGAGCTGATGCGCCGCTGGCAGCACGACGACGCGAAGCGTGACCACTGGACACTGGACGAACTCGCGGACGCGCTCGGCACGAGGCGATCCAACCTGATCGGCAAACAGCGCGGCCGGCAGCGGTGCCCGAAGTTCCACGAGCAGTGGAACATGCTGCAGGCCGCGCGCGCCGAGGCGAAGGTGCAGCACGCGTCGCTAGTGGCGGTGCCTCGCGCCCGGGGCCGCGCGCGCACGTAGCCCCGGGGCTGGGCTACTTGCCCGGCGCCGCGCGCCGCGCACAGATGCGGGCGTGGCGCGCGGTGAGCCCGTAGCCCGCGGCGATGGAGGGGCTACGGCGCCGCGAGGGTATGCGCACTGTCCGGCCCGTCCCGTCCCCGTCCGACCCTCCACGCACCGCCGCCGACCGCATACTCGCCGAGGGGCCGATGTCCGTCGTCGCCGCCGCCGCCGCCGAAGGACTGGGCATCTCGAGCAAAACGGCGATCAGGTGGGCGCTGCGCGGGGCGCACGGCGCGCGGCTGGAGAGCATTCGGGTCGGCGGCCGTCGGCTGACCAGCCGCGCGGCGATTCGCCGTTTCGTCGGCGCGCAGCAGCAGGATGCCTCACCGGTCGCCGCCGCCATCGACGCGGCCGGCGCCGACCGCGTGCTCGCCGCGCACGGACTGGCTCGCGGTGGCCGCCGATGACCGCGCGCCCTGCACCGCTGCGGCCGACGGCCGAGGTCGTCGCGGCCCGTCGGGCCTGGCTGCGCCGGCTGGCCGGTGCGTATCTCGCCGGCCCCGACGTCGCCTTGCGCCGCGCCGCCGCCGAGGTGCTGCGCGCCATCGACGACCGCGAGGGCCGCCGGTGACGGACGCCGACGACCTGCTCGCCGCGCTCGCGGCCGACGCCGACGCCGAGCTGCGCGCCGCGCTCTACGTGGTGCCCGACGCGGCCGACGCCGACGCACTGCAGGCTGCGGGCTTCGTGGCCGCCGTCGCCACCCAGCCGGCCAGGCTCGTCGCCGCCGCCAAGCTCGCGCGCGTCGTTGTCATCGTGGCG
>JBGARS010000051.1:0-35381 GCA_044230075.1 Planctomycetota bacterium | reverse complement strand
GGGCACCGGCATCGTGATCGAGTTCCGCGGCTCGCCGAACGCACATGGTGACGTGCCCACCGCCTGGTCGACCAACCAGGACGTCGCCGACGGCAACGCCTATCTGCAGTACCGGATCACGCTGACCGCCGACCCGGTCACCGGCGCCGTGCCCTGGGTCGACTCGCTCGTGGTGCCCTACCAGTAGGGCGACCGGCCGACTTCACGCCTTCGGCTTGGGCGGCGGCAAGTCGCGCGCGGGACAGCTCGACTGGAAGCCCTTGCGCGCGTGCTGGCCGTCGCAGAACGGCTTGTTCTCCGACAGGCCGCAGCGGCACAACGAGATCACGGTCCGGCCGGCGAGCCCGAACGCCTTGCCGCTCGCGTCGCAGATCTGGAGGTCGCCTTCGATGCGCAGCGGGCCATTGTCGTGCACGGTGACTTTGCTCATCCCGCCACGCTACCACGCCGGCCGCGTGCGGCGCTCAGCGCACCAGGAAGTTCCGCCCGCTGCGCACCCGATCGCGCCAATACTCGAGCAGGTCGTGCATCGTCTGCTCGAACGGGATCTGCGGCTCCCAGCCGGTGTGGGTGCGGAACTTGGTCGTGTCCGGCACCTGCAGGTCGGCGTCGATCGGTCGCAGCCGTTCGGGGTCGGTGACGACCTCGATGTCGTCGCGGGTCGACAGCGACAGCAGGTGCCGCAGCATGTCGCCGACCGTGCACGAGAACGAGCCGCCGATGTTGTAGTAGGCACCCGCGATCGGGTTCTTGGTGACGAGCAGGTGGTAGGCGCGCACGGCGTCGCGCACGTCGGCCCAGGTGCGCATCGAATCGAGGTTGCCGGTGTGCAGCACGGGCGCGATGCGACCTTCTTCGATCAGCGCGATCTGCTTGGCGAACGTCGACTCGGCGAACACGTCGCCGCGCCTCGGCCCGGTGTGCGTGAACATGCGCGTCGTCATCACGCACATGCCGTAGGCTTCGGCGTAGAAGCGGCCGACGAGGTCCGTGCCGACCTTGCTGATCGCATAAGGCGATGCCGGGTGGAACGGCGTCTCCTCGCCGATCGGCAGGTACCGCTGCGGCACGCGGCCGAACACCTCCGACGAGGCGCAACAATGCACGACCGGTTGCAGGCCCGAGCGATGGATCGCCTCCAGCAGGCCGGCGGTGCCCAGGATGTTGGTCTGCAGCGTCTCGATCGGCGCGCTGAAGCTGGTCTTCGGGTAGCTCTGCGCCGCCAGGTGGAACACGTAGTCGGGCCGCGTGCTCGCGACGGCGCGCTCCAGCGACGGATGGTCGTTGAGGTCGCCGTAGACGAGCCCGAGCCGGTCCTTGTCGTTGACGCGCGGCAGCAGGTGGTCGACGTTGCCAAGGTCGTCGTTCCAGCGCAGCAGGCCGTGCAGGTCCCAGTCGGTGTGCGCCAGCAGGTGGTCGGCGAGGTGGCTGCCGACCATGCCGGTGAGGCCGGTGATCAGGCAGCTAGGACGTCGTGACATAGCTCCCCATCGCATCGCGAGCCGACAGGATCGGGCCCTCGATCGGCCAGTCGAAGCCCCACTCCGGGTCGTCCCAGCGGATCGTGAACTGCTTGCCCGGCGCCCAGTGCTGGTCCTGCTTGTACCAGTAGACCAGCGGTCCCTCGACCGCGAGCACCGAGTTGCCGATGCCCGGTGGGATCAGCAGCTGATGGTGGTTGTCGCCGCTGAGCGTGAACGCCTGCCAGCGCCGGTACGTCGGCGAGTCGGGCCGGTTGTCGGCGAGGATCGCGTGGCCGGTGCCGCTGAGCACACAGACCAGCTTGGTCGTCGCCCAGTCGCCGTGCAGCCCACGCAGCACGTCCTGGTGCGAGATCGAGATGTCGTCCTGCACGAACTCGATGCCGCCACAGACGTCGTGGTACTTCTCGGTGTCGAACACCTCGACGTAGCTGCCACGATGGTCGGTGAAGACCTCGGGTTCGATCCGACGGACGCCGTGCAGTTCGGTGTCGACCACGCGCATGCACCGGTCCTATCGGCGTCTCGGCGCCGGCGGCTTGAGGCCCCGGCTACTGGATCCCGCTGGTCACGACGCCGGTCAGATGTGGCTCTGGCTGGCTCGGGATCTCGCCGATCAGGGTCTGCAGGTGCAGCGCGATGCCCTGGATCGCCGGCGCGTTCGGGATCGGCAACGACAGCACGGTCGGCCCGGGCCCCGGCAGCAGCAGCGGCGCTTCGAGCTGGCACGGGAACGACAGGTCGAGCCACAGCCGGCCCCACGCCCCGAGCAGCAGCGGCTGCGGCAGGCGCACCAGGGCGATGCCGAGCAGCGCCTGGCGCGGCCCGGCCGCGTAACCGGGCTCGCTCCAGATCTCGACGTTCCAGTTCTGGCCGATCCGCGGCGGTTGCGGCACGACGAGCTGGCGGTGCCGGTTGGTCAGCAACACGCCCGAACCCGGCGCCGGCATCCAGACCAGGTCGACGTCGTCGTCGTGGTCGAAGTCGCCGAGCAGCAGCTGAGAGTTCGTCGCAACGCCGACCGGCAGGGCCGCCGGATCGTCGACGAACACGCCGCCGACGTTGCGCGACAGCAGCGGTGGGCCGCCGAGGCTCGTGCGCAGCAGGTCGAGGTCGCCGTCGCCATCGACGTCGGCAAGGGCCACGAACCGGTTCGAACCCGCCTGCGCGGTCACGGCAGCGGGCACGGCGGTGAAGAAGCCATTGCCCGCATTGCGCAGCAGCATCATGTCGCTCGCCGCCGAGCTGCCGGCCACGAGGTCCAGGTCGCCATCGCCGTCGACGTCGCCGAACGCGGTCAGGTCCACACCGGTGGCGCCGGGCAGCTGGCCGGCGGTGACGTCCGTGAACACGAGCGCGCCATCGTTGCGCCACAGGCTGCCGCCGAGCAGCAGGTCGAGGTCGCCGTCGCCGTCGATGTCGCCCGCGGCGATCGCACGGTCGTAGCCCGGGAACGGGTTGCTGGCGACGAAGGCGCCGCTGCCCTGGTTCACCAGCAGCACGTTCGCGCTGCCGGCGAGCGAGAACCCGGCGCCGGCCAGGTCGAGATCGCCATCGCCGTCGAAGTCGCCCGCTAGGTAGCGCGTCGGCAGCAGTCCCGACGGCAGACCCGCCGAGAGGTCGATCCAGGTGCCGAGCGGTGTGTAGCCGAGCAGCACGCTGACGCCGTAGCCGCTGATCAGCAGTTCCTGCCGGCCGTCGCCGTCCACGTCGACGAGCAGCAGCGTGGTCGCCGAGAGCAGCGGCGTCACGATCGGCACCAGCGCGGCCGACACGTCGGTCCAGCCGCCGGCGCCATCGTTCTGCAGCAGGCGCAGGCCCGCCGTCGCCGCCAGCACGACGTCGTCGTCGCCATCCCCGTCGAAGTCACCGCGCGCGGCCTGGGTGAAGAACTGGAAGCTCGCCCCCGTCAGGACCAGCGTCGGCGGCTGCGAGGCGGCGAATTGCTGGGCCGACACGGCGCCGACGCCGAGGGTCGCGACCAGGATCCGCAGGTGGTGGCGCATGGCAGGGCTCCGCGCGAGCGTAGCCGACCCGGCGCAGGCGGCGGCATGCCGGTCTACGGACGCCGCACGGTGGCGGCGTTCGCCCGCCACGCGGCACACAGGTCGCGCGCGGCGGCCGGCCACTGCGGCCATTCGAACCGGAAGCCGGCGTCCAGCAGACGGCCCGGGACCACGCGTCGGCTCTTCAACACCAGTTCCGTCTCGGTGCGCAACAGCAACGCCCCCACCTCGAGCATCCAGCGAGTCGCCGGCAGCCCGATGCGGGCGCCCCACGCCTGCCGCAACGCGCGCTGGAACGCCGCGAACGGCAGCGGCTCGGGCGCCGCCAGGTTCACGGCACCGGCGATGTCGTCGCGGACGATCAACCAGTCGAGCGCGCGCGCGAAGTCGTGGCCGTGGATCCACGATACGAACTGCCGGCCGTCGCCCGGCGTGCCGCCGAGGCGAAAGCGCACAAGCCGCAACAGCACGTCGAAGATGCCGCCGTGGTCGGGTGTCATCGTCATCGCCGAACGCAGCAGCACGAGCCGCGTGTGCGGCAGCAGCACCGCCTGCGCGGCCGCTTCCCAGGCCTTGGCCACTTCGATCGAGAAGCGCCAGGTGTCCGGCGCGCCGGGCTCCGCGCCGCCGAGCACGCCATCCACTTCGTCGTTGGCCGCGTCGTAGCGGTGTGCATAGATCGTGGCGGTGCTCGCCTGCAGCCACACGCGCGGCGGTCGCTTCGCGGCGACGATCGCGGCGCCGACTGCGCGCGCCGACTGCACGCGTGAGTCGAGGATCAAGCGGCGATTGGCCGCAGTGTAACGGCAGTCGACCGAGCGACCCGCGAGATTGACGACGACGTCCGCGCCGTCGAGTTCTCGGGCCCAGGCACCGACGCGACCGTCGCCCACGAACCCCGCGCCCGCATCCCATGCCACGGTACGCCACGCCGCCTGCCGCGGCCGCCGCCCCAGCTCGACCACCTCGTGGCCCGCCGCGTGCCAGGTGCGCGCCAGCACCGTGCCGACCTGGCCCGAGCCACCGGGAATGACGATCTTCATGGGCGACCTCCGCAGCAGGCAACGAAGCCGCCGCCGCACGAATTGCCGGTGCCTTGGCTTGACCGCCCGCGCCGCCGTTCCCATCGTCCTTGCGCCCCATGCCAGGCTCCCGACGCGACTACGCCCTCGTCACGGCGTGCTACTGGGCCTTCACCGCAAGTGACGGCGCCCTGCGCATGCTGGTGCTGCTGCACCTGCACGCACTGGGCAATACGCCGCTCGCGCTGGCCCTCGTGCTGCTGCCGTACGAGATCGCCGGCGTGCTGACCAACCTGCTCGGCGGCTGGCTCGGCGCGCGCTTCGGCTTGAAGGTCACGCTGGTGCTCGGGCTTCTGCTGCAGGTCGTGGCGTGCGCCCTGCTGGCAGCCGACGCGACGTGGCTCACGGTGCCCTACGTGATGGCGAGCCAGGTGCTGTCGGGCATCGCCAAGGACCTCGCCAAGACCGGCGCCAAGAGCTACGTGCGACAGCTCGCGCCGCAGGCGTCGGCCGGCGGGCTGTTCCGGCTGGTGGCGCTGCTGACCGGCAGCAAGAACGCGATGAAGGGGCTCGGCTTCTTCGTCGGCGGCGCGCTGCTGGCGACCGCGGGCTTCCGCGGCACCAACCTCGGCCTCGCCGCCGTGCTCGCGGGCATGGCACTGCTCGCCATCTGCACGCTGCCGCGCGGCCGCGGCAAGCCGGGCGCATCGCTGCGGGCGATGTTCGCGCACAGTGCCGCCGTGAACTGGCTCGCCGCCGCGCGGCTGTTCCTGTTCGGCTCGCGCGATGCGTGGTTCGCGATCGCGTTGCCGCTGTTCCTCGCCGGCGCGCTGCAATGGCCGGCCGCGCTCGTCGGCGCGTTCCTGTCGCTGTGGGTGATCGGCTACGGCATCGTGCAGGCCAGCGCGCCTGCCTTCGTGCGGCCGGGCTCCCTGCACGGCGGCGCCCGCCGCACGCTGTACTACAGCGCCTCGCTGCTGGTGCCGCTCGTGGGCACCGCACTGTCGCTGCACCAGGGCGCCCCACCGGCGGCCACCGTCGTCGTCGGGCTCTGCGCCTACGGCGTGCTGTTCGCCGTCACCAGCAGCCTGCACAGCTGGCTCGTCGTCGGCCTCGCCGGCAGTGAGGACGTGGCCGAGCGCGTCGGCTTCTACTATGCGGCCAACGCCGCGGGGCGGCTCGCCGGCACGCTGGCATCGGGCTGGCTCTACGCGACGTGGCTGCCGGGCGTCGACGGTTTCGTCGCCTGCCTCGTCGCCGCAGTGGGCGCAGTGGTGCTGGCCGTCGCCTGCACGGTGCCGGTGGTCGCTCGAACCTGACGGCGGGCGCGGCATGGTCCGCGCCGGGGTTCCTGCGCCACGAAGGCCACCTCGACGGCCTGCGGCGCTGTGCCTGATCCCCGAACGAACGCGGCCCGCCTTGCACAGGTCGGGGCGGGCCACGTCGGCTCATGGCCGGTCCGATCTCAGTCCAGACCGACCGTGTAGCGGATCGCGTTGCTCGACCACGCGATCAGCGGGCCCGAGCTGAACAGGTCGACGCCGATGGCCTGGGCGTAGATGTCGGTGCCCTCCCAGCCGTGCGGAATCGGCAACGCGACTCCGGTCACCGACGCCGTGGGCAGCACGATCAGGATCTGATCCCAGCCCAGGATCGTCGGGGCCAAGGTCGTGCTGACCAGGCAACCCGGTGCCGTGAAGACCCCGGGAACCTGGAAGCCCGGTCGGGTGAAGCCCAGGTCGAGGTTCAGGAACGAGAAGATCGGCAGCGGCGCCGCCGGGATGTTGCCCACCGTCCACGTCAGCGCCTGGCCACCGAACATGCGCGCGCCGTAGACCGTGCTGGCGGCCAGCGGCGTCGAGCTCGCGGTCAGCGAGACGTTTGGCGCGATCTCGAACCCGGTGTTGAACGCCGGTGGGAACGGCCCGACCGGCAACTCGAGGGACAGGTCGCGCGACTGCGGGTCGACGGAGTTGACGGCGCCGATGCGGCCGCGCGTGAAGCCGGTGATCCCGTTCACCAGGTTGCCGACGCTGCCGCCCGTGATCGGGCTCATCGCACCATAGCGGAACTCCACCACGTTGCCGGCCTGCTTGAACACGCACTGCATCGTGCTGACCGACTGGCCACCACCGGTCACGGTGTTGAACTCACCGACGTTGAGCCAGGTGACGTAGCACTCGGCATCGCCGGCACCCAGGAACGTCTCGGGCACGGCGACGACGTGCAGCCCGGACCCGGGATGCGTCACGAGGTTGTTGCCGCAGTGGAAGTCGTGCCAGAACGGCGCCATGCGGGCCGTGTACACCGTCGCCAACGGGACGTTGCCGACCCACTCGAGCAGGGTCGGGCTCGAGTCGGCTGCGGACATCACCGGATCGAGCCAGACATACCCGTTGGTGCACGGGCGAATCGTCGTCGTCGAGCCGCCCGGGTAGGTCAACGTGAAGCCCAGCGCCGTCGCCGCCAGCGTGACGTCATCCGCGGTGGAGTTCGGGGTGGTGTTGACCTTGGTCACGTCGACGGTCGGGGCGAACGGCAGCACCGTGTAGCCGCCCAGCGTGTTGGGCACCATCGTGATGCCACTGCCGGCGAGATCGAACGTCTCGTCGTGGGCGAACAACTGGTAGAACGTCGACGCCGAACCACCGCACGCGGCACCGTAGTACTCGCTGCGTGCAGGGACCGGGTTCGGGTAGCCGCCGCCGCCGACGAACGCCACGCCCATCACCGGGGGTGCGGTCGAAGCCGTGCCCGACGCCGCACCGGGAGTCGTCGCGAAGATGCCGCGCCCGCGGATGCCGGCCCCATGCGCCGTCGTGTCCTGCGTCGCGATCATCGTGATGGTCGTGGTGCTCGGCGCAATCGCCGGCCCGTTCGCGTAGCCGGTCCAGGCGATGTCCACCAGCAGGTTGAACTCACCGAGGCTGTCGCCAAGTGGATCGAAGAACAGCGACGGCAGCGGCGCCACCGGCAGGTCGATCATGTAGTTGTTCGGTGCCAGTCCCACCGACGGATTCACGGTGAGCACAGGCAGGCTGCCCGTGGCGATCAGGGTCGAGCTACCCGTCGACGGCACGATGTTGGTCGCGAAGACCGTCGTCGAACCGTTCGCCGCCATGTTGGTCGAGTTCAGCGTCGTCTTGTAGACGTTGACAGTGACCCCGGTGAAGGTCTGGCCGCCGGTGTTCTTCTCGGTGTCCTCGCCGCGGAAGCTCAGCTTGCTGAAGGTGACCGGCCCGAGCACGCCCGCCTTGCCGGTGAAGTGGCTGGCGTCGTAGAGGACCATCATGCGGCGACCACCGACCGTGGTGCCCCACCAGCTGGTGACGCCGCTGGATTGCGCCTGGATCGCCGACTCCCCGAGGTAGTGGTTGTCCGGCAGGACGAGATTCTGAGCCGAGAGAACGCTGGCGAACGCCGCGGCGGCGCCGAGAGCAAGAGTCGACTTCATGGTGGCAGGGGGCAGGTGGCAGTGACGGCTCGATCGCGCGGGATGCGCGGACGGACGCCGCGACCTGCCCGCGTCGCGGCCAGAGCGCAGCGCGAGCCTCCGGGTGTTCGACGCGGCGAGGATCCGGCGCGGTTCCAAACTGCTGACAGAACCTCTGCAAACCGGGCGTCCGTAGACTCCTGTCGTCGTTGGCACGCGCTGCGAGGCCCTGCCCAGGGGCCTGCCAGCCCCTGCCGCCGGTCTCAAGCCCGCTGCCGTCAGTCGAGGCCAACCGTGTGGCGGATGGCCTGTGTCGACCACGGAATCAGCGGAGCGCCCAGTGTACCCGACAAGTCGAGGCCCACCCCTTGCACCGTGATGTCGGTACCTTCCCAGCCGTGCGGCACCGGCAGCACGTTGATGCCCGTCGCGCTGGAGCCCGGCAAGAGGAACAGCTCCCACGGCAGGAACACCGGGCTCAGCGTCGTGCTGATCATGCAGCCGGGCGCCGTGATGATGCCGGGCAACTGGAAGCCTGGCTGGGTCGCGCCGAGATCCAGGAGGGTCATCGCGAACACCGTGCCTGCCGGGATGTTCGACAGGTTCCAGGTCATGCTCTGGCCGCCGAACATGCGTCCCATGTAGCCCACGCCACCGCCGATCGGCGCGGCGACGGCGTAGACGCCGGCGTTGCCGGTCGTGCCTTCGATCGAGGTGCTGAACGGCACTTCGATCGACAGGTCGCGCGACTGCGGATCCTGCGACGGCGTGAGCGGGGTGCTGCTGATGCGGCCGCGCGTGAAGCCGACGATTGCCGAGTAGTGCATCGACGTCGAGGTCGTCCAAAGGCCCGAGGCAAAGGCGTTCATCGCTCCGTAGCGGTACTCGACGATGCCGGTGGCCTGATGCATCACGCATTGGAACGCGTAGCTCGAGTGGCCAGGCTGGGTCGAAAGCGTATCGACGCGGTAGAGGCCGACGTCATTCCAGGTCACGTAGACGACGGCATCCCCGGCGCCCGGGAACGACTCGGGCACGACCTTCACGTGCAGGCCTGCCGCCGGGTTCGAGACCGTGTTGCGACCGCAGTGCAGGTCGGTCCAGAACGGCATGTAGCGCGCGGTGTAGTTCGTCGTACCAGCGCCGAGCATGTCGGTCTTGTTGGTCTGGTACATCGGTGCCGTCATCGTGCTGTCGAGCCAGATGTGGCCATTCGTCGACACCTTGATCGTCGACGTCGAGCCACCCGGGTAGGCCCAGGTGAAGCCGAGCGCCTTGGTCACCAGGGCCTCGTCGGCAGTGGAGTCCGGCACCGGGTTGAGCTGCGAGAGGTCGACCCCAGGGAAGTTGGGGATCACCGTGTAGAAGTTCGGAGCCACGGGATTGTCCGGCAGCAACCAGATGCCCGTGAGGTCGAACGGCTGGCCCTGGTCGAACGTCTGGTAGAAGGTCGAGCACGCGCCACCACAGGCCGCCCCGTACTCCTCGTTGCGGGCCGGGATGATGATCGGATAGCCGCCGGGGCCCGCGATCTCGAGGCCGACCACGGCGGGAGTCGTGTCCGCGGTGCCGCTCGCAGCGCCGGGCGACGACGTGGCAACCGCCTTGCCGCGGATGCCAGCACCGTGTGCCGTCGTGTCCTGGATCGGAATCAGGTACATCGGCAGCGGATTCACCGGCGCGGTCGGCATCGTGATGTCGATCAGCAGGTTCGGCTGGGGACCCGTTGGGTCGAACACGAAGGCCGCACCGATCGCCACCAGGTCGATGTCGATGCAGTAGTTGTTCGGGCAGGAGCCGACCGAAGGGGTCACCGTTACCGTGGTGGTGCCGAGCGGTCCCATCGTGGTCACCAGCGGGTCGCGGTTCTGACCAGGCAGCACACCGAACGAGGTCGTCATCGTGGCACTCGTCAACGACGTCGAGCCGAGCTGGACCATGACGCTGGAGTAGACCTGGCCACCGAGGTTCGGTTCACCGTCCTCACCGCGGAACTTCACGTGGGTGACCAGGACCGGGCCGGGTACCCCGGACTTGCCGGTGAAGTTGCTGGCCTCGTAGAGGATCTGGAAGCGGCCGGCCGTGGTGCGCCAGTAGGTGGTGTCGCCGCTGTTGGCGAGTTGGTCGGCCCGCTCCATCAGGTGATGGTTGTCGGGCAGCACGAGGTTCTGGGCGGTCAGGGTGCTTGCCATTGCGGCGAGCACAACGAGGAACGCGGTGGCTTTCATGGGAAGGGCAGGGACAGTGACGTAGGTCGCCGGCGCACCGTGCGCCGATGGACGCCGGCAACGGCTCCGCGATCCGAGCCCTTGCCGGTACGAACTCTCCGTGCCTAGGACGCAGTCGCATCGGCCTTTGGTTCCGTAGACGATGCGGATCCTCCTCCGCGCGTCGGGCCGCGTGGCCTTCCATCGTGGTGCCATGCCAGGGGCCACGAAGGCCTGTCGCATGACCAGGAAACCCGCCCTGCCTACCCTGCGAGGCGTCCCGAGCCCCGCTGGGGCCACCCCTCGCTCAGACACTCGGCTGCAGCCGGGCCGAGGCCTCGCCCAGCAGCTGCCGGTAGACGGCCTCCACATCGCCCACGAACGCGCTCAACCCGCGCGGTGCGGGGATCGCTGCCTGCATCCTGCCGAGCAGGCGGCGATCGTCGCGGAACGAACGCAGGCGCGCCGCCAGTTCCGCCGCGTCGCCGGGCGCGAACAGCCACCCGGTCCTGCCGTCGTCGACGAAGTCGGGAATGCCACCGATGCGGCTGCCGACCACCGGGCAGCGCGCCGCCATCGCCTCGGCGACCACGTACGGCGCGCAGTCGTCCCACACCGACGGCACGACCACGACATCGAACGCCGCCAGCAGTTCGGGCAGCGCTTCCTGCGGATAGCCGCCGTGGAAGTGCACGCGGCGCGCGACGTCGAGCTGCCGGAGCTGCGCCAGGTAGCCCGGCTCCTGGTCGCCGAGCACGACGCACACGGTCTCGCCGGCCCCCAGCAGCTGCAGCGCCTGCACCAGCACGTGCACACCCTTGTGCGGCAGCACCGAACCGAAGAACCCGACCCGCAGCGGCCGCTGCAGTTCGTGGGTGATCGCCCGCTGGCTGCCCGTGCGTTGCCAGATCGCGGCCACCTGCGGCGGCTCCTGGCGCAGCACCCGCACGTGCGCCGGGTCGTCGCCGTTCTGCACGTGCAGGTCGCGCACGCGGTGCGAGACCGCCAGGTGCACGTCGATGTCCTCGCGCAACATGCGGATGCCTTCGCGGCGGCGTTCCGCGTGCGCCGGCGCCGCAGCCGCCGCGCCGACGCAGCGCGCACACTTGCTGCCATCGGCGCTGCCGCCCTCGCACCGCCGCAGCCGCTCGTCGATCAGGTAGAGCCGCGGGCAGATCGACCAGTAGTTGTTCGAACTGAGCACGGTCGGGATGCCACGCGTGCGGCACTCGCCGGGCAGCGACAGGCCGAGGCTGTGCAGGTTCCAGAAGTGCACGACATCGGGGGCAAGCTCGTCGAGCAGCGCCGCGAACGCGGCCCGCACCGCCGGGTCGTCGATCTCACGTTCCGGATGCTGCAGGTCGACGAAGCGGCTCGAGCGGTTCGTGATGCCGAACAGCGACACGCCCGCTTCCATGTGCCGGCGCACGCCGTACGGCGGCAGGTCCGGGTCGGGGCGGGCGGCGGCGTAGACGACGGCAACGCGCACGCCATCGGCGGCGAGCTGCTGCGCGAACGCACGTGGCAACATCGTGCCACCGCCGCTGTCGGCCCAGCCGTACATGACCAGCATCACGTGCTGCGGCGCCGGGCGCCGCGGTGGCGGCGGCAACGACCAGACCTTCGTCGTCGCCCCACGCGGCTCGATCGGCTGCCCGTCGGTGCCGGCGAAGTCGCGCCACGGCACCTGTTGGTGGCTCGCCGACCACCGCAGGCCGCCATCCGCCTCGCGCACGAGGCCGCGCGTCATGCGGCTCGCGCGCACGACGGCGTGCTCCACCTCGACGAACTGCAGGTCGCGCAGGCTCGGTCTGCCACCGGCAGCCGCGGCGCGCTGGATGCGGTGGCGGTTGGCGGCCGCAATGACGTTCGCACCGCCCAGTGCCAGCGCGCGCGCTGCGGCGTCGGCGGCGCCGGCACAGGCCAGCACGTTGCCGCTGTTGACGGCGAACGCCTGTCGCACGCGCCCGACCTCGTCGCCGGCCAACGGCTCGCGCACCGCGCGTTCGTAGCACGACAGCGCCAGCTCGCCGTCGGTGTAGGGTCCGAGCGCGCACAGGTTGCCGAGTTCGATCCAGCACGCGGCGCGCGCGAACGGCGTGTCTTCACCCGTGAGGCCAGGGAACACCTCGTCGAGCGCCCAGCTGCGCCGGTGCTTGCGCAGCACCGCCAGCACGTCGGCCAACGTCGCCGCGCGGTTGCCGGCACCACTCTGGCTGTCGGTGCGCATCAGGAACAACCCGAGCGCCTCGCCCACGTGCACGGCGCCGAAGCGCCGGGCGATGCGCAGGTACATGTCCTGGTCGTTGGCGAACGGGTGCGAGTCGTCCCAGTGCCCCACCACCTCGTGCGCACTACGGCGCCAGACCGCCTGCGCGCCGAACAGACAGTGCGACAACGCCGTGGCCGGCGTGTAGTCGGGCCAGGCGTACTGCCGGCTCGCCGTGTGGACCTGCCAGGTCTCGTTCGCCCGGTGCGTGATCAGCGAGTCGGCGTAGGCGAGGCCGAATCCGGCGTGCCGCTCGAGCGCAGCGACCATGCGCGCGCCGAACTGCGGGTGGTGCCGGTCGTCGGTGTTCGCCGTGGTCAGATAACGACCGCGCGCCAGCGCCGTCGCCCGACGGAACGCCGCCGAGGTGCCTTCGCGCTGCTCGGTGCGCACGTAGCGCAGGTTCGGTGCGCGTTGCTGGTAGGCCGCCACCAGTTCGCCTTCGCGTTCCGGCGAACCGGCGTCGACGACGACGATCTCGAGCCGGTCCCCGAGCGATTGCTGCAGCAGGTCGTCGAGGCAGCCGGCGAGGAAGCGTTCACTGGCGTAGGTCGAGACCATCGCCGTGAGCAACGGCTCCTTCATCGGGCCGGCTCCGGCACCACGGTGGCCGCAGCGTGCGCGCGCGGCAATGGCTGCGCGACCATGCGCGTCACCTCGGCCAACGCGGACTCGCCGAACGTGCGGGCCACCATGCCGCGGTACTCGTCGCGGTCGAAGTACTCGCGGAACGCCGCGTCGCGGAACGCCAGCACCTCGCCGCCCGACAGGTGCCTCGTCGGCAGCGGCAGGCAGTCGTTGCTGTGCTGCGAGTAGCCCGACCACTTCGCCGGCAGCGGCCAGCTGCGCGTCTGTGCGTCGCGGTAGAGCTGCGAGCCGGGATAGGCCATCACCGAGAAGAAGTTCGCGAACCCGGTGTTCAGTTGCTTGGCGAAGTCGAGCGTCAACCGCATCGACGCCATGTCGTCGTCGGGCAGGCCGAACATGTAGTTGCCCATCACGTGGATGCCGCTCTGCTGCACCATGCCGATCGCCTTGCCGATCGCCTCGGGCCGATAGCCCTTGTCGACGCCGGCCCGCACGGTCTCGCTGGCCGATTCGATGCCGACCGCGAGCCAGCGCACGCCGGCCGCCCGCATGCGATCCATCAGCTCCTGGTCGCGGCAGGTGTCGACGCGCGCATAGGCCCAGATGTTCAGGTCGGCGCGCAGCGCGGCGAGGCCGTCGCAGATGCGGCCGACGTGGTCTCTGTGCAGCAGGAACAGTTCGTCGGCGATCTTGATGTTCTGCACGCCGTGCTCGGCCACGAGGTGTGCGATCTGGGCCACACAGTGGTCGGGGTCGAAGCGCCGGTAGCTGTTCTTGCTCGGGTCGAGCCCGGCGGCGGCCTCACCCGACTTGAACGGCGCCTGGATGCAACAGAACGTGCAGGTGAACGGGCAGCCGAGCGTGGTGTAGAGCGCCGCGTACGGTTCGCGGCTCTCGCGGCCGAAGCAGTGCCAGTTGTGCGCGCGGTAGCGGTCCATCGGCAGCAGGTCCCAGGCGACACCCGGCATCTCGCCGGGCAGGTCGCGCAGGATCGGCGCCGCCGGATTCTGGCGCGCCTCGTCACCGTCCCACCACCACAGGCCGCGTACCTTCGCCAGCTCGGGCCGCGTGGCATCGGCAGCGAGCGCCGCCAGCAGTTCGTCGATCGTGACCGGTCCTTCGCCGCCGCAGACGAAGTCGACGTTCTCCTCGCGCAGCGTGCGCTCCGGCAGCGCCGCCACATGACCGCCGAGCAGCATCACGCGTCGCTCGGGCACGTGCGCAGAGAGCGCGTCGCAGATGTCGGTCGCGCCCGGCATCGCGAACGTCGACGCATTCGGGTTGTGGCCGTAGACGACCACAACCGTCAGCAGCGGGCGCATGTCGGCGACGCGGGTCGCGACTTCGGCCGGTGTGAGATCGAGCGCGTTGGCGTCGAGGATCGCGACCGAACGGCCGCGGCGACGCGCATGCGTCGCCAGCAGGCCGCCCCAGATCGGCGGCTCCTTGGCCACGAGGTCGTTGCCGAGGTCCTGGTAGATGCGCCGGCGGCCACCCGGGTTCACCAGCAACAGGTCGATGCCGTGCTCAGCGGCCATGGCCACCGCCCACCAGCAGTTCGTCGGCCACCGGCACACCGTCGAGCAGGTCCTGCATCACGGCACCGAGCCGTTCCGGCGTCGGATAGTACGCACGCTCGAGGATGCCGCTCGCCGGCATGCCGCGGTCCGGGAAGCAGATGCGCCGCGGCGGTTGCCGCAGCGCGCCGTGCGCGCGTTCCGCCACCTGCGCACAGACCTCGGCCGCAAACCCGCCGAACGGGAAGTCGTAGTCGACGACCAGCAGCTTGCCGGTGCGCTGCACCGATTCGACGATGCTGTCGATGTCGAGCGGCTTGATCGTGCGCGGGTCGAGCAGGTCGACGTCGAGCTTGTTCGCCTCGCAGGCCAGCCGTGCGTGCACCGCCGCCAGCGACGCGGCGACGACCGTCAGACCGTCGCCGGCGTGCAGCCGATGGCACTTGCCGAGCGGCAGCGTGTAGAGCGCCTCGGGCACGTCGCCGGTGTTCTTGTAGAGCCAGCGGTGTTCGAGGAACACCACCGGCGAATCATCGGCGACCGCGGCGAGGAACAGGCCCTTCACGTCGTACGGCGACGACGGCATCACGACCTTGAGCCCCGGCACCTGCGCGAACAGGCCGTGCAGCGACTGGCTGTGCTGCGCGCCGCAGCCCCAGCCGCGGCCGATGATCGAGCGGATCACCAGCGGCACCCGCACCTGCCGGTCGAACATGTCCTGCCACTTGGCGACGTAGTTGACGATCTGGTCCATCGCCACCAGCAGGAAGTCGTTGCGCAGGTGCACGTGGATCGGCCGCAGGCCGCACAGCGCCGCACCGAGCGCGACGCCGGTCATGGCGTTCTCGGCGATCGGCGTGCCCAGCACGCGCTCGGGATGCGTGAGGTCGCTCATCGAGCCGAACACGCCGAACTTGTCGTCGGCGTCGAGCCCGAGTGCGAACACGCGTGGATCGTGCACCATCGCCTGATCGATCGCCTCGCGTACGGCGGCACAGTAGCTGATCGTGCGCCCACCTGTCGGCGCGGCGTAGTCCTGTTGGAACTTGCTCCAGGGCATGGCTCAGGCCTCCAGCAATGCAGGGGTGGGGAACGGGGACGACTCGGCGAAGCGGATCGCCGCGTCGATCTCGGCTTCGATCTCGCGCTCGATCACGGTGCACTCCTCGGCGCGGACCATGCCGCTGCGGGTGGCGAACGCCTCCAGCTTGCGAATCGGGCAGTCGCGGGCCGGGTCGATGGTGTTCTCGGGCAGATCGCAGCGGTCGGGGCCCTGGTGCTTCATCCAGCGCTTCGTGCGACAGTGCAGCAGCATCGGACCCTTGCCGGCGCGGATGTGTTCGACGGCGGCACCGGCGCGGTCGAACACCGACAGCACGTCGGTGCCGTCGGCCTGCAGCACCGGCAGGAAGCGTTCGGCGACGCTGGTGATGTCGTGCACCGAGTGGGCGCTCTTCGGCATCACGTTCGACCAGCCGTTGTCCTCGCACAAGAACAGCACCGGCAGCTGCCGCAGCGCGGCGAAGTTCAGGCTCTCGTAGAACACGCCGGCATTGGTCGCGGCATCGCCGAAGTAGGACACGCCGAGGAAGCCGCCGCCGGTCAGCGACGACGCGAGGCCGGCGCCGACGCCGAGCGCGATGCTGCCGCCGACGATCGCCGAGCTGCCGGGCAGGCCGTGTTCGAGGTCGATCAGATGCATCGACCCGCCGAACGAATGCGAGCAACCGGTCGTGCGGCCGTACAGCTCCGCCATCAGCTTGGGCAGCGGCAGCCCCTTCGCCAATGCGGGGCCGTGCGTGCGATGGCCGAGGAACAACCGATCGCTGTCGGTCAGGTGCCGGCACAGGCCCACCGACACGGCCTCCTGGCCGATGCACAGGTGCACCGGCGTCTCCATCACGTCGGTCGGGTAGAGCCTGGCGATGCGTTCGCTGGTCTGGCGGATCAGGCGCATGCGGGCCAGCAGCCAGAGCACGGTGTCGCGGTCGATGGTGTGGGGTCGCTGCATGGTCAGACCTTGCCTGGCACGGCCGGTGTGCCGTCGTGCGGATACGGGATCGCCCACGGGTCCGCCGTCGGCGTCTGGTCGGTGTCGCGGAAGGCGGCAATCGGCCGCCCCTGCCGCGCGGCTTCGACCGACGAGAAGTCCTCCTCGCGGTCGTAGAAGATGATCTGGCTGCCGGACGACTCGAATCGGAACGGCACCTGCACCAGCTCCGGCAGCGCGGCGGCCACGGCGGCCTGGCGGTCGGGCGGCACGAACAGCAGCAGGAAGCCGCCGCCGCCCGCACCGGTGATCTTGCCGCCGATCGCGCCGGCTGCGCGCGCGCGGTCGTAGGCGTCGTCGACCTCGTCGGTGGTGATGCCGGCAGCGAGGCTGCGCTTGTGGCTCCAGGCCTCGTCGAGCAGTTCACCGAAGCCGGTGATGCAGCGTTCGCTGGCGAGCAGGTCGATGCTCTCGTCGACCATCTCGCGCAGGATGCGCAGCTGGCGGCGCTTCTTCGGCAGGTCGGTGACGTAGCTCGCGGCCACCTTCGACGCCGTGCGCACGATGCCGGTGTAGAACAGCATCAGGTGGTCGTCGAGTTCCTCGGTGCGACCGGGCCGCAGCACGACGGGCGTCACGACGATCTGGCCGGTCGGCGCGAACGTGATGCGGTTGAAGCCGCCGAACGCCGCCGCCGCCTGGTCCTGCGAACCGACGGTCTCGCGCAGCAGCACCTGCTCGACGTGCAGCGCCTCCTGCAGCAGTTCCTGCTTGCCGATCATGCGGCCCTGCAGCGCGTGCAGCGCGTGCAGCAGCCCGACCGTGAATGCCGAGCTCGACCCCATGCCGCTGCGCGCCGGCAGGTCGCCCACGTGGTGCACTTCGATGCCGCGCTCGATGCCCAGGTGCCCGAGCAGGCAACGCACGACCGGGTGCTCGATCTCGTCGAGCGAGCGGCAGTTCTCGACCTTCGACCAGACGACGCGGTAGCGGTAGTCGAAGAACGGCGGCAGGTAGCGACAGCTCAGGTAGCAGTACTTGTCGATCGTCGTCGACAGCACGGCACCACCGTGGGCCAGGTACCACTCGGGGTAGTCGGTGCCGCCGCCGAAGAACGAGATCCGGAACGGCGTGCGGCTGAGGATCACGACCCCACCTCCTGCGGCACGCGGTCGAGCCGGGCCAACTCGGCCAGCGAGTCGACGACGACGTCGGGCGCGCACAGGCCGTCGCGTTCGGTGCCAGCACCGTAGCCGGTGCGCACCAGCGCCGTGCGCACACCCAGGCGAGCGCCGAGTTCGATGTCGCAGGCCTTGTCGCCGACGACCAGGCACTGCTCGGGCAGGTAACCGAGCTGCCGCATCGCCGTCTCGAGCAGCAGCGGCCCCGGCTTGCGGCAGGCACAGGCTGCGTCGGGACGATGTGGGCAATGCCAGATGCCGTCGATGGTGATGCCAGCAGCCAGCAGCTGCCGGCGCAGTTCGTCGTGCACGGCAGCGAGCGTGGTCTCGTCGAAGTAGCCGCGGCCGATGCCGGACTGGTTGGTGACGACCGCGAGCCGGTAGCCGCGCGCGGCGAACGCGCGCAGGCCGTCGACGACGCCCGGCAGCAGCTGCACCTGGGTCGGATCGCTGAGGTAGTGCCGTTCGTCGATCAGCGTGCCGTCGCGATCCACCACCAACAGGCCACCGCGCGGTCGCTGGCGGCGGCGCGCTGTGGCGGCGAAGAACCGACTCGCCTCCGCGTAGGCCGCCGGCACACCGATGTCGAGGAACGGTGCCTCACTGGGGAAGGCATGCAGCCCCCCCGGCAGCAGCTCCGGCACGACCTCTCGTTCCAACGACACGGCCTGTCCGGCGGGCAGCAGGGCGAGCACGCGCGCCGGCAGCCAGTAGATGCCGGCATTGATCCAACCCGGGCCCGCGGTCGCCTTTTCGCCGAAGCCCTGCACGGACCCGTTCGCGTCGATCTGCAGCGCGCCATAGCGGCTCGCATCGGCGACGGCGACGGCGACCAGCGCCGGGGCACCGGCGCGCTGCCGCGCAAAGGCGACGAACTCGGCCAGGTCCAGGTCGCAGTACGAGTCGCCGTTCAGCACCAGCGTCGCGTGGTCGTGCAGCAGCGGCAGCGCGTGGCGCAGCGCGCCGCCGGTGCCGAGCGGCAGCGGCTCGCGCGAATGGACCAGCTCGATGCCGTCGTGCTCAGTGCCGAACTCGCGCTCGATCTGTTCCGCCAGGTGGCCCGTGCACAGGATCGCGCGGCGGCAACCGGCGAGCGCGAGCTGGTCGAGCAGGCGGGCCAGGAACGGCTCGCCGTCCACCGGCGCCAGCACCTTCGGACCCGCGACGCAGGCGGCGAGGCGCGTGCCCAGGCCACCGGCGAGCACCATCGCCGTGAAGCCGGGCAGCACCTTGGCCTCCCCCGTCGCACCTGCCGTTGCCGTTCGATCCTCTGCCATGCCGACCGGCGACCCCGAGCTGGGGCCGCTGCCATCGGGCTATCGGAGGCGATGGCGCGGCGACTTGAACGGCTCCCAGCTCAGCGAGCGAGCAGGCGCTGCAGCACCGACAGCGGCAGGTTGCCGCCGCAGACGACGATCGCCGCGCGGCGACCGGCGAGGCCAGGGTCCTGCAGGCACGCGGCCACCGCGACGGCGGCGGCGCCTTCGACCAGCAGGTGTTGCTGGCGCAACATCGCCAGCAGCGCCTGCTCGATCGCCGCTTCGTCGACGTCGAGGTAGCGGTCGACCAGCTGCTGGCACAGCGGGAAGGTGATCGCACCCGGCTCGACGCCACCGGCCGTGCTGTCGGACAACGTCTCGCCGCACGGCACGTCGACGATGCGGCCCTGCCGCACGCACTCGGCCAGCGCCGGCGAGGCCCGCGGCGAGCAGGCGACGAACTCGACGCCGGGCCGCAGCGACTTCGCATGGGCCGCCATGCCGCCGATCAACCCACCGCCGCCCACCGCCACGTAGACGACCTCGACCTCGGGCCACTGCGCGAGCAGCTCGACCGCCACCGAGCCCTGGCCGGCGATGACGTCCGGATCGTTGTAGGGCGAGACGTAGTGCCGGCCCGACGCGGCGGCGATGCGGCGCGCATGCCGCTCGGTGTCGACGCAGTCGTCGCCGAAGCGCAGCACCTCGGCGCCGCAGTCCGCGATCGCAGCGACCTTCTGCGGCAGCGCACCGTTGGGCACGAACACCGTCGCCGGCACCTGCAGCCGCTGTGCGGCCGTGGCGACGCCCAGACCATGGTTGCCCGACGACGCCGCCACGACGCCGCGCTGCAGCCGATCGGGCGGCTGGCGCAGCAGCGCGTTGGTGGCGCCGCGCAGCTTGAACGAGCCGGTGTCCTGCACGTTCTCGAGCTTCAGGCGCACGTCGGCGCCCAGCGCCTTGCCCAACCACGGGCTGCCGACCAGCGGGGTCTGCTGCACGTAGGGCCGCAGATCGTGCGCCGCCTGCACCACGGCGGCCGCGACCGCCGCCGCGTTCACGGCGTACCCAGCTTGCGCCGGAAGTACTCGGTCGTGCGCTGCAGGCCTTCCTCGAGCGTCACCTTCGGCGCCCAGCCGCCGAGCACCCGCTGCGCCTTGCCGATGTCGGGCCGGCGCACCTTCGGGTCGTCGACCGGCAGCGGGCGGAAGTCGATCGGCACGTTCGAACCGGTCGCCTTCTGCACCGCCTCGCCGAACTGCAGCATCGTCATCTCGCGCGGGTTGCCGAGGTTGACCGGCTCGTTCTCGGCGCTGTGCAGCAGGCGCATCAGGCCTTCGACGAGGTCGTCGACGTAGCAGAAGCTGCGCGTCTGCGTGCCGTCGCCGAACACGGTCAACGGCTTGCCGGCGAGCGCCTGGCCCATGAACGCCGGCAGCACGCGGCCGTCGTTGAGCCGCATGCGCGGGCCGTAGGTGTTGAAGATGCGCACGATGCGCGTCTCGACGCCGTGCGTGCGCTGGTAGGCCATCGTCATCGCCTCGGCGAAGCGCTTGGCCTCGTCGTAGACGCCGCGCGGGCCGACCGGATTGACATTGCCCCAGTAGTCCTCGCGCTGCGGATGTACGAGCGGGTCGCCGTAGACCTCGCTGGTGCTGGCCAGCAGGAAGCGCGCGCCCTTGGCCTTCGCCAGGCCGAGCGCCTTGTGGGTGCCGAGCGCGCCGACCTTCAGGGTCTGGATCGGCAACTCGAGGTAGTCGATCGGGCTCGCCGGCGAAGCGAAGTGCAGCAGGTAGTCGAGGCGGCCCGGCACGTGGATGAAGTTCGTGACGTCCTGCTGGTGGAACACGAAGTCGGGGTTGCCGAACAGGTGCTCGATGTTCGACAGCGCGCCGGTGATCAGGTTGTCCATCGCGATCACCTGGCAACCGTCGGCGAGCAGGCGCTCGCAGAGGTGCGATCCGATGAACCCGGCTCCGCCGGTCACGACTGCACGAGGCTTCTCCTTCATGGTGTCTCTCACTGTGTGCCGGCACTCTGTGCGCTGCTGCTGACGCTGGGCGGCGCGAACGGCTCGCCCTGCAGCGGCAGGAGCCGCACGCTGCGACCGCTGCCGACCTGGAACCGGGCGCCGCACCACGACAGCTCGGCGCCATCGGCGCCCTGACACCGCACGCCGGCTGCGTCGGCGGTGGTGCTGGTGCCCGTCACCGACAGACCCGCGCCGATCGACGTCGCAGCCGGCCGCAGGAACATCGTCACGCGCTGCCCCGGTGCGATCCGGGTCACGCCGAAGGCGTTCTGCCAGCGCACCGCGCGCGCGCCGGCGTTGAAGATCGTCGCGCGCCCGCCGAACCGGCTCGGTTCGTCGGCGCGCTGCAGCAGCACCAGCACCTGGCCTTCGGCTTCGCCTTCTGCCGGCGCGCCGGCGATCTGCAGCTGCGAACCATCGGGCAGGTGCACGACGTGATCGCGCGCCTGCGTCTGCAGGCGCAGGCGCGTGAAGTGGCGCACGTCGAGCTCGATGCTGGTCTCGGTGAGTGCGCCGAGTTGCAGGTCGGTCGGCCCCTGGGCGACGAGCCGCGTGCTGGTGTGCAGCAGCAATTCGAACTCGCCCGCCTGCCGCACCTGCACTTCGGCACCGTGCTGCAACGTGCGCAGCTTGTCGTGGAAGTACAGCGGCACGAAGGCGTCGGCCGGCGCCGCGCGCCACCAGACGCGATCGGCATGGCGCACGAGCAGTGCCAGGTCGACGGCGAACGGCAGCGCCTGCCGATTGCGCAACCGCGCCCAGCCGGGCCAGCCTGGCGTCGCCGGCGCCGCGAGCGGCAGCAGCGGGATGTTGCCCGGCAGCTGGCCACCGGGCTGGCCCTGCAGCGGGCTGTTGCCGTAGCCCGACAGGCGCGATGGGAACACCGGGAAGCCGTCGAACGGCCGCCGCTGGATGTCGGTCCAGACCGGATCGAGCGGGTCACGGATCTGCGCATCCCGGTGACCCAGCAACGGGTCGGGCTCGGGCACACGCTGCGGCGCCTGGCCCGGCGGCGTCGGCGCGACGGGCTGCGGCACCTGGGCCCACACCGCCGCCGGCAGCAGCACGAGGTGCAGCAGACAGAGCCGCAGGAGCATGCCCACGCGGCGATGCAACGTGATGGCGTTCACGGTCCTCCGATCGGCAGGAAGAACGACTCGTAGCGGTCCAGGAACTGGTCCGAGATCACCTTCCTGGCCGCGACCGCGGTGTGCAGCGGCACCTCGACGATCTCACCGGCGCGCATGGCCGCCATGTAGCCGAAGCGACGCTCGAGCACCAGTCGCGCCGCCCGCGCGCCGAGCCGCAGCGCGAAGATGCGGTCGAACGCGGTCGGCCGGCCCGCGCGCTGCAGGTGGCCCAACACCAGATGCCGGCAATCCCAGCCGAGCCGGGCCTTGATGCGCCGCGCCACCAGTTCGGCCATGCCGCCGGTGCGGTATTCACCGAACTCGTCGCGCTCGGCCGACGACAGGCAGACGCCGTCCTCCCACACCCGCGCGCCTTCGGCGACCGCGACGATCGCCGACCTCGCGCCGGATCCGCGCAGACGTTCGAGCCGGCCGCAGAGTTCTTCGAGGTGCGCGGGCCGTTCGGGCACCAGGATGCCCTCGGCGCCGGCAGCGACGCCCGCGTAGGCGGTGATCCAGCCCGCGTGGCGGCCCATGCACTCGACGACCATCACGCGCCCGTGCGATTCCGCGGTGCTGCGCAGATCGTCCATCGCCCGCGTCGCCACTTCGACGGCGGAGAAGAACCCGAACGTGAAGTCGGTCGCCTCGAGGTCGTTGTCGATCGTCTTCGGCACGCCGACGATCGGCATCGCATGCTCGCGGAACAGCCGGTCGGCGGCGCCGAGCGTGCCTTCGCCGCCGATCGCGACCAGCGCGTCGAGCCGGTGGCGCTGCACGGTGGCCAGCACCTTCGGCACGTCGGTCTCGGGATGGCGGTACGGGTTGTCGCCGCTGCTGCCGAGCAGCGTGCCGCCGTAGACCAGCAGGTGCTGGAAGTTCGCGTCCTGCAACGACCGCGTGCGATCCTGCATCAGGCCGCGCCAGCCGTCCTCGAAGCCGACCAGTTCCGCCCCGGCCGCGACCAGCCGCCGGCCGAGGCCGCAGATGGCGGCATTCAGGCCAGGGGCGTCGCCGCCACCGGTGAACACGCCGACGCGCAGGCTCATCGCGAGCCTCCCGGTGACTCGTCGTCGATCGGGTAGCGCGGCCCGGTGAACGGCTGCTCGTCGCTCGGCGGCAGAAGCTCGACGGTCTTCTTGCCGAGCTTGCCGGCAAAGCCCTGGAACTCGAGGTCGAAGTCCACGCGCGTTCCATCGGCGGGCTGCACCATCGCACCGAAGCGTTCGCTCATCGTCTGTCGCAGCCGCTGGCTCGCCGGCAGGTTGCTGGCACCTTCGGCGCACTGGAACCACGCGGTGACCAGCACGCGCTTCTGCGTCCTGGTGTCGACCTCGACCCGCAGCCGCGTGATCTCGGGCAGCGCTTCACCGGCCTGCCGCAGCCCGGCCTCGAGCGCTTCGCGCGCGATGCGCACGGGGCCCGAAGGCGTCTCGCTGACCACCCAATCGGCCGGCAACTGGCGTTCGCGGCGCCGCACCAGCCAGGCGAAGTTGCAGACCAGCAGCACGATGCCGCCGAGGAACAGGAGCCACGCCTGCCACGTCGTCAGCGGTGCGATCAGCACCCGACTGCCGAACGCCTGCGCTGCATCGACGTCGATGCCGACGAAGCCCGGTCGCAGGAACCCGATCACGGCCAACACCGCCGCCGCGTTGGCGGCGACGAGGTTCGCCACCAACAGCAGCCGACCAGCGACGCGCTGCCGTGTGGCCCCCATCAGCGTGGCGAGAAGTAGCGATCGATGAACCCGGTGTCGACTTCGCCGGCACGGAAGTCCGAGTGGTCGAGGATGCGCAGGAACAGGCTGGCCGTGGTCGTGATGCCTTCGAGGGTCAGTTCCTGCAGCGCGCGGCGCGCGACCGCGATCGCCTGTTTGCGGGTGTGGCGATGGATGATCAGCTTGCCGACCATCGAGTCGTAGTGCGGCGGCACCGTGTAGCCCTGGTAGATGTGGCTGTCCCAGCGCACGCCCGGCCCGGCCGGCGCCACGAAGGTGCGGATCGTGCCGGGGCTCGGCTTGAAGTTGTGGTCCGGATCCTCGGCGTTGATGCGGCACTCGATGGCATGGCCCTTCAGTTCGATATCCCGCTGGCGCAATGCGAGTTTCTCGCCCGCGGCGATGTGGATCTGCTGCTGCACCAGATCGATGCCGGTGATGAATTCGGTCACCGGGTGCTCGACCTGGAGGCGCGTGTTCACTTCGAGGAAGTAGAAGCGGCCCTGGTCGTCGAGCAGGAACTCGGCGGTGCCGGCGTTGTCGTAGCCGACACGCTTGGCGAGCGCGATCGCGCATTCGCCCATGCGCTGGCGCAACGCCTCGTCGACGACTGCCGACGGCGATTCCTCGAGCACCTTCTGGTGGCGGCGCTGCACCGAACACTCGCGTTCGTGCAGCGAGACGACGTTGCCGTGCCGGTCGCCGATCAGTTGGATCTCGATGTGCCGCGCCGGGAACACCGCGCGCTCGACGATCATGCGGTCGTCGCCGAACGACGCCAAAGCCTCGCGCCGGCCGGCCGCGAGCGCCTCGGCGAGGTCCTGTTCGCGTTCGACCAGGCGCATGCCGCGGCCACCGCCGCCAGCACTCGCCTTGACCATCACCGGCATGCCGATCTTCTTCGCGACCTCGATCAGGCCCTTGTCGCCGACATCCTGTTCGGTGCCCGGCGTGGTCGGCACGCCGGCCGCCGCCGCTTCTTCGCGCGCGGCCTTCTTGCTGCCGAGCCGGTCCATCGCCTCGGGCTTGGGCCCGATGAACACGAGCCCTGCGTCGCGCACCGCACGCGCGAACGCCGAGTTCTCGCTGAGGAAGCCGTAGCCCGGGTGGATCGCTTCGGCGCCGCTGCGCTTGCACGCGGCGAGGATCTTGTCGAAGTCGAGGTAGCTCTCGGCCGCGGTGTTGCCGCCGAGCGGGATCGCGTGGTCGGCGTGCAGCACGTGCGCGCAGCGCGCGTCGACGTCGCTGTGCACCGCGACCGACTCGATGCCGAGTTCACGCAGACCGCGCGAGATGCGGACCGCGATCTCACCGCGGTTGGCGATCAGCACGCGGCGGAAGGGTGGATTCTGGGCCATGGCAACGGCCCGGAACCATAGCCGCGCGGCGCTGGCGGACGACACCGCGAACTCGAGCTCCGGCGACCGTCAGGCAGACGCGGTTTCCCCTCGGGTGGCCCCATCGATGCTCGCCGCCTACGCTGCCCGCGTGACTGCCGCCACCCCACCCACGGCCCCGTCCGAACCGGAGATCCAGACCCTGCGTCGCATCGCCCGCGTGGGCCTGATGGCGATCCGCCTGCTGTTCTGGCTGATCGGCGCCATGGCGCTCTACACCGGCCTGTTCGGGCCGCCGGAGTGGACCGGGCTGGAATGGCAGACGACGCACCTGTTCGTGTTCGCCTGCGCGGGCCTGCCGCTGGTGCTGCCGGCCGCCACCTGGCTCGGCCGTCGCTGGTGGCTCGCGCTGCTGGTCGGCTGCCTGCTGTGGTTCCTGCCGATGCTGCGCGAGAGCGACCACCGCTACGGCTTCATCCTGCGCTTCTTCGCGACGCTGGTCGCGTGCGCCACCATCGTCGTCTGGCGCACGTTGTGGCGGCTCACCGCCGCACCCGACGTCAGTGCAGCACCACCGTCACCGTGAGCGCCGAGAACACCTGCGAGCCTTCGTCGAAGGTGCCGAACGCGGCGACACGGAACACCGGCGTGGTGGCGGCGCGCGCCAGCAATGACTGCCGGAACTCGGTGAACGACAGGTTCGCTTCGATCGCGCCACGTTCGACGATGCTGTAGATGCCGACCGTGGTCAGCGGCACGATCGTCGGGGTCGGCACCGCGGTCAGCGTGACCCGGCCGAAGCCGTCGCCGACCGCGTGGATGCCGGCGGCGCTGACATCGAGCGTGATCGCCGAACCCGACCCCGCGCTGAGCACGCCGGACTGTGGCGGCGCCCACTGGCACAGCAGCACGCGCGCCGTCGTCGTGCGATTGACCAGCGACAGCGCCGTCGCGTCGGCACCGGCCGCGTCGACGCCGGCGATCCAGCCCAACGCGCGCACCTTGGTGCCGGTGGTGATGCCGGTGGTCGACAGGCCGTCGACGTCGACCGTGTAGGCGTGGGGGTCCGCCTGGCTCGAGCCGCTGACGTCGAAGTCGAACGCCGACACGTCGCGCAGGTCGAACCGGGCGACGTCGAGCGTCAGCGTGTGATTCACCGGCGCGCCGGTGGCGATGCCGAAGATCGACGTGGGCAGCAGGCGCGCGACACCGGTCGTCGCCGTGGCATCGAGCGTGGTGGTGTTCAGATCGCCGAACAGCCAGACCAACTGGCCGATGTTGATCGCATCGGTGTCGAGGCGATTGCCGGCACCGCGGCGCAGCACGACCGTGTTCGCATGCGAGACGTTGACCGTGTGTAGCGTATTGAAGCGGCGCGTGCCGGCGGAGACGTCGACCGAACGGCCCAGCACCGACAGCGTCGCATCGCTGCCGGCACCGCCACTGCGAGAGACGACCTGGCCGATCACCCAGTCCTGGCCGTTGCCTGGCACACCGGCACCGGACTCGACGGCGGCGGCCTGCAGCACGCGGCGACTGGCGTTCAGCGTGCCCTGCACGAACACGCGCTGGCCGATGTGCGCGACCAGCGCACCGAGGCCCGGCGCGCCTGTCTGCACGTCGCCGCCGAGCTGGAACACTGTCGCGCCGCTGGTCTGCACCGTGAACTCGGCGATCACCGCGTCGTCGGGCGCCCGCCGTTCGACCACGAACGTGCGCGCATTGAGGTCGACACGCTGCACGACGCCGTTGGTCGCGATCGGCTTCGCATTGCTCGGATCGACCTCGAGCGTGAACACCGGCGTGAACGTGACCACGTTGCCGGGCACGTCGACGACGATGCTCTGGTCGAGCGCCAGGTCGAACACGAACAGGTTGTTGCGCCCGATGCGCACCACCGGGCGTGAGCCGGACGGGAAGTCGAGCGTCACCGGCACCACGCCGGTGATGGCGTTGCCGGCCGCGTCCTCGACCGTCGCCGCGGTCGTCTGGCCGGCGATCACGACGCGCGCCGCCGAGAAGTCGAGGTCCAGCGTGATCTGGCGGTAGACCCCGGCTTCGAGGCTGAGGCCGGTGATCAGCTCACCCAGTGACTGCAACTCGAGGAAGTCGACCCGCGTCGTGCGCGGCAGCACCGAGACCGTATTGCCGTTCAGCTTGGTGAAGACGACGTTCTGCACGTCGACCTCGAACACCGACAGCTCGTCGCTGGCCGCGTCGGTGAGCACGAGACTGACTTCACCGAGCGAAGAACCACCACCGCCGCCGCTGCCGCAGCCGAAGGTGACGAGCGTGAGCGCGAGAGCGAGTGCAGTGCGGAACATGGCAGATCTCCTGTGAGTCGACGGGTGCGACAGAACGCCGCCCCGCACACGATGTGGCATTGGCAGCCAGCAGCCTATGGGGACAGGCGAGAACCCGCCGGCAGGCCCGGCCGATGCCACCGGCCCCAGCCACGAGGAGGATCGACACGGTGCGTTCCCGGACTGAGACGGGCTGGAACCAGGGCCTGCTCCACCGCGTGCAACCGCTGGACTCACCAGTCGATGGGTTCGCGCGCGCGGAACATGCCGCCGTTCGGGCCGTCGGCGGGCAGCGTCGCGAGCCAGACGATGCCGTCGGCAGCCTGCTCGGGCGTCAGATCCGCTGCCATGCCGCCCATGCGCGTCTTCACCCAGCCGGGGCAGCAGGCGTTGACCTTGACATCGCCGCGCACCGAGTGCGCGAGCGACAGCGTCAGCGCGTTCAGCGCCGCCTTGCTGACCGCGTAGGCAGCCGGGCCTGCCATGCCCTCGGCGAACGAGCCCCAACCCGACGACACGTTGACCACACGACCGTAGCCGCGCTGCAGCATGCCCGGCACGAACGCGCGGGAACACCACAGCGCACCCAGCAGATTGACGTCGATCGCGTGGCGCCACTCGGCGGACGTGGTCTGCAGCACATCCCCGTCGGCGAGCACACCACCGTTGTTGACCAGCACGTCGACCGCGACGCCATCGCGGTGGAGCGCGTCGGCACAGGTCGCCACCGAGGCCTCGCTGGCGAGATCGAGTTCGGCCGCGCGCGTCGCGCCCAGCTCCGGCGCCGTCCATTCGGCGTCGGCACGCCGCCGCGCGGTCACGACTACGTCGAGGCCCACATCGCGCAGCGCGGCGACGACGGCACGACCGATGCCGCGGTTGGCGCCCGTGACCAGCGCGGTGCGCCGGCGAGCCGTCACGCCTGGAATCTCCCGCAGTCACCTGCGGCGCATTGGTCACGGTGATGGCGGACCATCGTCACGGCCTAGGCACCCGGTTCACATCGCCGCGATCACCGCGTCGCCGAACGCGGAGCACTTGATCTCCCTGACTCCGTCCATCAGCCGCGCGAAGTCGTAGGTGACCTGCTTCTTGCCGATCGCGCCGTCCATGCCCTTGACGATCAGGTCGGCGGCCTCGTTCCAGCCCAGGTAGCGGAACATCATCTCGCCGCTGAGGATCACCGAGCCCGGGTTGACCTTGTCCTGGCCGGCGTACTTCGGCGCCGTGCCGTGCGTCGCCTCGAACACCGCGTGGCCGGTGACGTAGTTGACGTTGCCGCCGGGCGCGATGCCGATGCCGCCGACCTGCGCCGCCAGCGCGTCGCTGATGTAGTCGCCGTTGAGGTTCAGCGTCGCGATCACCGAGTACTCGGCCGGGCGCAGCAGGATCTGCTGCAGGAATGCGTCGGCGATCACGTCCTTGACGATCAGCTTCCTGCCGCCCTTCTCGATCACCTGCCACGGGCCACCATCGAGGTCCTTGGCGCCGTACTCCGCCTTCGCGAGGCCGTAGCCCCAGTCGCGGAACGCGCCCTCGGTGAACTTCATGATGTTGCCCTTGTGCACCAGCGTCACCGAGTCGCGGCCGCTGGTCAGCGCGAACTCGATCGCGGCGCGCACCAGGCGCTCGGTGCCCTCACGCGACACCGGCTTGATGCCGAAGCCGGTCGTGTCGGGGAAGCGCACCTTCGCGAAGTGCTTCGGGAAGTGCTCGTGCAGCATCGACCGGAACTTCTTGCAGTCGTCGGTGCCCTCCTGGAACTCGATGCCGGCGTAGATGTCCTCCGTGTTCTCACGGAAGATCACCATGTCGGTCTTGTGCGGCTCCTTGACCGGTGACGGCACGCCCTTGAACCAGCGCACCGGCCGCACGCAGGTGTAGAGGTCGAGCAGCTGCCGCAGCGCGACGTTGATGCTGCGGATGCCGCCGCCGACCGGCGTCGTCAGCGGGCCCTTGATGCCGACCAGGTAGTCGCGGAACGCGGCCACGGTCTCGTCGGGCAGCCAGTTCTTGGTCTTCTCGAACGCAGCTTCGCCGGCGAGCACCGGCAGCCACTCGATCTTGCGCTTGCCGCCGTAGGCCTTGCCGACCGCCGCGTCCATCACGCGCACGGCGGCGCGCCAGATGTCGGGGCCGATGCCATCGCCTTCGATGAACGGGATGGTTGGGTTCGCGGGCACATCGAGCCCGCCCTTGGTCATGCTGATCTTCGCCATGGTCTGCTGCGCTTCGTCGGGTGGTGGGGCGACGAGTGTAGCGCGCCCGGCCGGTGGCGTCAGGCATCCCGCTCGGCTGGCCGATCTACTGCGGCCCGCCCGGCCGCACCAGCTTGCTCATCGCCGACTCCCGCTGCTTCATCAGGAACCAGATACGGCGCTCCGGGGGCACCGGGCCGGCGAACCAATCGCGCGGTGGCATCGTGCGGGCGCGGTCGTAGATCGCCAGCAGCGCGTCGGTGTGGGTGTCCAGGGTCGGCGATGCGTCCGGCCGATGCGCACGCAACTGCGCCCACAGCTGCGGCTCGTCGACGAAGCGCTGCAGCGCGCTCGCGAGGTCCCGGTCGTCCCCGGCGCGGGTCGGCAGGCCGGCGGCGCCAGCACGTTCGGGCAGGGCGCCGAGGTCGCTGGTGATGCACGGCAGGCCGAGTTCGAAGCACTCGTCGAGCACCAGGCCGAACGTCTCGATGCAGGTGCTCGGGAACACGCCTATGTGTGGCCGCGCGGCGTGCAGCTGCTTGCCGTCGAACGCGCCGTGGAACGTCACCGGCAGACCGTCGGCCAGTGCACGCAGTTCGCGTGCGAACGCGTCGCTCTCCATGTCGCCCAGCACGTGCAGTTCGGCACGGCCGGGGCGCTCCGCATGCAGGCGGCGGAACGCACGCAGCAGCACGTCGACGCCCTTGTGCCGCCCGACGCCGCCCCAGAACGCGAAGCGCAGCGGTTGGCCGGCAACGGGCGCCGGCAGTGCGGGCAGGCCTTCGAAGCGCCGCTTGTAGCCGAGCGGCAGCACTTCGTAGCGATCGCGCGGCACGCCGGTCGTCTGCGACAGCAGCACCGCGGTGCTGCCGACGCCGACGATCACCGCGCGCGCCAGCGACAGCTCGGCGCGGTAGTGATCGCGGAACAGCTCGATGCCGGCCGCGACCTCACCTTCCTGTTCGTAGCCGTGCCGCGGCACGCAGTCGGCACAGCTCGCCACCGAGAGTTCGCGGCGGCACGCCTCGTCGCCCGCACGGCGGCGGAACGCGCGCGGACAGCTCGTGTAGTAGTCGTGCAGGGTCACCACGGCCGGCACGTTCTCCTGCCAACAGATGTCGACCAGGTTGCAGGTCAGCCGCACCCAGTGGTGCACGTGCACCAGCGCCGGTTTCCACTCGCGCAGCAGTTCGCGGAAGCGCTGCTCGACGCCGGGGTGCCACATCTTCGCGTGGTGATCGAAGTAGAGGTCGTCGCGGTGCAGCCGGTGCACCGGCAGGCCGTCGACCTCACCGCTCTCCAGCGTGACCTGTTCGCGCCACTGCTTGCTACCGCTCAGCACCTGCACGTCCAGCCCGCGCGCGCGCTGTCGCCGTGCCAGGTCGAACAGATACGACTCCGACCCGCCGCGGCTCTCGGGGGGGAACTGGTGGATGACGTGCAGGACGTCCATCACACCTCGCGTTCTTCGCCGTCTTCTTTGTAGTGCACGCGGTAGAGGTCGCGCCGGCGGTCACGCCAGTTCTGCGTCGTGCCGAGGTAGCGGTGCCGGCGCAGCAATTCGATGTCGAGGTCCTTCATGACGATGGTCTCGATGTTGGGTGTGCACTCGGCCGCGATCGCGTCGGGGCTGAAGTGGATGTCGGCCGGCGTGTAGATGCCGGACTGCGCGTAGTGGATGTCGGCGTTCGGCACCTGCGGCAGGTTGCCAGTGCAGCCCGACAACACCGTGTAGACGTGGTTCTCGACGCAGCGGGCGAGCGCGCAGTTGCGCACACGCAGGTACGAGTAGCGTTCGTCGGTGTTGAACGGCACGAAGATCACCTGCGCGCCCTTCTTGGCGGCGATGCGCGACAACTCGGGAAACTCGATGTCGTAGCAGATCAGGATCGCGACGCGGCCGCAGTCGGTGTCGAACACCTCGACCTTGCTGCCGCCGGTCACTCCCCACCACCGCCACTCGGACGGCGTCACGTGGATCTTGTACTGCTTGCCGATCGAGCCATCGCGGCGGAACAGGTAGGAGACGTTGTAGAGCTTGCCGTCTTCGACCGCGAAGTTGCTGCCGCCGATGATGTTGACGTGGTACTTGACCGAGAGCTCCTGCAGCATCTCGATGTACTTCGGCGTGAACTCGGCGAGCTTCCGGGCTGCGATACCAGGACGGTTGGCGTCGATGATCGACAGCAGCTGCGTCGTCATCAGCTCGGGGAACACCACGAAGTCGCAGCGGTAGTCGCCGGCGGTGTCGACGAAGTAGGTGACCTGACGCTCGAACTCCTCCCACGACTCGATGCGCCGCATCTGGTACTGCACCGTCGCCATGCGGATGATCTGCACCGGCCGGATCTCGCGCTTCTGGAACGGCCGGTAGTCGACGTTGATCCACTCCATGTGCGAGGCCCAGCCGGAGCTGTCCGCGTCGGTCGGCATGTAGTCGGGGATCAGCTGCTTCAGCACGAAGCCGTTCGCGAGCTGGGTCGTCAGCACCGGGTCGTAGAGGGTCTTGTCACCGACCTTCTGGACATACTCGTGCGCCGACATCTCGTCCTTGTGCTTGGTGTAGCCGGGGATGCGGCCACCGATGACGATCGCCTTCAGGTTCAGGTCGCGCGCAAGACGCTTGCGCTCCGCGTAGAGCCGGCGCGCGAGGCGCATGCCGCGATACTCGGGATCGACCATGATCTCGATGCCGTAGAGCACGTCGCCCTTCGGGTTGTGGTTGCGGATGTAGCCGCGGTCCGCGACCTCCTTCCAGTCGTGCCAGTCCGAGCACAGGTCGTAGTCGACGATCAGGCTGCACGACGACGCGCACAGCTCGCCGTTGTAGGTGATGCAGATCTGCCCTTCGGGGAAGTGCTCGGTCTGGCTCTGCACGTGCTCCCGGGTCCAGGTCGGCATGCCCGGGAAGCACTTCGTCTGCATCGCCACGAGGGCCTCGTAGTCCGCCATCGCCAATGGGCGGACCACTAGGTGGTTCTCGAACTCCTGCAGGTCGACAGGCTTCACGGCCCCATGCTCGCCGGCGATCGGCGGGAAGCAAGGACCCGCAGCCCGCCCCGATCGCGACCCGGCATTCCCGCCGGCCCGGCCGCTATGCTCGAGCGCCATGGAACGAGACTTGGCCGCCGAGATCGCTGCCGCCCGGCGCGGTGACGCACGCGCCGTCGACAGCCTGTTCGCGCGCAACCTGCCGCCGCTGGTCGCCTTCATCCGCGCCCGCGCCGGCAAAGCGATCGCAGCCCGCGAATCGGCGGTCGACATCGCCCAGTCGGTGTTCCGCGAAGTGCTGCAGGACGTCGACCACATCGAGTTGCAGGGCGAGGGCGCATTCCGCAACTGGCTGTTCATGCAGGCGACCCGCAAGGTGCTCGACCGCGCCAAGTTCCACGGCCGCGATCGCCGCGACTTCGCCAAGGAAGTGGCGATCCCCGAAGCCGGCCCGGCCGCCGACGCGCTGCTCGCGTGCTACGCGTCGATCGCGTCGCCGAGCCAGCACGCGGTCGCGCGCGAGGAACTGGCGCGCTTCGAGGCCGCGGTGCAAGAGCTGCCCGAAGGCCAGCGCGACGCGGTCACCATGTCGCGGCTGATGGGGCTGTCGTACGACCAGATCGCCGAGCAGATGGGCACCAGCGAATCCTCGGTGCGAGGTCTGGTCGCGCGCGGGCTGGCGGCGCTGTCGTCGCAGCTCGACGAAGACGATTGAGCCAGCGCGCGACCGGCCTCAGCTGCCGGCCTGCAGCAGCGCGCTCGCCTTCTGCCGCAGCTCCTCGTCGGGATCACTGGTCGCCGAGTCCTGCAGCGCCGCCCGCGCGGCCGGCTCGGTGCGATCGCCGAGCACCCCCATCGCCTCGCGCCGCACGAACGAGACCGCGTCGGTGAGACCGTGCTCGACCAGGATCGTGACGACCACCGGATCCGCGACGCGCCGCAGCGCGACACACGCCGAGGCCCGCACCGCCGGGTCCTGGTCGTCGATGTGCCGCTGCACGATCTGCACCGTCTGCGGCGGCGCGGCGTTGCCGATCGCCAGCAGCCAGGTCGACAGCTCGCCGCGCGCCGCGGCATCACCCTCCATCGCCAGCAGGGCCTCGACCGCACTGCGGCCGTCGGCGAGCTTGCCCTTGCTGCGCGGCGCCAACGCACCGAGCACCAGCATCGCGTTGCCACGGCCGTCGAAGTCGCTGCCGGCGTCGTGCACCAGGCCCGCCGTCAGTTCCTCCGAAGGCTCGTCGAGCTGCAGCGCCGAGATCGTCGCCGCCTGCCGCACGCCGGCATCGAGGCTGCGGTCGCTGCGCACGGCCACCAGCACCGATTGCGCGGCCGGGGTGCCCGAGGCACCGAGCGACGACAGCGCGATGCCCGCGAGGTCGCCCTGCAGCTGTCGGGTGCCGATGCGATCGCCGATGCTCGCGGCCACCTGGGCATCGAAGCGCGTCAGCCACTGCATCTTCTGGAACGCCTGGTCGACCGCCTCCGCGTCGACGTTGTCGCGGCCGAGCAACTGCGTCAGTTCGGCCAACAGCTGGTCGAGCGTGACGCCCTGCAGCCGCTGCTGCCAGGCGCGGCGCTCGCTGTCCGCGGCGAAGCGACCGGTGGTCTCACCGGCACCCGTGGCCGGCGCCGTCGCGCGGGCCCAGTCGGCGGCGAAGTCGGTCGGCACGCCGATGTGGTCGGCGGCCACCAGCTCGGCCGTCGCGCGGCGCTGCGTGATCGCCTGCAGGTCGAGCATCGGCAGCTGCATGGTCATGCCCTCGTCGAGCCGCGCCTGCACGAGCCAGCCCAGGGACAGCGAGAAGGTCGCCTCTCCGGCACCACGCAGCTCGTGCACCGGCGGCTCGGCGTGGCCGGCGACCAGGGTGTAGTGCCGGCGGGTGCGGCGCACGGCGACCGTGTCGTCGGTGGCCGCCGGCAGCACTTCGTAGCGGGCTTCGTAGTCGCCGGTCGTGTCACTGTCGGCGACGCTCCAGGCGGTCGAACCGATGGCCGGCGCCTGGAACAGCAGCAGGCCGAGCGTGCCGCGCAGGAAGTTGCGCTGGTCACCGTCGAGGGTGTCGTCGAAGCCGAAGCCCAGCACCTTGCCGTGTTCGTCGAGGCGCACCAGCACCGGCGTATTCGCCGCCGCACCGAGGCTGTCGGCGATCGCGTCGGCGACGATCGGCTGGCCGTCGGCACCGAGGAACTGCAGGCCGTCGATCTGCTGGCGCACGAGCACTTCGGCCCCCCGCCGGTCGAGCACGGTGGTGGTCACGAAGCCCTGCACGTGCAGGGTGCCACCCGGGTGGGAGCCCGCCTCGGCGCTCTTCACGGTGAAGTCGCTGCGGTCGGTGATCCGGTAGCGGAACGTCGAGCCGGCCGGCGCGCCGAGGCAGGTGTGGCGCTCGGTCACCGCGCTGCGCTGGTCGCCGGGGCGCATGGCCGTCGGCGTTGCAACTCCCTTCGAAGACGCCTGTTGTGAGACGTCCAGCGGGGCGATCGGCACGCTGTCGTCGCCGAGCCAGGTGAAGGCCGAGAGGATGCCGCCGAGCACGGCGACACCGGCGCCGGCGAGCAGCAGGGGAAGACGGTGGGCGGGACGATTGCTCATGCCGGTCGAGCGACGCCGGCCGCGCGCCTGTTCGCGGCGGGGTTGGATTTCCGGTGCCGGCTGCAAACGACAGCAGGCGCGGGCCCCGAGGAGGGCTCCGCGCCTGGCTGGGTCCGGCTCG
>JBGARS010000050.1:0-36396 GCA_044230075.1 Planctomycetota bacterium | reverse complement strand
GCACAGCCTTCCGCATACGCGTTGGTGTTGAACACATAGGCCGCACCGGAGTCGACGGCGCTGTTGTCGCCGGGGTTGCCATTGATCCCCGTGGCGTTGCTGTCTTCGTAGGGCGCACCCACCACCACCCACTCGCCCGATACCGCGACCGCATAGCCAAAGGCGTTGTTGACGACGGTACGGGACGCCTTCAGATCGGCCTGCCGACCCCAGGCCAGACCGTTGCGCACGAACACGTAGGCGGTACCGGCCTTGCTGTCGCACTGGCAACTCTGGTTGGCCCCGACGACGGCCGTGTTGCCCGACACCGCTACCGAAGATCCGAAGAGATCGCTGGCGCCCGTGTTCGACGCCTTCAAGTAGGCCTGCTGGCTCCACACAACACCGCTGCGCACGAACACGTAGGCGGCACCGGCATTGGTGGCGCTGTTGTCGGCCTGGTTGCCGTTGATGCCCGTGGCGTTGCTGTCCTCATCAGCCGCCCCAACCACCACGGTGTCGCCAGACACTCCTACCGAATAGCCGAAGAGGTCGCTGGCGCCCGTGTTCGAGGCCTTCACGTAGGCCTGCTGGCTCCACACAACACCGCTGCGCACGAACACGTAGGCAGCACCGGCATTGGTGGCGCTGTTGTCGGCCTGGTTGCCGTTGATACCCGTAGCGTTGCTGCCTTCGAAGAGTGCCCCAACCACGACCGTGTCACCGGACAACGCGACGGAATCGCCGAAGTCGTCGTTGACGTTGGTGTTCGAGGCTTTCAGGTAGGCCTGCTGGGTCCAAACAACGCCGCTGCGCACGAACACATAGGCGGCACCCGCGAAGCCGGCGCTGTTGTTGGCCTGGTTGCCGTTGATGCCCGTGGCGTTGCTAGCTTCACCAGGTGCCCCAACCACCACAGTGTTACCCGACACCGCTACCGCATCGCCGAAGATGTCGAAAGCCCCCGTGTTCGAGGCCTTCAGATAGGCTTGCTGGTTCCACGTCGTGCCACTGCGTACGAACACATAGGCGGCTCCCGAACTCGAGGCGCTGTTGTCAACCTGGTTGCCGTTGATGCCCGTGGCGTTGCTGTCCTCGTCAGACGCCCCAACCACGACCGTGTCGCCTGACACTGCGACTGAGTAGCCGAAATAGTCGTTGGCGTTGGTGTTCGAGGCCTTCAGGTAGGCCTGTTGGGTCCACACAACACCGCTGCGCACGAACACGTAGACGGCTCCAGAATCGGTGGCGCCGTTGTTGGCTTGGTTGCCGTTGACACCAGTAGCGTTGCTGTCTTCGAAGGGTGCCCCAACTACTACCGTGTCGCCAGACACCGCAACGGACCAGCCGAAATAGTCGCCCGTGCCAGTGTTTGAGGCCTTCACATAGGCCTGCTGCACCAGGGCATACACTGTCTGGGTCCCGAGGTCGAACACGTAGGCGGCGCCCGATTGCGAGGCGCTGTTGTTGGCCTGGTCGCCATTGATGCCCGTGGCGTTACTGCCTTCTTCACTCGCCCCAACCACCACCGTGTCGCCGGACACTGCGACCGAACCCCCGAAGAAGTCGCCGTCGCCGGTGTTCGATGCCTTCAGGTAGGTTTGCTGGGCCCACGTCACCCCGTTGCGAACGAACACGTAGGCGGCACCGGCATTGGTGGCGCTGTTGTCGGCCTGGTTGCCGTTGATGCCTGTGGCGTTGCTGTCTTCAAACCATGCCCCAACCACGATCGTGCTTCCGGACACCGCGACTGAAAAGCCGAACTCATCGACGGCTCCCGTGTTCGAGGCCTTCAGGTAGGCCTGCTGACTCCACGTCACTCCGCTGCGCACGAACACGTAGACAGCCCCGGAACCAGCGGCGCTGTTGTCGGCCTGGTTGCCGTTGATACCCGTAGCGTTGCTGTCTTCATGATCTGCCCCAACCACCACCGTGTCACAAGAAACCGCGACTGACCAGCCGAAGGTGTCGGTGGCGTCGGTGTTCGAGGCCTTCAGGTAGGCCTGCTGGGTCCACGTCACGCCACTGCGCACGAACACGTAGGCGGCGCCGGCGAGAGAGGCGCTGTTGTCCGCCTGGTTGCCGTTGATGCCTGTGGCGTTGCTGTCTTCACCACCCGCCCCAACCACGACCGTGTCGCCCGACACTGCTACGGAATAGCTGAAGGAGTCGCCGGCCCCCGTGTTCGAGGCCTTCAGGTAGGCCTGCTGCGTCCACGTCACGCCGCTGCGCACGAACACGTAGGCAGCGCCGGAGTCGAAGGCGCTGTTGTCGGTCTGGTTGCCGTTGATGCCCGTGGCGTTGCCGTCCTCATCAACCGCGCCAACCACGACCGTGTCGCCGGACACCGCGACGGAAGCGCCAAAACGGTCGAAGGTGTCGGTGTTCGAGGCCTTCAGGTAAGCCTGCTGGTTCCACACAACACCGCTGCGCACGAACACGTAGGCAGCGCCGGCACCCGAGGCGCTGTTGTCGCCCTGGTTGCCGTTGATGCCCGTGGCGTTGCTGTCTTCAGCGTCTGCCGCAACCACGACGGTGTCGCCCGACACCGCGACGGACCAGCCGAAATAGTCGTTGGCGTTGGTGTTCGAAGCCTTCAGGTAGGCCTGCTGCGTCCACGTGACGCCGCTGCGCACGAACACGTAGGCAGCGCCGGCACCAATGGCGCTTTGGTCGGCCTGGTTGCCGTTGACGCCCGTGGCATTGCTGGATTCACCGTATGCCCCAACCACGACCGTGTCGCCCGACACCGCAACCGAAGCGCCGAACCTGTCGAAGGCCGTCGCGTTCGAGGCCTTCAAGTAGGCCTGCTGCGCGACGGGGTCCACGGTCAGCGGATAGCGCGCTCCCCGTTCCTCGATCGACAGCCGCAGGCCCTGCGGCACCGCCTCGAAGTGCGCCGGCAGCCTGCGCCCATCGGCGTCGACGACCAGCAACCCCGCGTAGGTGATCGTCGCGACGCCATCGCGCGTGAACAGCACGTCGCAACCGTCACCCGCGACCTTGGGCTCCAGCCCACCGCGCACGCGCAACAGCATCGTCAGCGGGCCGTCGCCCTTTGGCCGCTGATGCACCGTGTAGCCGTGCTCGAGGCCGTTCGCACCGTTCACGTACCACTCGTCGAGGGTGTGGTCCCAGTGGTAGGTCACGCGCTGCCCCTCGGCGTGCACGCGTTCCGCCTGCGCGACGGTCTGCTGCTCTTCGGCCGCGCCGTACGACACCAGCTCCAACCCCCAGGTCCAGCTCTCACCGTCGGGTTGAGTCAAGAAGCCACGCCCGTCGAAGCGCGTCGACCAGCGTTGGCCTGGGTTGCGCGCCTGGTGGCCGCCGTCGACGGCATAGGCGGCATGGCGACCCGCCTCGTACGCGGCGCGGATACTGGTCCACTCCGACGCGGTGAGGCCCTCGGGAACGTCCTGAGCAACCAGAGAACCGGCGAGCACCAACAGCAGTGGGAAGAGTGGGCGCATGGTGGCAAGGCCAGTCGCAGGCTGGCGCAGATGAGAACAAGGAACCAGTGACAGCGAGAGGGTGGCGACCCGATGCCACATCTCCCCGGCGCCCGACAGTCTAGCCAGATCGCAAGGGCCGCGCACAGGCACGGCGGGCCGTGCGCAAGGCACGGCAATCGTGGCGTGGCTCGGGCATCCGCGCCGCCGCCGCATGGCCCGGCACCGAGCCCACGGTGCGCGTCGTTGCAACTCGTGCCGCGCAAAGCCGCAGCAGCCGAGCGGCTACCGGATCGTGCAGCGGATCGTATGGCTGAAGCCGAGGCCGCCGAGACACGTGCAACTGCCGATGGTGATGCCCTGCATCGCAAACGTCTGGCCAGTGAGCATCGGCGACGGCGGGATGGACATCGGTCGGCAGGATCGCCCCAGATGCGGCTCGTTGATCGGCGTCAAACGCTGGCGTGCCGTTCGTGCCCGCACCGCCCACCGCATATGCGCTGGTGTTGACACATCGGCGGCGCCTTGGTCGACGGCGCGGTTGTCGGCCTGGTTGCCGTGCCGGCTGCGTTGCGGTCTTCGTAGGGTGCGCCCACCACCACCCCATCGAGCGTCCTGAGTTCGGGTTCGGCGGCTCCCAATCGCGTAGGCGGTCAGCCCCCACCCACCCGTTCGCGCGCGACCCGCAGCGCCAGTTCGGACGGCGGCACGTTCTCGGTGCGCGCGCGATCGAGCAGTTCGCCGGCGGTGACGCCGATGCGCTGCAGCCGTTCGTCGGTGACGCGCACACGCTGCAGATGCCACGTTGCGCCGCGGATCAGGCCGCCGGCGTTGGCGACGAAGTCGGGCACGACCGGTACGCCGCGGTGGTGCAGGATCGCCGCCGCCTCGGGCGTGGCGAAGATGTTGTTGGCGGCGCCGCAGACGCCGCGCGCGGCCAGCCGTTCGCAGACGGCCTCGGTCAGTACCGCGCCGAGCGCGCACGGCGCCAGCACGTCGACGGGCTCGGCCAGGATGCGATCCGGCGCGACGACGGTGGCGCCGAACGCGGCGGCCGCCGCCTCGGCGCGCGCGGGCACGACGTCGCCGACGACCAGGCTGGCGCCCGCCGCGTGCAGCAGCTGGCACAGTTGCGCACCGACGGCACCGAGGCCCTGCACGGCGACACGCAGCTTGCCGACCGGCGTGTGCAACCGTTCGGCCAGCGCCTGCAAGGCCGCGAACACGCCGCTCGCGGTCGCCGCGGTGAGGTCACCTGATCCGTCGCCGTCGCGGTCGAGCGCGACGAACTTCGTTTCGCCGGCGACCACGCGGAGATCGTCGTCGGTGGTGCCGACGTCGGGCCCGGTGAAGTAGCGCCCGCCGAGCTGCGCGACCACGCGGCCGATCAGCCGGTAGGCCGCCGCGCGGTCCATGCCGTCGCGATCGAGGATCACGCTCTTGCCACCGCCGGCGGGGATCTCGGCGAGCGCGCACTTCCACGTCATCGCCTGCGCCAGCAACACCGCGTCGGCGACCGCGGCGCCGAGGTCCACATAGCGCCAGCGCCGGATGCCGCCGTGCGCCGGCCCCAGCCGCGTGTCGTGCACGGCCACCACCGCCAGCACCTCGGCGGCACGGTCGCGCACGACCAGCACCTGTTCGCAGTCGGCCGTCGCCAGCACGTCGATCGGTGTCATGCGGCGATTCTGGCGTTGGGGCCAGCAGGCGGGAAGGATACGGTCCGATCGCCTTCCAAGGCCCGCCCATGAAGTGTCCGGCCCCGCTGCTGCTGTTCCTGCTCGTCGCCTGCTCCGCGACCGGCGACTCGCTGAAGACCGAACCGGCGCCGGAGGAGTCGCTGCGCGAAGCCGAACTGCGCGCCGCCGAGGCGAAGCGGCGCGACTTCCACACCGTGCTGCTGCGGCTCGACCAGGCGATCGACAGCTACGTGCAGGCGTTGTCGAACCAGGGCGAACCGCGCGCCGACAAGCAGATTGAACGGCTCGACCGCTCGATCCGCGAAATGGTGCTCGACCAGGGCCCCACCACGCTCGGGCACGAGACCAACCTGCCGGACCGCGGCGCCAACTACCTGCGCCTGCAGGCGGCGGCCGGTGACAGCACCAACGAGAACCAGCAGGCGATCGCGCTGGCCGCACTCGGCTTCTCCGGCGACATGCAGATGATGCCGCTGATCCTGCAGGGCGCGCAGCTCGACGATCCGTTCCGCATCGATCGCGCCGTGCTCGGCCTCGCCGTGCTGCGTTCGCCGGCGACACCGCCAGGTGTGCTGGCCGCGATCGTGGAGCGCAAGACGCATCCGCCGGACGGTCGCGTGCAGGCCGCGTGGGCGCTGTATCGCATCCAGAGCGCCGTCGAAGATCAGGAGCCGATCGTCGGAATCTGGCGCCGCTTCGTGACCGAGCAGCGCGATGCGCTGCCGATCGGCGCGCTGGTGACGGCCGTACGCGGCCTCGGCTACGCGCGCAAGGTCGAGGATGCGCCGCTGGTGGCGCCGTTCCTCAAGCACCCGACGCCGCGCCTGCGCATGGCCGCGGCAGTGGCAATCGCGCGCATGAACGCGCAGCAGTTCGCGCCCGATCTGCTGGATCTGCTCGGGCCGCAGGAGACGGTCCAGAACGTGCGGCTGCACGCGCGCAAGGCGCTGGCGGACCTTGCCGGTGGCACGGACTACGGCTACGACGTGGCGGCGTGGCGCAAGGCATTCGACCGCGGTCAATAGCTGGCTCCACCGTGGCGCTGCTGCTGGCGGCCTGCGGCGGTGACGCCCCTGTGCGGCCGGTGCCGCGCGCCGTCGACCTGGCGACGATCGCCGACGCGGACCTGGTTGCCGCGGTGCTCGACGAGTGCCAGAGGCCGCTGCGCGGTCGACTCGACCGCATCGCCGCGGTCGCGCACCTGCCCGACGGCAGCGAAGTGCGCCTGTTCGCGCAGCTGCCCGACAAGCTGAGGGCCCTCGGCAGCGACGGCAGCTTCCTGCTGCTGCAGGACGACGTGCACCGCCTGTTCCCGGATCGTTTCGAACCGGCGACGGCCAGCGACGCCGAACGCGTGCGGCGGCTGCGCACGCTGCTCGACGCGGCGCTGCTGGGGCCGCTGCATCGTGCGAGCAGCTGCCACCGCACCGGCCCGGTCGAGTGGGACGTCGCGCAACCGGACGGCTCGAAGACGCGGCTCACACTGCGGCCGGGCTCCCTGCTGCCGGCGAGCCTGCGCGGCGCCGGCGGCGAGGTGCGGTTCGTCGACTACCTGCGCACCTCGACGACGTGGATGGTGCAGCGCGCGGCGCTCGAAGGCCTCGGCGAATGCACGCTGGAGTTCGTGTTCAGCGACCTCGAATGGGCGCCGGACTTCTTCACCGCCGAGCCGCGACCGGCGGCGACCACGACGACGGCGGCTTCGACGCGCCTGCCCGCGGTCGCCGGCGAAGCGCGTTCGCCGGTGCCGACCGTGGTCGAGACCGTCGCCGCGAACTGGGTGGTCGTCGCCGATCCCGGCACGTGGCCGCAACGCTGCGAACGCTATGCGCCGCTGCACGCCGAACTGCTGCGCCAGGGCCAACAGGTCGCCGGCTTCCCGATCCTGTGGCAGGACGGCGAGCAGCGCTGGCTCGCGGCACCGTTCCGGCAACGGCCGAATGGCGCTGCGTTCGTGCCGCCGGCGGGGTGGACGATCCGCGCGGTGCCCGCTGGGCGCTGGCTGGTCGTCTACCCGCCCGAAGGCGATCTCGCCGCGCGCATCACCCTGGGAGAGCAACGCCTGCGCGAGGCACTGGCGGCGCAGCAACTCACGGCGCGCGGCCCCGTGATCGCGCAGCCGTTCCTGCACCTGGAGGAAGGCGAGCCGCCCGCCGACAAGCTGGCTGCACCCGTGGTGCGGATGTCGCTGCCGGTGCAGTGAGCCGCGGTCGGCATCGGCTATCGTCTGGCCATGGCCCTGCATGCGCGCGTGGTCTCGTCCCCCATCGGCATCCTGCGACTCGTCGTCGACGACGACGGCCGCCTGCTGCAGATCGACCTGCCCGGTGACGGCACCGGCCGCGACACGCCGTCGGCACCGCGGCACAAACGCGGCGACTGCTGCGATGTGATCGCGCGCCAGCTGGAACAGTACTTCGCCGGCGCACGGCGCGAGTTCGAACTCGAACTGGCGCCCACGGGTACGCCGTTCCAGCTGGCGGCGTGGCGCGCGCTGCAGACGATCCCGTTCGGCGCCACGCGCAGCTACCAGCAACAGGCCACCGCGATCGGCAAGCCGAAGGCGGTGCGCGCGATCGGCGCCGCGAACGGCAGGAACCCGCTGCCGATCGTCGTGCCGTGCCATCGCGTGATCGGCAAGGACGGCAGCCTGGTCGGCTTCGGCGGCGGTCTGTCGTGCAAGCAGTGGCTGCTGGCGCACGAGGCCTCGGTGCTCGCCGCCGCGGACGTGTGCGTGCGCACATGAGGCTGCCATCGCCGGCGACGTTCGCGACCCACTGGGACCTCGATCCCGAAGTCGTGTTCCTGAACCACGGCAGCTTCGGCGCCTGCCCGCGCGTGGTGCTGCAGCACCAGCACGAACTGCGGCAACGACTCGAACGGGAGCCGGTGCGGTTCTTCGCGCGCGAACTCGAGGGCCTGCTCGACGCGGCGCGGCACGAACTGGCGGCGCTGGTCGGCACGCCCGCGGACGACCTCGCCTTCGTGCCGAACGCGACCACCGGCGTCAACACGGTGTTGCGCTCGCTCGCCTTCGCGCCCGGCGACGAACTGCTGGTCACCGACCATGAGTACAACGCCTGCCGGAACGCGCTCGAGTTCGTCGCCGCCCGCGGCGGCGCGCGCATCGTCACGGTCTCGATCCCCGTGCCGGTGCCGTCGGCGCAGGCGGTGCACGACGCGGTGCTCGCCGCGGTCACGGCGCGCACGAAGCTGCTGTTGATCGACCACGTCACCAGCCCGACCGGACTCGTGCTGCCGATCGAGACGATCGTACCGGCGCTCGCTGCGCGCGGCATCGACACGCTGGTCGACGGCGCACACGCGCCGGGCATGCTGCCGCTGGACCTCACGGGACTCGGCGTCGCCTACTACACCGGCAACTGCCACAAGTGGCTGTGCACGCCGAAGGGCTCCGCGTTGCTGTTCGTGCGGCGCGATCGCCAGGACTGCATCCGGCCGCTGGCGATCAGCCACGGCGCCAACTCCCAGCGGCGCGACCGCTCGCGCTTCCGGCTCGAGTTCGCCTTCACCGGCACCGACGACCCGACGCCGTTCCTGTGTGTGCCGCCGGCGATCCGCTTCCTCAGCGGCCTGCTGCCCGGCGGCCTGCCAGCGCTGCAGCAGCACAACCGCGACCTGGCGCGGCGCGGCCGCGAACTGCTGTGCCAGCGGCTCGGTTCGTCGCCGATCGCGCCCGCCGCGATGCTCGGTTCGCTGGCGAGCGTCGTGCTGCCACCGACGACCGACGCGCCGATCGCGCCGCACGGCCTCGACCCGCTGCAGGTGCTGCTGTTCGAACGCCATCGCATCGAGGTACCGGTGATGCGCTGGCCGCAGCCGCCGCTGCGTCTGCTGCGCATCTCACCGCAGATCTACAACTCGATGGAGCAGTACGAGTACCTGGCACAGGCACTCTGAGATCGCGGGGTCGGGCACTTCAAACAGACGTTTGAATCATCGCGGCACGGCACCTAGCCTGCGCCGCCGATGTCGAGCCAGGAGACCAAAGGCACGATCCTCGACGCCGCCGAAGCGTTGTTCGCCGAACAGGGCTACGCCGCGACGTCGCTGCGGCAGATGACCACGCTCGCCGGCGTCAATCTCGCGGCGGTGCACTACCACTTCGGCTGCAAGGAAGACCTCGCGCGGGCCGTGCTGAGCCGCCGCATCGCGCCGATCAACCAGGAACGACTGCGCCGGCTCGACGCCATTCCCGCCCGGCGACGCACCCTCGCGGCGATCGTGCGCGCGTTCGTCGAACCGCCGCTGCGCAGCAGCGCCGCGGTCGGCGACGACCATGGCGGAACGCCCGGCACGAGGCTGTGCCGCGTGTTCGGTCGCGTCAGCGATCTCGCTCGGCTTCGGCGTGGTGTTCGCGACGCTGATCAGCCTGGTGCTGGTGCCGACGTTGTACCTGGTGCTCGAGGACCTGCGCCGCGCCGGGGCGGCCAGCTGGCAGGGTCTGCGTCGCCTGTACCATTGAGACCAGCGGCTGGCGTCGCGAAAGCCGACACCGACACGGGGACCACTCACTAGGGGAGATCCCTAGGCGCCATCAAGACTTGCAGTCGCCGAGGCCGATGAGCCGACGGCGATGCGGCTACCTCGGTTCGCGATCCAATGGGCGAGACACAGGGCCAGGCTGTTGTCCTGGCCGCTGCTTGCCGTCGCGGCGTTGGCGCAGGTCGAACCACCGCCCAAACCGCCGCCATCGGAACCGGTCGAGCCCGCCGTCTTGCGCGCGGGCACCGTGCTGAAGCTGGCCGGCTACCTGACGCCCGAGAAGTCGCCGCCGCACAAGGCCCCGAAGACCGACGCGGCGCCACCGTTCCGCATCGGCCTGCTCGGCAAGGACGCCGTCACCGCGGTCGCGAGCGCGACGTTGACCGGCAAGCCGGTCGGCGAGACCAAGGCGACCGTGGTCGAGGTCCCGACGTTGACCGCGATCGAAGGCCACGCGGCAGAGCTCTGCGACCTGCTCTACGTCGCCGACTCCATCGACAGCAAGGTCCTGGCCCGCGTCGTCGCGATGCACGCCGACAAGCCGATGCCGATCGTCTGCGAGCGCCCCGGCTTCGCCGCTGCGGGCGGCTCGATCCAGCTGTTCGTGGAGGAGAAGGACCTGCGCTTCGAGATCAACACGGACGCGCTGAAGGCGGCGGGCATCAAGGCCAGCCCGCAGCTGCTGAAGCTGTCGCGCAAGGGACCGACCCGATGAACGGCCCCCGCGTGTCGCTGCGTCGCCGCCTGACCGCCTTGTGCACGCTGTTGACGGTCGCCGCCCTGATCGTGATCGGCTTCGACTCGTACCGCCGCGAGCGCGCGATCACCGCGCACGGCACGACCACGAGCCTGGAGATGCTCGCGCGCATGGTCGGCGTCAACGTCAAGAGCGGCCTCGAGTTCACCGCCCCCGACGAGGTCGCCGACTCGCTGCGCTCCGTCGTCGAGACGATGCAGCTGCAGGTCGCCGCGGTGATCGGCGAGCAAGGCAATACGCTGGCCGCCGCCGGCGACCCGACGCTGCTGCCGGCGCACACCTACGTCACCGGCCCATGCGACGGCGACTGGGTCGGGTCGGTGCCGATGCTCTACAAGGACGCGACCGGCGAGACGCAGAAGGCGCAGGTCGTCGTACGCACCTCGGGCGAGCCGCTGCGAGCGCGCCTGCGCAGCTACCTCGAAGGCCTGGTCCTGACCACGCTGCTGGCCCTGCTCGGCCTCGGCATGGCCGCCCATTGGCTGCTGCAGCGCCTGCTGCGGCCGGTCGCCGCCCTGGTGCAGACCACCGACCAGGTGCGCCGCACCGAGGACTACGCGCTGCGGGCGACCGCGGTCGCCAACGACGAGATCGGCGACCTGGTGCACGCGTTCAACGGCATGCTGGCCGCGATCCAGGAACGAGACGGGAACCTGGCCGCCGTCGCGCAAGGTCTCGAGCGACAGGTCCGCGAACGCACCGGCGAACTGTCGCGCGCACTCGAGGCCGCCGAGATGGCGACGCGCGCGAAGTCGACGTTCGTGGCCAACATGAGCCACGAGATCCGCACGCCGCTGAACGCGATCCTCGGCATGACCGACCTCGCCGCCGAGACCGAGGATCCGCGCGAGATGCGCGAGTACCTCGGCGTCATCCGCAGCGCCGGCTCGAACCTGCTCGGCATCCTCTGCGACGTGCTGGACCTGTCGAAGATCGAATCCGAGAAGCTCGAGCTGTCGCCGGTGGCCACCGACATCGAAGCGCTGGTGCTGGAGGCGCTGCGACCGCTGACGTCGCGCATCCAGAGCAAGGACCTCGACCTGGCGTTCGAACTGGCACCCGAAGTCGCCGCCGGCTACTGCGTCGACGACGTGCGCTTCCGCCAGATCCTGACCAACCTGGTCGCCAACGCGATCAAGTTCACCAGCGAGGGTTTCGTGCGCATCAGCCTGGCGTCGGTCGCAGACCTCGGCGGCGTGCACGAACTCGAACTCGTCGTCGAGGACAGCGGTGTCGGCATCCCACCCGATCGGCTCGACGCCGTGTTCACGCCGTTCACGCAAGCCGACAGCACGATCACGCGCCGCTTCGCCGGCACGGGCCTCGGCCTGTCGATCACCGACCGGTTGACGCGCCTGATGGGCGGCGTGATCCGCGTGCAGAGCACGCTCGGCAGGGGCACGACGTTCCGGGTCCGCGTGCCGCTCGAGGTGTGCGACAGTCCGCTGCCGCCGCTGCCGACCCTGCCGGAAGGCGCGCGCATCCTGGTACTGAGCGGGTCGCAGTCGATGCACCAGGCGATCGCATCGATCGCGCGCCGGCTCGGCGTCACGGCCGTGTCGATCGAGGATCGCTCGCGGCTCGGCGCCACGGGGCCACTCGGCCCGCACGACGTGCTGCTGGTCGACGACCGCGATCCGGACCACGATGCCGAACTGTGCGAACGCGTGCCGGTGGGACCGCGCGGGGTGCGGCCGATCCTGTTGGTGACCTCGTTCCAGGACCTGTCGCGCGCCACGTCGCGCTGCCGCAGCAACACCTTCGCCGGCTACCTGACGAAGCCGGTGTCGGGCCGCGAACTGGCGAGTCGCCTGCACACGCTGTGGGCTGCGGCGACCACCACCGACGCAGCGCCGACCAAAGCCGAGCCGAAGGTTGCGGCGACCACCGTCCCGCTGCGCATCCTCGTCGCCGAGGACAACCCCGTGAACCAGAAGCTGATCGAGCGGCTGCTGCAGCGCGACGGCCACGAGGTCACGCTCGCCGAGAACGGGCGCGTGTGCTGCGACCTGTTCGCGCAGGGCCAGTACGACGTCGTGTTGATGGACATGCAGATGCCGGAGATGAGCGGCATCGAAGCGACCGAGGCGATCCGCCGCAGCGAGACCGATGCCGGCCGCCGGGTGCCGATCGTCGCGCTGACCGCGAACACGACTCCCGAGGATCGCGACTCGTGCCTGCACGCCGGCATGGACGAAGTGCTGTCGAAACCGGTTTCGGTGCCGAAGCTGCGGTCGATGCTGAGCCGCTTCGGCAACGCTGGCGGCGACGCGAGCTGAACCGCGGCGCATTCGTTCGTGGTCCGTGCGCGGGCGACGTATGCTCCGGCGATGCGCGCCCGAAACGCCGTCGCCATCGCCGTCGCGTTCCTGACCACCATCGGCGGTGCCCAGACGCCGCCGCACAACGGACCACGACCGGTCGATCCGGGCTGGTATGCACTGACCGGCGCGCACCTCGTCGTCACCGCCGGCACCGAGGTGGATGGGTTCACGATCGTGCTGCGCGACGGTCGCATCACCGCGGTCGACAGGCAGCCGCCACCCGCCGGCGCGACCGTGATCGACTGCGCGGGCCTGTCGATCTACCCCGGGTTGATCGACCCGTTCGTGCCGACCGATGTGCCCGCGCTGGCCGCCGACGCCACCGACCAGCACTGGAATCCGATGATCCAACCGCAGCGCAACGCCATCGACGGGGCGCTGGTGCCCGCCGCGGAACGCACCGCGTTGCGGCGCCTGGGCTTCACCACAGTGGCCTGCGTGCCGACCGGCGGCATCCTGAAGGGCCAGAGCTGCGTCGCGCAGCTCGACGAGCCGACCGCCACCGAGCCGGTGCGCATCGTGCGCCGCGCGGCATACCAGCTGGCGAGCCTGCAGACGCGCCGCGACGGCTACCCCGACAGCGAGATGGGCGCGATCGCCCTGCTGCGGCAGACCCTGGCCGACGCCGACTGGTACGCCCGCTGCGCGGCGACGCCGGGTCCGGCACCGAGGCCGTCCGCCCCGCTGCAGGCGTTGGTCGACCAGAGCAAGCTGGCGCTGTGGTTCGACGTACAGGACGAACTGCAGGCGTTGCGCGCGCTGCGAGTCGCCGCGGAGTTCCAGCGCCAGCCCGTGCTGGTCGGCAGCGGCATGGAGTTCCGTCGCCTCGGGGCGCTCGCCGCCGCGCGCACGCCGATCGTCGTGCCGCTCGCCTTCCCGGAGACCCCCGACGTGTCGACCGCGGCCGCGGCCGAGCGGGTGTCGCTGCGCCACCTGCAGAGCTGGGAACAGGCGCCCACGAACAGCAAGCGCCTGCTGGACGCGGGCGTCGAGGTCGCCTGGACGACCGCACGACTGAAGGACCGCAAGGACTTCCCCGCGCGCGTGCGCGAGGCGATGCACTGCGGCGTGACGGCCGACCAGGCGCTGATGGCGCTGACGATCCGACCCGCCAACCTGCTCGGTGTCGGCGACCAGGTGGGTTCGCTGCAGGCCGGCAAGCTGGCGAACCTGATCGTGGTCAAGGGCGAGCTGTTCGCCGACGACGCCGAGATCCGCGACGTCTGGGTCGGCGGCGTGCGCCACGTCGTCACCGAGGTGAAGGACCTCGGCCTCGACGGCAGGTGGAACTGGACGACCGGCTTCCCGGGTGCCGCCGCGCCCGTGCCGGTGCTGACCATCGCCGCCGACAAGGTGAGCTGCAAGGTCGGCGACGACGAGCTGAAGGGCAGTGCCATCGCCCGCGAACCCGACAGCGTCTCGTTCCGCCTCGCCGGCAAGTCGCTCGGCGACGACGGCACCCACTGGTTCCGGCTCCACCGGCAAGGCGCGGCGCTGGCCGGCGTGCACACGGCGCCCGACGGCACCGACCATGCCCTGCGTGGCGAACGCGCGGCGGACCCTGCGACGAAGGCGGCGGCGCACGCGGTGCCGGAACGCCTACCGGCACCGTCGCTGGACCCGCTGCCGACGCCGCTCGGCGGCTACGGCTTCGTCACCATGCCGGTGGCGACCGAGTTCGTGATCGCCGGTGTGACGCTGTGGCCGTGCGACGGCCGCGGCCCCCTGGCGGGCGGCGCCATCTACGTTCGTGCCGGCCGCATCGTCTATGCCGGTGCGCACGACGGGCTGCCGCAGCTGCCGGAGGGCATCCAGGTCATCGACGGCACCGGCAAGCACCTGACGCCCGGGCTGATCGATTGCCATTCGCACACCGGCATCTCGCGCGGCGTCAACGAGAGCGGCGAAGCGGTCACCGCCGAGGTCCGCATCGAGGACGTCATCGACGCCGACGACGTCAACTGGTACCGGCAGCTCGCCGGCGGCGTCACGGCGGTCAACCAGCTGCACGGCTCCGCGAACGCGATCGGCGGCCAGAGCTGCACCGTGAAGCTCCGCTACGGCGTGCTGCATCCCGACGACATGCGCCTGCAAGGTGCACCGGCCGGCATCAAGTGGGCGCTCGGCGAGAACCCGCGCCGCGCCAACTCCAGTGAATCGAACCCACGCTACCCGAACACGCGCATGGGCGTCGAGGCGCTGATCCGCGACCGGCTCGCCGCCGCCGAGGCCTACCGGCGCGAACAGGCGGCCTACGCCGCGCTTTTGCCACAGGAGCGCGCGCGCCGCTGGCCGCCCCGCCGCGACCTCGAACTGGAAGCGCTCGCCGAGGTGCTCGCGGGCACCCGTCGCATCCACTGCCACAGCTACCGCCAGGACGAGATCTTCATGTTGTGCGGCATCGCCAAGGAACACGGCATCCGCATCGGCACGTTCCAGCACGTGCTCGAGGGCTACAAGGTCGCCGACGCGATCGCCGAGAACGCCGTCGGTGCCTCGTCGTTCAGCGACTGGTGGGCCTACAAGTTCGAGGTCTACGACGCGATCCCGGAGAACGGCGCACTGCTCTACGAGGCCGGCGTCTGCGTGTCGTTCAACAGCGACAGCAACGAACACGCGCGGCGCCTCAACACGGAGGCCGGCAAGGCGGTGAAGTACGGCGGCGTGCCGGCGGCCGAGGCACTGTGCTTCGTGACGCGCAACCCGGCGATCCAGCTCGGCATCGACGGGCGTACGGGTTCGCTGACCGCGGGCAAGGACGCCGACCTGGCGCTGTGGTCCGACGACCCACTGAGTTACGCCGCGCGCTGCGAAGCGACCTGGGTCGAGGGCCGGCTGCTGTTCTCGCTGGACAACGACCGCCGGGCACGGGGTGAGATCGCCCTGGAACGGCAGCGCCTGCTGCAGAAGGCGCTGGCGGCCGGCAAGGAGAAGAAGGGGCGCGACGAGGACCCGAAGGACTCCTACTGGGCCGCGGAGGACCAGAGCGACGACTACTGCTGCCGCGACTGCGAAGGAGGTGCACGATGAACAGCTGTGCCACGTCGATGTTGTCCGCGGTGCTGGCGACGCTCGCCACGGCGGCACCGCGCGCGCAGGACCTGCTCGCCAAGGCACCACCACAGAGCCGGCCGGTGCTGCTGCAGAACGCCGTGCTGCACACGGTCACCGGCGGCATCGTGCTCGGCGGCTCGCTGTGGTTCCAGGACGGCCAGATCCGCCAGGTGCTGCCCGCCGACACCAAACCGTCCCTGCCGGCGGACCAGGACGTGCTGGTGCTCGACCTCGCCGGCAAGCACGTGTTTCCTGGCCTCGTGTCGGCGTGCACGACGCTCGGCCTGATCGAGATCGGCGCCGTGCGCCAGACGAACGACCTCAACGAGGTCGGCGACGTGACGCCCGAGGCCACCGCGGCCGTGGCGCTGAATCCCGACTCGACCGCGATCCCGGTCGCGCGCAGCAACGGCGTGCTGACTGCCGGCGTGTTCCCGGGCGGCGGCCTGCTGCCCGGGCGCGCTTCGGTGATGCGACTCGATGGCTGGACCAACGCCGACATGACCGTGCGTGGTGACGCGGGCCCCGTGATCGCCTGGCCGAGCAACGCCTCTTCGTCGCGCCGCGGCCGCCGTGGCCCCGGTCGCGGCGACGGCGACGGTGCTGGTGACGGCGACGGCGACAGCCCGGGCAAGAAGGCCCGCCAGCGCATCGACGACACGTTCGCCGCGGCGCGCGCCTGGCTCGACGCACGCACCGCCGACCCGACGGTCGCGCTGGACGTGCGGCACGAGGCGCTCGTCGACGCGCTGCGCGGCGAAGTGCCGGTGTTCCTGCTCGCCGACGAGCAGGAGCAGATCGAGTCCGCGGTGCGCTGGGCCACTTCGCGGCAGCTGCGCGCGGTCGTCGTCGGCGGCCGCGACGCCGAGCAGTGCGCGGCCCTGCTGCACGAGCGTTCCATTCCGGTGATCCTCGGTGGCGTGCACCGGCTGCCGCGCCGCGACGACAGCGCCTACGACGAGGCGTTCACGCTGCCGGCGCGCCTCGCGGCGCTGGACATACAGTTCTGTATCGGCACCGGCTCCGACTTCAGCAACGACCGCAACCTGCCCTACCACGCCGCGACCGCGGCGGCGTTCGGTCTCGATCGTCAGCGCGCGCTGCGCGCGATCACGCAGGACGCCGCCGACATCCTCGGTGTCGGCGACCGCCTCGGCTCGCTGACGGCCGGCAAGGAAGCGACGCTGTTCGTCGCCGACGGCGACCCGTTCGACCTGACGACGCACATCGAGCTGGCGTTCATCCGGGGTCGGCAGGTCGACCTGCGCAACAAGCAGACGGAGCTGGCGAAGAAGTACCGCGAGCGCTACCGGCAGCTGCGCGCACGCTGAGCCATCACTTCACCGGCTTCGGCAGCAGCGGCACGACGCCCGGCTCGATGGCTGCGGCCGCGGCATGCCTTGCGTCAGCGGCCCTTCGGCAGCCGGCTGCCGAGGTACTGCCAGATCGCCTCGAACTGCTGCACCGCGTCGCCGCCGAGCACATCGGTGATCGGCGTGCGTCCCTTCGTCGCGAACTTCGGCATGCGCGAGTCCGGATCGAGCCGCGTCGGGTCGAGCAGCCAGCGGGCGTAGTACTCATGCCGCAGGCGACGCCGCGCGGTCACGAGCTCGACCCCCTCGCGCTCGAACACCTGCACGGGCGGCTGGTCGCCGAGTGCGTGGCACTGCACGCAACCGAAGCCCTTGGTCATCGCCAGCAACCGCTCGCCGTGGATCGCCATCTGCGCATCGGCGGCGACCGGCGGCTCGTCGTCGCTGCCGTAGCCGTGTTCGCGCACGAGGCCGGTCGCGATCGCGGCACCACGCAGGTCGAACGACGGCATGCGCGCATGCAGCCACGGCCGCGGCGACGATTCCTTGCCGCGCACGAAGTGCTCGATCCACGAAGGCTGCAGCTTCGCGCCGACCCAGGTCAACGCCGGCACGCCCTGGCCGATCGGATCCTGTTCGATCGGCAGCGGCGTCTGGGCCGAAGCGGCACGCGCCCATCGAGCCCACGTCGATGCCGCCCCATCCAGCGCGTGGCACGCCGTGCAGCGCTGCGCGGCGATCTCCCGCTGGACGAAATCGATCGGCGACCGGTGCCACGGCGCCGTCGTGGCGAACGGCAGGAACGCCCGCAGGTCGGCGAGCTGGTCGGCGCGCAAGCCATGGTCCGGCGCACGCGTTTCACCCTTCGCCGCGAGGCAACCGCGGCTGGGGTCGAGGTTCGGCAACTGCGGCGCCCGCGGCGCGCCGAGCGGCACTTCGACCTGATGGCAGTCGATGCATCCGTGCTGCTGCACGAGGTGCCGACCGTGCTCCGCGTCCCCGTGTGCAGCCGCCAACGGTCCTGCCGGCGTCGCGGCCTGTAGCAAGAACGCCGCCAGCTGCATCGCCTCGTCGCGCTGCAACCGGAAATCCGGCATGCGAGCAGCAGCGTGGTTCCGCTGCGGTTCCTGCAGGTAGCGGACCAGCGCCGCCGGATGCCACTTCTGGCCCACGAAGTCGAGCGGCGTGCGATCCAGCTCCGCTTCGCCGGCGTCACCGCCTGGCGTGACATGGCAGGCGACACAGCCGAACTGTCGGAACCGCGCCGCGCCGGCCGCTGCGGCATCGGCGGCGAACTCCGGCGCCGCCAGCGGCACTCCCACCGTCGCCAGCCACGCTGCGACGTCGGCCGCATCCTGTTCGTGCTCGAAACGCATGCGCGGCATCGCGACATCGCTGCGGAAGCGGCGCGGATCGCGCAGGAACGCCGCCAGCCAATCCTGCCGCGCGCGGGCGCCGATCTGCCGCAGGTCCGGGCCGGCGGCATCCAGTTCCGCGAACGCCGACTCGCCGATGCGCAACGGCTCCGGGTCGTGGCAGCGCGCACAACGCCGCGCCACGAACAGCGCATGTCCGCGTCGCCGCTGCTCGCCGCGCTGCAGCTCGGCGTCGTCGGCCGCCCAAGACAACTGGTCGGGCGCGATCGGTTCGAAGCCGAAGTCGGTGCCCGCCCACGACAGCCGCACCTGGCCATCGCCCATCGCCGAACTCTCGAACTCCAGCTCCAGCCGGTTGTCGCCCTTCTTCAGGCGCACGGGCTCCGTGGTCTCGATCGGCTTGCCGGGCCGCAGCGCCCCGCCCAACACCTTGGTGCCGTTGACCGACAGCTCGACGCGACCGCGGCCCTCCAGCCGGAAGTGATGCCGGTCGCGCACCGGCAGCGACACGTCGGCGCGGAACGTGGCGCGGAACAGCCCCGGCGACAGCAGCGACGCCGGCGTCTCGCCGCGTTCCACCGCCAGCGAGAACAGGCGCAGCCGGCACGCGTCGACCTCCGGCTTGCCGTCATGGCCGTGCTCGCGCTCGAACACGACCTTGACGCCGCGCAGGCGCTCGCCACCCGCAGCCACCGCGGCGCCTTGCGCCTGCAGGCCACCGGCCGCCACCACGACCAACGCCATCAGACCGAGCGCGCGGTGCATCGTGTCACCGCTCCGGGAAGCCGGGATCCGGCGCCAGCGCATGGATCGTATTGTGCAGTTCGCCCTTCATCGCACGGCCGTCCGCGGCGTCGACGTTCCAGGTGACGCGCATCTGGTGCACCGGTCGCATGCCGCTGACCGCGAGGAACACGGTGCGCCGGTCCTTCGACAGCCTGGCGGCCGTGACCGGCAGCGGATCGCGGTTCGGCTTGCCCTCGGCGACTTCGCGTTCGGGATGCAGCACGGACACCTCGGGCGAGCCGTAGTTCGGCGAGTAGCGGTAGTTCCAGACCTCGACCCCGAAGCTGTCGAGGTCCGTTGCCGTCGCCTCGTCGAGCGGCTCCGCGAACGTCAGGTAGACGCCCTTGGTGCAGGTGCGCAGCGCCACCGGCAGACCGAGCGGCGCCTTGGTGCGGCGCACACGATGGAAGCCACCTTCGCGGGCGGCGCTGGTCTGCCAGCCCTGCAGACCGATGACGTAGAGCTCGCCATCACGCGGCGAGAAGCGGCCGCGCATGCAGCTCGACGAGAACTCGGCGGGCAGCCGCACGACGCCGCCCTGCATGTGGCCGTCGACCTCCTCGGTCAGCACCAGGAACACCGAGCACGTGCCGTACGACAGATGCAGCAGGCGGCCGGCGAGATCGGGCCAGCCCGCACCGGTGACCCACACCTGGCCGCCGCTGGAGTTGTCGACGTCCATCGGCATCCAGCACAGCGGCAGGTCGGGGGCGGCAGGTACCGGTGTGCGATGCGCGGTGTCGACGACGCCACCGTAGAAGCCCGGTTGCGTGATCCAGTTGAGCCGGCAGCGCGGCATATAGGTGCCTTCGTTGTCGCCCGACGTGACGATGCCGGTCTCTGACACGCCGATGCCGTTCGGCGCGCGCAGGCCGGTCGCGACCGTCTCGATGTGCGCGCCGTCCTTGCTGACCTTCAGGATCGTGCCGTGGTGCGGCACGATCTTCATGAAGCCGCGGCCACCCGGCTTCACCGGCGCGCCCTTGCTGAAGTAGAAGTTGCCCTCGGCGTCGGTCTGCAGATCGAAGGCGAACTCGTGGAAGGCGCTCGTGATCAGCACGTCGTGGTTGAAGCACTCGAACCAGTCGGCTTCACCGTCGCCGTTCTCGTCGTTCAGGCGCGTGATGCCGTCGCGGCCGAGCACGTGCACGACGTCGTCGACGATGCGCAGACCGAGCGGGTCGAACAGGCCGGTGGCGAAGCGGCGCCACTGCAGTTCGTCGAGACCGTCGTCGATGCCGTCGACGATCCAGACGTCGCCGTTCCACGTCGACACCGCCGCGCGGCCATCACGGAAGAAATCGAACGCCGCCGTGCGCATGCGCGAATGGAACGGGTTGTCGAGCGGGATCGTGATCGTGTCGACCGCGAACGCGCCGTCATCGGGTGCGCGGTAGCCCTTGGTGACCAGTGGCGCGCCCCAGCGCGCGGCCGCCGGCAGAGTCGACAAGGGCGCCACGCGGTCGTCGCCGTTCGCTGCGATCGCCGCCGCGCCCTGTTCGACGGTGGCGCCGGCGACCATGCGCAACTGGACGCGCAAGGGCTGCGCATGCGCCGGCACGTCCAGCACGACGCGCCTACCGGCTACGCGCAGCACGGGCCCGTCGAGGTGGAGTTCAGGACCACCGGCACCACGCAGGGCCACCGCCACGCACCGCTGCTCGCGCGGCGTCTGGTCCTGCGGCGCGGCGAAGCGATCCGCGAACACGTCGATCTCCGAGAAGAACGTGCCGCCGCGGTCGACCACGAACAGCAGGTGGTGGAACCGGCCGAGGCCGTCCGGGCGCCAGATGCTGGCGCCGTGCTTGTCGCCGTCGCCGAGGCCGCGGGTGTCGACCTTCGCGATCTCCGTCCAGCCGGCCGTCGCCGGATCCGCGGCGGCTGCGTCCGGCGAGACCTCGGCATCGCTGCCGAACAAGGTGTAGTGCTGGGGACTGCGCTCCGCCTTGTGCCAGCTGAAGGTGCTGACGCGCGACACGGCGACGATGCGCCGCAGGTCGACGAGGTAGCGCCCGTCCTCACGTTCGTCGCCGCCGACCTTGCGCGTGTCGAACCAGACCGAACGCTGCACGTCGTCGTCGTTCGCCGCCGCGGCGCCATCGTTGAGCAGGGCCACACGTGCATCGGCGGCGTCCCGCGCCGCGTGCACGCGGCAGAATCCCGGCACTGCCGTGATGCGCGCGCCGGTGCCACTCGATGCGTCGAGGTAGTCGCCGGCCGAAGGACCACCGATGGCGAGCGACGACCATTCCTTCGTGGTGGCGTCCACCTCGACGGGCGGGCGCGGCAACCACGACACGAACGCGTAGTACGGCCCGCCGCCGCCGCCCCAGGCGCCACATTCGGCAGCCTCCGGTCCATCGAACACGACCATCTGCTGCCCGCTGGTCGACGGCCCGAGTTCGAGCGTGCGCGCGACGATGCACGGTGCGTCCCCTTCGATCGCGTAGCCCTCGCGCACGTCCATGTCGCCGACGCGGTAGCAGACCACGACGTCGTCGCCGCACAGCCGGTAGCCGGTGAAGTTCCCCCACTCACGCGGCAGCGGACCATACGGAATCGGCCGCGGATCGACGAAGCTGCCATCCTGTGCCCAACCCGGCCCCGGCACGGTCTCGACGAGCGAACGCCCGCGGCGGCTCGGCATCGGCCCGTGGGAGGCATCGTAGGCGGTGCCACGCAGCCGCAGCCATCCGTCGACCCAGGCGGCGGACAACCGCAGCAGCTCGGTGTCGAACACCGCCGTGCCGCGGTCGCCGCAACGCACGACCAGTCCCTTCAAGGTGGTACCGCTGCGCCCGCCGCAGTCGACGGTCGCCGTCAGCGCCGGGCCATACCGCATCGCATAGGGCCCCTGGTCCTCCTGGGCCGACAACAGAGCGGGACAGAGGAGAACGGCGGCAGCGAGTCGGTGGCGCATGGCGAACCGCGGATCTTACGGCCTGCTCCGCCGCAGCCACGCCCGTTCTGCATCAGCCGGCGGCGGCACCCTCATGACGCGCCACGCCGGCGGTCACGCAGAAGCGCAGCGCCTCCTCGACGCTCATCGTGATCTCGCGCACGTGTTCCCGGGCGACGATGATGGTGAACCCGCCGAGCTGGTAGCTCATCGGCAGGTAGACCGCGACCCGTTCGCTGGTGACGCCGGGCACGTCGGCGAAGTTCTCGCGGGTCAGGAAGCCGATCTGCTCGATCCCGGCCCGCAGCGTCACCAGCACGACCTTGCGGAACGGCCGCTGCTCGGGGCTGCCGAACAGGCGCACGACGTCGGCGATCATGCCGTAGATCGACTTGATGCCCGGGATGCGCTCGAGCAGGGCCGTCAGCCGCGAGTAGATCGCGCGCACGACGAACGAGTACATCAGCAGGCCGATCACCATCACCAACACGATCGACAGCGCGAAGCCCATCCCGGGCCAGTAGCGCTGCTCCGCGATGAACCGGGGAACGACCAGCCCGCGCAGCAGCGTCTCGCCGGTCGAAACGGCCCACCAGACGAAGTAGCCCGTCAGAGCCAGCGGCAGGATCGCAGCGAGCCCGCGGAAGAACAGCTTGGCGAGGAACTTCATCACCGCATCGTGCCACGCGGTCGGGCGAAATCCCCGTCGCTGCGTGTCTTCGTGGCGGGACAGAAAGCGCGGTGCCAGGACGGCGAGAGTCCCGGCTCGCGTCCGCACCTGCGCAACACCGCGGTCCGGAGCCGTCGCGTTCCGGTATCCTTGTTGCTAGCGCGCGGCCCCGCCTTCTGCGCTGAGGTCCCATGAACACACGTCGCTACACGGCCCTGACTGTCCTGCTCCTGTTCGGCTTGGCGATCCCGCTGACCGCGCAGCGTGGTTCGCAACCACGCCCTTCGCCGCGGCCGTCCCCCGACTCGCAATCACCGCGGCCCGCGCCGCGACCCGTGGCCCAGGCACCCACCCCGTCTCCGCGCCCGGTGGCGCCTGCCCCGCGGCCGCCGCAGCAGTCGATGCCACAGCCGCGGCCGTCGATGCCCTCGACGCCGCGCGTCAGCACCCCGCGGCCGACGTTCCCCACACCTCGGGACTCGGGCCGTGACACGACGATGCCGCGGCCGCAGTACCCGACGCCGCGCGCCGTGACGCCCCAGGCGCCTTCGTCGGCGCCGACCTACACGCGGCCGACGACGCGGCCAACTTCCCCGACCTACACCCGGCCCACCCCCGCCGCCCCGGACTACACCCCCGTGACCCCGCGGGCCCGCGGCACAGAGCGCCAGCTGCCGTCGCCGCGCACCACGACCCGGCAGGACGGCTCCCGCTACGACGGCAATGCGCGGCCGATCGGCGGCACGATCACCCGGCCGACGACACGGATCGACACCGATACCGTGACCCGGCGGACACCTACGTCCATGCGCCGCGGTGAGGCAGGACGCGACCGCACGATCCAGCGCCCGAGCCTTACGGACTCGCGCTACACATCGCGGCCCGACACGGCCCGCCAGCCGTCCATCACGCGACCCTCCGCCAACGGCACGGAGCGGCGACCCCAGCCTGGTTCGGCCCGCATCAGCGAACGCACGAACGGCGGGGCCACACCCCGTGACAGCTTGCGCGCCGGCGCGACTGCCCGCACCCGCCCCAGCACCTCTTCGAGCGCGAGCATCACCTCCCCGGCACCGCGGCTGGTGCCGCGCAGTGACGCACCGCGCCTCGGCACCCGGCGCAGCGGCACTTCGCTGGTCGCCGGTGTCACCGGCGTGGCGCGCTCGTCGCCCAGCTGGTCGTCGCGCCGCTCCTATGCCAGTTGCAGCCCGGTGCTCTGGAACTCCTGGTGGGATCCGTGTCGCTACGGCAGCTACTGGAACACCAGCTGGTCGTCGTACGGCGGCTTCGGCGCGTTCGCAGTCTCCAGCTGGCTGTGGAACCCGTGGAGCTACTGCCGCTCGTACTACTGGGACAACTGCTACTCGTACTCCTGGTACCAGCGCTGGTCGCGCCCCTACTGCGCATCGGCCAGCTACTGGTGGTATCCGAGCACGACCTACTGCCCGATCTACCTGCAGGTGCCGAGCAGCGTCGTGGTCGTCGACAATCCCGCGCCGGCAGGCGAGCGCGTGGCGGCACCGGCTGGCGACGTCGTCGTGCGCTCCCCGGCGTTGCCCGCCGACGTCGGCGCGCGCGGCCTGCCGGCCGACGACCTCGCCGCCAAGTACGTCGAGCTGGGTCGCTTCTACTTCCAGGCCAACCGTTTCGCCGAAGCAGCCGACGCCTATGCCCGGGCGCGCACCTACTCCCCCGACGATGGCGCCCTGCACTTCGAACTGGCCGATGCGGCGTTTGCGACCGGCGACTACTACTACGCTGCTTTCCTGATCGCCGAAGCCCTGCGTCTGGACCCGACTCTGGCGAATGCCGACGCCGACAAGCGGGACTACTACGGCGACGAGAAGCTGTTCGACCTCCACATGGAGACGCTCGAGCGCTACCTCGAGAGCCGGCCGTACGACGCGCAGGCGCACCTGGTGCACGGCTACAACCTGCGCTTCTCGGCGCAGCCCGAGGCCGCCGCCGCCGCGTTCCGGCGCGTGCTGGAGATCACGCCCGAGAACCGGGCCGCGCAGACCTTCCTCGCGGCACTCGCATCGACGCCTGCCGAGCCGGAGATCCGCTGAACCGCAGGCCCGCGAACCGCGCGGGCCGAGCGTCGCCATCCGGACCGTGCCGCGCTACGCTGCGGCGACGATGGCCCGCCGAATCGACACCTATCTCAAAGACCTGATCAGCGACGAGAAGCTCGCGTTCTACGAAGCCGTGCGGGACTTCGGCGACGCCGAGATCGCGCCCCACCTGCTGCACTGGGAACGGGAACACCAGCTGGTGCCCGACACGTGCATCAAGGCGATGGGTGAGATGGGCCTGTTCGGCCTGCCGATCAGCGAGCAGCACGGCGGCCAGGGCGGCGACCACACCGACCTCGTGCTGATGGGCCTGGCGCTCGGCTACCACAGCCAGTCCGTGGCGATCACGCCCGGCGCCGCGATCTCGCTGGGCGCCAAGCCGCTGCAGCTGTTCGGCACCGAAGCGCAGAAGAAGGCGCACCTGCCGGCGCTGGCGCGCGGCGAGCGCATGTTCGTCTTCGGCCTGTCGGAGCCAGGCCGCGGCAGCGACGCCGCCAACCCGCAGGTCACCGCGGTGCGCAAGGGCAGCAAGTGGGTCATCAGCGGCGAGAAGTGCTGGTCGACCAACGCGCGCTGGGCGAGCCACGTCGTCGTGCACGCGCTGACCGCTCCGAACGCGCCCAACGGCAAACGCTCAACCTGCTTCATCGTGCCGATGGACCAGAAGGGGGTCTTCTACCAGGAGATGCAGGGCAAGAAGGTCTGGGAGCAGTCCTCGACCGGCTCGATCATGTTCGAGAACGTCGAAGTCGGCGACGACACGATCCTCGGCAAGGAGAACGACGGCTTCAAGGTGATGGTCACGACGCTGAACGGCGGCCGCCTGTTCATCGCCTCGCTGGCGCTCGCATCCCTGGCGTTCGCGCTCGACAAGACCCGCGTCTACGCCGAGGAACGCATCCAGTTCGACGACCAGCCGATCGGCCGCTTCCAGCGCGTGCAGGACGTGATCGTCGACATGGACATCGCACTCGAGCGCGGCCTGACCTGGCTGGCGCACTGCTGCCGCCTCTACGAACAGGACAAGCTGTCGCGCGAGCAGGCCGCGAAGGTCAAGGTCGACTGCAGCCGCAGCGCCAGCGACCTGCTGACGCTGGCGATGGAAGTCTGCGGCGGCGTCGCCTGCTTCGACGAATTCGGTCTGATCCGCCACTTCAACGACCTGTTCGTCACGCGCGTCGGCGAAGGCAGCAACTTCGCGCTGAAGGACCTGATCGTTCGGCCGCTGCGCAAGAGCTGATCGGCGGCAGCCCACGTCTCGCGCGCGGCCGCGGGATGCTGTGCGACGCTCGCGGCTTGCCGTTGCGCACGACCCCGGCGGCAGCCGGGAAGCAACCAGGTTGGCGCGCCGTCACCAACCGCCGGGTCGGTGTTGCGCGCCGGGCCACCCACGGCTCCCGGGCCGGAAACGAGCACGAACGCGAGGCGAAACCTGCCCCGCGCCGATAGCGGTCTGCATCGGAGTCCTTGACAGCCGCTTCCCACCGCCCCTAACAAGGGCCCCACCCGCAAAGCATGGCCAGCAAGAAGAAGCAGGATGGAACCCCTCTCGTCATCGTCGAGTCGCCGGCGAAGGCGCGCACGATCGGCAAGTTCCTCGGGTCCGACTACCGGATCGAGGCCAGCATCGGCCACATCCGTGACCTGCCTGGCGACGCCAGCGAGGTGCCGGCCGAACTGAAGAAGGAGAAGTGGGCCAAGCTCGGCATCGACGTCGAGCACGACTTCAAGACGCTCTACGTGGTGCCCGCCGACAAGCGCGAGCACCTGAAGAAGCTGAAGGGCATGGTCAAGGACGCGTCCATGCTCTACCTCGCGACCGACGAAGACCGCGAGGGCGAATCGATCAGCTGGCACCTGCTGCAGGAGCTGCAGCCGAAGTGCGAGATCAAGCGGCTGGTGTTCCACGAGATCACGAAGTCGGCGATCCTCGAAGCGCTCGAGCATCCGCGCGAGATCGACATGGACCTGGTCGAGGCGCAGGAGACGCGCCGCATCGTCGACCGGCTCTACGGCTACACGGTGTCGCCGCTGCTGTGGAAGAAGGTCAAGCCGCGCCTGTCCGCCGGTCGCGTGCAGAGCGTCGCCGTGCGGCTGATCGTCGAGCGTGAGCGCGAACGCATGCGCTTCCTGCCGGCCGACTACTGGAGCGTCGAGGCGACGTTCACCGGCGCCGAAGGCGACCACACGCCGTTCACGGCCAACCTGGTGGCGCTCGCCGACGCCCGCGTCGCCACCGGCCGCGACTTCGACCCGGACACCGGCAAGCTGAAGGCCGACGGCAAGTTGCTGACGATCCTCGGCGAACAGGACGCACGAGCGCTCGCGACCGAACTGACCGGCCAGCAGGCCAACGTCACCAACGTCGAGCAGAAGCCCTACACCGAGCGACCGTATCCGCCGTTCACGACCTCGACGCTGCAGCAGGAGGCGGCGCGCAAGCTGCGCTTCGCCGCCCAGCGCACGATGCGCGCCGCCCAGCGCCTGTACGAGAACGGCTTCATCACCTACATGCGCACCGACTCGACGACGCTCAGCTCGCAGGCGATCGAAGCCGCGCGCACGTTGATCGGCAAGGAGTTCGGGCCGCAGTACCTGCCCGACGCGCCGCGCCAGTACCAGACCAAGGTCAAGAACGCACAGGAGGCGCACGAAGCGATCCGGCCCGCCGGCACCGAGTTCGTGCACCCGCAGGAGATCGCCAACCAGGTCGGCGAGGACGAACGCAAGGTCTACGAGCTGATCTGGCGCCGCACGGTCGCGAGCCAGATGAAGGACGCCAGGGGCCAGCGCACGACGATGACGCTGATGCTGGCCACCAGGGCGAAGGGCCCGGCGAGGTTCACGGCGACCGGCAAGACGATCGAGTTCCCCGGCTACCGCCTCGCCTACATCGAGGACCTCGAAGAGGCCGACAGCGAACTCGCCGACGCCGAGCGTGTGCTGCCCGACCTGAAGGAGGGCCAGCACGCGACCGCGAAGGAACTGGAGCCCAGCGGCCACACCACCCAGCCGCCGGCGCGCATCTCCGAGGCCGGTCTGATCAAGGAACTCGAATCGCGCGGCATCGGCCGTCCGTCGACCTACGCGGCGATCATCGAGACGATCGTGCGGCGCGAATACGTGTGGAAGCGCGGCACGGCGCTGATTCCGACGTTCACGGCCTTCGCGGTCGTCGACCTGCTCGCGTCCTACCTCGGCTGGCTCGTGGACTACCAGTTCACGGCCAAGATGGAGGACGACCTCGACGAGATCAGCAACGGCCGCGCGAAGCGCCTCGACTACCTGACGCAGTTCTTCCTCGGCAACATGGGCACGAAGGGCGGCTCACCGGGCCTGCGCGAGCGCGTCAGCGGCGTCGAAGAGCACATCGACCCGCGCAAGATCTGCTCGATCCCGCTCGGCGCCAACGAGAACGGCGAACTGGTCGAGGTGCGCGTCGGCCGCTACGGCCCGTTCCTGTCGTGCGGCGAGAAGCGCACCAGCGTGCCCGACGAAATGCCGCCCGACGAGATGACGTTGGCCAAGGCGATCGAACTGCTCGCGAAGGGCGGCGACGGACCCAAGGTGCTCGGCGCCGATCCGGAGACGGGTCTACAGGTGTTCCTGAAGGTCGGCCGCTTCGGCCCTTACTTCCAGCTCGGCGAAGCGCCCGAGATCAAGAAGGGCAAGAAGCTGAAGCCCGCCGACAAGCCGAAGATGGCGTCGCTGCTGGCCGGCATGGAGCCCGAGACCGTGACGCTCGAGGACGCGCTGGCGACACTGGCGCTGCCGCGCACGGTCGGCACCGCGAAGCCCAAGGACGAGGAAGAGAAGCAGCCGATCCTGGCCGCCAACGGTCGCTACGGGCCGTACCTGAAGTGGGGCAAGGACACGCGCAGCATCCCAGCCGGCACGACGCCGCTGACCGTGACGATGCCGCAGGCGCTGGAACTGTTCGCGCAGCCGAAGACCGGCGGGCGCGGCCGCGGCGCCCCGGCGAAGGCGCGCCGCGAGATGGGTGAACACCCGGACAGCAAGGCACCGATCAAGCTGCTCGACGGCCGCTACGGCCCCTACGTCACCGACGGCACCACGAACGCGTCGCTGAACAAGGACGAGAACCCCGACGAACTGACGCTCGCGCGTGCGGTCGAACTGCTGAAGGCACGCGAGGGCAAGGGCCCGGCGAAGAAGAAGCCCGCGCGGCGGAAGAAGACGGCGAAGAAGAGCGGGTAGTCGACGCAACTCGGCCGGCTCGCGTCATCTGTTCCAGTCACGCGGCAGCTCGCCCGCGGCGATCTGACGCCACGGCAGCACGGTGATGCCGTTGCCCATGTCCCACGCCTCGTCGATCGAGGCCGTCACGACGTAGCCGCGGCGAAGGTGCAGGTCCTGCATGCAAGAGAGCAGGCCCTTGGTGCCGTCGCGGCCCAACGGCCCCCACTTGATCTCGACCGGCACGAGCCCGTTGCCGACGTCGAACAGGAAGTCGACCTCGGCGCCCGCCTGCGTGCGCCAGAACGCGAAGTAGGGACTGCTACTGCCCAGACTGAGCTGCTGGATCAGTTCCTCGATGACCAAGCCCTCGAACGATCGGCCGCGCCCCGGCCATGCCTCCAATTGCTTCTGCTCCCGCAGCCCTGCGAGATGGTGCAACAGGCCGGAATCGCGCACGTACACCTTCGGGCTCTTCGTGAGCCGCTTCTGCAGGTTGGCGAAGTGTGGCGCGAGGCGGCGCACGAGGAAGCCTCCTTCCAATACTTCGAGGTGATGGCTCACAGTCGGCACACTGACACCGAGCGAACGCGCGAGATCGGACATGTTCAGCAGGTGACCGTGCACGTGCGACAACATCTGCAACAGGGCACGCAAGCGCGATGGCGCCACGCGGAGACCGATCGCAGCGAGGTCGCGTTCGACGAAGGTCCTGACGTAGGCATCGAACCAGTCGACCCGATCGGCACGCCGACGACTGGCCAGCACCGTCGGGTAGCCACCCCAGAACCACCGTTCGTCACCGCGCGTCGGCACTTCGCTGCAAAGGAACGGTGACAACTCGAGCAATCCGACCCGCCCCGCCAACGACTCGCCGGCAGCCTTCACCAGACGAGGACTCACCGACCCCAAGAGCACATAGCGGCCCTTGCCCTTGCCCCTGTCGACGGCGCTGCGCAACGCGGGGAACAGCTCCGGCACGACCTGCGCCTCGTCGAAGACGACACGGCGGGGGTTCGCGGTCAGGAACCCGTCGGGATCCGCGGTTACGAGGCCGCGGTCCGCTTGACGTTCGAGGTCGAGGTGCCGCCAACCGCGCAGGACCCGGTGCGCGAGCGTCGTCTTGCCACACTGACGACTGCCGCCGACCATGACAACCGGGAACGCACGCAACAACGCCCGCAACCGGGCTCGAAAGGCTGGCCGCTCGATGGCTGGCATGTCGTGCAGATTTAAAGTCTGACCTTAGGATTGCAAGGTTGCCAGGACAGGTCGTTGCTGCCGCACTGCCGGCCTCCGAGGCGGGCGACCGAGGCAATGCGAGCCGACACCGCGTCACCGGGCCCACAGCGCCGCCCGTCGCATCAGCCCGGCAGCAGCCCGCGCTCGCCGAGGATCCGGCGCAGCCGCTGTAGCAGCAGGTCGTGGCCGCGCGCATTCGCATGCGTGTCGAGCATCGAGTTCGTGATGCCAAGCGCGTGGTCCGCCGGCGAGAAGCGGAACTCGGCGTAGGCGACGCCCTCCTCTGCGCAGAACGCCGGCAGCGGCGGCAACGCCGGCAGCGTGTGGTCGAGCAGCAGCAGCGGCACGTTCGCCTGCCGGCAGGCGTCGCGGATCGCGCGCAGCGCCGCCTGACTGCGCGGCCAGCCGCGCGGGCCGCGGCCGAACTTCTCGGGCGAGTAGGTCTCGCCGGGCGGCAGCGTGCGCTGGATGCGCGCGTCGAGGTCGCTGCGCGTCGCGAGCAGCTTGCCGGTCGCGGGCAGCACCGTGCCGACCTTCGCACCGAGCCAGCTCCACAGGTCGTCGGGCAGCGTGGTCGCGAAGTCGGCGGGCGGCGCATTGCCGGTCAGCAGCGCTTCGACCACGTCGCGCGTCGGCTCGATGTCGTTGACGACGTAGACCAGCAGCACGAGATCGGGACCCAGCGAGAGGCCGAGGTCGCGCAGCGCCGCCAGTTCCTGGTTGGTGTCGTACATCGGCAGCGCGGTGTTCACGACCTCGAGGCGCCTGCCCGACGACGGCACCTGCCATGCGCGTTCGAGCCGCCGCACGAACGTCACCTCGTCGTCGACGCCCCAACCGAACGCCACCGAGTCGCCGAGCACGACGATGCGGAACACGTCCGCGGGCTTGTCGCGCGCGACCTCGGGCCCGCGGCAGCCGAGCGAGTTGGTGCGCACGCGGAAGCTGCCGCAGTCGAGGTCGAGGTTCGGCTTGTGCGTGTAGAGCCGGCCGTCGAGGTCGAGCCCCGCCGGCACCTGCCCCGGCGCGGCCGGCGGCAGCCCTTCCCACGCGAACCGCAGCGCCTGCGTACGGTAGGTCGTGAACTCGCGGTCGTAGTTGAGGCCGACCGGGTCGGCGAGCCGCAGGAAGCCCTCGAGCAGCAGCAGCGCCAACACCGTGCCCAACACGAGCGCGATGCCCGCGAGCAGGATGCGGCGGCGGCGGCGGGGCGGTGGCATCCGCGGATCCTACTCAGGTGCCCGCTCCGACTGGATGCCAGGATGCGAAGTGGCCGCCGTTCGCGCCTGAACCGACACCAGCACGGGCCCGTTCGTCCGCGCATGCCCGCCCCGAACGCCATCGCCGCCGTGCTGTGCACCGTGCTCGTTGCGCCGGCGCTGGCCCAAGATCCCACGCCGCCGGTGGAACGCGAAGTCGTCGCCGACGCGCTGCAGGACATCACGACGCGGCTCGCGTCGCGCGACCTCGCGATGGTCGCCTGGGGTGCACACTTCGCGGCGAAGCAGCGGATCGCCGAATCAGTGCCGGCGCTGAAGCGACGGCTGGCGGAACTCGCCCAGGTGCCGGCGGAGCAACGCACATTCGTGCAGTTGGCGCTGCTCGATGCGCTGGTGCAGAACGACGCCAGGATGACGGCCGCAGAACTCGAACCGTTCCAACACGGCTTCTCCTACCTGCCGGCCTTCGCGCTGCGGTGCCGCAACCCGGACCCGAACCGGACCTGGCTGCGCGAACACTGCCACAGCTTCAACCGCGACGGGCCCTGGCTGCCGTGGATCGCGGCGGGCAACGCGCTCGCCGACCTGCGCGACGCGGACTTCGCCACCGACCTGCTGCGCGCGGCGGCCGTGTTCGTGACGATCACCGTGCGCGACCCTGCTGACGACGACTGGTGGCTGCAGGTCGAGGAGGAGAGCTTCACTTCGGGCTACGCCTGCGGCAGCGGCAGAGGGGTCGTGGTCCCCGCGGGCTATCCGCCGACCGCCCTCTACTCGCTCGAGGAATACAGCACGCCGGGCTCGACGCTGCTGGTCCGGGGTCCCTATGCCGTGCATCTGCGCCGCATCGAGTGCACGGATCACTGGCTCGGCAACGGCGGCGGTCACGCGGTGACCGACAAGGACCTCCTGCGCCACGCGCGGATGCGCCACACCTGGATCGCGCGCATGCTGGGACGCGAAGGGTGCCCTCTGCCGCTCGCCGTCGAACGCGGGATCCTGGCCGACTGGCACGGCGGCGCCGCCCTGCAGGTCCTGGTCGACCGCGAGCAGACCGCGGTGCGCGCCGACTTCCGTGCTCTGGTCGAACTCTGCGTCGCCGCCCGACTGACCAGCTGGAATGCGATCGCCGACGCAGAGCCGGAGATCTCGGTCGTGCTGCGCGATGCACGGGCGGACAAGAGCGAACCGCTGCCCGCCGTGCCGAACGGGAGGTAGAGCCAAGTCCGGCAACCGTCCGTCGCACGGCCCGGCCAGGCCTTCCCACGCGTACTTCGGCGCCTGCGTGCGGTAGGACTCGAACTCGCAGTCGAAGTTGAGCCCGATCGGATCCGCCAGCCACAGGCAACGACCCGGCTTCAGAACTGGAAGTAGAGGAACGCGACGTGCCCCTCGGTGGCGGCGAACACGGTCAGCACGAACAGCAGGCCCGCGAACACGACGCCGCGCCAGGACCAGTGCGCGCGGTCGATGCGTTCGAACAGCTGCTTCCGGTCGGCGAGCCACGCGATCGCGAACGTCGCCGCGATCACCGCGAGCCACTGCAGTGACAGCACGCTGTCGCCGAGGCGGTCCGGCGCGAGCAGTTCGCCGGCGACGCGCAGGCTGTCGTCGAGCCGGATGCAGCGGAAGAACACCCACGCGAAGCCGACCGCGGCCAGCGTCAGCAGCCATGCCGCCATGCGGTACGGTGCGCCGCCGACGACCCGTTCGCCGAGCCGCGGCACGAGCCAGAACCGGTGCGCCCGGTGCACGGCGAGGTAGAGCCCGTGCAGTCCGCCCCAGACGACGAAGTTCCAGCTCGCGCCATGCCACAGGCCGCCGAGCAGCATCGTCAGCATCAGGTTGCGCTGCGTGCGGTAGACGCCACCGCGGTTGCCGCCGAGCGGGATGTAGAGGTAGTCGCGCAGCCAGGTCGACAGCGAGATGTGCCAGCGGTTCCAGAACTCGGCCACGCTCTGCGCCAGGTACGGCGTGCGGAAGTTGACCGGGAAGTGGTAGCCGAACAGCAGCGCCACGCCGATCGCGATGTTCGAGTAGCCGGCGAAGTCGAAGAAGATCTGCAGCCCGAACGCGAGCGTCGCGGTGGCCGCTGGCAGGAAGCCCGGCTGCGCGTTCGCGGCGCCGAAGTAGCTGTCGACGACCGGCGCCAGGTTGTCGGCGAGCACGGCCTTCTGCACGAGGCCGACCAGCACCAGCATGGCCGCGCGCTGCACGTCCTTGTCACCTGGCGCGCGCCAGTTGTCGTAGCTCGGGAAGAACTCGACCGCCTTGACGATCGGCCCGGCGACCAGCTGCGGGAAGAACGACACGAACAGCGCGAAGTCGCAAAGCGACCGCCGCACCTCGATCTGCCGCCGGTAGACGTCGATCGTGTACGACATCGACTGGAAGGTGAAGAAGCTGATGCCGACCGGCAGCACGATCGGCAGCAAGCAGTGTGCGGGATCGGCGCCGGTCAGCGCGCAGAAGCTGGCGAGGAAGAAGTTGGTGTACTTGAAGAAGCCGAGCACCAAGAGGTTCAGCAGCAGCGACACGGAAAGCCAGCGCCACCGATACGCGCGGTCCTCGCTGGCGGCGATGCGCAGCGCGGCGATCCAGTCGATGAACGTGCTGAACGCGATCAGGAACAGGAAGCGCCAGTCCCACGCGCCGTAGAACACGTAGCTCGCAACCAGCAGCAGGTAGCGCCGCCCCGGCCGCGGCAGCGCGTAGTGCAGCCCGAGCACGATCGCGAGGAAGCCGAAGAACGTGAACGAGTGGAACTCCACCGGTCAGCGCCCCAGCTCGCGGGCGAAGCGCGCCTGCAGTTGTCCGGCCAGGATCGTGGTGAAGCGTTCGCGCGCGGTGCGGTTGACGTGCAGCGCATCGAAGAAGCAGTCCGGCCGTTCCAACTCGGCGAAGGTCTCGAACGGCAGCAGGTGCACGCCGGGCCGCTGCGACAGTTCGTCGAGGACCGTCGTGTTCGGCACACGCGGCGTGGCGCGCGGCAGCACCTGCGATGGCATGCGCACCAACACGAGCTGGGCACCGGTCGCCGTCACACGGTCCGCCAGTTCACCGAGCCAATGGCGGCGGTAGGCACTGTCGTCGTTGCAGCCGCGCCGCCAGACCAATTGCGCGAGCTTGGGCCGCTCGTCCTCCTGTTCGGCCGGGAGCCCGACGAGGCGATCGCCGTCGACGTGCACGTGCGCCATCGACCCTTCGCGCCCGTGGTACGGCGCCCCCCATCGCAGCCAGCCGAATTGGCGCCGCAGGTCGAGGTAGCGCTGGTAGGGCGACGCAAGCAGATCCTGCAGGTCGAGCCGCCACGCGTAGGTCTTGCACAGCGCCGTCAGCCACACGTCGCGGCGCGCCGCCGCGTCGACGAACTCGCCGGCGATCGTCGAGGCGTCGCCGAGGCCGAGCGTCGCGCCGAGGAACGCCAGGTCGCCGCGGCGCTGAGCGGCCCCGCCCCAGGTGCCGTCGTCGTCGTAGTCGCGCAGGCCGACGACGACCAGGCGCCAGCCGCCCGGCGGCGCGGGAACCTGGGCGAACAGGAACGGCCACACGCGCGGCGTCGAACCGGGCACGGCGCCGTTCTTGACGATGCCACGCGCGCCGAGCCGTTCGCGCAGGGCCACCTCGTCGCCCGCCTCGCCCATCGTCGAGTCGCCGAGCAGCAGCACCGACGGCTGCTCGGTCGGCGGGTGCGCCAGCGGCTCGAACAGGGTCTGCCGCGTGACCCAGCCCGCACTCGAGTCCGGCTTCGCCAGCCACGCGTAGAGGCCGGAGCGGAACACGCCGACATCGGCGGCGGCGAACAGCAGCGCGCCGCACAGCAACGCTTTCCAGGTCGTTCGCGGCGTGGTCATCGGCGGCGGAGCAAGGGCCAGAGGATCGGAGCGCATGGCGCGGAGGGCCGCAAGCAATGGGTGTTGTCCGCCTCATGAGGCGCCAGCAAGGCCCCAACCCTTGCGTCGGCGCGCACACGACCGATGATCGCGCGATGCCGTCCGCCAAAGCCCCGAACGCACAGGCCCCCGTCGACCCGACCGTCGACCTGTTCGCGGAGATCGAGCGCCTGAAGCGCGAGCGCAAGGCGGTGATCCTCGCGCACTACTACCAGGACCCGGACATCCAGGACATCGCCGACCACCTCGGCGATTCGCTCGAACTGGCGAAGCGTGCGCGCGACGCCAAGGATGCCGAGGTGATCCTGTTCTGCGGCGTGCACTTCATGGCCGAGACGGCCAAGATCGTGAACCCGAAGAAGATCGTGGTCATCCCCGACCTCGAAGCGGGCTGCTCGCTCGCCGAACAGTGCCCCGCCGACCAGCTGCGCGCGTGGAAGGCGCGCCATCCCGACCACTACGTCGTGATGTACATCAACTGCACCGCCGCGACGAAGGCCGAGAGCGACATCATCTGCACGTCGAGCAACGCCGAGAAGATCATCCGCAGCGTGCCCGAAGGCCGGCCGATCCTGTTCGGCCCCGACAAGAACCTCGGCGCGTTCCTCGCGAAGAAGACGGGGCGCAAGATGGACCTGTGGCCGGGCGCCTGCATGGTGCACGAGACGTTCAGCTCGCAGAAGATCGCCGCGCTGAAGGCGAGGCACCCCGACGCGAAGTTCATCGCGCATCCCGAATGCGAAGACCACGTGCTCTTGCTCGCGGACTTCGTCGGGTCGACGAGCAGGCTGCTCGAGTTCGTGAAGACCGACCCCGGCAGGAAGTACATCGTCGGCACCGAGACCGGCATCCTGCACACGATGCACAAGGCAGCACCGGAAAAGGAACTGATCGCGGTGCCCTACGAAGACCGCAGCGCGGCGTGCCAGGGCTGCAATGCCTGCCCGCACATGAAG
>JBGARS010000004.1:0-139866 GCA_044230075.1 Planctomycetota bacterium | reverse complement strand
TCGATCGCACAGGGGGTGACACCGCTGGCTGTGGTCATCGGCCCATCACCCACTGGCTGCGACCTGCTGGTCGCGCCCGACATCCTGCAGTTCTACGTGACGACGACCGGCAGCGTCGACTCGTCGCTGTTGCTGCCGAACACGCCGCCGATCGTCGGCCTGACGTTCTTCCACCAGATGATCCCGATCGAAGTCGACCCGCTCGGCAACTTCGTGCAGATCACCGCGACGAACGCGCTTTCGCTGACGGCCGGCCAGTTCTGATCGGTCGGCGGCTCAGGCCCGGTCGCCGCGGCGGCGCGCGAGTTCCTGCAGCAGGTCGAGTTGCAGCTGCTGCAGTTCGACCATGCGGTTCCACTGCGCGTGCAGCAGGTGGTCGACCTTCTCGTGCAGCGTTGCGACCTCGATCTCGGCCTTGAGGTTGACGCGGAAGTCCTGGTCCGCCTGCCGCCGGTCGCGCTGGCTCATGCGATTCTGCGCCATCATGATGATCGGCGCTTGCACCGCGGCGAGGCACGACAGCAGCAGGTTCAGCAGGATGAACGGATACGGGTCGAAGGCCTTGTTTGCGAACAAGACGCCGTTGATCACGATCCAGACCACCAGCACGACGAAGAACCAGATCACGAACGGCCACGAACCGCCGATCTGGGACACGCGGTCGGCGAGGCGCTGGCCCCGGGTCGTGTTCGCCGCGAACTCACGCTCGATGTCCTCGGCCAGCGTCAGGTGCCGCGCGGCCTTGCCGGCGATCTCGCGTTCGACCTCCGACAGCTCGCCGCGTTCGTGTTCGAGTTGTTCGACCAGCAGGTCGTGCCGCGCGCGCGCCTGGCAGGGGCGGCAGATGCGCGCTGAATCGCCCCAACCTTCGGGTCGGTCGCGGGCGAGGAAGCCGGCGAGACCTGCGCGCAGGTTCGCGACCTTGAACAGGGTCCGGGTGCGGTGAGATGTGCCGCAGACACTGCACGGGGAGCGCTCTTCGGCGGGCTTCTTCGCCCGCGGCGGGGGTTCTTGGCTCATGGGACCTCGGCGCGGATAGGACAGGATCACACCCGGTTCGGGTGCGAAGGAGCGAAGCGTCGGCTTGCGCCGCACCAACGACAAGGAGCGAGCCGTGGCGGCGCTCTGCCGCCAAGGAAACGCTCCACTGGATCGTCCGCACGACGATGCACCGGGTGGACCACCGTCTGCCGCCAGCTGATACTCGACCCATGGGCACCTTCGGGCTGCTCTTCCCGCGAAAGCGCCCAGCGGACCCAACGAACTCGACCATGCGCAACGGCTCCCTCGCGACATTCCTTCTGCTGGCGGTTGTCGCCCCCGCGCAGACGTTCGTGGTCGACGCCAGCAACGGACCCGGCACCGACTACACGAGCCTCGCTACCGCCACGGCGGCGGCGCCGAGCGGGTCGGTGCTGATGATCCGCGCTGGCTCCTATACGCAGTTCACGATCGATGCCAAGAGCCTGACGCTGCTGGCCGACGCCGGGGTCGTCGTGGCGCAGAGCGCGGCGGGCGGGCCGGCGATCGACATCACGAACCTCGCGGCCGGGCAGGATGTCGTGATCGACGAGGTGCTGGTCGCGGCCAGTCTGCCGAACGAGACGGTGCGGTGCATGAACTGTCAGGGTGCGATCCTGATCGACTCGCCGCTGATGGCGAGCACCTCGTCGGAGGTGTGGATCCACGCGACCAACTGCGACCGCCTCGTCCTGCGCGACGTGGTGCCCGCGGGCGCGGGTACCGTCAACCTCCGCATGCACGTCGATGGCTGCCATACGGTCCTGGAGCATTGTGTGTTCGGCGGTCTGTCCATCACGACGACGATCGTGCAGCAGGGCGGCAGGCTCGATCTCGTCGATTCGAGGGCGAGTGCGCAATGGCCGCTGCCGACCGTGCAGCCGCCGGTGATCCTGAACGGCGGCGAACTGCACCTGCTCGGCACCTCGTACGTGCAAGGCGCATATGGCTCCGTCATCGGCACCGGTTCGGTCTGGATCGACGCCGGTGTGACGCTCAGCCACACGATCGCCGCTGCGGGCGTGACCGTGGTCATGAAGCCGACCTCGAGTCTGCGCACGACGTTCACCGGCACCGCCCTTCAGGCGACGCTGAAGGCGCCGAATGGCTGGTTCGGCGCGATCGCGGTGTCGCTGCCCGGTCCACGCGTCCAGGTGCCCGGCATGGACGACGAGGTCTGGCTCGACGGCGGCTCGCTGCAGTTCGTGGCACAGGGAGTGACCGGTCCCGGTGCGCCGATCGTCGCTTCGGTGCCGTGGTCGCTCGGCCTGTTGGTCGGCTACCCATCGATGTGGCAGGGCGTGACCTACGACCCGACCGACGGGCTGCAGGTCAGCAATCCGTCGCTCCTGGTCCTGCGCTGAAGCGTCCTGCGGTGAAGCGCGGCCGGCCCGAGTCAGTCGGCTGCTGCTGGTGCTGCGGCGGGCGCCGCCGCCGGCAGAGCATCGAGCGCCTGCAGCACGGCATCGACCAGCTTCGGCGACACCTCGCCGAGGAACCAGCGCACCTGCGTGCTGCCGAGCGCCTGGCCGAGGTCGGCATCTTCGGCGTCGGGGTAGAGCACCGGCTCCTCGGGTACGCCGAACGCCAGCGGCGGCAGGTCCTCGTCAGGCCGCAGTTGCTGCACCTTGGCCAGCAAACCGTGCAGGTCGATGCCGCGCAGCAACAGCAGCTCCCACGGCTTCTCGTCGAGGCGGCGCGCGAACAGTTCGTGCAGCGCCAGGACGTGGCGACAGGGCTTCTCCTGCAGGTCGCATGAACAGCCGAACGTCACGCTGCGCGCGTCGGGGAACAGCGGCTCGCCGACGATGCGCGCGACCAGGCGGTCGAACGAGCGCGGCACCTTGCCGTTGTCGAGCGACTCGACGATCGACTTGCTGCGGCGCAGCACGCGCACGAGCGTCGGCCAGTCCTTCTGCGGCAACGTGCGGATCTGCAGGCTGACCTCGTGGATCGAGCCCATCGAGCCTTCCATCTCGGCGTGGATCGAGCCGGCGCGGATGCGCACCATCGCCTTGCGGATGCTGGGCAACGCCTCGAGCGCCGCGGCCAGCCGTGCGTCGTCGATGCCGCGCGTTGCTTCGCGGCGCCAGCGCTCACCCATCGACACGGTCTTGCGCTCCATCACGCGAGCGCCTCCTTGCGATCCAACGTCAGCAGGCGCTTCAGCTCGTCGTTGTCGAGTTCGGTGATCCAGTTCTCGCCGGCCGCGAGCAGGCTGTCGGCGACCTCGCGCTTGCGCTCCAGCATCTGCTGGATGCGCTCCTCGAGCGTGCCGGTGCAGACGAACTTGTGCACGAACACGTTGCGCTGCTGGCCGATGCGGAACGCTCGGTCGGTGGCCTGGTCCTCGACGGCGGGGTTCCACCAGCGGTCGAAGTGGAACACCCGGTTGGCGGCCGTGAGGTTGAGGCCGGTGCCGCCGGCCTTCAGCGACAGCACGAAGATCTTCGGCCCGTCGGGTCGCGACTCCTGGAAGTCGGTGACCATCGTGTCGCGTTCCTTCTGCGGCACACCACCGTGCAGGAACAGCACGCCCGCGCCGTAGAGGTTCTCGAGGTTGGTCTTCAGCAGCGAGCCCATCTCCTTGAACTGCGTGAAGATCAGGCAGCGATCGCCTTCCTCGAGCGCCTCCTCGACCATCTCGCTGAGCAGGTCGAGCTTGCCGGAGCGGCTCGGCAGCGAGCTGCCGTCCATCAGGTAGTGCGCGGGGTGGTTGCAGACCTGCTTCAGGCGCAGCAGCGTGGTGAGGATCGCGCCGCGGCGCTGGATGCCTTCGCCGGCTTTCTCGACCTCCTGCAGACCCTTGCGCACCACGGACTCGTAGAGGATCGCCTGCTCGCGCGTCAGCGTCGCCGCGACGATCTGCTCCGACTTCTCGGGCAGGTCGGCGACGATGTCCGGGTCGGTCTTGAGGCGCCGCAACACGAACGGGCGCACCAGCCGCGCCAGCGCCGACATCGAGCCCTTCTGCCGCTGCTTGACGATCGGGTGCTCGAGCGTCTGGGTGAACTGCGTGCGGGAGCCGAGCAGACCTTCGTTGAGGAAGTCCATGATCGACCAGAGGTCGAGTGGGCGGTTCTCGAGCGGCGTGCCGGTCAGCGCGAGGCGGAAGTGCCCCTTCATCGTGCGCGCCACCTTCGACTGGCGCGTGGTCGGGTTCTTGATGTTCTGCGCCTCGTCGAGGATCACGCCGTCGAAGGTGATCTCGCTCATGATCTCCTCGTCGCGCTGCAGCAGGTTGTAGCTGGTCAGCATCACGTCGCAGGTGCTGACGACGTCGAGGAACTTCTCGGCGGTGTCGGCGCGGCCCTTGCCGTGGTGCAGTACGACGCGCATGCCGGGCGCGAAGCGGTGCAGTTCACGCCGCCAGTTGCCGAGCACCGACACCGGGCAGACGATCAGGATCGCGCGGTCGTGTTTGCGCTCGCGGCGCCAGTCGAGCATCACGGTGATCGCCTGGATCGTCTTGCCGAGACCCATGTCGTCGGCAAGGCAGGCGCCGAAGCCCTGATCGACCAGGAAGTGCATCCACGCCTGGCCGCGCTGCTGGTAGGGCCGCAGGTCGCCGATGAAGCCCTCGGGCTTGGGCCGGTCTTCGACACCGCGGGCCTGCTCGAGGTTCTGCAGCAACTGTTCGAGGCGTGGCGTCGTGGCGATCGACTCCATTGCCAGGCCGTGCAGGTGGGAGGCGCCGCCGAGGCGGAGCCGCAGGGCCTCGAAGAAGCTGATGCGCTCGCCGCCCTCGGCCATGCGCTTCTTGAAATCGCGCAGCGCCTCGCGGTCCTTCGGCGACAGCAGCACCGGCCGACGATCGATGAACACCAACGGCGTCTTGGCGTCGACGAGTTGTTCGAACTCGCCGGGACTCAACTCCGTGTCGCCGACGGCGAGACTCCAGCGGAACTCGAACCACGGCCGCGGGTCGTTCGGCTGACCCTTGCCCTCGACGATCGTCACGCGCGCCGACAGGCGCTGCATGGCTTCGACACCGGGCAGCGTCACCTCGAAGCCCTCGCTCTCGAGCAACGGCATGTGGTCGAGGATCTGATCGAGTTCCTGGCGCGTCAGACTGGCGCGTCCGTCGCTGAGATTGCGGGCGCGGCGCAGTGCCGGCAGCTTCTCGGCAACACGTTCGATGGTCTGCTCGATGCGATAGACGCTGTCCGTCGCCAGCTCGTTGGCGAACGGCGAGGCGGCCAACCGCTGGTGCAGGGTCTCGATCGTCTCGGTGTAGGCGATGCGTGGGATCGGGCGCACGAGCACCTGCAGACCCCACGGCACGCCCTCTTCGAGCGGTGACTCCGGCACCAGGATCTCCAACACGGGCACCATCGGCGTCTGCCAGAACTCGCGCGGCAAGCGTTCTGCCTTGGCGAAGCGTGGTGCCGGCGGGCGACCCGCGGCCGCGGCGGCGAGCACGACCTGGTCGAGTGCGTGGCCGACGAAGCCGATGACGAAGTTGCGCTGCGTCAGCGAGTAGACCGGGTCGTCTGGCACGGCGACGCGCGCCGTGCACAGGCTGCCGGGCACGATCTCGGCGATCGCCGCCAGCACCCACTGGGTCTCCGGGCTCCAATGCGGCGTGAACCGCATCACGCCAGGTTGTGGCCCCGGCGCGAAGTCGCCGCGTTCGACCAGGCGCAGGACCAGTCGACTGGCGGCGGCCAGTGCGCGCAGGGCTGGCGGCTGCTTGCGCGGGTCGAGAGTCGCGAGCCACGGCACTGCATGAGCGAGCGGCAGGCCGAGCGCGGGGATCGACCACAGTGCGGGCGCCGTGCGACTCTGGGCGCGCTCTTCGTCGTCGCCGTCACTCGTCGCCGCGACCAGCAGTGGGCGCAACGACGCCTCCTCGACTGGGACCAGCAGCTGTGCTTCGACCGGGGCTAGCAGCGTGGCGAGAGCCGGCGGCAGTGTTGCTGCGACCCCGCCCAGACCGGTGTCGGACCAGAGCGCGATCCGAGCATCTGCCGGCTGGCGCGCATGCAGGAAGGCGGCGTGCAGCTTAATGGTTCCCGGGATGTTCGAACTGCTTGTAGACCCACTCTTTGTCGACGGGCGTTCGAACCGTGTACATCTCGTTGTCCCATCGACGCGTGGCGTGATCGGCCAACGTGAAGATGAACAGCAGCGACAGGAACAGGAAGGAGCAGAGGAAGACGATCTTGTTGATCGCCGTGTCCCACTTCAGGTGCATGAAGAAGGCGATGACCAGCGACGCCTTGATGCAGGCGATCAACATCGCGATCAGCATGTTCGCGGGACCGAAGTCCATGCGCGAGGCCCCGACCGTGATCCCGGTCAGGATCAGCAGGGCCACCAGAACGCTGCCGAACATCGAGACGCTGGAGACGTGGTGATGCCCCATCTGGAGCGCGCCGTGGCTGTCGTCGTCGTGTGCACTCATCACGGCACTCAAATCAGGGAACGAGGTAGAGGAGGGGGAAGAGGAAGATCCAGATCAGGTCGACGAGGTGCCAGTAGAGGCCGACCAGGTCGACGGGCAGGTAGTAGCCGGCGTGGAAGCGGCCCTTCGCAGTGCCCTTCATGATCCAGATGATCAGGCAGGCCCCGATGACCACGTGCAGACCGTGGACTGCCGTCATCGTCAGGTAGATGGCGAAGAACATCGGCGCGTGCTGCATGCCAGCCATGACGCCGTCGTAGTCCTTGAACCACGGGACCGAGCCGGTGGCCGTGTCGTACGGATGGAACAACTCCGAGAACACGATCAGGCCGTGCTCGTTCTTCGCCTTGTACTCGAAGAACTTGACGACCATGAAGATCGCCGCGCCGAGCACGGTCAGCCCGCAGAACAACAGCGTCTTCTGCTTCTGGCTGGTCTGCGCCGAGCGCACACCCATGGCCATCGTCCACGAGCTGAGCAGCAGCACCGAGGTGTTCAGCGCACCGAGCTGCCAGTTGAGTTGGTGCCCGCCCTGCCGGAACGTCTCGGGATAGCTCTCGTGGAAGTAGAAATAGGCCGCGAACAGACCGCCGAAGAGCAGGATTTCCGTGGCCAGGAACAGCCAGAAGCCGAGCTTCATCGACTGGAATTCCTGCACCGGCGTGTCGAAGTGGTGCGCCACCGTGTGCGAAACGAACTCGGGCCCGGGCGCCGGGATCACTACCGAGTGGTGACCGTCGTGACTCATGCTGTGTCCTGTGGAGCGATGGCGTGACTGTTGGTTGCGTGCATGGAGCTGCGGGCCTCAGGCAACCGGCGTCTGCATCGCCTTGTAGTCGAGCGTCGAGTAGTCGTAGACCTCGGTGGTGACCACCGGCGCCTCGTCGAAGTTCTCGAGCGGCGGCGGTGTCGGTGTCAGCCAGTCGAGCGTGACACCGCCCCACTGGTTCTGCATCGCCTTCTTGCCCTGGAACAGCGACGCGACCAGGTAGAAGACCATCAGCGCGACACCGCAGCCGAGCAGCATGGCGCCGATCGTCGAAGCCTGGTGGAAGGCCTGGTACTCCGGCACGTAGGTGGCATAGCGGCGCGGCATGCCGCGACTGCCCATGATGAACTGCGGGATGAACGTCGCGTTGAAGCCGACGAAGATGATGCCGGCAGCGAGCTTCGCCAGCGTCTCGTTGTACATCACGCCGAACATCTTCGGCCACCAGTGATGCAGGCCGGCGAAGAAGGCCAGCGCGATCGATCCCATCATCACGTAGTGGAAGTGCGCGACGACGAAGTAGGTGTCGTGCAGGTGGATGTCGACGTTCAGCGCGCCGAGGATCACGCCGGTCAGGCCGCCGATCGCGAAGATGATCAGGAACGCCAGCGTGTAGAGCATCGGCGCGTTCAGTGCGATCGAGCCCTTCCAGATCGTCGCCACCCAGGAGAACTCCTTGATGGCCGTCGGGATCGCCACGAAGAAGGTCAGGAACGAGAACGCGAACAGCGCATACGTCGACTGACCCGACGTGAACATGTGGTGGCCCCACACGAGGAAGCTGATGATCGCGATGGCCAGCGAGCTGAACGCGATCAGCTTGTAGCCGAACAGCGGCTTCCTGCTGTGGACCGACACCAGCTCGCTGATGATGCCGAAGGCCGGCAGCACCATGATGTAGACGGCCGGGTGGCTGTAGAACCAGAAGAAGTGCTCGAACAGCACCGGGTCGCCGCCGAGGCGCGGATCGAAGATGCCGATGTGGTAGAGGCGCTCGAAGGCGACCAGCAGCACGGTGATGCCGAGCACCGGCGTCGCCAGCACCTGCAGGATCGCCGTGGCGTAGATGGCCCACACGAACAGCGGCATGCGGAACCAGGTCATGCCCGGCGCGCGCAGCTTGTGCACGGTGACGATGAAGTTCAGCCCGGTGAAGATCGAGCTGAAGCCCAGCACGAAGATCGCGAGGCCGATCGTGACGACCGCCTGGTCGGTGTAGAGGCTGTAGGGCGCGTAGAAGGTCCAGCCGGTGTCGAAGCCGCCGAGCACGATCGCCAGCGTGGCCATCACCGCGCCGCCCAACCACAGATAGAAGCTCAGCAGGTTGAGCCGCGGCAACGCGACGTCCTTGGCCCCGAGCATCAGCGGCAGCACCATGTTCCCGAGCGAGCCAGGGATCGCCGGGATCACGAAGATGAACACCATGAAGGCGCCATGCAGCGTGAAGATCTGGTTGTAGACGACGTTGTCGAACAACATGCCGTCGGGCTTCCACAGGTGGAGCCGGACCAGCAGCGCGAACAGGCCGCCGGCGAGGAACGCGAGCGACACGCCGACCAGGTACATCAGGCCGATGCGCTTGTGATCGAGCGTGCCGGCCCAGGACAGGAACCCGCTGGAGCAGTTGAGGAAGTTCGTGCGGCCGGCGACGGGGGCGGCGTGAGAATCGATCACTGGGACGTTGGTCGTCATGGCTGCCTCACTTCGTGTCCGCAAGCGACTTCATGTACTCGATCAGACCCTTGATCTTGCGCTCGTCGAGATCGGGGAACGGGGTCATCGCGTTCCGCACGAAGGGCTCCTCGGCGACCTTCTTCTGGTCGGGCTTGTGGATCGACTCGACGATGTATGCCTCGTCGACCGTGATCGTCTTGCGCTCACCGCCCTCGATGACCTCGCGCTGCCGGCCGGTGTAGGTGCCGTCGGCGTTCTTCGTGAACAGGCCCTTCCAGCTCGGGCCGACGCCGGGGGTGCCGTTCACGCTGTGGCAGGCGACGCAGAGCTGGCTGTAGAGATTGGCACCGCTCTTGGCGGCGAGTTCCGGCGTCGAGTCGTCCCACAGGTCCCAGGGCTTCTGCGGCGCGTTGAACGTCGCCGTGTCGACGACGTGAACCTTCGCGTACATCTTCGAGTGGTCCTTGCCACAGTACTCGGCGCAGAACAGGTGGTAGTCCCCCAGCGTCGTCGGCGTGAACCACACCGACTGGTAGCGGCCGGGGATCACGTCGCGCTTGACGCGCATCGCGGGCATGTAGAACGCGTGCAGCACGTCGCTCGACTCGAGCAGGAACTGCACCGGCTTGTCGACCTCGAGCCAGACCTCGTTGTAGCTGGGCACCGCGCTGTTCGGGTAGTGGAAGGTCCAGTTCCACTGCTTGGCCGACGCCTTGTAGGTGTTGCGCGACGCCTCGAGCGGCACGACCGTCATGTCGCGCGCGCCCATGTAGCCCCAGGCGAACATGATCATGACGATGATCAGCGGGATCACCGTCCAGACGACCTCGAGCGGCGTGTTGTGCGTCGTGTTCGACGCGGGCAGCTGGTCCCAGGTCTTGCGGCGGTACTTCACCACCGAGAACAGCAACACACCGACGATGATGACGAAGAAGAAGATGCAGACCGCGTACGTGAAGTAGAACAGCCCGTCCACGTGGCTGAACGTGCTGGCGAGCTTGGTCAGCTGACCGTAGGCGTCGACGGCTTGCTGGGGAGCACGGTCCGGTCCGTTGATGTTGACCGGGTCCTGAATCAGTAGGGCGAACACGGGTGTCCTGGGCTGCGGGTCAGGCGATGACGCCGGATCGAGGTGACGCGGATGGAGACGAGGCGGAACGGCGGCGTTCCCGGCGCAGCATGATGCCGATCATCGCTGCCAGCGCGATCACGGTGAGCACACCGCCGATGCGCATCAGGGTCATAGCCGTCAGGGAGTAGGAGTTGGTGCGCGGATCGAAGGTCAGGCAGTTGAGCCGGACCTGGTCCCAGAAGCTGCCGAGCGTGCCCTCGCTGGCCTCGACCAGCGCCAGGCGCACGTCGCTGGGGTCGAACCAGGTGTTGACGATGACGCGGCTGATCCGGCCCTGCGGGGTCAGGAAGATCAGCGCCGGCGGGTGGGCGTACTGGTTGGTGAGCGGCGACCAGTAGTAGCGGAAGCCGACCGTGTCGGTGAGCTTGCGGATGTTGTCGGCGTCGCCGACCAGCACCCGCCAGGCGTCGTCGCCGCCGATCTTGGTCAGCTTCGGCAGGAACTTCAGCTTGCGATCCTTCGCGATCTGCGGGGTCTCGCGCGGGTCGATGGAGACGTTGAGGATCCGGTAGTCGGCACCGGGCTCCAGGTCCACGTTGCTGAGGGCGTCGAACGCCGCTTCGAGCACCTGGCCGCACATCGCCGGGCAGCTGTAGTAGCCGAGCAGCAGGACCACGGGCACCTGGCCGGGGAACACCTGCTGCAGCTGGAACGGGTAGCCGCGCTCGTCGGTGAACGTCAGGCTCGGATCGACGACGGTGCCGATGCGGTCGACCATCGATGCAGCTTCCTCGCGGACCTCGAGCGTCGACGTCACCGGCATGCCTTCGCCCTGGGCGATGGCCGTGCTGCCGAACGTGGCGGTGACGAGGGTGGCGAGGAGGACGCGGTTCATGGTCGGTTGCCGGTCACTTCTTGCCGGCCATCTGCTGCATGATCTGTTCGATGCTGTGCTGGGTCGGATTCCGCCCATTGAGGAAGACGTGCTCCTCGGCCTTGACCTCGTCCAGCTCGACGTTCGGTGCCTGGTCGATCTTGCGGATGCGCTCGGCCTCCTGCACGCGCTGGAAGATCGGCACCATCAACCACAACGACAGGAAGGTCGCCAGGGCGCCGATGACGACCCAGATGGTCGCCGAGCGGGCGTCGATGTCGTGCTCCGGGTCGTTGGCGACGGGCGCGTGGTGCGCGCCCGGTTCGCCATAGTGGTCTTCGGGTTGCTTGCCGTGGGACATGGTGGCTCGCGAGGTCAGACGTTCAGGAAGTGGAGCGACTCCGCCAGGCGCGGATCGCGCAGCGGCAGCAGGTTGGAGCGGCGCACGTTCATCAGCGTCAGACCGCTGACCAGGGCGATCAGGCCGAGGAAGCAGCCGAAGTCCGCCCAGTGTACGCCATGCAGGTAGGTGCCGAGGTCGTGCGGGAAGCGCGCGAGGCCGTTCTCGATCGCGACGGCGGCGCCGTCACCGTGTGCCGCAGCGTGTTCGGCCGCCGCATGCCCATCGTGACCCGCCAGCGGCGGCAGGATCAGGAACTGCATGTCGAAGCAGTGGATCACCAGCAGGAACACGGAGCCGATGCACAGGGTGACCGTGTTGCGCTTGATGTGGCGCGACAGCAGGAAGGCGAACGGGATGAAGAAGTGGCCGAAGACCAGGATCGTGCCGATGGCGCCCCAGCCACCCTCGGCGCGGTCGGCGAACCACCGCGTCTCCTCGGGCAGGTTCGCGTACCAGATCAGCATGTACTGGCTGAAGTTCGTGTAGGTCCAGAAGACCACGAACGTGAACAGCAGCTTGCCGAGGTCGTGGTAGTGCTCGACCGTGATCGCCTCACGCAGGTAGCCCTTGGCGCCGAGCCACTTGGCCATCAGGATCGTGAAGGCGAAGAACGCCATCGCGCTGCCGGAGAAGTAGGTCACGCCGAAGATCGTGCTGAACCAATGCGGGTCGATCGACATGATCCAGTCGAACGAGGCGAAGGTGATCGACAGCGCGAACAGCAACAGGCCTGGTGCGGCAAGGCGCGAGAGGCGCAGCGAGATCGCGGGATCACCGGTCTCGTCCTGCTTCAGCGACGCGCGACGGAAGTAGGTCGCCAGGCCGATCCAGATCGTGAAGTAGATGCCGACACGGACGAAGAAGGCGGTCTTGTTCAGCCAGGCGGACTTGCCGGCGATGACGGCGTCGTAGCCGGGTTGGCCCTCCACCAGCTGCGCGTGCGTCCAGTGGTGGAAGATGTGGTCGAAGCCGACCACGATCGGCACGAACAGCAGCAACATGAACGGCAGCGTGGCCATCATGTTCTCGGCGAGGCGGCGTACCGAGATGCTCCAGCCCGCGCGCGTGATGTGCTGCAGCATCGTGAAGAACAGCGCGCCGAGGCAGATGCCCAGCACGCCCATGTAGCCGACCAGGTAGCTGGCGTAGAACTGCTCGCCGCCGGTGGCCCAGGCCGCGCCGATCAGCACGAGACCGAGGCCCAGCAGCACCATCTGCGCCAGGTTGAGGTCGCCGTCCTTGACGCGCGCGACGACGTTCGGCGCCAGTTGCTGCAGACTCGCAGCGGTCATGTGTGCGGAGGTCATGTCGCTCACTTGCTGAGTCTCTGGAGTGCGCGGATGTAGTGGACGATCGACCAGCGATCCTCGACGGACAGGCGCGGGCCGTAGGCCGGCATCGTGCCCTTGCCGTAGGTGATCACTTCGAAGAACTCGCCGTCGGGCATCTGCGGCACGCGGTTGTCCGCACCCTGGACGAAGTGGAAGTTCGGGATCACGACCGGCCAACGCCGGCCGACGAGGCCGTGGGCGGTGTTGGTCATGGCCGGCCCGCCGCCGCCCTGGCCCGAGTAGCCGTGGCAGACGGAGCAGTGGATGTCGAAGCGTTCGCGGCCGCGAGCGAGCACGTCGGCGCTGACGGCGACGGGATTCTCGGTGACGAACGCGCCGTTGGCCTGGCGGTTGGCGAGCGCCGGGTTGGGCAGCGAACCGCGCGCGACCACCAGCGTCTTGCCGAACGGATCGGCGACTGGCAGCCGCATGCCGCGGTGGTCGGCCCAGCCGGGGAAGTTCGAGCGCGACTGCGCCAGCAGCTTGGGCTGGAAGTCCATGTCGAGCACGAGGTGCACGGGCGGCTCGTGCGAGACGCCGCCGCGCATGCAGCTGGTCAGCAGCGTCGGCAGGATCGCGAACGCCAATAGGGAGAGCTTCAGGAACGAGTGCTTCAGGGGGCGCTGCATCGGTTCATCCCTCCACGATCTCGACGTGCTTGCCGCCGATGCTCTCGAGGAAACGCACGGTCTCCTTGCTGTCGAACTTCGGATCTGCGGCCTCGACCGACAGGAAGAAGCGGTCGTCGCTGACGCGCCAGAAGGTGCTGTGGGCGAAGATCGGGTGGTGCAGGCGCGGCAGGCGGTTGAGGCCGAACATGCCGAACACGGCGCCGAACCCCGACAGCAGCACCATGCACTCGAAGGTGATCGGGATCGTCGACGGCCACGCGTAGGGTTCCTTGCCGGAGACCCAGATGACGTAGTCGTGCGCGTTCATCCACCACATCATCAGTTGCGCCAGGCAGATGCCGGTGATGCCGCAACAGACGACGATCCAGCCGAGGGGACTCGGCCCCTGGCGCAGCGCCTTCTCGAGTCCGTGCACGGGGAACGGCGTGTGCGCATCGAGGCGCGTGTAGCCGTTCGCCGTGGCCTTCTCGGCGGCCTGGTAGATCTCCGCCGGGCTCTCGAACTGGGCGACGACGCCCCACTTGGTTGGGTTGGCCATGGTGGTCATCGCCTCAGTGGTGAGCGCCGTGGGCACCGTGGTGCGGGTTCGCCTGCGGCATGACGCCCTTCACTTCGCTGATCGCGAGGATCGGCAGGAAGCGGCAGAACAGCAGGAAGAAGGTGAAGAACAGACCGAAGCTGCCGACATAGGTCAGGATGTCGATCAACGTCGGGGTGAAGTAGCCCCAGCTCGATGGCAGGAAGTCCCGGTTCAGCGACGTGACGGTGATCACGAAGCGCTCGAACCACATGCCGATGTTGACGAAGATCGAGATGACGAACAGCACCATCGGGTTGCGCCGGATGCTGCGGAACCAGAAGAACTGGGGACTGACGACGTTGCACGTCACCATGATCCAGTAGGCCCACCAGTAGGGTCCGAACGCGCGGTTGATGAAGGCGAACTTCTCGTATTCGACACCGCTGTACCAGGCGATGAAGAACTCCATCGCGTACGCGTAGCCGACCATCGTGCCCGTCAAGAGCAGGATCTTGGCAATGTTGTCGAGGTGGTTGAGCGTGATCAGTTCCTTCAGGCCCAACCACTGCCGCGCCGGGATCATCAGCGTCAGCACCATGCCGAAGCCGGAGAAGATCGCACCGGCGACGAAGTAGGGCGGGAAGATCGTCGTGTGCCAGCCGGGCAGCAGTGACACGGCGAAGTCGAACGACACGATCGAGTGCACCGACAGCACCAACGGCGTGCTGAGACCAGCCAGGATCAGGTAGGCCTTCTCGTAGTGCAGCCAGTGCCGGTTGCTGCCGTGCCAGCCGAACGAGAACACGCCGTAGACGCGAGCGGCGACCGTGCGCCCGGCCTTCATCGCGCGGTCACGGAAGGTGGCGAGGTCGGGCACGAGGCCGACGAACCAGAACAGCGCCGAGATCGTGAAGTAGGTGCTGACTGCGAACACGTCCCAGAGCAGCGGGCTCTTGAAGTTCGGCCACATCGACATCTGGTTGGGGATCGGGAACACCCAATAGATGACCCAGATGCGGCCGACGTGGATCGCCGGGAAGATGCCGGCCGCCATGACGGCGAAGATGGTCATCGCCTCGGACGCGCGGTTGATCGACGTGCGCCACTTCTGGCGGAACAGGAACAGGATCGCGCTGATCAGCGTGCCGGCGTGGCCGATGCCGATCCAGAACACGAAGTTGACGATCGGCCAGCCCCAGCCGACCGGGACGTTGTTGCCCCAGACGCCGATGCCGGTGAACACCAGGTAGCCGATCATCGCGCCGAGATTCATCAGCAGCGCGATGGCGACACCGAACAGCAGGTACCAGCCGCGCGGCGTGCGCTTCTCGGCGACGCCCGCGATCGTCGCGGTCACCGACGCGAAGTCGTTCTTGCCCTCGACCAGCGGAGCGCGCCGGAGCGGGTTCTCCGGCTCGTCGACAACGGGGATTGCGGTCGCGGTCATCGGATCAGGCCAGCTCGGATTGGAGTTCGGGGTTGGGGTTGCGGACGCGCCCGAGGTAGGTGGTGCGCGGCTTCGTGTTCAGCTCGGAGAGCAGCCCGTAGTTCAGGTCCAGAGCCTTCTGCTGCGCGACCCGACTGCTGGTCTCGAGGATGTTGCCGAAGATGATCGCCTCCGTCGGGCACGCCTGCGCACACGCGGTCGTGACGCGAACGTCGTCCTTGCCGTCGCCGACCTTCTTGCCGAGGAGCTTGGCCTGGATGCGGCCGCCGTTGATGCGCTGCACGCAGTAGGTGCACTTCTCCATCACGCCGCGGTTGCGCACGGTGACGTCCGGGTTGAACGCCATGCGCTTGGTGTCGGGCGCGTTGCCGATGTAGTCGAGGTAGTTGTAGCGGCGGACCTTGTAGGGGCAGTTGTTGCTGCAGTACCGCGTGCCGATGCAGCGGTTGTAGACCATGTCGTTGAGCCCGTCGGGGCTGTGCGTGGTCGCCGCCACCGGACAAACCGACTCGCACGGCGCGTTCTCGCACTGCATGCAAGGCACCGGCATGTTCGAGACCTGCGGGTCCTCGATCATCGACAGCTTGTCTTCGTGCGTCTGCTCGCTGGCCTTCTTGCCGTCGGCACGTGAACTGAAGTAGCGGTCGGCGCGGATCCAGAACATCTCGCGGTTGCGGGCCACCTGGATCTTGCCGACCATCGGCACGTTGTTCTCCGCCGTGCAGGCCGCGACGCACGCGCTGCAACCGGTGCAAGCGTTGAGATCGATGACCATGCCCCACTGGTAGGGCGACTTGCGCACGTCGGGGTCCTTCGCTTCGCGGCCCTTGTCGTAACCGCGTTCGACCCACAGCGACTTGGCGAGGTCCTTCTCGACGCCGCCGTGCAGGTTGGCGGCCTGATCGAGCGGCGACATCTTCGGCGCCCAGCGCGGTTCGGCCGCGTTCTTCGCCGCCGTGGTCTCGCGCACCAGTGCGCGCCCGGCCATGGTGCCGTGCTCCTGCGTGCAGACCAGTGGGTAGTTGCCGCTGCTCCTCGCGACGTTGGCGCCGGTCACGATCCACTGCGCCGCGGTGGTGCGCAGCGGGTATGCGTTGAAGCCGGTGCCCTGCCCATTCGGACCGCTCTGTGCGACCTTGCACGACTCGGGCAGCGAACGGCCCCAGCCGAGGTGGATCGTGATGCTGTCGTCGGCGTGGCCGGGCACGATCCAAGCGGGGATCTGCAATTGCGTGCCGGCGGCGGCGATGCCTAGCATGTCGCCGTTCTCGACGCCGAGCCGCTGCGCGGTCCCCATGCTGACGAGCGCGGCGTTGTCCCAGCTGAGCTTCGTCACCGGGTCCGGCAGCTCCTGCATCCAGGAGTTGTTGGCGAAGCGGCCGTCGCCCATCTTCGGGCAGCTGCGCAACACGACTTCGATGCCGGTCGGCTTGGTGTAGCCGCGCACGGCGGGTGCGATCGTGGCGGGATTGAGGGTCACGGTCTCGGCCGCGAACTTGCGATCGCCGGCGACACCCGCGTGCAGGGTCTTCGGCCACCAGTTGGTGTCGAAGTCGTCGGTCGCGACGGCCTCGCGCCAGTACGACTGCACCAGCTCGTAGCCGAACATGCCGTCGCGGGCGGTGGCGAGGCCTTCGAAGTTCGGCTCCTGGTTGAGGAAGCCGAGGAACTCGAGCAGCGAGACGCCACCGTGCAGCGGCAACACCAGCGGCTGCTGGATCGACACGGTGCCGTCGTGTGCACGTGCGTCGCCCCAGCACTCCAACTCGTGGGCGAGCGGGAAGTGCCAGTCGCAGAGGTGGCCGGTCTCGTCGTCGTAGGCGCCGACGTGAATGCTCGTCTTCGGCTTCTTGGTCTGCAGCAACTCGCCGAGCTTGAGGTCGGCAGGGCCGTCGTAGACCGGGTTCGTGCCGAGGAACACGAGCGTGTCGCAGGTGCCCTGATCGATCGCGGAGCGAAGCTCCTGCAGCGCGGCAGCGCAGTTGTTCTGCATACCTTCCGGCATCGCCGTGTAGGTGACGGTCTTGCCGGTGGCGCCGAGCTGCTGGTTGATCAGGTGCACGACGGCGTGCACGGCCGCGGGTTGCCGCGGACCGACGACCACGACGCAACGACCGGCGGCGGACTGCAGGTCCTTGGCGATCACCTCGACCCACTTCTTGCCGTTCTTCTCGAACGCGGCCGGGGAATGCGCATCGAGGGCGTTGGCCAGATCGCTGCCGGCGCCGGCGCCGAGCGCCTTCGCCAGTGCGAACGCAACTGCCGGGATCTCGCCGGCCTTGGTGCGGAAGCGGTGGTCGGCCGCGGTGCCGGTCGTGCTGTAGGTGGACTCGACGACGTAGAGGCGCGACAGCTTCTTGCCGTTCACCGGCTGGCGGCGGGTCGACGCCCAGTCGCGCGCGTTGCGCAGGTTGTTGCCGTCGGTGGCGAGGAAGTCGCTGTCGAGCGACACGACCACGTCGGCGTTGGTGAAGTCGCAGTGGGTCGCGACGACCTTGCCGAAGGCCATCTGTGCACCGGCGCGCTCGTTGTCGCAGTGCAGCGGCGACCAGGTGTGGAAGCGCGCCTTCGGCATGCTGCCGCTCTTCATGCGCGTGACGATCGACTGCAGCGTTGGCGACGAGTGCGACGGCAACACGATGTGAAGACCCTCACCCTGCTTGACCGTGACCAGGTCCTTGGCCTTCTCGTCCCACCACGCATAGAACTCGTCCCAGACGTTCACTTCGTGGTCGGCGTGCGCGCCGTGACCGCCGTGAGCGTCATGGTCCGGGGCATGCATCGCGCTGTGCGCGTTGCGCGGCGCCGGACTGCGCCCCGGGTCGTACAACTGCAGCAACTCGGCCTGAAGACGCAGATCGGAGCCGCCGAGGCTGCTCGGGTGATCGGGGTTGCCGTCGATCTTCGTCGGCCGTCCGTCACTGCTCTTCACCAGCACGCCGATGCCGTAGCCGTTGCGCGGCATCACCGTCGCGTAGAACTGCGGCAGACCTGGCTTGAACCCATCCGGCCGCTTGTTGAATGGCAGGATGTTCGTCTGCGGCTTGCGGCAGCTGGTCAGGCCGGCGAGCGCCACGGAAGCGGCGATGACGCTGAGGAAACCACGCCGGGAGACCTCGTCGGGCGCCTCGGTGATGCCTTCGGGAAACTCGCGCGCCAGGACCTGCTGGAACTCGGGCGAGTTCTCCAACTGGCCCAGGCTGCGGAAGAAGGTGGTGCCGTCGGCTTCGGCCGCGGCAGTCTCGTGGACGCTGGTCATCGGTGGCACGCCGAGCAGTGGGTCGGGGGGTTCAACTCGGGCGGGGTCTCGCCCGTCCACTCCAGGCGCTGACGGGCGGCAGCGATGCTCTGCTCGTCGGCAACCCAGTCCATGTTGGTCACCGCGACACCCTTCGGCCGCAGGTGCGACGTCGGGTCGCGGTGGCACTCGAGGCACCAGCCCATGCTCAGTGGCTCGACCTGGCGCACGATCTCCATCTGGTCGATACGGCCGTGGCAGCTCTTGCAGCCGACGCCGGCGTGCACATGCACGGCATGGTGGAAGTAGGCGAACTGCGGCAGCAGGTGCACCTTCACCCACTGGATCGGCGTGCCGTCGGCCCGGCCGTCACCGTAGGCGTCGCGCAACGGCTGCAGCGCCACGCTGTCCGGTTTCACCTTGCTGTGGCAACCCATGCAGGTCTCGGCATCGGGCACCGTCGCGTTGGGGCCGTCTTCGACCCCTCGGTGGCAGTAGCGGCAGTCCATGCCCAGTGCACCGGCGTGCAACTTGTGGCTGTAGGAGATCGGCTGGTAGGGCTGGTAGCCGACGTCGATGTGCTTCGGGGAGAACCAGAAGTACACGACGAAGACCACGAACAGACCTGCCGCTCCTGCACCCAGCGCGAGCGCTGCGGGAAGCTTGTTGGTCCACTTGGGGAACAAAACGGTCAAGGTGATCCCCTCCGGGAGATGTGGGGATGGCTAGCGGTCGCTGGAAAGCGGCACCCGTCGACGAGCGACACGTCGGTGCGGACGCCTGAGGCCGGGTGGCCAGGAAGGGGTTGCAGCCCGGGGACCTGCACCGTTGCCGCCCGAAGCATCGGTCTCGCATGCCAGCACCGAAGTCGGCCATCGGCGGAGTGACAACATCGAGATCGGGAGCCGCGAGGGCACGCGCAGGCAGCCCAGAAGGGCGGCCCCTGTAAAAGATCGTTGCCGCTGGGTCAATTTCAGAGTTCTGAGTTTCGCCCTTGCAAGGTGCGTAGGCATGCGCGCCAAACACGTCCGCATGGGCACGAAGCAGATGCTGCGGCGGTTCGTGCGTGGCGCGGGACGCGCGTTCCCCACTCGCCGATCCGGCGCGGCCGACCCGGGAGTCGCGTGGCAGACCGCTCGCCACAGCCTGGCAGCCGCGAGGCAACCGCCGGCTGTGGCGTGGCCGCGGGCGAAGCGGCCCCCGCCGTGCCGATGGACGGCCATAAACTAATTCCTGCAAACATCTAGCGATGTCTCCGCAGCGCGGGTCGGAGCCGTTGGCCGGCGGTCATCACGAGTCGTGCACCTGGCCCAGCATGCGGGTCCGAGCCTGCCGCCCCGTTGGCCGCAAGCCACACCTGCACCACGGCTTCACGGCGTTTTCGCGTGGCACGACGCGTCGCACGTGCAGCATACTCACCCGTCCGTCTGCTCCGTTCCGGACCGCGGTGACCCCTCTGCGCCCGGACTGCTCCACCATGCCCGAGTACGTCCTTGGCATCTCCGCCTTCTACCACGACTCCGCTGCCTGCCTGCTGCGGGACGGCGAGATCGTGGCTGCCGCCCAGGAAGAGCGCTTCACGCGCAAGAAGCACGATGCGGCGTTCCCGGCGCGCGCGGTCGAGTTCTGTCTGCGCAGCGCCGGTGCGGAGGCGGGCGAGCTCGACTTCGTCGCCTTCTATGACAAGCCGATCCTGAAGTTCCACCGGCTGATCGAGACCTACCTGTCGTTCGCGCCGGTCGGCCTGCGGTCGTTCGGCAAGGCCGTGCCGATGTGGCTCGGCGACAAGCTGCACATGCGGCGCCAGCTGACGAAGCAGCTCGGCACGCGGCCGAAGAACCGCTACGTGTTCCCGGAGCATCACGAGAGCCATGCGGCCTCGGCGTTCTACCCGTCGCCGTTCGAAGACGCCGCGATCGTGACGATGGACGGTGTCGGCGAGTGGGCGACGACGTCCGTGGGCACCGGCGAAGGCAACCGGGTCCGGCTGCAGCAGGAGATCCGCTTCCCGCACTCGATCGGGCTGCTGTATTCGGCCTTCACCTACTACTGCGGCTTCAAGGTCAACAGCGGCGAATACAAGCTGATGGGGTTGGCGCCCTACGGCGAACCGCGCTTCGAGCGGCAGATCCGCGAGCACCTGATCGACCTGCGCGAGGACGGCAGCTACCGACTCGACCTGTCGTACTTCAACTACTGCCAGGGTCTGACGATGACGAGCGCGAAGTTCCACGCGCTCTTCGGCGGGCCGCCGCGAACGTCCGAGTCGCCGCTCGAGCAGCACCACATGGACCTCGCCGCTTCGGTCCAGAAGGTGACCGAGGACGTGATGCTGCGCACGGCGCGGCACGCGCACGCGGTGACCGGCAAGAAGAACCTGTGCCTCGCTGGCGGCGTCGCGCTGAACTGCGTCGGCAACGGCGTCATCCTGCGCGAAGGACCGTTCGAGAAGATCTGGATCCAGCCGGCGGCCGGCGACGCGGGCGGCGCGCTCGGAGCCGCGCAGTTCGTCTGGCACAACCTGCTGGACCGGCCGCGCAAGGTCGCGCCGGGCGATACGCAGCGCGGCAGCCTGCTCGGCCCGCGCTACGAGTCGGCCGAGATCCGCGCGTTCCTGGACGGCGAGGGCATCGTCTACGAGGACTGCACCAGCGAAGACGTGCTCGCCGATCGGGTTGCCGAGCTGATCGAGCAGGAGAACGTGATCGGATGGTTCCAGGGACCGATGGAGTTCGGGCCGCGTGCGCTCGGTTCGCGCAGCATCATCGGCGACGCGCGGTCGCCGAAGATGCAGAGTGTGATGAACCTGAAGATCAAGTTCCGCGAGTCGTTCCGGCCGTTCGCGCCGATCGTGCTGCGTGAAGAGGCGAGCAAGTTCTTCGACATCGAGCCGCAGCACGAGAGTCCCTACATGCTCATCGTCGCGCCGGTTCGCCCCGACAAGCGCAAGCAGGTCGATCCGGCGGCGCGTGGCCTCGACAAGCTCAAGCAGTTGCGGTCGGTGATCCCGGCGGTGACGCACGTCGACTACTCGGCGCGCCTGCAGACCGTGGACGGAGAACGCAATCCCCGCCTCGCCCGGCTGATGCGCCGCTTCCAGCAACGCACCGGCTGCCCGGTGCTGATCAACACCAGTTTCAACGTGCGCGGCGAGCCGATCGTCTGCACACCGCACGACGCCTTGCGTTGCTTCCTCGGCACCGAGATGGACGTCTTGGTGCTCGAGAACTTCGTCATCCGACGCGCCGCACAGACCAACCTGCCGGCGGTCGACCGCGAGAAGTACCTGTCGGCGTTCGCCCTCGACTGAAGGCCCGAAGAGAAGAGCCCCGATGCTGAAGCCGAACTTCCACCCCGAGCCCCGCGTGCTGCGTCAGTTCGCAGTCTTCGCGGTCGTCGGCCTGCCGCTGCTCGCCGGTCTGGTGCTGCGCATGTCGCATGCGTTCACCTGGACCCACCCGGCGATGCTGGTCGCCGCTGCGGTCGGCGTGCTGCAGTTCGCCCTGTTCGCGGCGGGCCTGCGGGCGCCGACGCGATGGCTCTACGTGACCCTGACCATCGTCGCCCTGCCGATCGGTTTCGTGCTGTCGCAGGTGTTGATGGCGGTGATCTTCTATCTGGTGATCACGCCGATCGGCCTGGTGTTCCGGCTCATCGGCCGTGATGCCATGGGGCGCAGGTGGGAGCCGCAGCGCAAGAGCTACTGGCACGATCGTGGACCGATGCGCAGGCCGTCGTCCTACTTCCGGCTATACTGATCGCACGATGAGCGAGCACGCGCCCCAGCCATCCGGCCCCGCCAAGGACCAGAAGGACGAGTTCCTGCAGGCTGCTACCGAACAGGAGCGCGGCCTCGTCGGCGAGTTCATCGCCTTCATGGCCGAGAACAAGATGTGGTGGCTGACGCCGATCCTGGTGGTGTTCGGTCTGCTCGGTGTGCTGCTGATCCTCGGTGCCACTGGCATCGCACCGTTCATCTACACGCTGATGTAGCGAGTCGTGCCGGCCACACCGCCGGGCGCGTGCGGGTCTCGATGCGATACGACCTCGGCGGCCGCGGCGAAGGGCGGTGTCGGGATTGTCGATACCGGAGGCAGCCACACCACGGGAGCTGCCAATGCGGGATCACGGTCTCGACACATACCTGACGGACATCAACGAAGTGCCGCTGCTGACGGCGGAAGAAGAGATCTCGCTCAGCAAGCGAGTACAGCGCGGCGATCTCGCTGCGCGTGAACACATGATCCGCGCCAACCTGCGGCTCGTCGTGTCGATCGCGAAGAACTACGTGAACCGCGGTCTGTCCTTCATGGACCTGATCGAGGAGGGGAACATCGGCCTGATGAAGGCGGTCGAGAAGTTCGACCCCAACGCGGGTTGCCGGTTCTCGACCTACGCGACCTGGTGGATCAAGCAGGGCATCCGTCGATCGCTGGTCAACAGCGTGAAGACGGTGCGCGTGCCGTCCTACATGTCGGAGATCGTCTCGCGTTGGAAGGCGACCTCGATGGAGTTGAACTACCGCCTGGGTCGGCAGGCGACGTCCGCCGAGATCGCGGAGGAGCTGGAGCTGCCGGAGTGCAACTGGAACGTCGTGCGGGAGACCGTGCTCGCGAGTTCGCAGCCGACGCACTCGATGAGCGAGGACTCCGGAGCCATGTTCGCCGATTCGATCGCGGACACGCGCACGCGCAGTCCGGAGGAGCAGACGCTCTCTGCGATCGAGCTGGGACGCATGCGCGAACTGCTGGAGCTGCTCGATTCGCGGGAATCCCGCATCCTGAAGCTGCGGTTCGGGATCGGCAACAGCGATCCGATGACGCTGAAGGCGATCGGCAAGCGGTTTGGCCTCACGCGGGAGCGGGTGCGGCAGATGGAGCAGCAGGCGCTGGAGAAGCTCGGCCTGATCATGTCGCGTGAGTTCGGCGAGGAGCGGGCGGCGCCGCGTCCGCGCAGGGCGCAGAGCAGCGACAGGTGACGGGAGTGGCGCGGCGGCGTAGCTTGCTGCCGTGAACCGTCCTGCCGACGTTGCCGCTGCCGGACTCGGCACCTCGCTCTACGTGCACGTGCCGTTCTGCGTCGTCAAGTGCGGCTACTGCGACTTCAACTCCTATGTGGTCGAGGATCGGGCCGTGCACGACCGGTTCCTCGACGCGCTCGCGGCCGAACTGCAGCGCGAATGGCGCGGAGGCATGCCGGTGTCCGTGTTCATCGGTGGCGGCACGCCCAGCCTGCTCGAGCCGGAGCGGCTGCAGCGCCTGTTCGCGCTCCTCGGCAGCCACGTCGATCTCGCGGGCTGTCGCGAGGTGACGATGGAGGCGAATCCGGAGAGCCTCACGGAGGAGAAGGCGCGCATCGCGCGCGCCGGTGGCGTCAACCGCCTGAGCATGGGCGTGCAGACGTTCCACCCTCACCACCTGCGCTTCCTCGATCGTGCGCACTCCGCCGAACGGGCCGAAGCGGCGTTCGCGGAAGCGCGCCGCGCCGGGTTCGACAACGTCAGCGTCGACCTGATGTTCGGCATCCCGGGCGAGACGATCCGCGAGTGGGAGAGCGATCTGACTCGCGCGCTGGCGCTGCGACCGGATCACCTGTCCTGCTACAACCTGACGTTCGAGCCCGGTACGCGACTGTATCGCGACATGCAGCGTGGTGAGGTCGAGCCGAACGAACAGGAAGTCGATCGCGAGATGTTCCTTGGCACGCGCGAGCGGCTGGCCGCCGCCGGGTTCGTCGCCTACGAGGTCAGCAACTTCGCTGGTGGCGGCGGCCCGTGCCGGCACAACGACCACTACTGGCTGCAAGGCGACTACGTCGGCATCGGGCCGGGGGCATCCAGTCACCGTGCTGGCGTGCGCTGCACGAACCTGAAGGCGGTCGAGGCGTGGGCCGAGGCGGCACTGCTCGGACAACCATGTGCCGCGACCGCCGAGACACTCCGGCCGTCGCAGCGTGCCAGCGAGGCCTTGTGGCTCGGCATCCGACGGCGGGACGGCCTCGACCTGCAGCAGGTTGCTGCACGCCTGTCGCTGCCGGTCGAGGCGATGTTCGCCGCCGTGATCGCGCAACAGGAGCGGGCCGGCTGGATCGAGCGCGTGGGAACGCGCATATCGCTGACTGGCGAAGGGCTGCTGCTGGCCGACCGCGTCGGCGGCGACTACCTCGCGGTCGGCCTGCCGCGCTGATTCACCACTTCCGCGGTTCCTCTCACGGCGCGCCGATTTGCGGGTTGCCGAGCGGAAGTGGCCGTCGTCCCTGGAGGCAACAGCGCCTGCGGCCCCTTCCGGTCGTCGCCGTCAGCGACGACGGCGGCCCTTGGGTTGCGGCCGCAGGCAGTGCTGAGGCTGCGGCGGCGCTGCATCGATCAGAAGCGACGGCTGCGCGAGACGCCGAGGAAGATGGCTCCGGCGGCACCGGCGGCGGCGGAGAGCATCCACACCTCTGGGCCGAACGGGCTGATCGACTCCGATTCCTGGCCGCCGGGCACCGCGCGGCTGTAGCTGATCGAGCCGAACAAGTGCTTGGTCAGCGACGCCGAATCGGGAATCAGCGACATGTCGATCGGCACTTCTTCGCCGATCGGGACGAATGCCAGCAGGCCCGTCGCGATCTGGTAGATGCTCTCGAAGTTCGCCTTCCAATCGGTGAAGGACACGCTGTCGACGCCGGCAGGCAGGCGGTCGGCGATGGCGGCGAACTCCTTGTTGCCGCGGATGTCGCCCTTGGGATCATCCTCACGGTCCATGCGCTGGAACACGCGCTTGATGTCACTGGCGGAGAATCCGCCGACCAGGTAGCCGCCCTTGAACGAGAACGTCGGCGTGAACATGTCGAAGGGGTTCATGCCGCCCCGGCCCTGCGTCGGATCGAAGTTGACGCGCAGCTGGTAGACATTCACGCCGCGCTTCTCGTTCTCCTCGAGCTCGACCATGCCCTGGCTCATCTGTGCCAGCGCCTTCAGCACGCTGAGGAACTTCTGCTCGTCCTGGATCTTCAGCAACAGCGCCATCTCGGGTGCCGACGAGATCGTTCCCATCGGCATCGACCAGGTGATGTAGTGATCGCCGATCGAGCCGAACAGGTCGTCGCGCACACGGAAGCCGACCTGCTTCTCCATCTCGGCCAACTGGGCCAGGGCTTCGCTTGCCATGTCGGGGTCGTAGGCCTGCAGGCCCTTGAGCAGCGTGTCGTAGAGGGACATCACGCTCAACGTCCCGGCGCTGAAGCCGACCGCGTCCTTCGGCACCCACTTCAGGAACGACGTGTCCACCGTGCGCACCGCGGCAGTCTTGTCCGTCGCGCCAGGCTGCGCGACGAAGGTGCGCGACACGCACTTGCCGTCGACGTAGCTGGTCGCAGCGATCGCCGTTGGCAGGCGCCGCATCCCCATCGCCGTCACAGCGCGATCGACGCCGTCCATGTCGATGGCGCTCAGGTCGTTGTTCATCTCCTTGCCCATGCGCAGGAGGCTGAGCGCGAAATCCACCATGGGGTCGAAGCGGACGAACGTCGTCATCTCCGCCGAGGCCGTGGGCAACTGCTTCGCGGCCGCCTGGAACGTCTCGGTGGTGGCGAGCACCGGTGTCTTCTTCTGCAGGTTCTCGGCGATGTCGCGCACCTCGTTGGCCAGCGTGCCGATCAGGAGACCCTCCGGCACCATGACGATGGTCAGGCCCATCGGCGAGTTCTTCACCTGGTTGGGGGTGAACGTCGTCATCGGCCACTCACCGACCTTCGACTCGGTCTTGGTGAGTTGTTCGCCGGCCTGACCTTCGAGCATGCCGAGGCCGACCTGCACCATTTCGCTCCACAGCGGCGCGGTCGCGCCGAAGTCGAGGTGCACCACGAACCCGATCCTGGGCTCGGGGCCAAACTCCCCCATCGTCAGTTCAAGATGGGTCAGGGCCATCGTGACGCCGCGCATGCGCAGCTTGAGCAGCTCGTCGGGGTCGACGGGCAGCTGGCCTTGGGCGTGCATCTCCCGCCCTTGCTTCAGCATGGCGTCGATGTGGCTGCGGGCCATGCTCTGGAGGTCGGCGACGAAGTTCTGCACCTCTTCCTCGGCCCACATCTTCGCCACCGGCATCTTCTGGAAGCGCTCCAGGGATGCCCCCAGATCCGGCGCCGACATGGCAACGATCGTGTCCTTGGGCAGATACGGCAGGATGGAGGTCTGGGCGGTGACCGTGAGGCCGAGGCCGGCGATCGCCAGCGAGAGACGGGAGATGGAATTCATGGCAGTGGAAATACGGGTACGGCGGCGCTCGGCGCCTGGCGGGAAGTGCCTAGGTGGACGGGACCTGTCGCGAATCTGTCGCCGCGATCACGGCGACTTGCTGATCAATTCCTGCAGGTGGGCCGCGATCTTCGGCTCCGCGGCGATCAGGGCCGCCTCCAGCTTGCCGATCGCCTTGTCGAACTTGCCCTTGCTGGTGCCGTTGAGCAAGTTGCCGACCTCGTGCAGCGCTGCCGTGACGGCCTCGTCGCTGCCGGTGGCCGCGAACGAGAACATCAGACCCGCCTGGTAGATGTTGTAGTCGATCGCCGTCGACTCCATTTCACCGCTGATCGCGAAGCCCGAGAAGAAGCTCTTGAGGTTGCGCACGCCACCCTTCTGCATGTGCAGCTTGCCGAACCAGCCGGCATCGCTGTCGGTCTGGAAGCGGCTCGTGTAGCTGCCGATGCCATGCAGGAACCACAGCGGCAGGGTGATGCCGCGGTCTGCGGCGACGCCGTTGGCACAGGTGATCGCCGCAGCGTGGCGCAGGTACCGCAGGTTCCAGTTCTTGTCGTTGTTGCAGATCGCACCACGCACGTCGCCGACGAACGGGATGTGCATCGCAGCCTCTTCGCGGACGAGGGCCGATCCGCAGGCGTCGGTGCCGTCTCCGAGGCCGTTGCCGAGGTCGCGATACTCCGATTCGGTGGCCGCGATCAGGATGACGGGCCGCCGGGCAGGGCCTGGCTCCATGCCGCCCAACAACGGCTTCACGCGCTCGACACCGATGTCCGCTTCGCCGCGCATCTCCTGGATCTTCGCGATCGCCAACGTGCTGAGGATCGTGCAGTGCGCGGTCCGTACCACCCACGGGCGCTTGAGGTCGCTGTGAAACTGGTTCGCTTCCTTCTCGTCGACCCAGCGTGTCGAACCGAGTGGGAAGTAGCGCTTGCCCGCCTGCTCGAGGAACTTCGCGTCGATGAGTTCGCCGGTCTCCGGGTGGCGCACCATGCCCTTGAGCAAGGCTACCTTCTCCTCCTTCGTGACCACCTCGTTGTCGTGGTGGAAGACGCCCTGCTTGGCGTCTTCGACCTGGCCTGGTTCCACCCAGATGCCCGCGACCTCGACATAGCCTTTGGCCGAGAACTCGGCGGCCATCAGCTTCTGTCGCAACGCGTCGGCTTCCTTGGCCGGCAGCCACTTGCCGTCGACGAGTTCGTTGCCCAGTGCGAGGTTGGCTCCTTCGTGGTCCGGCTTCAACTTCAGGACGACCTGGAAGATGCGCTTGGCATCGGTGGCCAGGGCTTTGTCTGCCGCCCACTGACCGGCATCGAACAGCGCTTCGGGGTCCTTCTTGGCGGCAGCCTCCTTGGCCCTCAGCTCCTGCTTGAGTTTCGCGGGTGACTGGGCCAGCACCGGGACCGCCAGTGTGACGAGGGCGAGGAACAGCTGGAGAGGTGCCTTCATGGTCGTGTCGCGGGGAGAAGCATCGTGGACCCGACATGATCCGCGAGCGAGCGGGGCTGTGTCCACAAGCAGGCGGGATCGCGTCACGAAGAGCCGGCGGCGCGGCGCTTGTGTTCGGGCGCGAAGCGCGACCAGGATTCCATGCGTTGGCTCGGCCGCAGGTTGAGGTAGGGCGTCCAGCGCGGCCTCACCGGCGGTCGCAACAGTCGGAAGCCGGCCTCCTTCAGGGTGCGGTCGGCCTTGCGCGCATTGCAGCCCACACAGGCGAGCACGCAGTTCTCCCACGAAGTGCTGCCGCCACGCGACCGGGGCAGCACGTGGTCGACGCTGAGGTGGTCCGAGTTGCACCTCCGGCCACAGTACTGGCAGGTGAAGTCGTCTCGCAGGAACAGGTTGCGCCGCGTGAAGGGCGCCTGGTGGCAGGGCACGCGGTCGTATTGCACCAGCAGCACCACCTCAGGAGCGGTGAGCTGCACGCTCGGCGAGCGGATGGTCAACTCACGGTCGACGATCGGCTGGTCGAGCCACTCGGTGAAGGTGAAGGTCGACAGCCGCTCCGGGCAGACGACTCGGGCCGCATCGCGGAACACCATGCAGAGGGCACGCCGCACGGTGGTGACGTGGACCGGACGCCAGGAGCGGTTCAGCACGAGAGTAGCCCTCTCGAGCAGACTCGCTCTTCGAACTGGGTCGCATGCCCGCATTGCAGCACTCCTGCGCCGACAGGGCCTTGCGCTGCAGCCCCGCGGAGCGCGCAGAGTCTATGCCGCGGTGCTGGATCCAGGAAAGCCCTTCCAGCCGCTGGTTGGCCCGCAACGGCCATCGCCGAGGTTGCCTAGCCCGCAGCGCAAAGCTAGACTTCGCCCCCCTTTCGCCGGGCCCGCGGCATCCACGCACGTTCCAAGAGGCTTCCCATGACCACTCCAAGCACAGCTGCTCGGTTGTGCGCGTTCGCCGTCACCGGTCTTCTGCTGCTCGCAGGCGGCTGTGAAACCAGCGCGAAGAGCGCGGGCGACGGAGTCAACGCGACGCAGTTCCAGGACATGGTCGTGCCGGCGGGCTTGCGCCTGCGAGACCGTGGCCACGAGAGCTATTCGCGCCAGGAAGCCGGTTGGCGCATGGGGCACTTCGTCTACGAGGGCACGACCGGAATCGACGAAGCCATGGGCTACGTGCGCCAGCGCATGCCGCAGCACAGCTGGAACATGGTCGCCGACGAGTTGGCCGCGGACCAGGTCGCCAGGCTGCGCTTCGAGCGCGGCATCTACTCCGCCGAGTACACCTTCCAGCGCCGCGAAGGGTCGACGCAGATGGTCGTCGTCTACCAAACTGACTACTCACGCCGCTGACCGCGGTCCGACTCCACCAGAATGTCCGCACAGCCTCCCCAAACTCTCGAAGGCACCCAGGCGCCCAGCCAGATCGAATTCCTCTGGGAGCGCTACCGGCCGCTAGCGTGGACGATCCTCGCGGCGCTGGTCTGTGCCCTCGCCTTCAATTACGGCTATAAGTATTTCAAGCAGAGGGACGTGGACACGTCCTGGTCCGGCTTTTCGGATACGCTGGGCCTCGACGAGACCTACACGAAGGAGCAGCAGTCGTTCATCCAAGCCGCTTTGACAGAAGATCTTAGGGCGATTCCTCTAGCGAAGCTCGAGGCTGGTCTGGTCACCGCGGACGAGGCCCAGAAGCCGTTCCTGCTGCTCGCGATTGCGCGCAAGGCCATGATGGACTCGAACTGGGACCGCGCGGAGGCTGCGCTCAGCGAAATCGAGTCCAAGTACCCCAATCACTCCCTGGTGAAGGCTACCAGCTACCCGATCCAGGTTCGCGAGCAACTCGACCCGAAGGCGAAGGCCGCGAACCCGCAGAAGCCGCCGGAGCTGAAGCCGGCCGCGGCGGGAAGCTCGGTGGCTCGCGTGCGTGCCCAGATTGCTGCGGCGCGCGCCTACCACCAACCGGCTCAATTCACTCGGATCGAGCCCCCGGCGGGCGCGAAGAAGGTCAAGTTCGAGTTGTCGAACGGCTCTTCATTCGTGATCGCCCTGATGTCGGAGCAGGCACCCAAGCACGTGGAAGCCTTCCTGAAGTACGCTGCCGAGGGCGAGGGGTATTGGAAGGGAATGGCGATCGACGAGATCCAGCGCCCCACCGAGTTTGCTGGCCAGCCGAGGCAGATGCACCTGGGCTTCGCTTCCACCCGGGAAGACGACCGAACCAAGTGGACCACAACCGACCCGAGCCCCCAACCGCTGGAGTTCGAGTCTTCTTCGCTCAGCCACTTCCCGGGGGCTGTTTCGGGCAACAACGAGGCGGACGGCAAGTCCTGCGCGGACCGCTTCTGGATCGTCGCCGACGATGCGCCGCGCTACGACGGCGAACGCGTGATCTTCGGCTATGTGGTCGAAGGCCTCGACCAGGTGAAGAGCATCACCGAGGAGTCTATGTCGGCGCAGGAAGAGCAGGCAGGGCGCGGCCGACCTACCGAGAACATCCGCGTGACGTCCGTCAAGGTCCTGTGACCTGACCGGACGGGCGGCCGCATCGACTCGGCGCGGGGGGTGGGCTGCCGCAAGAGGCCCGGAAGGGCGAACGCAAGGCCTTGGACGGCAAGTTGTCCGGCGCAACTTGCTGGCAGCTTGGCGTGCCGAAGCCGCGATCAGGAGCCCTTGAGCCGCTGGAAGATGCGCTCGAACTCCTCCCTCCCACCGCAGTCGATCACGATTTGGCTCCGCTTTCGCCCGTAGCGGATCGTGACCGTCGTGCCGAGGGAGTCCACCAGACTTTCCTCCAGCTCGTTCAGCCAGACGGGCCGGGACTTCGAGTTGCCGGTGGAACCAGCGGTTGCAGGTTTGCCCTTCGAGGCTTCCAGCGCCTCTTTCACCCTGGCCTCCAGGGCCCTGACAGACAGGCCGTTCCGGATCGCATCATCGGCTGCCGCGACCATGGTCTCGGGGTCACCAAGGGCGAGGAGGCTCCGCGCGTGGCCCATGCTGAGTGTTCCACGTGAAACGTGCTCCTGCACAGCTGGCGGCAGGTCTAGAAGTCGGACGAAGTTGGCGACCGTCGATCGGTCGAGGCCAACCCTGGCTGCCACATCCTCCTGCGTGCTACCCAGCTGGTCCATCAGCAGCCGGAAGCCCTGGGCCTTCTCAAGTGCGTTGAGATCCTCGCGCTGCAGGTTCTCGACCAAGCCGAACACCGCGGACTCCTGGTCGGAAATGGTCCGCACGAGCACCGGGACCTGTTTCAAGCCCGCCATTTTCGCGGCACGCCACCGGCGTTCACCAGCGACGATCTCCAGGCCATCCCCCACCCTGCGCGCCAAGATCGGCTGCAAGAGCCCACTTTTGCCTACCGATGCTGCGAGCTCCTTGAGTTCGGCCTCGCCAATGTGCTTGCGCGGCTGGTAGGGACTCGGGCGAAGTTGGTCCAGCGGCGCCAGGATGACTTCCTCCTGAGGCGTCTTGGCAGTCGCCACCTGGCCCTCGGTACGCGAGGCGGCCGGGGGCGTTGGCGCCGTGTTCCCGCGCCCACCCGACAGGAAGAAATCTAGACCCCTACCCAATCGACGATCGACCATGCATCAGCTCCCTTGTCAGCTCCGCATAGCAGAGCGCTCCCTTGGACCACGGACTGTGTTGAAACACCGACGTACCGTGGCTGGCTGCCTCAACGAGGGCTGGATCACGGTAGACAACAGAATGCAGCAGGTTGCTGCCTAGGTTCTGGCGGAGGTCCTCGAGGACCTCCAAGGCGATGGGCTCACGCGAATCCACCATTGTCGGCAGGACACCGCGCAGGCGGGCCTTCCCGGGGAATCTCCGAGCCGCTTCCTCGAGCGATGCCAGCATCTGCGACAGCCCGTGCATCGAGAAGAACTCCGCCTGCACGGGAACAACCACCTGATCACTGAGCTGCACACCTGCCCAGCCCCATGCGTCCATGCGTGGTGGGCAGTCGATGACCAGCCAGTCGACAGCTTCCTGCAGGTGGTGGCTGACATCTTCGAGGCCCTTCACGTCCACGGTCGCCCCCGGCGCCAGAGCCCATCCGCCCCCCGCAGAAGGCAACAACCAGAGGCCCTCGGTAATCGGTACGAGTAGCCCCATCAGGGGGCCCGCGGAATCGGGGGGCGTCATTCGCTGCAGGGCGACCGTCGCGTTTCCCTGGGGGTCGAGATCCCACAGGGCCACGCGGTGACCTGCGAGCGCCAAGCCGTGCGCCAGGTGGATGGCAGTGGTCGTCTTGCCGACGCCGCCCTTCTGATTCGCGAGCACGATGGACTGCAACCAAATACCCCGGGGCTTTCCGCGCCTCAGATGTCAGGCGGACCCCCGCCCGGAGCCCGTTGGCGGGGATCCTAGCGACCGAAAGGTCGGGGCGCGATGGGGGGCACGGGAATCTCCCTGGGCATCGACACCCGAACCCGGTAATCAGGTGCTGCAGAGCAATGCGCGCCAACCTACGGCTAGTCTCGCTCGCGACGAGGGCACAGCTTCGGCAAGCGGGTCTGGTGCCGTGGGTGTTGTTCGTTGGTTGGATGCTGTTCAGCGCTGGCCAGGAGCCGGCAGCCTTGCGCCAGTTCGGAGTGTGGCTGTCGGAACCAGCGACATGGAGCGGAGCCGGAGCCGTCTGGATTGTATTCGCTGTAGCGCAAACGCGTCAACCCTCTGGGTTCGCGGCACGATGCGCAACCAACGTCCTCCTTCTGTTCGTGGTAGCTGGCACTGCAACCGTGCTGTTGCTCTTGCTCCAGCTTCTCGCGATCGACGCACGCGGGGGGCCGGCGGTGGTCCATTCGGTCGGCTGGTTCCTGGCGGCTCTCGTGCCGGTGGCGATAGCGAAGTCAGCAGCAGTCGATGGGGGACACTCCGCGAGACCTCAAAACATTGTGGTTAAGGTAATTACATCATCTTCAGCCGGTCCGGCGGCCGTTCTGCTGTCGGCTTCCTGGCTGGCGGTCGACCCGTCGACCCTGTTTGCTGCCAGTGGGCTGTCGATCTGCGCCAGTCTGCTGTTGATGATCGCCACCAGCGGCGAACCAGGACTGCGGATGGCCGCCAGGAAACAGACATGAGGATCGGCATTCTCGGTGACATCCACGCCAACGCCGAAGCGCTCAATGCGGTCGTCGCAGCGATGCGCAACGACGGCGTCGAGCAGTGGGTGCAGGTGGGCGACATCGTGGGCTACGGCCCCGAGCCATCCGTCTGCATCGACCTCGTCAAGGAACTCGGTTGCGTCACCTGCCTCGGCAACCACGACGCGGCCGTGCTCGACCGACTCGACACCTCCTACTTCAACAACTTCGCGCGCGCTGCGATCCACTGGACCCAGCCGCGCCTGCGCCCGAGCGATCTCGAGTTCCTTGGCAGCCTCGAACTGGTGGTGCGCCGTCCGCCGTTCACCGTCGTGCATGGCACGATGCACCTGCCGGAACAGTTCGGCTACGTGATCTCCCCGGTCGAAGCGCTCGACTCCTTGGAGCATCAGGACACGCAACTGTGCTTCGTCGGTCACTCCCACGTGCCGGCGATCTATCTGCGTCGTGAATCGTCCCCTGAGGACATCCATGTGGTGCCCCACTCGGAGGCCGAGATCTCGTATCGCGGATTCGATCGCGTGCTGATGAACGTCGGCAGTGTCGGACAGCCGCGTGACGAGGACCCGCGCGCGGCCTACGGCCTGGTCGACACCGAACTCGAGATCGCCGCGATCCGCCGCGTGCACTACGACATCGCAGCGGTGCAGAAGAAGATCCGCGATGCGGGTCTCCCCGAGGTTCTGGCCAATCGACTCGCCCTGGGCGTCTGACGGCATGCGAGCGCTTCTCGCCGCGCTGGTGATCACCGTCGCGTCGCCTGCGCAGAAGTGGCACGACACCGTCGGCCGCAGTCCCGCCGGGGCAATCGAGCTCGACCAGACGCTCCGGGACATCGGCAGCGACGCAACCGTTCTCCTGGTGGCTTCCCACCCGGACGACCGCTACGTGCTGCCCGCCATCTGGCTGCGCTACCGATACGGACTGCGCATCGCCGTGTTGCTCGCGACGCGCGGTGGCGGTGGCCAGAACCCGAGCGGCCCGGAGACCGGCGATGCCCTCGAACGCATCCGCACGCTGGAGGCCGAGGCAGGCTGCTCCCGGTTCGACGGCCAGGTCTGGTATCTGGATCGGCCCGACGCCGGCTTCCGCCGATCCGCAGCCGAGACCTTCGCCGAGTGGGGGCGCGAGGCGACCCTGCACGACCTGGCGCGCCTGGTGCGCACGATTCGCCCGGATTGCGTCATCACCACGCACAACGCCGAGGAATCGCATGGTCACGACCTCGCGTTGGTGGAGCTGCTGCCAGCCGCGGTGGAACTCGCTGCAGATCCGGCCTTCGTGTCGGATCGGCCGTCACATCAGGTGGGGGCGTTGCTGTTGGGGGCCGGCAGCAGCAATTCGGCGTCGACCCTGCGCGTCGATGCGGAGGCACTCGAACCGGTGCGTGGCACCAGCTTCCGTCGGCTGGCCTACGACGTGTTGCGCGACGCCCACACGAGCCCCGGTCTGCCGGCGCCAATCGACACCGTCTTCGAGCCGGAGCTGCGGCTGGAGCCCCGACCGGCGCCTCGCGAGTCGCGTCACCTTCCTGCTGGCCTCGGGCTGCGCTCCCTCTTCGACAGTGACCTCTGGCCTGGCACGCGTGACGAGGCAGCCGAACTCGAGCACCAGCTGGCCGAGGAGCTGCCCCGGCGGGTCGCGCGCGGCGAGGCGCCGAGGGAGCTCGCCCGGCGGCTCCTGCTCGGGCTGCGCCAATGGACGGCCAAGGTCACGGCCGCTACCCCGAATGCCGTCGAGGTGCGCGACCGCTTGCATCGGCGCATCGCTGCGCTGGAGCAGCTCGTGCTGCTGCTGGCCGGGATACAGCTGGAGCTGGATGTGCCATCGGGTGCGGTTGCGGTGGCCGGCGAGGACTTCGCCGTCACCGTGCGCGTTCACGTCCCGGCAGGAGCCACTGTCGAAGTGCGTGTCGCGGGCCTCGGCGGTGTGGTGGCCGACCTCGATCCGATCGGTGGCGAGGAAGGCAGCCGCAGCTTTCGCAATGGCATGCGGGGGCAGCTGACCGTGCGCATCCCGCTGGCGAACGACGGTGAGGCCGATCCGATGGCGAGGCGCTTTCACGGCGATCGCTTCGAGGCGCCGGTGCGCGTGCGCTTCTTCGTCACGGTCGACGGACTCGAGGTCCCATTGGAGTTGACGGTGCCGGTGGAGGAGCGGGCCCCGGTCGAATTGTCCGTGGTGCCGCGCATGCTGTTGCTGCCGACGGCCCGCCGCGATCTTCAGTTCAGTGTGGCGGTCACGCGCCACACGCGAGTTCCCGTCGCCGGCGAACTCGAAGTACGCGCCCCGGCCGGCTACGCGATCGGTGCGGAGCGGCGCGCCGTCGAGCTGCGCGAGGTGACCGGCGACCTGTTCGGGTTCGAGGTCACGGCTGCGCGCGAGCGCAAACCCGGCGTCGATGTGTTCCGCATCGGGCTCGGTGGCACGCGCATCGCCCTGCCGGTCCACAAGGTCGACGTGCAGATCCCACCCAGGTTGCGCATCGGCCTGTTGCGCAGCCGTGACGACACGTTGCCCGGCATCCTCGGCGCGGGTGGGCTCGGGCTCGAATGGTCCGATCTGAGCGATGCCGACATCGCGGTCGCCGACTTGCGTTCGTTCGACACCATCGTCGTCGACGTGCGCGCGCTGCGAGATCGTCCCGACGCCCGCCGGGGCTTTCGCCGACTGCTCGAGTTCGCCGCCGGTGAAGGGCGCCGACTGGTGGTCTTCTATCAGAAGGACACCGAGTTCCATCCGATCGGCGAAGGCTTCCTCGGCGCGCCGTTCCAGCCGTTCCAGGTGGGTCGCGCGCGCGTCACGCGTGCCGATGCGCCGGTCGCGATCCTGCGACCGGAGCATGTGTTGCTCAACGTGCCAAACCGCATCGTGCCGAGCGACTGGGATGGTTGGGAGCAGGAGCGTGCGCTCTACCTGCCGTCGAGCCATGCGTCCGACTACGAGGAGATCGTCGAGATCCACGATCCAGGGCAGCCGGTCGAACGTGGCGCGCTGCTGTACGCGCGCACGGGCGAGGGCGAGTACGTCTACTGCGCCTTGGCGCTGTGGCGCCAGCTGAAGAAGTTGCACCCCGGAGCGGTGCGCATCCTCGCCAACCTGCTGACGCCGAGCCGGCGTTCCTGATCAGCGTCGCCGATCGAGGGGCTGCACGGCGAAGAAGCCGATGACGTTCGCGGCGGCGAGCGAGACCAACGCCAGCGTCGCCGATCCGGTGCCGAACCAGATCAGGCCCGACCAGCACACCAGGGCCAAGGCGATCGCCAGCAGCGATGTGCGCCTGCCATCGCAGGTGCTCGGCGTCGCGCCGAGGGCGACCTGGTCTGCCGTCGACGCCGGGAGCGGCTCGCCATCCTGCACCGTCCTGCGCAGTTGCTCGACCCGTCGGGCCAGCAGGTCGATGGAGTGCGGCAGGTCGGCGAGTCGCTCGAGTTGCTCGCTGTGGAAGGCCACGATGGCGCCCAGCTCCTCGAGATCCTCCTCGGCCAACGGCACCAGGTCGTTCAGTGGCTCGCGACCTCCTGCTGCCTCGTCCGTCGCGCCTGCCAGGGTGCCCATCGCCGCTTCGAGCTCGGCGGTGTCGAACCACTCGGTGGTCTCCTGGTTGCGCCGCCGGACCGGGTTGTCGAGCAGCATGGACTCCTCGGTGTCGGTCAGTTCCCTCGTGTGGGCTCGATTGGCGGCGGGCGGCTTGGCGTCGACCGTCGCTTCCTCGGCAGCCAGCCGCATCACGATCTCCAGGTCGCCGTCCAACTCCGCGACGGCGGCGGCGAACAGTTCCGCGAAGTCGTCGTCTGGCAGCTGGCTCACCGCGGCGGGGACCGCGCCCGGGACGGACCCCGCCGCATCGACGGCACCACTTGCAGCTCGGCGAAGGAACGAGCGGATCCGCTGTGGACTCAGCAGCACGATCGGCTTGCCGGCTGCCGCGAGTCGGACGGCCAGGTCCCTGCGCAAGGCGGCATCCGTCACCGAGAACACCTGCTCTGCATCCGCTCCCGCCGACGGCAACTCGCCAACCGGCGCGAGCGACCTGGTGCCGAGCCACGCTTCGACCTGGGACGCCGGGATCTCCAGCTGTGCCAGGTCGGAGCTGGTCAGCAAGTGCTGCAGCAGCGATGCGGTGGGTGACGTCATGCGTGCGAAGGCGGCCGCAGGGGCCCTATCGCACGTTTCTTCGACTGCGCGACCGAACACGGTTGAGGATCGTCTCGCCGCGGATCAGGACATCGCTGCCATCGACGCATCCGGTCTCACGGCAGGCGCGGGAACCGCATCTGCGCGACCTTGCCGCGCACGAGTTTCACCTCACGGGTGCTGCCGGCATTGCGCAGCAGGTGGAACGCCTGCGCGTCGACCATCGAGTAGTCGCCGTTCTCGTACAGCAGCTCCAAGCGGATCCCGGGCGCCTGATCGGTCAGTACGCGGATCTCCACGACGTTGCGGGCACTCACGGCTTGCGACGCTCCGTCGGGAGTCGTGTAGCGCAGTTCGGACATCTGGACGACGGCCGTGATCTCGTCGGCGGTCTTGTCCTGGCCCTGGGGCACCATCGACAGCGCGGCGACGAACGGAATGGGAAGCAGCAGTTTCCAGGCTTTCATGACAGGTATCGAAGTGGGGGATGTGGATGCCGGGCCCTTCCCGGCACGCGGGACCGAGACTATGACGCCCCCTTGCCCGCGTACCTGCCAGCAAGATCCGAACCCCAACCGGAGATCGGCGCGCCACGGCCGACCGTCACGCGGCGCAGGTGGCTGGGGCTGCTGTTGCTGCTGGCGAGCGCGTGCGGCGGTCCGCGAGCGCCGGCGACCGCATCCGTCCCCGCCGCCGGCGAGATGGCACAGGTCGTCGCTGGCACTGGCGATCCGACACCGGCAGCGGTCGAGCAGGTCCGGCTGGCCGTCGACGAGGAGCTGCCGGCACTGCTGACGTTGTTCCGCGGCGTCCCGATGGAGCGGTTCTTCGTGCATGTGCACGCCGCGCGCGATTCGCTGCCCGATGCGTTGCTCGCGCAGCTACAACCTGATTCGCCAGGCTTCGCGCTGCTGGGTCGCCATCAGATCCACCTGGTCTGGGACGAAATGCGCCGCACCGGTTCGAGCCTGCGCGGCGTCGTCGTGCACGAACTGGTGCACGAACTGCTCGATCAGTTCGTGGCCCCCTACGGGTCGGGCATCCCGCGTTGGTTCCATGAGGGTCTGGCGCAGAGCATCGCAGGGGACATCTACCTCGGCGCCCGCGAAGAGGACATCGTCTGGCGTGCGGCCGCGAACCGGTTGATCTCGTTTGGGGACCTCCGCGCGGGCTTCCCGCAGCAACCCACCGAGTTGCGCGTGGCCTATGCGCAGAGCTACTCGTACGTCGCCTGGCTGCAGCGGGAGTATGGGCTCGACACGCTGTTGACGATCGCCAAGGCTGCGGACGAACTGACTTCGTTCGAACGTTCTCTGGTCGGGCGGACGAACCGCACGACGCTCGAGCTGGAGGACGCGTGGCGGGATCACCTGCAGCACGAGTCCGGTGCCGTGTGGCGCGTGGTGTTGAACCAGTGCTTCAGCCTGGCGATGGTCGGCGCGCTGCCGCTCCTGGTGTTGGCCCTGATCCGTCGCCTGGCCGCCGATCAACGGGCTGCCACGCGATTGGCTCGCAGTGAGGAAGTTGCCGAGCCGCCGCCGCTGGCAGGGCCGGACGAACTGGACGAGTTCGGCGAGCAAACGGCCGAGGACGAATCCACACGCGGCTCACCCGATTGATCCCGCGCGGCAAAGAGCGATCGATCCGCGGCGCCAGCTGGTAAAAGACGCGTGTGAAGCCACCGTCGCCAGTTCGCCTGCGCCGCGCGAAAGTCGTCCTCCTGGCTGCGTTCGCCGCTTCGGCTTGCGTGTCCCACCAGCACACGATCGGCCTCGGGCCGACCGGCACCGGGGTCGAGACGGCCCGCCAGTACTACGTGCTGTTCGGTTTTGCGAAGGTCAACGAGGTCGATCCGCAGCGCATGGCCGGTGGTCTGACGAGCTACTCGATCGAGACCAGCTACGGTTTCTTCGATCTCCTGCTCGCGCCGTTCCTCCTGCCCCTCACGGCGACGTCGCGCACGGTCGTCGTGCGCACCTGATCGCACACGATGGTCCTCGAACTGCAGTTCCTCGGCGCCGCGCGGCACGTCACTGGTTCGAAGCACCTGCTGCGCGTCGGTGACCACAACATCCTGCTCGACTGCGGTCTGGTGCAGGGACCGCGCCGGGTCGCCGACGCCGCGAACCGCAATCTGCCGATCGCGGGCCGCGAGGTCGATGCCGTGGTGCTGTCGCATGCCCACATCGATCACTGCGGCGCGTTGCCGCGGTTGGTGAAAGACGGGTTCGCCGGGCCCATCTGGTGTACCGACGCCACCGCCGACATGCTCGACATGATGTTGCGCGACTCGGCTCACATCCAGAGCCAGGACGCCCGGCATCTGCGCAAGCGTGGCCAAGACTTCGAGCCGCTCTACGATCAGGAAGACGTCGAACGCACGCTGCGGCTCGTGCGCGGCATCCCCTACCACCGGAGCACCGAGGTCACCAGGGAACTGCGCGTCGAATTCCTCGATGCCGGCCACATCCTCGGTGCCGCGATCGTCGTGCTCGATGCGCACGTCGACCACAAGCAGCGCCGCATCGTGTTCACCGGCGACCACGGCCGCAAGCACTTGCCGATCCTGCGCGATCCAGAGCCGATCCCGCCGTGCGACGTGCTGATCACGGAGTCGACCTACGGCAACCGGGTGCACGAGCAGCGGGTCGACATGCTGGATGCCCTGGCCCGCATCATCGAGCAGGAACTGCAGGACGGCGGTCGCGTGATCGTGCCGGCGTTCGCGGTGGGACGCACCCAATCCGTCGTGTTGTTCCTTGGGCAACTGATGCGGGAAGGCCGTCTGCCGGAGCTGTCGATCCACGTCGATTCGCCGATGAGCCGCGAGGCCACCAAGATCATGAGCCGGCATCCCGACCTGTTCGACGACGAGACCCGCGCCCTGATCGCGTCGGGCCACAGCCCGTTCTTCTTCGACGGTGTGCACTACGTCGCCGACATCGAGGAGAGCAAGGCGCTCAACCAGGAGCGCACCGGCGTCATCGTCTCGGCTTCCGGCATGTGCGAGGCGGGCCGCGTGTTGCACCACCTCGCGCAGAGCATCGGTCGACGCCAGGACTGCGTGTTGATGGTCGGCTACCAGGCGCAAGGGACGTTGGGCCGCAAGCTGCTCGACGGCCAGAAGACCGTCAAGATCTACGGCGAGGACTACGACGTGAAGTGCAAGGTCCGCTCGATGCCCGGCATGTCGGCGCATGCCGACTCGCAGGAGTTGATGGATGCGAGCCGCCATCTCGCCGACAAGTGCCGACAGGCATTCGTCGTGCACGGCGAAGACGAGGCGGCCGAGGCGCATGCCGGCCACCTGCGTGACGCTGGCTTCCGCGAGGTTGTCGTGCCCAGCAAGGGCGATCGCCACGAGATCCGGTGATGCGGCTCCCCTTCGTCAAGATGGAGGGTGCGGGCAACGACTACGTGTTCGTCGATGGCATCCGCGATGCGCTGCCGCTGGAGCTTGCGCCCGAACTGGCGCGCCGGTGGTCGCATCGTCACCACGGCATCGGCGCCGACGGCCTGATCGTGGTCGTTCGCGGCGAACAGGCGCCCGTGCGCATGCTGATGTGGAACGCCGATGGCTCGCGCGGCGCGATGTGCGGCAACGGCCTGCGTTGCGTGGCCCGCCTCGCCCACGACCACGGCCATGTCGCCGCCGCGTGTTTCGACGTCGAGACGGACTCCGGGCCGCGCGCCGTCGAGCTGCTGGAGGGCGTCGGGGACGTTCGCACCTGGATGGGGGCCGTGCGGTGCTCGGCGCCGGTCTCGCTATCGCTCGCGGGGCGGGAGATCACGCTCGTGCCGGGCGACGCCGGCAACGCCCACGCGGTCGTGTTCGTCGGCGACGTCGAGCAGGCGCCGGTCGGCGAGGTCGGTGCGGCGCTGCAGCGGCACGCCCGGTTTCCCGATGGCGTCAACGTCGAGTTCGTGCAGGTCGTGGCCCGTGATCGGCTGCGGCAACGCACGTTCGAGCGCGGCAGCGGCGAGACGCTCGCGTGTGGCACGGGCGCCGTGGTGGCGGTCGTCGCCGCCCGCGCGGCCCGGCACGTCGACGACGGCCGGACGATCGTGGATCTGCGTGGCGGCACGCTGCAGGTCGTCGGTGCGGGGAGTTCGCTTGCGATCGAAGGCCCGGCTCGTACCGTCTTCACCGGCGAGGTCGAACTGTCCGAGTCGTTCGGACCGGGCGATCTGCGCCAGCATTCTTCGTCGAGGAGAGAACCGTGGGCTACTTGATCTGGATTCCGATCGGCATCGTCGTGCTCGCGGTCCTGTGGTGGATCGCCACCTACAACGGACTCGTCTCGCGGCGCAACGAGACCAAGAACGCGTGGAGCCAGATCGACGTGCAGCTCAAGCGTCGCTACGACCTGATCCCGAATCTGGTCGAGACCGCGAAGGGCTACATGAAGCACGAGCGCGAGACGCTCGAGTCGGTGACCCGCGCGCGGCAGACCTGCGTCGACCTGAAGAACGCCGGCAACATCGGTGAGCTGGCCAAGGCCGAGGGCGCGCTGACGCAGTCGCTGCGCGGCTTCTACGCGGTCGCCGAGGGCTACCCGGACCTGAAGGCCAACCAGAACATGCTGAGCCTGCAGGAGGAACTGACCTCGACGGAGAACCGCGTCGGCTTCGCACGCCAGGCCTACAACGACTCCGTGATGCGGCTGAACAACTCGATCGAGCAGTTCCCGGCATCGATCGTGGCCGGCATGGGCAACTTCAAGCAGGCCGAGTTCTTCGAGGTCGAGGCCTCGGAGGAGCGGAAGGCGATCAAGGTCTCGTTCTGACAGGACCGGGCGCCGGCAGGGCGGCCACCAGATTGCGGTCCGGAGGGCGCGGAAGCGGCGACCCCACTGTTTCGCTCGGCGGATTGCAGCTACAAGCCTCTGCATGTGGCGCGGCTTCGATGCGCGGGCGTTCGCTTCCTCGTGGCTGGCCACGACCACGCTCGCCCTCTGCCTTGCCGGTGCACTGACGGCGCAGCAGGAACCGCGTGAGTTCGTCGCGGTCGAGCGTTGGCTGGTGTCGGAGCAGACCTCGCGCGAGAGTCTCGACGACGCGATGAAGGAGCTGCTGCTGGATGCCAAGGCCGGCTTCACGTGGCTGGGAGCGGAGCTGCACCGTGAAGTCGGCCGCGACCGCCACAAGGGGCTGGAGGCGCTGCTGTCGCAAGCCACGCTCGAGTTCCTGCGCCGCCAGCGGTCCAGCGGTGTGCGCTTCGCCGGCCAGTTCGACGTGCTGCGCCCGATGCAGCCCGAGGTCGGCGCGTTCCTGTTCGGCCTGCTGCTCGACACGCCGCAGTGGTATCCGAACTCGCATCGTGTGCGCCTGATACCCGCACTGCGCGATGTGCAGCCGACCTCGCCCGGCGAGCCCATCGTCGGTCGCATCGTCGCGATCGCCGAGAACCAGGAGGTCGAGCCTGAGTCGCTGCGAACGGACCTGGCGTGCATGTTGTGGCAGTGGGGCGACAAGCGGCTGGCGCAGGGACTGGTCGACTCACTCGTGCGCCAGAGCACCGAAGGCGACGCCGAAGACCGCGTGCGCGTGCTGCTGCAGCTCGCCGAACTGCAGTACGAACTGCGCGACTACCGCAACTCGGCGGCGACCCACCGCTCCGTGCAGGCGATGGCCCGGTCGGCTCGTCTGCCGTTGAAGCCGATCGACTACTACCAGTCCGCTTGCGCACACGCGCTGATGGGTGATGCGGATCGTGCGATCGAATCCCTGCAGGAGTGCGCGGCGCTGCAATCGTCACCGAACGTCGACAGCTCGCTGAAGCTCGATCGCCATCTGTTCGAGACCGACCCGGAGATCGAATCGCTGCGCCGCGACTCGCGGTTCGGCGCGATCATGACGAAGGCGTTCGGCGCCGAACCCGCGTCCAAGCCCCGGCGCTGACCGCCTTGGCGCTGCCGTTCACGTTCCTGGTCGGCCTGCTGGTCGTCTTCGCCAACCGCGAACTGCTGCCGCCGATCGCCGGCAGTGGGCGCGTCGCGATCCTGGTGCCGTTCGCGTTGCTGCTGGCGACGCCGACCGTGCTCGCCCTGTTGTCCCTGCGTCGCGTGCGCGCCAGTCTCGTCAGCGGGCGGCTCGGCATCGTGCCGCCGCGCGCCCTGCTGCGGCTCTCGTCGGTGGCGACACCCCTGTCGCTGCATCTGCTGCTGGGGCCCGGCGGCTGGTCCGAACTGGCGGCACGCGCGGCGGGCAACAGCCAGCTCGTCGACATCCTGCTGCTGCTGTTGCCCTTGTTCGTCGCCGAGCTGCCGCGCCTGGTCGTCGCGACCGCGGCCGAGGTGCACCTCGAATTCCTGCACGAACTCGTCGCCATGCGGCAGGTGGAGGCCGCGATGCTGCCCCGCTGGGCCGATCTGCTGCCGGTCGTGCGCGGCCGGCTCAGCTGGCCGCTGCTGCTGGTGATGCCGTGTGCCCTGTTCGGCGCCGCGCTCGACCTGCTGCAACTCGATCGCGAGTGGTACACGCTGTTCGCGACCACGACGCCCGGCGCGACGGTGGGAACGCTGCTGTTCTTCCTGTTCGCCTCGGCGCTGCTGCCGTACTGGTTCCGCGTCGCCTTCGGCATCGTGCGCACGGTGCCCGAGCCCGCCGGTGCGCGGTTGCGGCAGACGGCGGCCGCACTCGGGTTCTCGCCGGCGCGGGTGATGTACCTGCCGACGGGGATGCGGGCGATGAACGCGATGATGGTGGGGCCGTTGCCGATCGGCCGCTTCCTGTGCGTGACCGACGGACTCGTGCGCATGCTCGACGTCGAGTCGTTGACGGGCGTCGTCGCGCACGAAGTCGGCCATGCGCGCCGGGGGCATCCGCTGCTGCTGATGACCCTGGCCGCCGTGATGCCGCTGCTGTTGCCGGCGCCGCTGCGACTGCTGCACCTCGACCGCATGGATCCCGGCACGCAGGCGCTGCTCGCGTTGGCGGCCGTCGTGCTGCTGTGGACCACCGTGCGGGCCATGGCGCACCGGTTCGAACACGAAGCCGACGCCGCCTCGGTCGAGGCGCTCGGCGCCGCCCCGTGCACGCGGGCGCTGATGGTGGTCTCGCGCGCGGCGATGCCGATCACGCGCGGCCTGTTGCGGCGCCACTTCACGATGCACCCCGAGGAGCGCTACCGCTGGGAGTTCATGCGCCGCTACGAAGGCGAACCGGCGTTCCGCGCGGCGTTCCAGGCGCGGGGCCGGCTGCTGCGCATCGTCGCTCTGCTGCTGTTCGTCGGCGTGGCCGCCACGGCGACCTGGGCGTGGACGCGGGAATGGCCGCTGGAACGCGCGGTCTGGCGGCTGCACGCCGGCGACTTCGCCGGTGCTGGCGCCGCGGCCGCCGCGGTCGGCGAGTCCGTGCCCGAACACTGGCAGCAGGGCTGGCGCCGGTTCGAGGACGAACTCGCGGTGGCGCTCGAAGTGGCGCCGAAGGCGACGGCCTGGCCGACCGCGCGCGCGGCGCTGTCGGCGTCGGCCTGGCCGCGCGGCGTCGAGATCCTGCTGCAGGCTGGGCCGCGCGCGGCGCGCCCCTGGTTCGCGCTGGCGCTCGAAGCGGACCCTGACGCCGGATTGGTGCGCCACACCGTGCTCGACTTCTGCGAGGCCGCCAGCGATCACGACCCTGAACGCATGGCGATGGCGAGCGCGATCGTGCGCCGTCTCGGCGTGCCGCGCGGCCTCGAGCCGGCGTTCGCCGAGCCGCCGCCCAGCGGTCAGTAGCCGCCGCGGGCGTCAGCAGTTCTCCATCCGTGAGGACACGGTCCCCGAGGCATGGAACCACGGTGCGACCCAGCCTCTCGCCGCTGAGCTGCGGCGCGCAGCGCCGTCAGCTCCTGCATGGGCGGCCGTAGCCGCATCCTCGCCCGTCGTCAGTAGCGGTTGACCTCGACGGCCCAGGTCATCTCCTTCTGCCAGACCACGTTGCCGCGGCGATCGAACTCGCGCACGCGGTTGTTCTCGGCGACCAGCGTATTGCCGTTCGGCAGGCGATCGGCGTCACTCGGCGAATTGAGGCCGTTGAGTTCCCACACGACCCTGCCGTCGCGGTCGATCTCGATCACCGAGCCCTTGTTGCGCAGGGTCACCAGCGTGTTGCCGTTGGGCAGGCGATCGGCGTCGTGTGCGCTCGGCAGGTTCTTGATCTCCCAGACGATCTCGCCGGCCGGGCTCACTTCGATGACCCGGTCCTTCAGCTGGTCGGCGATCAGCGTGTTGCCGTTCGCCAGGCGGTCGCAGTCGAACGGCCGGATCTCGTTCGCATAGGACCAGACGATCTTGCCGTCGTGATCGACCTCGATCACGCGGCTGCCGAAGGTGTCGGCGATCAGCGTGTTGCCGTTGGGCAGGCGATCGGCGTCGTACGGGTTCTTCAGGTCCTCGAACATCCAGACCACCTTGCCCTTGCGATCGACCTCCTCGACCCGGCTGACCGAGAACTCGGTGATCAGCAGGTTGCCGTTGTCGAGGCATTCGGCGTCCCAGGCACCGAAGATCTCGTCGAGTTCGAACACGATGCGGCCCTGGTCGTCGACCTCGACCACGCGGTTGTCGCTGTAGTCGGCGATCAGCGTGAAGCCCCACATCGCGCCGCCGCCGACGCCAAGTTCCATGCGTGTGACCTGGGCCAGCGGGATCGCGGCGGCGCCGACCAGCGGCACGCTGACGGCGACGTGGTCCGGCGAACTGTCGGCGAGGAAGCCGATCAGGCGCTCGCCGGTGACCAGGTCGAGGCGCGTGTAGATGGTTGCGTCGGGATCGGTCAGCCGCGGGCGCTGGAACAACACGCCGGACACCTCGTCGGCGCCGAGCACCTGTTCGCCACCCTGGTCGAGCAGCATCGTGAAGCGACCGTCCTTGGCGGCCTGCAGGCGGCCTTCGACGAACGCACCCGAGCGCAGCCGCACGCGGTCGTGTTCGGTCGACGCACCGACCAGGCGATCGAGCTCGGGATCGACGGCGATGCCCTGGATCTCACTGCGTGGCAGCACGAGCTCGCCGAACACCGGCGAACGCAGGCGCACGCCCTCCGGATCGACGCCCAGCAGGGTGCCGGTGACGAGACTGCCCTGGTTCAGGAACACCCGCACGCCGGTGATCGGCTGCATGGCGTGGCCAGGGAACTCGAGCGTGTCGCAGTCGGTGAACGACAGCTCCGCGGCAGGCAGGCCGGCGAAGCCGTCGAGCACCAGCTGGCTGTCGCCGTAGAAGCCACCGAAGCCGGCTTCGAGCTGCGACCGGTCGGGCAGCGTGAACTTCGCGCGGGTCACCGTGCCACCGTTCGGGGCCACGATGCCGGCGGCGGCGGCGAGCACCGGGTCCGGATGCGCCTTCAGGTCGGCGAGCAGGGACTTCGCGCCGGCGTCGTCGCGGGAATGCAGCGCGCGCACCACGGCCATCGCCTCGGTGCGGGTCAGCCTGGCTCCCTCGAGCCGCGGGCTGCCGGCCGGCGGCCACAGCAGCTCGCGGCACACGGCCAGCGCACGATCGCAGCGCATGCGGCCCAGAGCCGACACGGCGGCGAGGCGATGGAACCCGGCCTTGTAGACCAGCATCTGGGCGGTGGCGTCGACGTCGTCGTCGCCACCCAGCTTGCCGAGCGCGCGCAGGGCGCTGTCGGCGATGCCAGAATCGGTGTGGCCGAGCGCGCTGCGCAGGGCGCGCAGCAGGCGCGGATCCTGCGGCAGATAGAGCGCGGTCGTGGCCAGGCCCCGCAGCAGCCGTCGCTCGCGGTCCTCCTGCTCGGTCCCTTTGTCGGCCAGCGCCTGCAGGATGCGCGCGCAGCGGATGTGCTGCTCGAGGACGTCGTAGGTCTCCTTGCGCTGCTCGATGCTCGCCCGCGCGCGGCCGCCGATCTCCACCAGCGTGCGTTCGGCCTGTTCGCGCACCTGCCAGTTCGGGTCGCCCAACTGGTCGAGCAGGTGGTCGATCTTCAGCCGATACTCGCGGTGGTCGCCGTGCAGCCGGGCGACGATCGCCGTGAAGGCCTGCTCGCGCAGCCCCACCAGCTTGCCGGCCTGTTCCAGGCGGGTCCTGAGGTCCTCGGACTGGAAGCCTTGACTGGCGGCGACCAGTTCGTCGTCGGTCCATTCCTGGGCGAGGATCGAGGTGGCCGACAAGGCGGCCACGAGCAGGCCGTGCTGGAGCAGACGACGCATGCAGGAAAGTGTAGGGAGCGAGGGACCAAGACGGCAGGTTCACCGTCCATCCTCCGGGCACGTTGCCCGATCGCCGCCACAGGTCGCAGAATGCAGAATGCCGCGGGGGACTCGCTGGGTGGCGCTTCAGCCCGTAGAGTCCCGACGCAGCCAGGGCCGCATGTCTACCAGGGCCTCGTGTTTGCCGAATCCTCGCGCGGCACGAGAGATCGGCAGACCCAGGCCGAACTGATCCCTTCCCGCGCAGCTGCCGTTCGAGAGCACCGGCGCTTCCCAGGCAGCGCCGATCTCTCACCGCCATACCGCCCCTCCGAGGGCGCACCGAACGGAACGAAGGACGTGCATCACCGCAGGTTGCATCCGGCATCGCGAGCGAGTCTCGCCGCGGCCGTGCTGCTCGGAGCCGTCGCCCTGCCGGGGCAGCAGGTGCGCGCCGTGGTGCCGCTCGGAACCGTCGCGCCGGCGGCGCCGGCCGCCTCGAACGACGATGGCGGTGTGCCGGTGGAGATGTTCGAGAATCCGAACCTCGATCGCTACCTGCGCCGGGCGCAGGCCTTCCTGCAGCGCGAGGACTACGCCGCGGCGATCCAGGTGCTGCAGGACGTCGTCGACGGCCACACGATCGAGGTGGTCGGCACACCCGGTGACACCGTGCCGTCGCCGACCACCGATGCAGCACCGGCCGCTGCGGGTTCGCAGCCTGCCGCGACGAATCGCGAGGAACTCGATGCGCGCCGGGCGGTGTTCTCGGCCGATGGCCGGCTCTATCGCCCGGTCCGGCGCCTGTGCCAGGAGTTGCTGTCGCGGCTGCCGGACATCGGCATCGAGCTGTATCGCGCCAACTACGAGGTCGCGGCGGCGGAACTGCTCGACCGCGCGCTGGCCGACGGTTCGGTGCCGGCGCTCGAAGACGTCGCCAACCGCTACTTCGTCACCTTGGCCGCCGGGCGCGCCATGAACCTGCTGGGTGACCGGCTGATGCACGAGGGGCGCTATCGGGCTGCGGTCCAGGTGCTGCGCGATCTGGTCGAGGTGTATCCGGCCCAGAACCGCCGGCGCCTCGGCATCGACGAGGTCTGGTGCGGCTTCAAGATGGCGCTGTGCCTGCGCCTCGCCGGGGAGGCCGCCGCAGCCCGCGCGGAGGCCCGGGCGCTGGCCGATCGGCATCCGGATGCCACGCTGCGCATCCAGGGCGAGCTGCAGGCGGTCAAGGACCTGCCCACCAGCGAGTTGTTCGCGGACACGGTGCTCGACCTGGCGGCGCCCGCGGCGCTCGCGCTGGCCCTCGGCTGCATCGATGCGACGACCGACGAACTGGTGCCGATGTGGCAGTATCGCTTCGCGGATCCGGAGCCGTATCGCGATCCCAAGGCCGGCAACGGCAGCAACCGCGTGGTCTTCGTCGACGACGGCATGCGCGCGACGACGATGCCGCACGCGGCGCGCTACGGGCCGGCGACCTGGGTGACGTTCGCGCCGGCGGTCGAGCACGCTGCCGACGACCTGCAGTTCGAACGGCGCGCGGTGTTCCTGGAGCACTACCGGCTGCGTCTCGCCGCCGCCGAGTCCGGGCTGATGCTGGCCGAGGGTGATGGTGCCGACCAACCACCGCAGCCGCGCGAGAACCACCCGCGGGTGCGCATCGCCGCCAGCGACTTCGCCCTGCTGCGCCCGGTCGTGGACACGGAGCGCATCTACGCCGTGCTCGGCCACAGCCGCAACACGACGTCGAGCGTCGAGACCCTGAAGTCGAGCGAACTGGTCGCCTACGAGCGCGGCACGCTGAAGCGCGCCTGGTCGTCGGCGCAGTGGCACGACGGCGACGACGGCCTGCGCGAGGTGACCTTCCTGGCCGCGCCGACGGTGTTCGGCGAACGGCTGCTGCTGCCGACGCTGCGGCGCGACGTCTACGAGCTGCGCTGCCTCGACCGCCGCACCGGCCAGCCGCTCTGGAACTCGCCGATCCACGCCGGCGGGTCGCCGTTCTTCAAGGCGCCCGGCGTGCCGGTCGTGGTGCGCGGCGGCATCGCGTTCGTCGCCACCAACGCCGGCTGCGTCGCGGCAATCGACGCCTTCACCGGCGACCTGCGTTGGATCCGCCGCTACGAGCGCAGTGATCCGCTGCGGTCGTTCCCGCGCGCGAAGCGGGGCAATCAGGACGAAGGCATGCGCTTCGGCGAGCAGTTCCTGCAGGCGGAACTCACCGGCTTCCTGCCGAACGACCTCGTCGTCGCCGACGGGCTGGTGGTCGTCGCGGCCTGCGATTCGGACATGCTGCTGTGCCTCGACAGCGCGTCGGGCGCGCCGGTCTGGATGCTCGATGCGACGACGCGCTACGCGCCCTACGGCAAGCTGCGCGAGCTGGTCGGGGCCAACGCGGACGACCTGTTCTTCGTCGCCGACAAGGCGTTGGTCTGCATCGGGCTGCGCGGCGGATTGGTGCGGTGGGAGCGCGACCTGCCGGCGCCGACGAGCCGCAAGTCACCGGGCCGCGGCCGTGGCACGATCGTCGGCGACCAGGTGCTGATTCCCGGCGAACGCGAACTGATCGCCTTCGACGCCCACGGCGTGAAGGCAACGCGGCGCATTCCGCTGCCGACGTTCGATCAGAGCCGCGACCCGCTCGACGGCTCGTACGACCTCATCGCCGATGGCCCGCTGCTGGCCGTCGGCTACCAGGGTGGCATCGAAGTGCTGAGTTCGCGCGCGGCGCTGCGTGGTCTGGCCACGTCGACGCAGGACGCTGCGCGGCGCGCCAACCTGCTGGTGCACGCCGGTGACCAGGCCGCCGCCGAGACGCTGCTGGCGGCGAGTCTGCGCGGCGGCGACGTCGATGCCGCGCACCGCGACGCGCTGGCGGCGATGCTGCTGCAGCTCGTGCGCGACCGGGCGACGAAGCTGGCGTCGGCGGGCCAGCTCGAAGCGGCGTTGGCGGCGTTCGACGGCATCGCCGACCTGATGCCGCAGCGGCAGTCGCGCCTCGAATGGCATCTGGCTCGCCTCGAGACCTGCGTCGAGGTCGGCGACCTGCGCGCACACGAACAGGAACAGCAGTCGCTCTACGACTACATGGAAGGCCGGCACCAGGAGAACGGACGATGAAGCGATTCGGCTATGTGTTGCTCCCACTCGCCGTCTGCCTGCTGCGGCCCGCCGCGCCGGCCCAGGAGGTCTACCCGCCGGGCGTGACGCCGGAGATCCAGGCCGCCGTGCAGCGTGGCCTCGAGTGGTTGTCGCGCAACCAGGGCAACGACGGCAGCTGGCGCAATTCGGGCGGCTACGGCAGCTACCCCGCGGCGATGACCGGACTCGCCGGCATGGCGCTGATCGCCGGTGGCTCGACGCCGACGCGCGGCATCTACTGGCGCGAGGTGCGGCAGTCGGTGGACTTCCTGCTGAAGCACGCCGATCCGAACAACGGCGTCATCTCGGTGCCGCAGGAAGAGGGGCGCAGCATGTATGGACATGGCTTCGCCACGCTGTTCCTCGCGTCGGTGTTCGGCATGGAGGAGGACCTGCGCAAGCAGGAGAAGCTCAAGCGGGCGCTGGACAAGGCGTGCGGCCTGATCACCCAGGCGCAGTCGACGGCCGGCGGCTGGATCTACACGCCGGACTCGAACAGCGACGAGGGCAGCGTCACGGTCACGCAGGTGCAGGCGCTGCGTGCGTGCCGGATGGCCGGCATCGTGGTCGACAAGAAGACCGTCGACAAGGCGATCGAGTACATCAAGCGCTGCCAGAACGCCGACGGCAGCATCCGCTACAGCCTCGGCTCGGGCGGTGGCGGGCGTCCCGCGATCACGGCCGCAGGCGTCGCCGTGCTCTACAACGCCGGCGTCTACGACGACCAGCCCTTCGTCGACAACGCCGTGCAGTACTGCAAGAAGCACATCCAGATCTCCGTCGACAACACTGGCCACCACTTCTACACGCATCTCTACTGGAGCCAGGCGCTGTACCAGCGCGGTGGCGACGACTGGGTCGACTACTACGCGAAGATGTCGAAGTGGCTGCTGAAGCAACAGAAGAAGGACGGCAGCTGGGACGGCGACGGCGTCGGCACGGTCTACGGCACCGCGATCGCGTTGATCGTGCTGCAGCTGCCCTACGCCCTGGCCCCGATCTACCAACGCTGAGAACGGCCCGTCGATGCTGGCGCTCGCTTTCCTGAACCCACTGCTGCTGGTCGCCCTGCCGTTGTGCGCGATCCCGATCGTCATCCACCTGTTGAACCGGCGGCGGTTCCAGCAGGTGCCTTGGGCGGCGATGGAGTACCTGCTGGCGGCGATGAAGCGCAATCGCAAGCGGCTGCGCATGGAGCAGTGGCTCGTTCTGCTGCTGCGCACGCTGGCGGTGCTGCTGCTGGTGGCGCTCGTCAGCCGGCCGCAGTGGTCGGGCGGTGCGCTGCTGGGTTCGCGCACCCACCACGTCGTCGTGCTCGACGACAGCGCGTCGATGACACAGCGCAGCGGCAGCACGCAGCTGTTCGAGCGCGCGCAGGATCGTGTGCGGCTGCTGGTCGACGACCTGGCCAGCCGCCGCAGCGGCGACCTGTTGTCGATCGTGCGCACCAGCCGGCCGCTGCAGCCAGACCTGTGGGGCCAGCGTGTCGGACCCGACATCGGCCGCCGCACGGCCACGTTGCTGAAGGAATGGAGCGTCGGCGACGGGTCGCCGGACCTCGGCCTCGTGCTGCAGACCGCCATGCGGCGCGCGAACGAGGTCCGGGAGGCTGCGCGCACCGAGTACTACGTCGTCGGCGATCGCCGCGTGCGCGATTGGGCCACCGACGACGACAAGCCGCGGCCGGCGTTGCTGGCTGCGCTGTCGGCGATGGGCGACAAGGAGCACCTGACGGTGTTCGGCGTCGGCGGCCAGCAGCCGAACCTGGCGGTGGTCGACGTGCGGCTGATCGACCGGCTCGCGGTCGCCGCGGTGCCGGCGACGATGTCGGTGGTGGTGCAGAACTTCGGCCTCGACCCGACCACGCCGACGTCGGTTGCGGTGGAGGTCGACGGCAAGAGCCGGGTCGTGCAGGCCGTGCCGGCGCTGCTGCCGGGCGAACGCGTGGCGCTGCCGATCGAGCACACGTTCCACCAGGCCGGGTTCCACCGCGTCGAGGCGCAGCTCGAAGCGACCGAGCTGTATGCGATCGACGACCGGCGCACGCTCGCGCTCGACGTGCGCGACAAGAGCCGGGTGCTGCTGGTCGACGGCCAACCGGACGAAGAGCTGGGCGAGACCTTCTACCTGCAGGCGGCGATGGAGATGGCCGAGACCGGCATCGAGCCGCAGGTCGTCACCGACCTGGCGCTCGAGGAGACCGACCTCGCACCGTTCGACTTCGTCTGGCTGTGCAACGTGCAGGCGCCTTCGGCCGCGGCGGCGCGCCGCCTCGAACAGTTCGTCGTCGCTGGCGGCGGGCTGGGCATCGCCTGCGGCAATCAGGTCGACCCGCAGCGCTACGACGAGCTGTTCTGGCGCGATGGCCATGGCCCCTTGCCGTTGCCGCTCGGCGAAGTCGCCGGCGATCCGGATCGTCCCGAGACGGCGACGCTGGTGGCGACGGACCACGGCATCTGCGACCGCGTCGGCGGCGTGCTCGAGCTGCTGATCGGCAACGTGTTGCTGGTGAAGCGCTGGCTGTCGATCGAGGCGGTCGCCGGCCACAAGGCCTCGATCGTCGCGCGCATCCACGATGCCGAAGGGCCGCCGCTGCTGGTGACGCGCACGTTCGGCGACGGCGGCGAGGTCGTGCTGCTGGCGGTGTCCGCCGATCGGTTCTGGTCGAACCTGCCGAGCACGGACCTGTTCGTGGTGCTGGTCAACCAGATCCACCGTTTCGGCGCGCGGCGCCGCGACCTCAGCGGCCAGAACCTGCTGCCGGACGGCTCCTACCGGCTCGACCTCGACCAAGGCACACACCGCCCCGACGTCACCGTGCGCGCGCTGGTCGAAGCCGGCGACGAACGCACGTTCACGGCGGTCGAGGCGAAGATGGAGGGCGGCGATGGCGCCCAGCCGCCGGTCGCGCCGTCCCACCTCACGTTGACGGTGCCGATGAGCGAACTGCGCCAGCTCGGTGCCTACGAGGTCGAGCTGACGCGGCACGACGGCGTGCCCGACACGCGCCTGTTCGCCCGCAACCCGCCGATCGCGGAGAGCCGCCTGCTCGGCTTCACCGACGCGGCATTCGCGCGCCTCTACCCGCCCGAACTGCAGCCGCACGTCGACTTCGTCGGCGACGAGGCCGGGCTCGGCGCGGCGGGTGGCGAAGGCGAACTCTGGCACCTGCTGGCCGCCGCGCTGCTGGTTGGGCTGCTTGCCGAATCCCTGCTGGCCTGGAGGTTCGGTCGCCGCTGAGGCGCCGAGACACACGATGGACGAACTGCTCCAGTGGCTGGCCGGTTGGCAGGGCATCGCCGTCGAACCCGGCGAGGAGCTGAAGTTCGAGCTCGGCAACTTCCCGAGTGGCGGCCTCGGCATGCTCGTGCTGATGGGCTGCGCGCTGGCGGTGCTGTTCGTGGCGCTGCTCTACCGCCGTGATGGCCGCAACCTGACGCGTATGCAGCGCATCGTGCTCGGCGCGCTGCGTTCGCTCGCCGTGCTGGCGGTGATCCTGCTGCTGCTCGAGCCCAACCTCGTGGCCGTGCGCCACGAGACGCGGCCCGGGCACACGATCCTGCTGGTCGACACCTCGCAGTCGATGACGCACCAGGATGCCTGGCGGCGTGAGTCGGTGCAGGCGCAGGCAGACGGCTGGCGCGCGCTTGGCATCGGCGACCTGGCCGCCGCGACGCGCCTGCAGCTCGTGCGTGCCCTGCTCGCGCACGGCGACGGCGAACTGGTGCGGAAGCTCGCGCAGCACAACCAGGTCCAGCTGTATGGCTTCGCCGGCAGCCTCGAGCAGCTGCCGCTGCTGCCGCCACCTGCGGCGCCGGCCGAAGGCCCGCCACCACCACCGGCACCACCACGGCTCGACCTCGACAAGCTGACCGCCGAAGGCCGCGCGACCAACATCGGCGGCGCCCTGCGCACCGCGCTCGATCGCAGCCGCAACGCCGAGATCGCCGCGGTCGTGCTGCTCAGCGATGGCCGCCGCAACGCCGGTCCGCAGCCGGCCGAGATCGTGCGGTTGCTGAACCAGCGCAAGATCCCGCACACGCTGGTGCTCGGCATCGGCGACCCGGCGGAGACGCAGTCGGTCGCGCTGACGCGCCTCGAGGCGCCGGCGAAGGTGTTCCAGCGCGATCCGTTCGCGATGAAGTCGGTGATCGGCGCCGAAGGCTACGAGTCGACGTCGATCACGGCGCGCCTCGTGCGCATCGACGACAAGGGCGCCGAACAGGTGGTCGCCACCCAACAGGTGCAGATCGGCGGCGATCAGACCGAGGTCGAGGTCGCATGGCCGGACCTGACCGTCGATGCGCCTGGACGCTACCTCTACCGCGCCGAGATCCAGCCGCCGGATGGCGAACCGATCGTCGCCGAACGCCACAGCAAGATCGCCGCCGTCGAGGTGCTTGGCGAACGACTGCGCCTGCTGCTGCTCGCCGGCTCGCCGAGCCACGAGTTCCAGATCCTGCGCAACCTGTTCATCCGCGACAAGACGATCGACGTGTCGTGCTGGCTGCAGAGCGCCGACGAGAAGTTCCCGCAGGACGGCGACGAGGAGGTGCGCATCGACGAGCTGCCGCAAGATCGCCAGGCGTTGGACCCATACGACGTCGTCGTGCTGATCGACCCGAACCCGGAGAAGCTGACGCCGCGGTTCTGCGAGGCGCTGCAACAGCACGTCGTCGAGGGTGGCTGTGGCCTGTGGTGGGTCTGCGGTGAGAAATACTCGCTCGACGCGATGCGGCCCCAGGCGCCGACGCGCCCGCTCGCCGAGCTGCTGCCGATCGTGCCCGACATCGAGTACGCGGAGCGCAAGATCATCGGCTTCGGCGTGGCCTTCAAGTATCCGAGCCCGTACGTGCTCGCCGCCGAAGGCGAACAGGGTGTCGGCGCGAAGCTGACGCGCATCGCCGAGAGCAAGGACGAGAGCCGCATCCTCTGGGGGCGCCTGCCGGGCTTCCACTTCTGGTTCCCGGTGCAGCGCCTGAAGCCGATCGCGATCCCGCTCGCCGAGCACAGCAATCCCGAGTTCCGCCGCGGTGGGCGCGCGATGCCGATGATCGCGATGCAGAACGTCGGCGCCGGTCGCGTGCTGTTCACCGGCACCGACGAGACGTATCGCTGGCGGTCGCTGTACGAGGACGCCTACAACCGGTTCTGGATCAACGGCGTGCGCTACCTGTTCGAAGGCCGCATCCAGGCCGGCAACAGTCGGCTGCGCCTCACCGCCAGCGACGAGAAGATCGACCTCGGCGACGCGATCGAGCTGGCGGCGGAGGTCAAGGACGAGGCGCTGCAGCCGTTCGTCGACGACGCGTTCCCGGTGGTCGTCGAACGCGACGGCGAGGCCGGCGAGACGCTGCAGCTGATCCCGGTCGAGGCCGCACCGGGCAGCTACTCGTTGCGCTGGCGACCGACGCAGCTCGGCAGCTATCGCGTGCGGCCGGCACAGAAGATCGGCAAGAACACCGAGATCGAGTTCCAGGTCATCGCCGCCCAGATCGAACGCCACGGGCCGATGGACCGCGCCGAACTGGCGGCGATCGCCGCGGCGGTCGGCGGTGAACTGTGCGAGACGCCGGCCGCCCTGCTCGCGGCCGCCGACAAGATCCCGTCGCGTTCGGCGACCGATACGTTCCGCACGCCGCACGCGTTGTGGGACGGGTGGCCGACGATCGTCTTCGTATTGCTGGTGCTGTCCATCGAGTGGCTGCTGCGCAAGCGGTTCAACCTGCTATGACCTCGACCAGTCCAGCCATCGAAGGCACGGCGGCCGCTGCGCTCGGCGTGGCACCGACCGAACTGCTGCGCCTGCGGCGGCGCGCGCGCACGGGCATCTGGATCGAGACCGTCGGCGTCATCAGCCTGTTGTTGCTCGCCTATGCGGTGCCGACGCTGCTCACGGACCGCAGCCTGCGACTCGAGTGGATCTTCCGTTGCCTGTTGCTCGCCAGCTTCGTGGTCGTCGTCACCCGCGTCGTGCGTCGCCGCCTGCTGCAACCGTTGGCCGTGCCGCTGACGGAGGACGAGCTGGCGCTGGCGGTCGAACGTCGCGCGCCGGACGTCAAGCAGGCGCTGATCAGCTCGCTGCAGTTCGATCGCGAACTGCGCGGTGGGGCCAGCAACATCGAGTCGCCCGAATTGAAGGCGAGCGTCATCGCCGACGTGCGGCAGCGCCTGGCGACGATCCCGTTCCGCAACGCGATCGACGCGCGGCGCATCCGGCGCTTCGCCACGGCCATCGTCGGGGCGGCGGCCTTGTTCGGCGTCTGGGGCGGTCTGTCGCCCGAGTCCCTGTCGCTGTGGGCGCGCCGCAACCTGCTGCTGTCGAGCGTCGAGTGGCCGCGCTACACGACGTTGAGCTTCGGCGACGGCAAGAACGAGGTGCGCCTGCCGCAGGGTGACGCGTTGACGGTGCGCGTGCTGGTGAGCGGGCCCGAGCCGGACCAGGTGTTCCTCGACTACGAGTTCCACGACGGCGATCGCGGCACCGAACCGATGAGTCGCACCGGCGACGGTGAGTTCACCTGGACGATGGACACCGTGCTCGGCGACGTGACGCTGCGCGCGCAGGGCGGCGATTCGCTGCCGGTGGAACTGGCCGTGCACATCGTCGAGCGCCCGCGCCTCGACGATCTGACCGTGCGCGTCACCTTCCCGGACTACATGGAGCGCGAGCCGTTCTTCGTGCCGGCGACCGAAGGCGAAGTGCGGCTGCCGAAGGGCGCGCGGCTCGACGTCGCCGGCAGGAGCCACAAGCCGATCGAGGCGGCGTTCCTGCTGTTCGGCAGCGACCAGAAGGTCGCGCTCGAACGCGGCGCCGACGGCCAGTCGTTCCACGGCGGTTTCGTGCCGGCGGCCTCGGGACTGCTGGTGGTCGACGTCGTCGATCACGATCGGCTCGGCGCCGGCGCGCCGCCGAAGTGGCTGCTGCGCGTCGGTGACGACAAGGCGCCGGTGCTCGACTTCCGCCTGCGCGGCATCGGCGCCGCGATCACCGCCCACGCGCGCATCCCCGGCGACCTGAAGGTGAAGGACGACTTCGGCCTGCGCGAGGTCGGCGCCGCCTGCCGCATCGGCGACGACGCCACCGCCGACACCGCCACCGCCGCCACCGCGCCGAAGGGTGTCGAGGTCCCGGCCACCGAGACGCCGTTCGAGCCGGCGACGGTCACGTTCGGCGAGGCGCTGCAGCGCAGCGCGGTGCGCTTCGAGACCACCGCGATGGTCGACCTGATGCAGTGGAACCCGGTCGCCGACGAGACCGCCGCGCAGAACCGCATCCGCCCCGGCATGCTGTTCTCGCTGCGGTTCACGGCGAAGGACAACTACGGTCCCGGTGAGCCGCACGAAGGCCAGAGCGAGACGATGACGTTCCGCGTCGTCACGCGCGAGAAGCTGGTCGAGGAACTGCGCCGGCGTCAGGTCGAGCAGCGCCAGGAGCTCGAGCGCATCGTCGACGAGGAGAAGGTCGCCGCCTCGGAGCTCGGCGAGTTCCCGCTGCCGTTCGGCGACAAGCAGAAGGCGATCGAGGCGCGGCTGCGCACGCTGGCGCGGCAGCAGCAGACGCTCGGCCGCCGCGTCGCATTCGTCGGCGAGTCCTACCAGCGCATCCTCTGGGAGTACGAGAACAACCGCCTGATCGAGAGCAACAAGGTCCGCCAGATCGAGACCCTGATCACGGCGCCGCTGGCCGACCTGGCCAAGGCGGCTTTCCCGGCGACGAGCCGCCTGGTCGAGGCCTTCGCCGGCGCCGGCGAGCAGGCGTCAAGGACCGCCGCGAGCGACGGTTACGCGGCCATCCTGCGCCAGCTACAGGCGATCCTCGCGCAGATGGAGCAGGCCGAGAACCTCGCCGCCCTGCTGGAGGAACTTCGCAACGTGATAAAGATAGAGGAGTCCGCGATCCGGGACGTCGAAAAGCGGGTCAAGGAACGCGAGCAGGATGTGTTCGGTCCGGGCAAGGACCCGCAACAACCGAGGTAGCCGATGATCGCACGAGGCATGGTCGTTCTCCTGATGCTGGTGTCCACCGCCGTGGTGCCGCTGGCGTCGCCGCTGCGTGCGCAGGTGCAGGCACCGGCTCCGCACAGCGCCGTCAGCAAGCAGGAGATCGCGCGCGGCAAGTTCCGCGACCTCACCGATCGCATGCAACGGCTGATGGTCGTGCTGCAGAAGTCCGACCCCGAGGACAGCAAGATCATCTCGGTCGGCCTGACCTTCGTGCAGGAGAAGAAGCTGCACACCCGGCTCGAGCATGCCGGTGGCCTGATGCAACAGGAGCGCTGGGACGACGCGCTGGCGGTGATGACCGAACTGCGCCAGGACCTGGGCCGTCTCTACGAACTGCTGCAGAACCGCAACGTCGACCTGCGCAAGCTGATGGAGGAGATCCAGAAGCTGCAGGCGTTCCGCGACCGCGTCGATCAGCTCGCCAAGGAACAGGGCGAGGAGAAGGACGACTCCGCGCGCCTCGAGGACCTGCAGAAGCACCTCGCCGAGATCGAGGCGCAGAAGCAGCGGGCGATGGCGCTGCTCGAGCAGCAGCAGTCCGTTCGCGAGCAGACCAACCAGCTCGGTGTGCGCAGCGCCGCCGACGCGACCAAGCCGCTGGCGGACAAGGAAGCGCAACTGCAGCAGGACACCGAGAAGCTGGCGAAGGACCTCGAAGGTCTCGAGCGCGAGGATGCGGCGTTGAAGGCCGAGGGCCAGAAGGCCGGCGAGAAGCCCGGTGAGAAACCCGGCGAGAAGCCGGCTGACGCCGGCAAGCCGGGCAAGTCCGGCAAGAGCAGCGCCGAGGCCGGCCAGGCCGCGCGGTCGATGGGCAAGGCCCAGCAGCAGCTCGGTGACAACCGGCCCGAGCCGTCCCTGAAGGACCAGGAGCACGCGATCCAGAGCCTGCAGAAGACCGTCGAGGACCTCGAGGCGATGGCCGAGGAGGCGCGCCGGGAACTGCTGAAACTGCCGTTCGAGCAGTTGACGAAGCAGCAGGAGCAGACGCAGCATGCGACCGACACGCTGTCGAAGGAGATGGAGCAGTCGGAGCAGGAGGGCGAGAACGCCGACGGCAAGCCGACCCCGGGCCGCAAGCGCGTCCAGCAGGCTGTGCCGAAGCAGCGCGCCGCCGCGGGCCAGCTGAAGGAGTTCAAGCCGGCGAAGCAGAAGCAGCAGGACGCCAAGGACGATCTCGAGGCGGCGAAGAACGAACTCGACGAAGCGCTGGCGCAGCTGCGCCAGCAGCTGCAGGACGAGGTGCTGCGTGCGCTCGAGGAGCGCTTCACGGCGATGCTGCACGCTCAGCGGGAGCTGTCGGTGCAGACCAAGACGCTCGACACGACGCGCGCGAACGTGCTCACGGACAACGGGGCGCTGCCGGCGGCGCTGGCCGCGAAGATCCTGCTCGTCGCCACCGGCGAAGAGGACCTCCAGGTCGAGGCTTCGGATGCGCTGAAGCTGCTCGAGGAGGACGGCACGACCGCGGTGTTCCCGCCGATGGTCGAACAGCTGCGCGACGAACTGCACGGTGTGGCCGGGCGCTGCCGCGAGCAGCAGACCGGCGCCGAGGTGCAGGCCGGCCAGCGCGAGGTCGAAGACGTGCTGGAGCTGCTGATCAACGCGCTGCGGCGCACGATCGAACGCAAGGAAGGCGGCGAGTGCCAGGGTGGCGGCGGCCAGCCGCCGCTCGTGCCCGTGTCCGCCGAGCTGAAGATGCTGCGCTACCTGCAGGAGCGCGTGAACAAGTCGACCAAGGAGTTCGACGGCAAGGCCGCGGACGCGAAGGCGACCGACGACGGCAAGGCGGAGTCGGACAAGCTGGCGGGCAAGCAGGGCCGCGTGCGCGACCTGATGCGCCGCCTGGCGGTGAAGATGGGCAAGGAGAACCACGCCGAGGAGGACCGATGAAGCTCCTCGCGCTGACCGCCCTGCTGGCCACGTGCGCGCCGGCGGCGCTCGCTGTCGCACAGACGCCTGCCCCGCAGGCGCCGGCCCCGGCGCCCGTGCCGCAGAACCCGTTCTCGCCGTTCGACCGCGCGAAGTTCGAAGCGCTGGCGCAGAAACTCGGCGCGACGCCCGCGATGTTGCAGACCTTCGCCGGGCGCATCGACGAGTACGGGCTCGCCCGCGCGGCCGACGACCTGCTGCGCGCCGCGGTGCCCGCGTTCGACGTGGCGGTGAAGGCGCATGAGACCAGCGATCCGGCGGCCGCGCTGCAGTTGACGCAGGTGCTGGCCGGCACCCAGGACCTGCTGCTGCAGGCGCACGTGCGCTATCACCTGGCGCGCGTGTTCCTCGACAGCGACGACCCCGAGCGCGCCGTCGACGTGCTGACCGACTACCTGCGCCAGAACGTCAACCTCTCGCCGCTCGACGGTGAGGCGGCGTTCTTCTATGCGCAGTCGCTGGCCGAGATCCCGCTCGGCGAGCTGGCGATTCCGCGCTTCCGGGCATTCCTGCAGTGGTTTCCCGATGCCAGCGAGCGCTTCCGCGCGGCCGCACACCAGCGCATGCTCGAGCTCGAACGGCAGCAGGAGAATCCGCTGCACCAGCTCGCGGACGGCATGAAGAAGACCACGCGCGACCTGCGCAAGCAGAAGACCAACGAACCGGTGCAGCTCGATCAGGAGCACTACATCGAGCAGCTCGACGAGCTGATCGAACAGTTCGAGGAGATGGAGCAGCAGTCGAGCGGCGCCGCCTCGGGCACCGGCCCGTCGTCGAACCCGGCGGCCAAGTCGGCGCTGCCCGATGGCGACGGCTCGGTCGGCAACCTCGAGAAGCGCGGCACGCTGGCGGACCGCTGGGGCGAGATGAAGGACGCCGATCGCAAGAAGATCGAGGCTGCGGTCCAGCAAGGGCTGCCGGCGCACTACCAGAAGATGCTCGAGGAGTACTACAAGCGGCTCGGCAAGGCGCAGGGCAATCAGTGACGCGGTGTGGGTGGATCGTGCTGGCGGCGGCCGTGCTCGCGCCAGTCCTGGCGGCGCAGGGACTGCGCGGCGAGCTGCAGACGATCGACGGCCGCAAGCTCACCGGAATGCTGACCATCGACGCCGGCGGCGCGGTCCGGCTGGTGCGCGATGGCGGTGACGTGACCCTGGCGTTGACCGACGTCGCGTCGTTCGCGGCGCTCGATGCCGCGCGCAACGAGGTGAAGGCGCCGCATCGGGTGTGGCTGCGCTCCGGCCACGAGCTGCCGGCCCGCTCGCTGCGCGGCCGGCCCGCTGCCGACGGGCAGCCGGCGATGCTGACCGTCGAGCTGCCATCGGGCGTCACCGTGGACCTGCCGATCGGGTTCCTGCGCGCGGTGCGCCACGGCGGCTCCGAACGGGCCGAACCGGCGCTGTTCGCGCGCGACCTCGCCGACCCGGCCGACAACGACGACGTCCTGTTCGTGCAGAAGGACGGCCAGTCGCACCGTTCGCAGGTGACGATCACCGGCCTGGAGCCGGATCGCGTCGACTTCCAGCTGCGCGGCACCGCCTACGACTTCCCGCTGGCCGGCGTCACCGGCATCGTCTTCGGCCGCAACACGGGTTTCGCTCCCGACCGCCAGCCGCGCCCACGCACGCTGCTCGACCTGACGACCGGCGAACGGCTCGAGGGCCGCCTGCTCGGCCTCGACACCGACCTGCGCCTGCGGCTCGACGAGGGCGCCGAGATCCACGTGCCGCTGGCTGCGCTGCACCACCTGAGCGTCGCCAGCGATCGCCTGGTCTGGCTGTCGGAACTGCAGCCGAAGGTCGAGCAGACGTCTGCGTTCGATCGCGTGTGGCCGTGGGACAACGACCGCAGCGCCGGTGGGCCAGGCTTCGTGATCGCCGGCGCTGCGTTCGAGCGCGGCATCGGCATGGTGCCGCGCACGCGCCTCACCTACGACCTCGGCGGCAACTACGACGTGTTCGAGGCGGCGATCGGCATCGACGACCGCGGCGGGCCGGCGGCACACGCCGTGTTCCGCGTGCTGGTCGACGGCAAGGTCGTGTTCGAGTCGGCGCCAAAGGTGCTCGGCGAGCCAGCGACACCGTTGCACATCGAGCTCGGCCGCTGCCACCAGCTCGCGATCGAGGTCGACTTCGGCAAGAACTACGACCTCGGCGACTTCTGCGCGTTCGCCGACGCCCGCGTGGTGCAGAGGTAGCGCACATGCTGCTCGCCACCTTGCTGACCGTGTGCACCGCACAGGATCCGGACCTCGCCGCGGTGCTGGCCAGCGAGGCGCGGCGCACGGCGGTGATGGCGCAGTGTGCGGCCGCTGTGTGCTCGGTGATGTCGATGGACCAGCCGGGTGGCGGCAGCGGCGTCGTGTTCGATCCGGCCGGCTTCGTGCTGACGAACTACCACGTCGTCGGCGAACCGGACAAGGACTACGAACTGCCGTCGCCGCCCAAGCCACCGGACCCCGTGCTCGAAGAGTGGCGCCGCCGCACGCCGGGTGGCGCCGACGAAGAGGCCGCGTTCGTCGCGCAGTGGCAGCAGCAGTGGTGCTTGGACAACCTGCCGCGCGGCGCCGCGCACTACCGCAACAAGAAGGTCGGTCTGCCCGACGGGCTGCTCTACGAAGGAGTGGTGCTCGGCATCGATCCGGGCAGCGACCTCGCGGTGCTGCGCCTGCTGCCCAAGCACGACGGCCAGCAGTGGCCGTACCGCACCCTCGGCGACAGCGACCAGCTGCTGGTCGGCGAGACGGTGTTCGCGATGGGCAATCCGTTCCTGCTGGCGACCGACTTCACGCCGACGGTGACGTTCGGCATCGTGTCGGGCACGCACCGGTACCAGGAAGGCCAGGGCAACCGCATGCTGGTCTACCCGGATTGCATCCAGGTCGATGCGCCGGTGAATCCCGGCAACTCGGGCGGGCCGCTGTTCAACGAGCAGGGCGAGGTCGTCGGCATCAACGGCCGCATCTCGATCGGCGACCGCGGCCGCGTCAACGTCGGCGTCGGCTTCGCGATCGCCAGCAACCAGATCCGGAACTTCCTCGGCGACCTGATGGCCGGCCGCCACGCCGAACACGGCACGCTCGACCTGAGCGCCTGGTTCATGAACTCCGGCGCCGGCGCGGCGCGCAAGCGCGGCGTGTTCGTGCAGCAGATGTTCAAGGACTCGGTCGCCGCAGCGGCTGGCATCGGCCTCGGCGACGAGATCACGCGCTTCAACGGGGTCGAGGTGCGCTCGGCCAACCAGCTCGCGACGCGCATCGGCGTGTTGCCGGCCGGCACGTTCGTGTCGGTGTGGCACCGGCCGCTGCAGGGCGAAGGCGTGTTCGGCGACGAGCGGCGGGTGACGCTGCGCCTCGCCACGCTGGACACCGGCTCGAGCCAGGATGGCCCCGGCGGCCGCCTCGCGAGCCGCATCGATCGTCGCCTTGCCGCCCAGGCGGTGTTGCGCGGCGGCACCGAGGCCGTCGCACGCGGGAAGGCGACCTCGTGGAGTCGCACGGCTCCGGACGGCACGAGGACGCGCGCGATCTGCGATGGCGAGCGGCTGCGGCTCGAAATCGGCGACCTGGTGCTCGTGCGGCTCGGACCAGATGCCGGCTATGCCATGCAGGGTGGCGCGACCCCGGCGCTGCGCGAACTGACGCCCGAAGAAGCGGAACGCCTGCGGCGCGAATGGCTGTGCAGTGCGATGCTGCGGCAGGGAACGGGTCTCGAGGCGGCCGAACTCGTCGGCGGAGTGCACGTCTTCGGCGTGCCGGCATATCGCTTCCTGCTGCCCGGCGAAGGGGAGTGCGAAGCCTGGCAGTTCGCCGATGGCTCACCCGCCGGCTGTGCGTTCCGCGACCCGCTGCGACGGGCGATGGTCGAATGGCATGTGCGTGGCACGGAACTGCGCGTCGTCGTCGACGGCCAGCTCGAGCCCGGTTGGACCGGCAGCAATCCGACCGCCGGCGACGTCGACGAAGCCTGGTTCCGGAGGCCCTGATGCGCGCCGCGTTCACCTTGCTGCTGCTCGCTGCCCACCTCTCCGCGCAGACCGCCGATTTCGGCAAGGCCTATTCGTTCGACGAACGCCAGCCGCGCACGCGCGTCGAAACCGTGATCGACCGTGTGCTGCCGAGCATCGTCAAGGTGCACGGGGCATCGGGCCTGGCGACGATCAACGCCTACGCGACCGGCATCGTCGTCAGCAAGCGCGGCCACATCCTGACGCTGGACCAGATCATGATCCAGAAGGGCCGCACGCGCGTCGTGCTCTACGACGGCTCGGTGCACGACGCGCAGCTGCTGCCCGACGAACCGAAGCTGGGCGTGCGCCTGCTGAAGATCGATCCGGCGGGAGTGCACGGTGAACTGCAGCCGCTGTGGCCGCCGGAGCCCGAAGCCGCCGCGTTCCGCACCGGCCAGTTCGTGGTGTCCATCGGCAACAGCTTCCGCCTCGCCGAGTTCTCCGAGAAGGTCAGCGCGACGTTCGGCGTCGTCGTCGGCCGCGCCAACACCGCGCTGCGCTACCGCATGGCCGACGTGAAGTACGACGGCGACCTGATCCTGACCGACGCCTGCAACAACCCGGGCCAGTTCGGCGGCGGGCTGTTCAAGCTCGACGGCACCTGGATCGGCCTCGACATGCGTCTGCTCGACAGCAAGGAGACCAACACGATGCTGTCGGCGGCGATCCCGGTGCGCGACCTGCTGCCGTACCTCGAACAGCACGTGCTCGGCAAGCGTCCGCCCGTCGAGGCGGCGGCGAAGGCGCCGGCGTGGACCGGCGTCGTGCTGTTCGACCAGGCTGGCCGCGAGTCGCCGCCGGCCTACGTCGAGCGTGTGCTGCCGGATTCGCCGGCGGCGAAGCTCGCGCTGCGGCCCGACGACCTGATCGTGCGGCTCGACGACTACTCGGTGCGCAGCTGCCACGAGTTCCGCGACGTGCTGACGCGGTTCACCGCCGGCCAGACGGTGAAGGTCACCTGGAAGCGCGGCACGCGCATTCTCGACGGCGAGATGCTGCTCGCGGAGGAGCCACGATGAAGCTGCTGTGGTCGGGCACAACGCTGCTGCTGGTCACCGCCGCGACCGGCCAGCGGCCGATCGATCCCGACGAGTTCCTGCACCTCGAGCCGGTGTTGCAGCGCGCGCTGGCGACCGCGGCGCCGTTCGTGGTCACGGTCGAGACCTTCGGTGGCACGCGCCGCACGCTCGGTAGCGATGGTCCGGGTGATGGTGACGGGCCGCCGCGGCCGCGGCCGGCGCCGCCGCCCAAGGCCGAGCCCAAGCCCGACGATCCACCCCCGGACCCCGACGAGAAGAAGAAGCCGAAGTTGCCGCTGGTGCCGGAGGGCTTCCAGCAGACGCGCGGTCGCACGACCGGCGTCGTGTTGAGCCGTGACGGTTGGATCCTGGTGTCGCGCTTCGCGCTGAACTTCGATCCGACCACGGTGCTGGTCACGGTGCCGGGACGTGGCACATTCCACGCCGAGCGCGCCGGCGAGGACACGAGCCGCGGCATCGCGCTGGTGAAGATCGACGCAAAGGACCTGCCCGTGCCGACCTTCGTGTCACCAGACGAGGTGAAGGTCGGTCAGTGGGCGTTCGCGCTCGGGCGCACCTTCGCCGACGACGAGCCGACCGTGCACATGGGCATCGTCAGTGCCAAGAACCGCCTGTTCGGCCGCGCGCTGCAGATCGACGCCTACACGTCGCCCGCCAACTACGGCGGCGCGGTCGTGGACGTGTATGGCCACGTGCTCGGCATCGCCGTGCCGCTGTCGCCATCGGGGCGCAACGCCGGCGTCGAGTGGTACGACTCCGGCATCGGCTTCGCGGTGACGATCGCCGACATCCCCGAGCTGCTGCGCCGCATGCAGCAGGGCGAGGTGCTGCAGCGCGGCTGGCTCGGCGTGCAGCTCGAACTGGCCCATCTCGGCCCGGGGGCGAAGATCGCCGGCACACCGAAGGACGGCCTTGCGGCGCAGTCCGGGCTGCGCAAGGGCGACGTGATCCTCGAGGTCGATGGCGTGCCGGTCCTGAACGGTCCGCACCTGCAGATGCTGCTCAGCTCGCGCCTCGGCGGCGACCCGGTGCGGCTGCTTGTGCAGAAGAAGGCCGACGACGAACGGATCCCGGTGGGGCCCTTGGTGCTGCTCGACACACCATGGTCCGAACAGGCCCAGGACAAGAGTGCCGACTTGCCGGCGTCCTTCCCGTTGCCGGAGAAGCAGGAAGGGCGATGATGCGCCGGTGCCTCGCCGCCCGTTCCGTCTGCTGCTGCCCGCCGCCCTGCTGATCGCGGCGTGCCGCGGCGATGCGCCGTGGGACCGGCCCGACTGGCGACCCGAGCTGCCGCCGCAACGCATCGTCGCCGCCTCGATCCTGGCCACCGAGGTGCTGCTCGAGATCGCACCGCGCGAACGCATTGCCGCGGTGCACGAACTGGCCGCCGATCCACGCTACTCGCTGGTCACCGACCAGGTCGCCGGGTTGCCGACCGTCGCCGCCGCGCCGGAACAACTGCTCGCGGCGCGGCCGGACCTGGTGATCGTCGATGCGTTCACGCGCGCCGAGACGCTCGCGCTGCTGCGCCAGGCGGGCGTGCCGGTGGTGCGCACCGGCGACGCCGCCAGCTTCGAAGACATCGCCGCGAACGTGCGCCACATCGGCCGCGTCTGCCACCTCGAACCCGAAGCGGAGGCGGTCGTCCTGCGCATGTTCGCGGCGCTGCGCGAGGTGCGAGCCCGTGCGGCCGACGTCGCCGGCTGGCGACTCTGCAGCCTCGACGGTGCCCTGCACACGTACGGCCGTGGCTCCCTGTTCGATGCCGTGCTGACCGCCGCGGGCGCCACGAACGTCGCCGCCGAACACGGAGTGGGGCCGTTCCGCCGCCTCGACGCGGAGGCCGTGCTCGCCTGGCGCCCCGACGCGATCGTGGTGGCAGCCCCGCTCGACGCCGTCGCGCACGCCGCCGACTGGTTGCACCAGCATCCCGCGCTGCGGCTGCTGCCGTGCGTGCAGGACGACCGGCTGGTCGTGATCCCCGGTCCGCTGCTCGGCACGACGTCGCACCACCTCGTGCGTGCGGCCGCGCAGGTGCAGAGTGTGCTGCGCCGCTGGGGTCATCCGTGACGCCGCGCAACCGCCGGTTGGTACTGGTGCTGCTGCTGGCGCTGCCGATCGCGGCGCTGCTGTACCTGGTGCTGGTGCGCGAGGGACCGGGCTGGCGCGAACTGCTGCGTCTCGTCGCGGGTGGCTTCGCAGCGAACGACCGCGACACGATGCTGGATCGGTTCGTGTTCACCGACATCCGGCTGCCGCGGCTGCTGGTCGCGGCGTTCGGTGGCGCCTCGCTGGCGTTGGCCGGCGCGGTCATGCAGGCGTGCTTCCGCAATCCACTGGCGTCGCCGGACCTGGTCGGCACCGCGGCCGGTGCGGCGTTCGGCGGCGCGCTGGCGATCGTGTTCGCGTTCGCATCGGTCGCGGTGATCGTCGTGCCGGCGATGTCGCTGCTCGGCGCCGTGGCCGTGACCAGCCTCGTGTTCGTGCTGGCGGGTTCGCACGGGCGCTTCTCGGTCGCCGGTCTGCTGCTCGCCGGCGTGGCGCTGAACACGTTGGTCGGCGCGCTGACGGCGTTCGTGGTCACGTTCACGTTCAGCAACTACTCGGCGAGTTCGCAGGTGCTGTTCTGGTTGATGGGCGGGCTCGAGGGCCGCACGTGGGAACACGCGTCGATCACGGCGGGCGGCTTCCTGCTGTTCGGAGCCTTCGTCGTGCCGCGCGTGCGGCAGCTCGACCTGCTGACGCTGCGCGACGACAGCGCGCACAGCCTCGGCCTCGACGCGCAGCGCACCCGGCGCGTGCTGCTGTGGCTGGCGTGCGGCCTGACGGCGGCGACGGTCTCGAACACCGGCGGCATCGCGTTCGTCGGGCTCGTCGTGCCGCATCTCGCGCGCCTGCTGGTCGGCCCCGCCCACGCCGCGCTGCTGCCCGTGTCCGCGCTGCTCGGCGCCCTGCTGCTGGTCGGCAGCGACCTCGTCTGCCGCCTGGCACCACCCGACGCGAACCTGCGCCTCGGCGTCGTCACCGCGATCCTCGGCGCGCCCTATTTCCTGTTCCTGCTGGCGCGGCATCGTCGCGGCGAGGCGCTGTGAACGGCCTGCACGCACGCGATCTGCGACTGCGGCTCGGGCAGCGGGACGTGCTCGACGGCGTGTCGTTCGGCCTGCGGCCGGGCGAACTCGTGCTGCTGGCCGGTCGCAACGGCGCCGGCAAGAGCACCCTGCTGCGGCTGCTGATCGGCGCCATGCGGCCGGATGCCGGCTTCGTGCAACTGCACCAGCGTGCGGTGCACGATTGGCCTTCGCTGGCGCGGGCGCGCGAACTGGCGTTCGTGCCGCAGGATGCCGAGAACGCGTTCGAGTTCAGCGGCCGCGACCTGGTGAGCATGGGCCGCCATCCGCATCGCCGCCGCGGGGCGCCGCTGCAGCCGGACGACCTCGCCGCGATCGAGCGGGCGCTGGCCGCGGTCGACGCGGGTGCGTTCGCGGACCGGGCCGTGACGACGTTGTCGGGCGGCGAACTGCGCCGCATCGCGGTCGCACGGGCGCTGGCGACCGAGGCGCCGCTGCTCCTGCTCGACGAGCCGACCAGCAATCTCGATGTCGAGCATGCGCTGCGTCTCACCGTGCTGCTGCAGCAGCTGGCCGCCGCCGGGCGCGGTGTGCTGATCGCATCCCACGACCTGAACCTGCTCGCGCCGTATTGCAGTCGTGTCGTGCTGCTGCACGAGGGCAAGGTGTTCGCCGACGCGCCCGCCGAGGCCGCGCTGTCACCGGCGCACGTCGCGACGGTGTTCGGCGTGCAGTCGAAGGCGGCGACCGGCTTCTTCCCGCGCGAGTTCCGGCTGTAGACCTAGCTGCCGATCGTGATCTGCATGCCGCGGCTCGGCGCGAACGGCAGCCCGAAGCCGCCGTACGTCGCCGGGTCGAAGACGAGGTGCTGCACCGGCAGCCCGAGGCCCCAGAGGGCGCTGTCTGCAGGCCCGAGCGGCAGCGGCGTGATGCCAACACCGGCACCGTTGGCGAAGCCGTTCAACAGGATGTCGAGCGCAGGCGGGTAGAGCAGCGCGCACGGCGCACCGCCGACCAGCGACAACGGAATGCCGGAGCTGAGCGTGGTACCGATCGAAATGACGGTGACGTAGAGCGAGGACGGCGGCGTGTTGCCGATCCTGATGCCGAAGTTCGCGTTGCCGGAGATCGGCAGGCCGCCCGTGATGTCGATCGTCGGCACACCGGCCGCGGTCGGGCAACCGCTGCCGGCAAACGTGACGCCGTAGGGCCGCCGTACGAATCGCACGCCGCGGAAGCCGGTGTTCGCGGCGGCGGTCGCGAGCGTCGTGAACGTGGCGCCGGCGCCGGTGTCGACGGCCGACACGAGTTGGTTGGCGGTGATCTGCGTCGTGGTCGCGTAGAGCGTCGTGCCGCCGAGATCGCGGACGCCGGACACGCTGCGGCAGCCGACGTTCGGCGCCGGTGCCAGCGTGTATTGCAGCGTCCAGGTGCTGCCGCTGCGCGTCCACTTCTGGATGCCGCCCGCACCGTTCGTGCGCGAATCGGCGACGTAGAGAGTCGCGGCATCGGCGAACCAGAAGTCCCACGGCAGCGCGCTGGCGTCGCTGCCCGGCAGGCCGCTGAGCAGGGTCGTCGTCTGGCCGGCGGTGGTCGGCAGGCCCGTTCCCACGGCATCGACGCCGACGTAGGGCGTGAACCAGCTGCTGGCGTGGAGCTGTCCGTTCGCGATGTCGACGATGCGGCTGGAGCTGGGGATCGCGGTGAGTTGCACCGACGTCGTCGCGCCGAGCGACGCATGGCAGACGCCGCGATTGCCCAGCTGCGTGCCATTGCCCGCGATCCAGAACGCGCTGCCGTCGACGGTGACGGCGCTGATCGGATCGCCGGGCAGTCCGCCGCCGCCGGTGCAGGTATCCGTCAGCACGGTCGTCGCATCGATGGCGCCGTTCAGCGCGACGCGCGCGATCACGCGGGGGAACGCCACGCTGGTGGTGAACGCGATCAGCGACGTGTACGGGTTGGCCCCGTACCCCGCGACCACCAGGCAGTTGCCGTCGACCGACTGCGTCACGTAGCCCTGGCTCGCCGTGCCGGCGATGGTGATCGGCATCAGCAGCGACTGGAGCGGCGTCGCCTGTGCCGGCGTGGTGCGATCGTATTCGTCCAGGAACATGTGCTGGGCCGAGGTCGTCAGGCCGAACGCGCCGTTCCCGGCGCGCACGACGATCAGGTTGCCTGGCGCGATCTGCGCGACCGAGGCGGCGGCGAGCAGCAGGAAGGTCGTTGCCCGGTGGATCGCGTGTTGGCTCATGGTCCGGCAGGAAACGACGTCTCCGACCGCCTGTGACGCGAAACGTCCGGCGGAATCCGCCAGCGCGGACCGATCACTGCAGGGAGATGCCGCGGCGCTTCAGGTGCTGCGACAGGTGCAGCAGGGCGCGCACGAGCAACTGGCGCACCGCCGCCTCGCTGCGTCCCATGGACTCGGCGATCACCGCGTACGGGAGCTGCACGATGCGGGCCAGCGTGATCACCTCGCGGTGCTCCTCGCTCAACTCCGCCAGTGCCGCTGCCAACGCCTCGGCGGTCTCGCGGCCGATCGCATCCACGCTGGGTGTCAGGAAGCTCGCGGCCCGCACCAGGGACGCGTCGTCGCCGCCCTCCTCGCGGGCGACGTCGCGCTTGTCTCGCCCGTGGAAGCGCGCCTTGTCGCGGATCTTGTTCAGCGCGGCGGTGAACAGCCAATCCCGGAACCGCTCCTCGCCGCGGAACTCGAACCCGGGTGCGGCAGCGAGCAGTTCGCGGCACACCGACTGCACCACGTCCATGGACGCTTCGCGGGCGCGAACCTGGTCGCCGAGGCGCAGCCGGATGAACGCGTGCAATCGAGGCTGATACCGTTCGATCAGGCGATCGATGGCACCATGGTCGCCGGCGCGGGCCGCCTCGAACAGTTCATGGTCGTCGGAGTCCACGGCAGCAGGATAGCCGGTGACCCAGGCGGCCCAAGTGGCGGCGCCGGTGCCGGCACCGCCGGCAGATCAGCGACCGGTCGGTGCCAACTGCTCTTGCAGTGCGCGCCCGTCGTCCAGGGCCTGTTCGTCCCACAGGTCGGCAGGTGTCGCGGCTCGCACGGCCTCCAGGCGCGGCAGTGCCGCGGCCAGCATCGGCCGCGCCGTCGCCGGATCCGCGGCGGCGACGCTGAGCTCGGCGGCACGAATGCTCGCGACTGCCCACGGCAGCACGTACCACGGGTCGGTCGCGTTCTGGGCGACGTCCTTCTCGAGCGTCTTGCGGACGCGCTGGTACCAGTCCAATGCCCGATCCCGGTAGCGCACCGCGGCCTCGGCGGCGGCTGGATCGTCGCCGGCACAACGCCACGCGAGGTGCAGGCAATCGGCCGCACGCCGCCGGCCGTACCAGGTGGAACGCGCCGCGAGAATGCGTTCCGCGGCGGCTGCGCACGCGGCGTGGTCGGAACGCGCCGCCGCGAGGCGCGCGGCGAGCCATCCCGTCTCGACCGCGCGCTTGGCGTATTCGGGCGGATCGTGCGCGATCGTGGCCTCGGCCTTCTGCAGCCAGCGCGTCGCTGCTTCGGTCCGACCGTGATCCAGGTGCCAGCGCGCAAGGCTCGCGTAGGTCCCGATCAGCAGGTCCTCTTCGCGGCCACTGGACATCGGGTCGTCGACCAGGGCCGTCTCGACCCCGGGCCAGTACTGGTCACCGCCGCCAGTGACGCGCGCATCGGCAATCGTGGCCTGCAGGCCGAGGAATCGCCAGCGACGCTCGGAGGGAGCGTCGCCGGTCGCCTGTTGCTCCAGGGCCACGGCGCGCCCGGCGTACGTGGCGGCTTCGGCCAGGACGCTCTGGTCGAAACGGTCGTAGAGCGTCAGTGCGAACTCCTCCAGCATGCGGGTCAGCTCCATGGTCCGGCCCCGGGAGCCCGCAAGCCGCGTCGCCACTTCTTCGCCGATGGCGATGGCCTGGCGGTAGGACGCGACCGAATCGGTGAAATCGCCGGCGTAGTTCTGGGCGTAACCGAGGCCGCGCAATGCCTGGGCGTGCAGGATCCTCGGCTGCAGTCGCTTCGGTTGTGCCTGTTCCCACGCGGTCACGGCAGCCAGTGCCGCCTGGTAGTGCTCCAGCGTGTTCCGCCGCTGGCCCCGGTCGAACGCGACGTTCGCGCGCAGGGTGTTCACGCGGTAGGTCAGGTTGAGTCGCTCCGTCGTCACGAGCGGCAGGCGCTCGGCCGCCTGCTGCAGGACGGCTTCGCTCTCGGCCAGCTTCGACGAGCTGCGCAGGGCCTCGCCGAGCGCGCACGCCGACAGCACGTACTCGTTCGCGACGTCGGCAGCAGGCGCAATCGAGTGCAGCCCCTCGAGCACCTGCAGGCTGGAACGAAGTCCCGGCAGCTCGTCCATCGTCCGCGGGGTCGTTGCCGCTGCGCCACGCAACGCGATCGCGTGCAGGCAGCCGAACCGTGCGGGCATGGCAGCTGCGCTCACGGCCAGGTGCTCGACCGCCGCCGTGAACGTTGCATTCGCGCCTTTGGCATCTCCCAGCAGGGAACGAGCGGCACCGTCCTCGCACAGTGCTTCGCCCAGGAGGCCTCGCAGCTCGGGGTTGCCCGGCGCGTCCGCCCACAGGGCCTCCGCCTCCCGAACTGTTCTCTGCGCGGACTCCTTGCCGCGCTGCGCGTCGCCGAGCAACGCATGCACACGCGTCAGCCCGAGCAAGGCGCGACAGCGCTTGGCACGCAGGACCGGATCGCTCGGACGATCCTGCACGAGACGGTCGTAGAACGCGAGCGCATCGCGCAGCATCGCCGCGCGCGTGGTGTCGCCCTCAGGCGCTTCGCGTACGAGCGGGTCGTTCGCACGCACGAGCAGGCGTTCGACGGCAGCCTCGGCTGTGGCGAAGTTGGCATCGGCCTGTGCCCGGGCGGCGTCGACCTCGGCGCCGGTGGAGCTGCGGTAGTGCACGCCGAAGGCCAGGGTGCAGATCGCGACGAACGTCGCGCTGCCGAGCGCCAGCACCGCGGTGCGATGACGTCGCACCAGGCGCTTGAGCCGGTAGATCGTCGACGGCGGCAGGGCGCGTACGGGTTCGGCGCGGCGATGGCGTTCGAGGTCGTCGATCAGCTCCTGGACCGTCTGGTACCGCCGCGCCCGTTCGCGGTTCAGGCACTTCAACACGATCCAGTCGAGGTCGCCGCGCAGGTGGCTCGCAAGGCGTCGGGGCTGGGTCGATCGGTCGCGGGCGATCGCCGCGGCCGAGTGCGCACTGGTGGACACGCGCGTGCTGGGTCGCGCCGGGTCGGTGTCGGTTGCGGCGGCGCCGACCGACCACGGCAGCTGCCCGCACAACAGTTCGTAGAGCATCACGCCGAGGCAGAACACGTCGGCGCGCGCGTCGACGTCGTCGGAAGCGCCCTGCTGCTGCTCCGGGCTCATGTATCCCGGGGTGCCGACGACACGGCCGGCTTCGGTGTCGAACGACCGGGTGACGCCGCTGCCCTGCAGCACCTTGGCGATGCCGAAGTCGATGATCTTCGGTCGCGGGCGACCGTCGACCTCGACGGTGAGCACGTTCGCCGGCTTCAGGTCGCGGTGCACGATGCCGCGGTCGTGGGCGTGTTGCACGCCGCGGCAGAGGTCGCAGAACAGATCGATGCGGGCGTCGACGCTCGAGCCGTGGTCGTCGCAGTAGCGATCGATCGGCGTGCCATCGATCGCGTCCATCACGAAGAACGGTCGGCCGTCGGCCAGTGTGCCGGCGTCGAACACCTGGGCGATCGCCGGATGCTGCATCGACGCGATCAGCTGCCGCTCCGCCTCGAAGCGCAGCAGCGTCGTGCGATCGCCAGCGCCGGCCCGCAGCAACTTGACCGCGACGTTGCGGCGCACGGGCTCGGTCTGTTCGCACAGGAACACCTCGCCGAACGCGCCGCCGCCGAGCCGGCGGATCACGCGGTACTGGCTCAGCTGTGTCGGCAGTTCTTCGCGCGGACCATAGCCGCCGTCGAGCAGTCGTTCGACGCCGCTCAGTTCGGCGAACAGACGCTGCAGCCTCGGTGCATGGTCGGGATGCGCGGCGCACACCGACTCGAACGCGTTGCCTCGCGCGGGCTCGGCGAGGCTCATCGCCTCGGTCGCGGCGGCCAGCACGTCGGCTGGTATTCCGGCGGCGAGATCCAGTGAGTCCTCGGACATGGCGGCCAGGAGTCTATCGCGACGTCGTTTTCGTCGTCAGGCACCGAGGCGACGTCGTTCCTCGCGGCCAGGTGGCGATGTCCCCGATCCTGCTGTTCGCAACCGTCTTCGCCTTCGCATGCTTCGCCCGACCGTTGGTGGCACGGTGCGCGACGGTCTGGGCGTCCGGCGGCCCAACCCGAGTTGCGGCGCCATCGTCGCGATGCGCGGGGCGAACGGGATCACCGCCACGATCTGCTCCCGGTGCGGAGTTACGTCGTCACAGCGTCCGGCGGGTGGCGTTCCTCCGCGCGAGGTTCCCATGCCACGTATCACGCCCCAGCTCGTCGGTCTCGTTCTCGCCATCGCCGGATTCGCTCGCGCGGCAGCTGCGCAATGCCAGCTCGAGTGGTCGTCGGGTGGACCCCAGCCGCAACTGTCCGGCTCCGCCAGGTGCTCGACGCAGTGGGATCCCGACGGTGCGGGTCCGGCCGTGCAACGACTCGTGGTCGGCGGCTCTGTCCTGAAGGCAGGCTCGCAGCCGGTCGACCAACGCGTGATGACGTGGGACGGCAGCCAATGGGAAGCGCTCGGCCCCGGTCCCGGCACCGCGATCAACGACGCGGTCAACGCGCTCACGGTGTGGAACGGGCTGCTCGTCGCCGGCGGTGCCTTCCCGGGTGGAGGTTTCAGCAACATCGCCCTGTGGGACGGAGCGGCCTGGCAACCGCTCGGCAGCGGGTTTCCGATCGCGGTGCAGCACCTCACCGTCTGGAACGGCAACCTCGTCGCCGTCAGCCAGACCGGCGGAGTTCCCATCATCAAGACGTGGAACGGCGTGACGTGGACCACCTTGCCGACCCCACCGTCGCTGATGTTCCCGAGTGCGGCCATCTCGTACCAAGGACTCCTGTGTGTCGCAGGGAACGAGAGCACCCCGACGCAGGGTGTGCTCGAACGGTGGAACGGCACGACGTGGCAGCCGTCGATCTTCGCCCAGCACGCGATCAACTGCCTCGCCGTGCGACCGACGTCTGCGTTCGGCGGCTCGGACACCCTCTACGTCGCCGGCCGGTTCACGAGCATCGGCGGCACCACCGCCACGCGCATCGCCGCGACTTCGGGCGGGACCGCGTTCGCGTGGAGCGGCGTCGGTGGCGGCCTGCCGGCGGAGTGCCTCGCGCTGCACGTGCGTGCCTCCGGCCTGACCAACACCGCGATCGTCGCCGTCGTGAACAGCACGACGACGCCGGTGCTGCAGCTGTCCGGCGGCTCGTTCGTCGCGATGGGCAATGCCCAGCTGAACTCACTTGCCTACTACGGCGGCATCTACCACGCCACGAGCTCGACCGCCGGCAGCGATGTGTGCCTGCGCTTGAACGGCACGCAGTGGGTTGCCGTGCTGGGTCCCGGCCTGGTCGGCGAGGTGCGAGCACTCTGCCGCAGCGGCGCCGACATGATCGTCGGCGGCACGATCCTGTCGATCTCGGGGGTCTCGATGAACCGGATCGCACGGTGGGACGGCACGGCGTTCACGCCACTGGGGACCGGCGTGATCGGCTCCAGCGTCGATGCGCTCCTGTCCCTGGCGAACGGGGACATCGTCGCCGGCGGCCTGTTCCTGCAGGCCGGTGCCACGGCGCTCAACCACATGGGACGCTGGAATGGCAGCACGTGGTCGTCCTTCGGCTCCGGCATGGACCAGCAGGTGCTCGCACTGTGTTCGATGCCCAATGGCGATCTGATCGCAGGCGGCAAGTTCACGATGGCCGGCGGCGTCGCATGCTCCCACATCGCCCGTTGGAACGGCACCGCGTGGTCGCCGCTCGGCAGCGGCACCAACGGCGACGTGAACGCCCTCGCAGTGCGCAGCGACGGGACGCTGTTCGCCGGCGGCACGTTCACGACCGCGGGCGGCGTCGGGGCCAATCGGGTCGCGCAGTGGAACGGCACGTCGTGGCTCAACGTCGGCGCCGGTACGAACGCCGACGTGCACGGCCTTGCGGTGCGCCCGAACGATGACGTCGTCGCGGTCGGCGCATTCACGAGTGCCGGCGGACTGCCGGCCGACCGTTGCGCGCGCTGGACCGGCCTCGCGTGGGCGTCGATGGGCGCGGTCAGCGCGGACACCACGGCGGCCCTCGCGGTCTTCGTGCTGCCGAACGGCGATGTCATCGCAGGCCGCGGTTTCCATCCACCGGCTACGATCCCTGACGACGGCATCGCGCGATGGAACGGCACTTCGTGGAGCGGCATCGGCGCCGGCCTCGACGAGTATCTCACAACCGCGTCGGTGGCCGTTCGCGCGATGGCGCTGCGCGCCGACGGCGCATTGGTCGTCGGCGGCACGTTCAGCGTGGCCGGTGGTATCACGAGCAGGAGCCTCGCAGTGCTGTCCTCGACCTGTCCCGCGACCGCGACGACCTACGGTGCCGGTTGCAGCAGCGCCGCGGGGCCGCTCGTGATCACCGCGGACACGCTGCCGTGGATCAGCGCACCGTTCCGCACGACGACCACCGGCATCGCGCCGGACTCGCTGTGCATCGGGCTGATCGGGCTGTCGCAGGTGTCGATTCCGCTCGCGGCGCTGCTCGCCGAAGGCCAACCCGGCTGCTCGCTGCTGACGTCGCTCGACATCCTGCTGTCGCTGACGCAGAGCCCGGGCACCGCAAGCTCGTCGTTCGCGCTCGCGAACGATCCGTCGCTGATCGGCGTGCCGTTCTTCCAGCAGACGATCCCGTTCGAGTTCGACGCGTTCGGGGCGATCGTCGCGGTCCGTGGTTCGAACGCGCTGTCGCTCGTGATCGGCACCCTGTGAGATCCTGAACTTCGGGCGTCACGGTGATGCCGTGGTGTCGTTTCCGCGGACGAGGTACTCCATGCGATCGCTCCTCGTCTGTCTCGTGGCCGCCCTTGCGCTCGTCTTCGGCACCGGCGCTGCACCGGCGCAATGCGCCCTCGACTGGACCTCGGGCGGGCCGCAGCGCGACCTCACCGGCGCCGGCCAATGTTCGACGTTGTGGGATCCCGACGGTGCTGGCCCGCTGCCGCAGCGACTCGTGATCGGCGGTTCGTCGTTGGCGGCGGCGAACGCGCTGGGCCAGCGCGTGGTGACGTGGGACGGCACGCAGTGGGAAGCGCTGGGGCCGGGCCCCGGCACGTCCGGCGCCGTGCGCGCGATGGTCTCGTGGAACGGGGTGCTGTGCGCGGCCGGTGACTTCACGGGCGGCGGACTCACGCGCATCGCGCAATGGAGCGGCACGGCATGGCAACCGCTCGGATCGGGCTTCTCGGCGCCGGTGTATGCGCTCGCGGTCTGGAACGGCGCGCTCGTCGCCGCGGGTTACACCGGCTCCGGCGCCTCGCTGACGCCGGTGCTCGGCGCATGGAACGGCACGTCGTGGTCGTCGCTGCCCGCCCCGCCGGCACTGCGCGCGCCGCTCGCGCTGGCGTCGTACCAGGGCCTGCTCTGCGTCGGCGGCCACACGGCGAACAACGGCGGCGTGTTCGAGCGCTGGAACGGCAGCACCTGGGCGATCTCGATCCTGGCGAACAACTGGATCACGAGTCTCGCCGTGAAACCGACCACGGTCTTCGGCGGCACGGACACGCTGTTCGCCGGCGGCTTCTTCACGACCATCGGCGTCACCGCGGCGTCGTACGTCGCCTCGACGTCGGGCGGCGGCACGTTCGCGTGGAACTCACTGTTCGGCGGGATGCCGACCGGGTGCAAGGCGATGCACGTGCGCGGCTACGGCCTGGGCTCGAGCTCGTTCCTGCTCACCGCCGCGACGAACGACCCGACACACGCGGTGATGCAACTGAACGCCCCGTTCGGCGGCACCGCCTCGTGGACGACGATCGACAACGTGCTCATCGATTCGATCGCGTACTACGACGGCGCCTACCACGCCGCGAAGGTGACCAGCAACACCGCCGCGTGCCTGCGCCACAACGGCATCCAGTGGCTGCCGGTGAACGGACCCGGCGTTGACGACGACGTGCGCGCCGCGACGCGGATGGGGAACGACATCGTCGTCGGCGGTCGGTTCGCGACGATCGCAGGCGTCGCCGCGAGTGCGATCGCCCGCTGGGACGGCAGCACGTTCCAACCACTCGGAATGGGCATGACGGGCGCGGTCGTCGGCGAGATCGGCGTCGATGCCCTGTTGACGCTGGCCAACGGCGACGTCGTCGCCGGTGGGCAGTTCGTCAACGCCGGCTTCATGAACGCCAACTGCATCGCACGCTGGAACGGCACCGCCTGGTCGACCTTCGGGACAGGCATGAACCAACAGGTGCTGGCCCTCTGCGAGCTGCCGAACGGCGACATCGTTGCCGGCGGCTGGTTCACGATGGCCGACGGCCTGCCCTGCATGCGCATCGCGCGCTGGAACGGCTCGCAGTGGTTGCCCTTCGGTGCGGGCGCCAACGGCAGCGTGCAGGCACTCGTCGTGCGCCAGGACGGCGTGTTGTTCGCGGCGGGCGGCTTCTCGTCGATCGGCGGCGTGGCCTGCAACCGCATCGCGCAGTGGAACGGCACCGCGTGGGCGCCGGTCGGCACGGGTTGCAACGACAGCGTGTTCGATCTGGCGGTGCGGCCGAACGGCGACGTCGTCGCGGTGGGGTCGTTCACGACGGCAGGCGGTGTCGCCGCCGACCGCTGCGCCCGCTGGACCGGCAGCGCCTGGGTCGCGATGGGCACGGCGAGCGTGGACCCGAGCGCCCCGCACGCGGTGACCGTGCTCGCCAACGGGGACGTCGTGGTCGGCCACGGCTTCCACACGCCCGGCAACGATCCGGACGAAGGCCTCTCGCGCTGGAACGGCAGCACCTGGTCGGCGATCGGCACGGTCACAGGTCCCGCTACCGACGGTGTCGAAGTGTGGTGCCTCGCGCAGAAGGCGAACGGGGAGATCGTCGTCGGCGGCGACTTCCGCCGCGCGAACGGCGTCACCTCGTGCAATCTCACCTCGGTGCGGTCGACCTGCGCGCCGACCGCGACTTCGTATGGCAACGGCTGCAGTAGCGCCGCAGGACCGCTCGTGATCACCGCCGACACGCTGCCGTGGATCTCCGCTTCGTTCCGCACGACGACGACCGGCGTTGCGCCTGGGTCGCTGTGCATCGGGCTGATCGGACTCGCCCAGCTGTCGTTCCCACTCGACCAGTTGCTCGCCGAAGGCCAACTTGGCTGCTCGCTGCTCGTCTCGCTCGACATCCTGCTGTCGCTGACACAGGGCCCCGGCACCGCGAGCTCGTCGTTCGCGCTCGGCGACGATCCGTCGCTGATCGGCGTGCCGTTCTTCCAGCAGACGATCCCGTTCGAGTTCGACCCAACCGGCGCCATCGTCGCCGTGCGCGGCAGCAACGCGCTCGCCGCGACGATCGGCACGTTGTGATCCCTGCCCGCGATTCGCTCACTGCGCGTTTTCCCCGTCACGGCGACCGCGCGACGTCGTTCCCAGCTGCGAGGTACCCATGCCCGCAAGACTCGCGCTGTTCATCGCTCTGGTTCTCCTGTCCCTCGGCCAGCCACTCCTCGCGCAGTGCTCGCTCCAGGGGTCGGGGCCGCCTCAGCCCGAGTTGTCGGGGCTCCCGTTCTGCTCGATCTCGTGGGATCCGGACGGCGCGGGGCCGCTGCCGCCGCGGTTCGTGGTCGGCGGCAAGAACTTCCTCGCCGGGGCCCAGCTGTTCGGCACCTCGCTGCCGTCCGAGCAACAAGTGATGACCTGGGACGGTAGCGCCTGGGAGGCCCTCGGCGCCGGGCCCGGCGACACTCCAGTGTTCGATCTGGTCACGGCTCTCGTCTCCTGGAATGGCGTGCTGGTCGCGGGGGGCAGCTTCTACGGAGTCGGCGGGCTGCAGAACATCGCCCGATGGGACGGTGCTTCGTGGCAGCCCCTGGGCAGCGGGTTCCCGTACTCCGTCACCGCCCTCACCGTATGGAACGGCGATCTCGTCGTGATCGGCGGGACCAGCTTCACCGGCCCGCAGATCCGCACGTGGAACGGCGTCGCGTGGACGACGCTGCCGACCCCGCCGCTGCTGGCGGCCCCGGGCCCGGCGATCGCCTTCGAGGGCGATCTCTGTGTCGCGGGTTCGCAGGCGACGGCCAACAGCGGAGTGATCGAACGATGGAACGGCTCGTCGTGGGCGACCTCGATCACCACGCAAGGCAGCGTGCACTCTCTCGCCGTGCGGTTCTCGCTCGCGGTCGGCGGCTCGGCCACGCTGTTCGCCGGCGGTGGGTTCACGAGCATCGGGGGCGCGGCCATCGGCAAGATCGCCAAGACCAACGGCGGTCCGACGTTCGCGTGGAGCGCGGTCGGCAGCGGGCTCACGAACACGGTCACGGATCTGCACGTTCGCAACGCGGGGTTGACCGACTACGTGCTCGTCGCGCTCCAAGGCAACCTCTCGGTGCCGGTGCTCCGGTACACGAGCAGCAACAACACGTGGACCCCGATGGGGATCACCGGCCTCCAGTCCTTCACGTACCACGCGGGCAGCTACCACGGCGTGACGGCGGTCAACGGCGAGCCCAGGTGCCAACGCTACGACGGGTCGAATTGGGTTGCCGTACGTGGTCCGGGCATCACAGGCGAGGTCCGGGCGGTGACGCGCAGCGGCAACGACATGGTCCTCGGCGGCACCTTCCCGACGATCTCCGGAGTCGCGATGAACGGCATCGCCCGGTGGGACGGCAGCACGTTCACGCCGCTCGGCTCGGGCATGGTGGGCACGAGCGTCGAGGCCCTGGTGAAGCTCGACAACGGCGACATCGTCGCGGGCGGCAACTTCGTCGCCGCCGGCGGAACCGCGGCCAACCACGTCGCACGTTGGAACGGCACGGCGTGGTCGGCGATGGGCAACGGCTTCGACGCGCCCGTCTACGCGCTGTGCAAGATGCCGAACGGCGACGTGATCGCCGGCGGTGCCTTCACCCAGGAAGTCGGTGCACCCGTGTTGTGCAGCCACGTGGCGCGATGGAACGGTTCGACGTGGTCGCCGATGGACTTCGGCATGAACGACGACGTGCTCGCGCTCGTCGTGCGCAACGACGGCACCCTGTTCGCGGGCGGCCGGTTCACCCAGACCCAGAGCACCATGTTCTCGCTCTACCACGTGGCCCGATGGACCGGCACGCAGTGGGCCGGGGTCGGCACCGCCATGAACAACGCGGTGCACGGCCTCGCGGCGCGGCCCAATGGCGACATCATCGCCGTTGGTGAGTTCACGCAGGCGAGCCTTCAACCCATGGATCGCTGTGCGCGATGGAACGGCAGTGCCTGGGTGTCGATGGGTGCCGCGAGCGGCACCGCCGGCATCGTGCGCGCGGTGTGGGCGATGCCGAACGGCGACGTGATCGCCGGCCGCGGTTTCCATCAGCCGACGGATACTGCGGACAACGGTCTTTCGCGCTGGAACGGCTCCACGTGGAGCTCCTTCGGTTCCCTCACGGGCGAGACCCCGAGCGTCCCGGTCCAGGTGCAAGCGATCGCCCAGCGAGCCTCTGGCGATCTGGTCGTCGTCGGCACCTTCAACGTCGTTTCCCTGACCCCGGCGTATGCCCTCGCGTCACTGCAGTCGGGTTGCATGCCGTCGGCGACTTCGTACGGCACCGGCTGCAGCAGCACGGCCGGACCGCTGGTGACGACCGTCGACGCGCTGCCGTGGATCGGCTCGACGTTCCGCACGACGACCACCGGCGTAGCCGCGAACTCGCTGTGCCTCGGGCTGATCGGCCTGACGCCGCTGTCGATTCCGCTCGACACGTTGCTCGCCGAAGGCCAACCCGGCTGCTCGCTGCTGACGGCGCTCGACATCATGACGCTGCTGCTGCCCGCCGCCGGTGTCGCGCAGTCGGAGTTGGCCCTGGCGGCTGATCCGTCGCTGCTCGGCGTGACCTTCTACCAGCAGACGCTGCCGCTCGAGTTGGACGTCACGGGCGCGATCACAGCGATCCGCGGCGCCAATGCCATTGCGGCGACGATCGGCACTTTGTGACGTGCCGAAGCGGGGCAGCGAGCTAGTTGGTCGCCAGCGCCGCGCGGCGTCGATGCCGAAGCGCCAGCACGGTGCCGAGTGCGATCGTCAGGCCGCGGCCCACGTTGGGCCACAGCCCGCCGGCGGCGTCGCCGGAGATCGCGAACAGTTGCCAGGCCGCGTTCATGACCGCGTGCAGGCTGATCGTGGTCCACAGGTTCCACTCGAACATGCGCACGAGCCACGCGTACCAGACGCCGCCGATGCCGGTGACGAGCAGCACCGGCAGTTCGCCGGCGCCGACACCGTCGGTCCACGACACGTGCATCGAACCGAACAGCAGGCCGGACGCGATCGCCGCCGGCCAGAACGCGATGCCGCCGATGCGCACCGGAATCGCCACCAGCAGGCCGCGGAAGAACACCTCCTCGACCAACGGCGCCAGCAGCACGCCCTTCACCGTCGCCATGGACAGTTCGAAGCCGCGCGCGGACAGCGCTCCCTGCAGGAACATCGGCGCGCCGGCGAGCAGACCGAACAGCAGTCCGGTGCGCACCGGGGCCCAGAGGCCGAGCGAGCGCAGCGATTGGTGGCGACCGGCGGCGATGCGCGCGCCGAGTGCGACCGCGAGCAGCAGGATCATCTGGCTGTCGAGGTTGCGCACCTCGTCGGGCACGCCGAGATCGCGCAGCATCTCGTGCAGGCGCCGCCACAGCGGGATCTCGCCGCGCAGGCGGGTGAACACCAACGCCGCGATGCCGATGCCGACGCCGGGCAGCCATCGGCTCGTGCGCGGGCTCTCGGTCGTCACTTCAGCGCCCGCGCGGGAAGTCTTCCTCGCGCAAAGCGAACTCCTGGAACCGCTGGCGCCAGACGTCGGGCAGCCGGCACTTCTGCAGCGAGTCCATGTCGACTGCCGCCGTCAGCACACGCGCGCGGCACAACGGTTTGCCGTCGTCTTCGCGCGTCATCCAGAAGCCGAACTCGACCGACGAGTCACCGACGCGCAGCACGCCGATGTGCACGAACGGCTCGTCGCCGTAGCGCACCGGCGAGAAGAACTCGGCCTCCAACTTGACCGCCGGCAGGCCGAGCTTGTCTTCCTTCATCAGCTTCGCATAGGGCCGCTGCAGCCCATCGCTCCACCAGTCCTCGAAGGCGCAGTGGAAGTAGTGCAGCAGCTTCGGGTAGTAGGCGATGCCGGCGTCGTCGATGTCGCCGAAGCGGTACCGGAGGCGGGTGCGGAAGGTCATGCGGAGGTGCCGCGCGCGGCTGGCTCCTCGTCGCCGTTGCGGCCGCTGTTGCGCAGGCAGAACTCGCTGAGGCCGGCGACGTCGCGCGGCAGCTCCGTGTGGCGCTGCAGCTGGGCGAGCAGCACGTCGACGGTCGCGTGGGTATCGGCTTCGGCCGAGTGCGCGCCTTCGAGTTCGCGGCCGCAGTAGTGGCGCACGGCGGCGCCGAGGTTGCGCGGCCCCATCAGGAACCGGTCCCAGGTCTTCTCGCAGGCGTTGAAGATCACCCTGACATCGACCTGGCGGCGTCCTTTGCCATCGAAAGCGATGCCGTGGCGGCGGCACTCGGCGAGCCAGAGCGGGATGTCGTAGGCGATCTGGTTGAAGCCGGCCATGTCGCTGTCGCCGAGGAAGTCCAGCAGCTCGGTCCCGAGCTTGCGTAGCGGCTGGGCCGGCTTCTTGCCGTTGTCGCCGAACAGGCCGCAGGCGTCGTTGGTGTGGATGCCGGTGACCTTCGTCGCGCCCTTGCTCATCGCCGCCAGCCCCGGATTGACCGGTCGCACCAGCGACTCACGGGTGCCATCGGGCAACAGCCGGACGAACGCGAGCTCGACGATGCGGTCGTTCTCGGTGTCGAGGCCGGTGGATTCGAAGTCGAGGAAGACCAGCGGGCGGGTGAGTTTCAGGATCATCATCGAAGGCTCCGCACGCCGCGCGAGCTGACCGGCTCGTTGACCATTGCGGCGTGTTCCAGCGCCGATCATTCTGCGGCGCCGCCTGCCTGGCACAAGACCCGGGTTCAGTCGAGCCAGCGCCGCGCCAGTTCGCCAAGGCGCGGTTGCCACGCGGCGCGGGTGCTGCGTCCGCGTTCGAGTTCGGCGAATTGTTCCGCCCAGCCCAGCAGATCGTCGGCAGGCACCGCCGCCACGCAGGCCGGGAACAAGTCGCGCTCCTCGATCTCCTGCATGCGCATCACCCGCGTGGCAAGTGTTGTCGCCGTGTCGGCGAAACCCTGCTGCTCGGCGGGCGTCAGGTCGCCGACCGGCTCCCAGAACAGGATCAGCGTGTGCAGCAGCTCGCCGACCTCTTCCTGCATCCGCATCAGGTCGCCGACCAGGGCTGCAGTGCGCTCGTCCCCAGACATCGCGGCAGCTGGGCACACGACCTCGCACTCCTTGCGCATGTGTACCGCGAGCAGGAACTCGCGCAGGAAGCGCAGCAGGACGGCGACGTCGGCACCGGGGAAGCTACCGCCCGCCCGCACATGGGCCGCCATGGCGTGGAGGACCGCCAGCCCCTGCGACGTGATCGCGTGATCCGCGCGCAGGGTGTCGGTGGGCGGTTGCATCCGCAGGGTCCGGTGGGCGTGCCGGGAGGAGGAAGGCCCGAACATGATGATCGGGTCAACTGCGGTCGCCCAGGTGGGATTTCGGCCTACTGCTCTCTTCCAGCCGAGGGCCGCAGTTCGCTCCACATGGAAACTCGACGGCCCTGTTGACAGATCCAAACGAAACGCTAACTTCCGACGAACCTACAACGAACCGAGGTTCGCATGAAGTTCGCCTCCCGCACCGCTCTCCCCGTCTTCGTCTCGACCCGCCGCAGCTCTCCGGTTGCTAGCGTTCGGCGCCCGCTGGTCATCGCCGCCTCGCCGGCGCACGCGAGCCGCGCGCTGGCCGTGGGCAAGTCCTTTGGCCGAAAGCGAATCGAGCATGCTGTCGAGGTGGCAGGCACCGGTATCATGCTGGCGATGTTCCTGATCCTGGCGCTGCTGGCGTGACGACCCCCAAACGCATGGTCGTCGAGCGAGGGTGGTGGACGATGCGAACAATCGTCGAACATCGTCTGTCCGTGGACCTGGGCGTTCCATCGAACCTGGGAGGGTTCTACCGATGAAGCTGATGCTTACGGAGAAGCAGATTCGCGTGTTGCGCTACTTCCGCGACTACCGCCGGGACAAGGGGATCGCCCCGACCCTGGACGAAGCGGCGCAGGCGCTCGGCGTGAGCAAGATCACGATCCACGAGCATCTCAATCAGTTGACCCGCAAGGGTGCGATCCATCGCGATCGGGCCAAAGCACGCGCTGTCGCGATCCTGCACGATCCCGACGCGAGTGACGACGTGGTCTCGGGCGCGATTCCGACGGTGCCCTTGGTCGGCATGATCGCGGCAGGTCAGCCGATCGAAGCCCTCGAAGACCGCCAGGAGATGAGCTTGACCGAGCTCGTGCCGACCGGTGACCAGATCTACCTGCTCAAGGTCCGGGGCAAGTCGATGATCGAGGACCACATCGACGACGGGGACCTGGTGGTCGTCGAGCGTCGCGAGGTCGCGAACGACGGCGACATCGTGGTGGCGATCCTCGATGGTGAGGAAGCGACGCTGAAGCGCTTCTACAAGGAGCGCAACGGCAGCATCCGCCTGCAGCCCGCGAACTCGAGCATGGAGCCCATCTACACCACGAGGGTGCAGGTGCGAGGCATCGTGCGCGGGGTGATTCGCCGCTTCCGTTGAGGCTGGCTGGGAGATGCCAACTCCGCCAGGACGAAGGCAGCGCGGACCGTTCGTCGACGAGTGCGCCGCCGGCAAGTACGCATGGTGTCGCTGCGGCCGTAGTGCCACCTATCCGTACTGCGACGGAACTCACCGCGGTTCCGACGTGACGCCTTTGAAGATCGTGCTGGACCAGCCGGCGACTGTCGCCTGGTGTGCCTGTGGCGAGAGCTGCAAGCCGCCCTTCTGCGACGGCTCACACACTCGTCGTTGAAGTGCCGTGGTCAGGCGCCGACGCCGTGCTGCCTGTGACCTCGGGCGGGGTGCGAGAGGCTCCGTGCGCAGGCAAGCTCAGCCTGCTGGCCCGTGACCCTGAGGATCGAGCCATGCGTCGCGCAACAGCCGCTGTTGCGGCGTCGGCTGCGGGTCGAGTTCGAGCACCGAGGTGCCGCGGTTGCGCCGTGGCACCACCGTGCACCGCGTGATGACGCCGCGACGACTGAGGAGGATCTCGGCTTCGGCGCCGATGCGCGCCACTGCCTTCCACACCTCCTGCCATCGTGTTGCATCGACACGCAGTTGCTGCACAGCGAGCAGTTCGTCTCCTGGGGCAATGCCGGCTTCGTGTGCCGGCGAACCTGCTTCGACCCCCGCGATGGTCGTCCCACCCGGTGCGAAGGTCACGCCGAGGTGAGGCCGATCGCGGTCCTTCTCGGTTAGCCGGATCCCGGCTCCCGCAAGCGCCAGCCGGAAGTCGGGGTCCAGTGGACCATCGACCAGTTCCGCGAGTCGGCGCACAGCCTCTTCGCCGGCGATCTGGCGCAGGATCGTGTCGACGTCGTTCCGCGTGTAGCCGCGACCCTGACCATGCGTGTCTGCGAACAGCCGGCGCAGGACTTCGTCGAGGCCGAGCCCGCTTGCGGATCGCTCGCGCACGAACAGGTCGAGGCAGAGCGCCGCGAGCGATCCGTTGAGGTAGTAGTTCTGCGACGAGTTGCGGGTGTTCTCGTCAGGGCGGTAGAGCCGGATCCAGGCGTCGAAACTCGAGGCACCGAGGCCAAGCTGCAACCGGCCCGGAGTCGATCGCAGGATGTCGATGTTCTTGGCCAGCAGCGCGAGGTAGTCGTCGACACGCATCAGGCCCGCGCGCCGGCACAGCAGATCGTCGTAGTAGGCAGTCCACCCCTCGATCAGCCACAGCAGCTCGGTGTGGTTCTCGTTCTCGTAGTCGTAGCGCCAGAACTCGACGGGCCGCATGCGCTTGACGTTCCAGGCGTGGAACAGCTCATGCGCCGCCAGGCCGAGGAACTCGCGGTAGCCCTTGTCGCTGACGAAGGCCGTACGGGAAGCGAGCAGGGCGCTCGAATCGGCATGCTCCAGCCCACCGTGGCCTTCGGCCGTGAACAGGCACAAGAACACGTAGCTCCGGTACGGCAGCGGCCCCTCGAACACCGCGCGGGCGCTGGTCACGATGCGCGTCAGATCGTCCACCAGCGACGCGGGCGGCGGAATGCCCGCCAGGCCATCGAGCACGATGCTGTGTGGTACGCCATCGATGGCCCAGTCGAAGCGCGTGAACTTGCCGAGGAGACAGGGAGCATCGATCGCGGCGTCGAGGTCAAGGGCGAGCAGTGTCGTCGTCACCGTGCCGGCGTGGTCGGCGCGATCTTCCTGCTTGGGTTCGCGCGGCAGGCTGCAAGCCAGTTGCCAGTCGGCCGGATGGTCGATGTGCAATCGGGCCGGTCGCCCGGGTTCTCCAGCCGGCCACAGCAGCACGCAGGCGTTGTTCCAGAACGCATGTTCCGCCGTGACGTCGGCGGTGCGCACGGTGAGGTCATGTGCATAGACCTGATAGGTGACGCGAACGCGGCGGGTCGTCGCGGTGGTCGTGATCTCGAAGCGGTTCTTGCCGACCTTGCGGCACGGTAGATCGACTCCCGAACCAGCATCGGATGTCGCGACCTGGCCGAGATGCCGCGCATACTCACGGATCAAGTAGCTGCCTGGAGTCCACGTGGCGAGGAACAGCAGCTGGGGGGAGCCGGGCTCGTGGTCGGCGGCGAGGTCGAACTCCAGGGTCAGACCGAGTTGGTGCGCCACGGGGCGGCTGGCGTCGATGCGGAAGTCGAGGTGCACCGTGGTTCCTGGGGTTCGGCCCCCCGTGCGCGTGGCTCGGAGCCGAACCGGGCGGCCGCTCGCCGGGACCCGAATCCGTCCGGGGGAAAGTGGTACGCCCGAGAGGAGTCGAACCTCTGACCTACGGCTTCGGAGGCCGTCGCTCTATCCAACTGAGCTACGGGCGCGCAGCGGGTAGGGGTCTTAGCGAGGCTGCAGGGGAAACACAACCGTGGCACCGGGCCGTGGGATGCCGCGGTTGCGCAAGATCGGGTCTTCGGGCCTGCGTTCGTTCCAGAGGGAGAGCATCCGGTACTCAGGAGAAGTCCGTGGGCTTTTGGCGGGTTCCGAAACTGGATCCGGGCGTCGTTGCGGCGGGGCGGTTGCCCCGGCGCAGTTGCCGTGCTCCAATTCTCCCGTGTCGGCTGCACCGAAACCCCCTCACCGGTTGCGGCTAGTTGTCCTGTCCGTTCGCGCGTCCCGATGGTCGGAAAACTGACAGCTCTGCTGCTCACGCTGGGCGCCACCCCGTTGGCGATCTGGTGCCTCGCGCCCTCGAAGGCGCAGACCCTCGACGCGACCACGCCTGGCCTGCTGAACGACACGGACGGCGACTTCCTGCCCGACGTCGTCGAGTGGGCCGTGATGACCAGCGCCACCAGTGCCGACACGGACATGGATGGCATTCCGGACTTCATCGAAGTCGTGCAGCGTGGCGCCCCGCGCATTTCGGACTATCCGCAGCCGCTCGATCATGAGATGCGAGTGGTGGTCACGGCGCCACCCGCCGGGTCCGCCGACCAGACTTCGTGGATGCATCTGCTGATCCGCTTCGCATCGAACTCGCCGCCGGCGAGCTCCCTCGCGGTTTGGTTCGAGTCACCATGGGCTCCTGGGCTGCGCCTTCCGCTCGAGAGTCTGTTCGCGGGCGCCGTGATCAGCGAACGTAGTACACCGGAAGACGGTCTGTGGATGCTGGCATCGGTGCCGTTGGTAGACGCGGGCCTGTTGCACGCGCTGCTGCCGTGCGGCATCCATGCGGAGGCGTTGATCGATGGCCACCTGCTCCAGACGGGGGTGAGTTTGCTGGACGTGCAAGGGACGACGACCTGCCTCGTGCCCTTCGGTCCCCGGGGTGCCGGCCACTTTGCGCTGCAGTCCATTGCCCCGCCCGTGAGCCTATGCAGCTCCACCAACAAGGTCTGCGTCCTCGACCTCAACGAGGTCGGTTCGGGGCCGGGTGGAGTGGTCTTCGAGATCGCGGCGGCCGACTGTGAGGACGCCAACGAGCTCGAGTGTGGCGTCAGCTGCGCGCAATCGGTGGGTTGGATCCTCACCATTCCCGGTGGTCTGGCTCCGCTGCGCGGCAACTAGCTGGTCCGGTGACCCGGCAGGTGATCCACCGGGGGTGGTAGCCGGGGTTCGTCTGGCTGGAGCCCCATGCCAAGGCAAGCAAAGGGATTGTGGCGCCCAGTGACCTGCTTTTCTGGTCTTCGCCCCCCGCTCCCAGGGAACAAGATCGGGCCTCTCCAACGTCTGTCCCCCGTGGAACTTCTTCGTGATCCCGACGCCGACCTCGTGGCAGCATGTCGCCTGCCCGACAGCGAGGGATTCGAACAGGCCTTCGAGGAGCTGTTCGCGAAGTACCGGGACCGGACCTACGCGATCGCCTTCCGGATCACCGGTACGGCCGTCGACGCGCTGGACGTCGTGCAAGACAGCTTCGCGTTGGTCTTCCGCAAGCTCGTCGGCTTTCGCGGCGGGTCGCTGTTCAGCACCTGGCTGTTCCGGATCGTCGTCAACTGCAGCATCGACCACCGCCGCCGCCTGGGTCAGCGGCCGGAGATGGGCGTGCTGCTGGGAGATGTCGGCGTGGCCGAACCGGTGGACCGGGGCCCCGATCCTCGTGACCACGCCGCCACGCGCGAACTGGGCGCTCAGGTCCAGCAAGCGATCTCCCTCCTGAGCCCCAAGCTCAGGGTCATCCTCGCGCTGCGCTACCTCGAGGACATGTCGTACGAAGAGCTGGCCTCGACGCTCGTCCTTTCCTTGGGGACCGTCAAGTCGCGGCTGGCGCGTGCCCACCTGGCACTCGAGAACGTCGTTCGCACTCGGTTCCCGCAGCTCGACCTGGGTGCCGCGGCGCCTGATTCCGTTGGAGGGGTCGGATGACCGAGCCAGACGAAGTGCGCGCGAGCCGTTTTGCGTGCCGCGCGGTCCTGCGCGACGCCCTGAGCTCGTCGGGGCCGCTGGACGCGCGGTTGCGTGAGCACGTCGACGCTTGCTCCTTCTGCGCCGCCCGGCTGCAGGCTCGGGATCGCTTGGTGCCATTCCTGCGGCAGCAGCCTGAGCTGCCAGCCGAGGTGAAGGCGCGCCTGTCCGGTGATGTGCAGGAGCGCATCGTCCGTCGTGCCGAGAATGGGCCTCTGGGACGGCTGCTTGCGGGCGGCATACCGCTGCCGGCAGCGGACATCCCAGAGCAGGATGGTTGGCTGGAGCCGCTGCTCGAGTCGCGCGTTGCGCGGCAGGTCGCGGACCTGCCCCCTTCCGTCGATGCGTCCTCGTGGGCCCGCGTCCGGAGTTCGATCCTCGACCAGGTGGCTGGCGCGCCGCGGCGGCGGACGCGTCGACACTGGTGGATCGGGTTGATCGGAACAGCGGTCGCGGCTGGCATCGTGCTGGTCGTCGTCCGGCCGGACAGCGGTGCGCTTCCCACCATCACCTTCCGAGACATCGCCAATCTCCCGGTCGGCGCCTCCCTGCCAGGTGTCGACTTCGCCGTGATCCGAAACGGAGCAACACGGTGAGACCGGCAATCCTTTGTCCCTCGCGTCTTCCCAGTCGCACCAGCTTCGAATAGACCTCCCCAGGTCTGCCATGCCTCTCTCTCGTCTTGCCACATACCGCCCGCGTCGAGCTGCTGCATGGTTCGCAGCCGTGCTCTGCATGCTCGGCGGGATGGACTCGGTTGTTGCGCAGAAGAGCAGCGGGGGCTCGTCCAAGCCGACGGCGACCGGGACGGTCTCCACGTCACCGGCCGGTAGGTCGCAACCCGCAATCACCTTCGCGACGCTTGCCCTGGCCGTGGCGCAGCAGGACTACACGGTAGAGCAGATCCGCCGGTTCCCTGATGCGAAGGGCGGCATCGTCTCCGTGCGTGAACGGGTGAAGGTCGATGCCGATGGCTCTAAGGCGCCGCCATTCGAACTGACGTTCCTGGGTGTCGAGGGCGAGTTGTCCGGGTCAGCGACCTACACGAAGTGGCAGCAGACCTACGCCCGCTACGGCGACCTGTTCCACAAGCACGGCTCCTTCAGTGTGCGCGACTTGCTTGGCATCCAGCAGAACTACACCTTGCACGAGTTCGGCCCCGTGGTGCGCGCTGGACGCCCCGCTGTTCGCACGGTGGTGTTCCCGCAGACGGCCGACAAGTCGATCTGGGTCGTCGATTTCGATGCGGTGACGTTGGTGCCGTTGTGCTGGACGGAGTTCGACTCCCAGTTCCGGTTGTTGGCTGAGGTCGAGGCCGTCAACTTCGTCGCGTCCATCGCATCTGCAGCCGTGTTGCCCCCGCCCGCGGCTGGAACGGTGCAGCATGCTGCTTTCGCCGACGCGAAGACGTTCCTCGGCGATCCGCCTGGAGTGGTCGAGCCGCCGCCCGTGCTCGCGAGCTACGGTGTGAGTGCGATCGAGACCCGCGACGATCCCTTGAATGGCCAACAGAAGCTGGTCGTGACCTACACCGATGGCGTCGACGACTTCCTCGTCGTGCAGGTGCCGGGGACTGCGGACGTGTTCGCGAACCTCGTGCCGACCGACAAGGGCGGGAGGGTTGCGACCACCGGCCACACGATCGCCCGCTTCCGCGATTCGTCGATGCGGGTGCTGCTGTTCTGGGACGATGGTGTCGCCTTCCAGGTCACCGGACGTGGCTCGTTGTCCCGCCTGGACAGCGTTGCCAAGCAGCTGTACTTGCAGGCCCTCTCGACGAACTGAGCCGCGGCTCGCGAAGAGCGCGGGACAGCGGTCGGAGGTCGTCGTCCCGACCTCACCCCGTGCGAAGGCGGGGGCGGACGCGCAAGAGTCCGATGTGGGCGACGACGTCGTGCGCGCGCGACGGTTCCGTCTGGCGGGTGCGACCATGTGTCCGTCCCCCTCATCCGCGAAGGCCGCATGGCATGGCCTGTTCGCTCTTCGTCCACGGTTGGCATGTGGAGTGCTCCGTTCTCCAACAACAACTCCCATGGATGCCGACAAGAACGACAACTCACAACTCCCCGAGGCCCTCAGTTCGGCGGAGTATCGCACGCGGCTGACGACGAAGCTGAACTGCTTGATCGCGGTGCTGGAGGTCGCGATCGCCAAGATCTCGAAGAGCATGGACCTCCCCGGTGCGAACGAGGAGCGTCTGCTGAAGATCCGCAGCAACCTCGAGAACACGTTGGCGATCTGTCATCGCGCCAAGCAAACCCTCGATCGCACCGGCAATACGAAGAAGGCGATCGGCGCGCGTGGCGACGACAAGGCGAACATGACGGCTCGCGACTACGTGGAGCTGAGCAGCATCGACGAGTACCGGAAGTTCCGGAACATGCAGCCGATCGGGAAGGACGAGCTGCAGAGCGTGGACTTCGACGAGCTCTCTCGCCGGCTGTCCGAGCTCTGATTTCCTGACAGCTTTCGTCGCTGCGCGCTCGTTCCCCGGTCCGGATGGCTTCCTGCGTTGGCGTGGGCTTCTCCGCGTCGACCAGAGGGATCCGGCTCACTGCCGCTCGTGGTGCCGGCGATCGTCCCTCGCGTTCACGGCTTCACCGACCGGAATCCGAATGCCGATCCAGGAATGGGAACGGCATGACTACCGCACTGATCAGCAGCCAGGTTGGGGTGGAGGTGAAGGCCCGCGTGGCCCTCATCTCGAAGAGCAGCATGAAAGACGACGTGGCGGCTTCGGTCGCCCGCTCCGGCCACGAAGTGGTGGAGTTCGACGACTGGAGCGCGTTCGTGGACGCGGCCGTCGAGTCGACGATGGACCTGATCCTGTTCGACGGTGAGCAGGCGGTTGGACTGCCCGAGCACCTGTCCGTGCCGTCGGTGCAGTTCGGCGAGCGCGCGTCGAACACGCCGGCATCCAGCTTGGGATGCTTGCCGGCAGCGGCCTTCGAGGCAGCCATCGTGCCCTTGCTTCGCATCGCCAACGAGTTGCGCGGGACCATGGCCCGCTGTCGGGAGCTGGAGAACCTGGTCGAAGGTGTGCGCAACGGATCGGCACTCGTCGGCCGGAGTGTCGTCATGCGTCGTCTGCACACGGCGCTGAGTCGAGCGGCTGACACGGATGCGACGGTGCTGATCGAGGGTCCACGCGGTGCGGGCAAGTCGTTGGCCGCGCGCGTCGTGCACTGCAAGAGCCGGCGTTCGGATCGAACGCTCGAGATCATCGAGTGTGGCCAGCAGGACGCCGACTCGCTGGCCCGGGCGTGGGCTTCTGCGCAGGGCACAACGATGGTGCTGGAAGACATCGATCGGCTGCCGCCTGCGGCGCAGTCCGTGCTGGTGCGCCACCTCAAGGAGCGCAGCACGTCGCACCCGGGCAGCGCCCCGCGCCTGATCTCGACGACCGCAGCCCACCTGCCGGAACTGGTTGCCAGGGGAACGTTCCGCGAAGACCTGTACTACCGCCTGCACGCGTTCCCGATCGTCGTCCCGGCGCTGCGGGAGCGCCCGGAGGACGTTCTCATGATTGCGGCGGCGATCCTCGATGCGGCAGCCTTGCCATCGGGCAGGCCGCACGCCGGCTTCACGCCCTCGGCCCTGGTGCTGCTCGAGAGCATGTCCTGGCCGGGGAACGTGGCCCAGCTCGAGTCGACCGTGCGGCGCGCCCAGGTGTTGGCCGGAGGCAGCGCGGTCGACCGCGACCACCTGCTCGCCGCTCCACCTCAGGTGCCGATGCCGGCTGCAGGCACGGGGGGGAGCACCACGCGACGTTCGGAAGACGGCGAAGCCAGCATCGACGAGGACTCGATCCGACCGTTCGACGAGGAAGAGCAGACGATCCTCTCGCGCGCATTGCGGGCGACGAAGGGCAACGTGCGCCGCGCCGCGCAGCTGCTGGGCATCGGTCGAGCGACCCTCTACCGCAAGATCCAGCAGTACAAGCTGCGGCTCCAGTAGGCGTTACCGTCGCCGCGCCAGAGTTGCGTATCCTGGATGGATGCGCCCGCTGCCGGTTCTGCACCAGGACGACCACCTGATCGTCGTCGACAAGCCCGCCGGTGTGCTGGTGGTGTCGGCACCCGGGCGCCAGGAACCGACCCTCGTCGATCGCGTGTCGCAGCAGCTCGGTGAGCGGGTGCAGGCGGTGCACCGCCTCGACGAGGAGACGACCGGTGCGATCGTGCTGGCTCGCAGTGACGCCGGCCGGGTGGGCATGGAGGCACTGTTCCGCGCGCACACGGTGGAACGGGAGTATCTGGCGCTGACATCGTCGGCGCCCTCGCCGCCTGCCGGGCGCATCGAGTCGAATCTGCGCGAAGACGCCGGCGGGGTCGTCAAGGTCGTGGCGCGTGGCGGTCAGCGGGCCGTGACCCACTACCACACGCTCTGTCGCCGCGGTCGCTGCACCTTGGTGGCGTGTCGGCTCGAGACCGGGCGTCGCAACCAGATCCGGGCTCACTTGGCAGCCCTCGGTTGTCCGCTGGCGGGCGATCGCAAGTATGGGTTCCGTGCCCGCGGGGGAGAGCGCTTCCCCCGCGTCATGTTGCACTCCTGGCGACTCCGCTTCGTGCACCCGGTGACGGGCGTCGAGGTCATGGTGCGCATCGACGCAGCCGAACCCGAACTACGGGCGCCGTGATCGAGTTCGCTCGCCCACGGGTGTGGCGGCGACGGCGGTCTCACTCGTAGAATCCGCCCGCTTGCGAGTCCCGATCCGGATGACGCAGGAGTCGCTGTTCGGCTTCCTGACGAGTACGCGGCTGCCGATCGTGTCGAGCCTGTCGACGATCATCCGATGGCTGTCGCTCGGCATGGCGGTCGCCAGTGGGGCGTATGGCGTGACCTGTCTGTTCCGCGCCGGTGGGCTATGGACGGCGGACCTGCCCTGGTCGGGTGCCTTGCCGTCGCTGGTGGCGGCGCCAGTGTTCTTCGTCGCTTGGACACACTGGCTGCACAAACGCCTGCAGCGCGCCGCGACCTGGTTGTTCGTCGCGTTGTTCGTGTTCTCGATCCTCGCCAACCTGCCGCGCGGCGGCTTCAGCCCGGCCTGGTACCTGCATCCGGTGCTCAGCCTGTTGGCCACGATCTGCCTCGGCGTGATCCCGGGCCTGACCATGACCTTGACGGCCGTGACGGCGCTGCTGCTGGGTGCGGTCTTCTGGCCCGGTGAGAGCGTGCCCGATGTGGTGCTGCCGGAGCTGTGGGTGCACGTGACCAGCCTCGCCGCCGTGGTCCTTGCTTCGGCCCTCGCGGGCGCGATCGCGAACCGCCTGCTGTTCATGGCCCTGGTGACCGCCGAGTCCCAGCGCCGCAAGAACTTCGAATCGAGCCGCGCGCTGCGGCATCGTGAGAAGCTTTTGCGCCATGCGCTGCGGGTCGAGACGATCGGTGACCTCGCAGGCATGGTCTGCCACCAGCTCCGCAACACGTTCCAGGTGCTGATGGGGCACGTCACGATGGGGGAGATCGCCAACGACGCCGAGCGTATGCGCCGACTGGCGATGATCGAGGAGACGTTGGAGCAGACTCGCCCGTTATTGGATCAGCTGATGTCGATGGCCCATCCCGAAGAGGGCACGACCGAGGCGTGTGACATCGCTGCGGCAATGCGCCAGTTCACGGACCAGGCGCGCCGCGTGTTGCCCGGCACGATCGCGCTGAGGACCGAGATCCCTGAGCAGCTGCCGCCCGTCCTGTTGAATGCCCGTGGTCTCGTGCATGCCCTGTGGAACCTGGTCATCAACGCGCGCCAGGCGATTCAGGGCGATGGCTCGATCACGATGCGCTGTGGCGAGGACCGGCACCAGGTGTGGCTCGAAGTGCAGGACACCGGCGGCGGCATGACGCAGGAAGTGCAGGAGCGCATCTTCGATCCGTACTTCACGACCAAGCCGCCCGGTCAAGGCACTGGCCTGGGCCTGACGGCCGTCGCGCGCTTCGTTCGCGGTAGCAACGGCCTGATCCAGGTCGACAGTCAGGTCGGCCGCGGCACGACCTTCCGGCTCCGGTTCCCGCAGATGGACACGGCCGGTCGGGTGCGCAGCGCCTGAGCGACGCCCTCAGCTCACCCCGTCACGTTCACAGGGTCGCGCTGCGCCCGAGTCGGCGGCTGATGACGCCAGCGAGGATCTGGCGCAACTCACCGCGCGCCTTGGTGTCCAGCCACGCATTCTGCGTGGTGTCGAAGGTGAAGTGCCAGGCCGTCGCTCCCTCTGCCATCCAGATCTGCTGGGCCGCCGCCTGTCGGTTCACGATGCAATTGCGCCCGTCAGGAAAGCTGATCTTCAGTACGCCGCCGGCGAGATCGGCTTCGAGTTCGTCGGGGTCGAATGAGTCCAGCTTGGTCAGCAGGTCGCGCAGGCACTGATCGGCCAATTGCAGGTAGACGGAATCGGGGCTGCCGGACATGGGGTCGATGATGCGCCGCCCGGCGCGCCGGGCAAGCCGGTTCTGCCGGGTCAGCGAACACAAGGAACGCTCGTGCCCGGATGCCGACCGATGGAGGCTCCCGAAGAGGCCTTGCAGAAAAAAGAGTGGCCGGCAATCCTCTCCCTGGACTGCCGGCCACGGTGGGCCCCGGTCGCGATTCAAAATGCCCTCTCGAATCAGCCTGGAACTCCTTGCGGGGTTCCAGGCCACGCGGCCGGGACCACTCGTCCCATGCGCTTCTGTAGACGCAGGAGCGGGCGAAACTTTCCAAGCAGGCCCAAGTTTTTCTGCGGCCGCGTTGGCCTGTCAGCGCGCCGTCAATGCGGCGTGAAGAACATGCCGGGACGAAACTGGTTCAACGCAGGCGGCGTTCCGCGGCGTTGCGCCAAGCGGGAACCAGATCGTCCACCGTCACCCGCTCCGCGTCTGCTTCGAAGCCCAGCAGGACCCGATGCCGCAGCGCCGGCAGGATGCACGGGTCGATGTCTTCGCGCGTGACGGCAGGCCTGCCCGCAAGGAGCGCGCGCGCCTTGGCGCCGAGCACGATTGCCTGACCGGCCCGGGCGCTCGCCCCGTAGCGCACGAAGCGACGCGTGCGGTCGTCGGCGCTCTCGTGTGCGGGATGGGTCGTCAGCAACAACTCCGCGACGAAGCGCAGCAGATGCGTGCCGCACAACACACGCCGCACCATCGACTGCAGCTCGCGCAGTTCGTCCGCCGTGAGGACCACCTCGACGATCGCTTCGTGGCGGCCGGTGGTCGCCGCGAGGATCTCGGTCATCGCCTCGACGCCAGGCGTACGCACGTCGAGCCGGAACAGGAAGCGATCCAGTTGGGCTTCGGGCAGCGGGAAGGTGCCCTCGAGCTCGATCGGATTCTGGGTCGCGATGACGTGGAACGGATCCGGCAGCGGGTGCGTCGTGCCGCCGATCGTCACCGCGTGCTCCTGCATGGCCTCCAGCAGCGACGATTGCGTCTTCGGCGAGGCGCGGTTGATCTCGTCCGCCAACACGAGGCCGGCGAAGAGCGGTCCTGGCTGGAAGCGGAAGGTCCGGCGCCCACGCTCGTCGTCGATGACCTGCGTGCCCATGACGTCGCTGGGCATCAGGTCGGGCGTGAACTGGATGCGGGAGAACTGCAAGCCGAGTCCGCGCGCCAAGGACCGCACGAGCAGGGTCTTGCCGAGCCCTGGCAGGCCTTCGAGCAGGACATGACCGCCCGCCAGGACCGCGACCAGCAGCTCGGTGACCAGCGCACCCTGGCCGATGACCTGCGAATCCAATTGCCGCTGCAGGGTGGCGACCTTGCTCACCAGCTGCGCCGCCCGATGTTCGATGCCGTCCTGGTCCATCACGCTCCCCTGGCGACGCCCCGGCGATCCGGCGGTGACATCCGCGACAGCTCGACTAGCGGCGTCTGCCCAACGAGCCAGGTGATGTCGGCGGCAATCCGAGCCATTGCAGAAGCGTAGCTTGGCCCTCGGGGCAGACCAGACGATGATGCGCCGCGAATGCCTTCGCCGAGCCGTTTCGTGCTGTGGTTCGCCTTCTGTGGTGCGTGCGCAGGTGTGTCGGTGCGACCCGAGTCGGTGCGGGCGGACTCCCTGCCGGTCGTGTCGTTGTCCAGCGACAGCGCGCACGATCTCGCTGCGCACGTCGAGACCGCGATCGACGCCCTGTCGGACGGCGGCTACGCCGAGGCCGAGCAGCATGCGCGGCAGGCCCTGGACATCGATCCCCGTGCGGCGCGAGCACGTTCCGTGCTGGGCGTGGTACTGTTCCAGAAGTCGGCCTTGGTCGATCCACCCGACCTGTTCCTCGCCCATGCCGGCGAAGCCGAGTTGCGGCTCGCGGAGCAGCTCGCACCGGAAGATCCGTTCGTCGGCTGGATGCACGCCGTGATGCTGGCCGAGGAAGGGCATCTGTCGGCTGCCGCCGCAACGGCCGAGGCGGCGCTGCAGCGCACCGCGGGCGCGCCGCCGGCGGAACGGGCCGCCCTGCTGGGAGTCGCCGGCATCTACCGCTACGAACTCGGCGAGGAACATGCCGCCGAGCCGCACCTGCGGGGCTACGTCGCCCTGCGGCCGGACGATGCCACGGCCTGGTTCCGTCTCGGCGTCAGCCTGTTGCGCATGGCAGAGGTGCCGTCGGGAGCCCGTCCGAACTCGCTGGTGACGGCGCAGAACCAGGCGGACGCAGCGGCAGCAGCGTTCCGTCGCTGCGTCGAACTGCAACCCGATGACGAAGACGCAGCCTTGGCGGTCGGCTCGGCGCTGCTGCGCGCCGCCGAGCTGGCCGAAGAACGCCGCGATCCGGGCGTGCGCGACGATCTGCGCCGGCAGGCCATGCAGCAGTTCCGGGCCGTGGCGGATCGCTTCCGGGGCAGCGCCGAGGCGATGTTCCGCGTCGGCGTGGTCGCCGAAACGCTAGAGCAACAGGCAGCCGCGCGCGAGGCCTACGGGCAGGCGTTGGCGCGCGACCCCGAACACTTCGGCAGCCTGCTGAATCTCGCTGGCTGCCAGGACCGCACCGGCGGCGCCGATGCCGACAGCGCCATGCGCGAACTGCTGCAGCGTGCGCTGCGCGCCGACGCTGCCCACGGTGGACTCGTCGGCACCGAACGCAGCCGCATCCAGGCGCGGCTTGCGCTGCCGCAGTCCGCGTCTACGCCCCCATGATGCTGTAGCCCGCGTCGACGTAGATCGTCTGGCCGGTGATGCCGCGGGCGAGGCTCGACAGCAGGAACAGCGCTGTGTTGCCGACGTCGGCCTGGTCGACGTTGCGCCGCAGGGGCGACTTCTGCGCCATCGAGTCGAGCAGCGACCCGAAGTCGGCCACGCCCATCGCCGACACCGTCTTGATCGGCCCGGCCGAGATCGCGTTGACCCGCACGCCACGCGGGCCGAGGTCGCTGGCGAGGTAGCGCGTGCTGGCCTCGAGTGCGGCCTTGGCGACGCCCATGACGTTGTAGTTCGGCACGACCTTCTCGGCGCCGTAGTAGCTGAGGCAGACGATGCCGGCATCGCGGCCTTCCATCAGCGGCGCGGCGCCCTTCGCCAGGCCGATCAGCGACCAGGCGCTGACGTGTTGCGCCAGCTGGTAGCCTTCCCACGACGTATCGACGAAGTTGCCGCCGAGCTCTTCGCGCTTGGCGAACGCGATCGAGTGTACGAGGCCGTCGAGCGGACCGAACTCCTTGCCGAGGCTGGCGAAGTAGCGCTCGATGTCGCCGGGAACCGTGACGTCGCACGGCGCGACGAACGTGTCGCCGGGCAGGTCCGCCGCCAGCTTGCGCACGGGTTCCTCCATGCGGTCGTTCTGGAAGTTCAGCGCCAGCCGTGCGCCCTCGCGGTGCAGTGCCTGGGCGATGCCCCAGGCGATGGAGCGCTTGTTGGCGATGCCGAAGATCGCCACGTTCTTGCCGGACATCAGACCCATTGGTGTTCCTCGCTTTGCTTCGATGCGTGCGTAGCCCGGCACGATACCGCCGCGGCGGCCTGGGTCACGCCTGCATCGTGCCGTCGGCACCGCCGGCGCCGAGGACCTGTCGGAAGACCTTGCGCGCCGGCGTCGACCAGGGGGTGGCGTCGTCCAGCGGGAACCACTGCAGCCGGCCCCGTTCGCGCACGGTCGCGGCGTGGGCATGCAGCACGATGCGGTGGTGGGTGATGGCGTGCCGGACCCTGGCCAGCGCGGCGCCGATCTCGACGCGCGCGGCGAAGCGTCGCTGCAGCACGACCGCCAGGTTCGGCTCGGGCGTGTCCACCAGCACGCCTGCACCGGGCAGCTCGATCTGGCCGGCGTTGGGTTCATCCTCCGGCACCCGTGCGCCCAGCACCTGCGGGCCGCGGGTGGCGAACGCGATTCGTGCCTCCACGTCGACGGCGGCGCGGCGCGGCTTCTTGACGGGCAGCTGGCCGGTGAGCCCCGCTGCTTTGGCGACGCAGTCGGCGGCGACGGGGCAGCGCTCACAGGCCGGCGAAGTCGGCGTGCAGACCAGCGCGCCCAGTTCCATCATCGCCTGGTTGAAGTCGCCCGGCCGCGTGCGGTCGAGCCAGCCGTCGACGGCCGTGCGCACGCGTTCGCGGGCGGCCGCCGAACGGATCTCCGCGCGGATGCCGCGGTGCCGTGCCGTCACCCGTTCGACGTTGCCGTCGATCGCCACCAGCGCATGCCCGAATGCGATCGAAGCGACGGCGCCGAGGGTATAGGGACCGATGCCGGGCAGTCCGGCCAGCGCCTCGCGTTCCGGCGGCACCTGGCCACCGTGTTCGGCGACGACGCGGCGGGCACCGTCGCGCAGCATACGGGCCCGGCGGTAGTAGCCGAGGCCACGCCACGCGGCGAACAGTTCGTCGTCACTGACGGCCGCGAATGCCGCCGGCGTCGGGAAGCGCTCGACGAACCGCTGGTAGCTCGCGCGCACCGCTTCGACGCGGGTCTGCTGCAGCATGATCTCGCTGACCCAGATCGCCCATGGGTCGCGCGTGCGCCGCCACGGCAGGTCGCGCCGGCCCGCATCGAACCACTGCAGCAGGCGGTGCGCGAAGCCCACTCGCGAAGTGGCACTCAATCGCCGATCGTGCTGGCGTCGGTCGGCCGCGGTTCGATCTCGACGCCGAGGCGCTCGCGCATGTCCTTCTCGGCCTGATAGAGGATCTTGTCGAGCTTCGCCTGATCCTCGTGCTCGCTGACCAGCATGATGCGGATCACGCGCGTGCGCTCGAAGCCCTGCGTCCGGGTGCGGATCTGCACTTGCGGGTGCTTCTTGGCGACATCGGCGAGGGCGCGGCTGATCGACGACAGGTCATAGCCGTGGTAGTCGACGACGCGCTCGCCACGGATCGTGTCCGGGCCCTCGGCATTCATCACCGGCAACACGTTCGTGGTGAAGAACTGCTGCATCTCGGCGGGCACCCCGGGCAGCAGGAACACCGTCGTGTCGCCGACGCGCAGTTGCACCGCCGGCGCGGTGCCGACGATGTTCTCGTAGCAGATCGCGCCGCGCGGCACGCTCGCCATGCCGCGCCGGCTGTCGTTCAGGTCGCCGCTGCCGACGATCCCCTTGGCGTACAGGCGGCGGTAGGAGTTCTGCACGAACTCGGCGGCCTGGGGACTCTCTTCGAGCGGCAGGCCGGTCGCCTGCGACAGGCAGTGGCGTGCATTGTCGTCCCAGTTCGGGCCCATGCCGCCGGTCATCAGCACGAAGGTCGGCTTCTGTTCGATGGCCCACTTCAGCGTCGCGACCATCTCGGTCTCGACCCGGTCCACGACCTGGATGGTGCGGACCCGGTAGCCGATGTCGTCGATGCGGCTGGCGATGAACGCGGCGTTGCGGTCGACCACGGACCCTTCGAGGATCTCGCGGGAGACGACCAGGAGGATGACACTCTTGTCGAACAAGGAAACCTCGGACGGGCGGGTGTGACGGGGGGCCGCGTGGCTGCCGGGCCGACGCGCGGGAAGGATGCTACAGGATCGGTAGCAATGTTGAAGCGTTTGGGCGGCCCCGGAAGAATGGTCGCTTCGTCGACACAGCCCAACGCCCGGACCAGAAGCGCACATGACCGATCCGACCCCGCCGACCGGCGGCCGCATCACCGATCTCCAGCTCGAGCGGGAGATGCGGGAGAGCTACCTGAACTACTCGATGAGCGTGATCTTGAGTCGCGCTCTGCCCGATGCGCGCGACGGCCTCAAGCCGAGTCAGCGCCGTGTGCTGGTGGCGATGAACGACCTCAACCTGGGGCCGCGCAGCAAGCACAGGAAGTGCGCCAAGATCTGTGGCGACACGTCGGGCAACTACCACCCGCACGGTGAGTCGGTCGTCTACCCGACCTTGGTCGGCATGGCGCAGCCGTTCACGACCCGCTACCCGCTGGTCGACAGCCAGGGCAACTTCGGCGCCATCGACGGCAGCCCGCCCGCGGCGATGCGCTACACCGAGGCCCGGCTCGGCTATCCGGCGATGCACTTGCTCGAGGACCTCGACAAGGAGACTGTCGACGAGGCACCGAACTACGACGACACGCGCATGCAGCCGGTCGTGCTGCCGGCCCGCTTCCCGAACCTGATCTGCAACGGCTCGACGGGCATCGCCGTTGGCATGGCCGCGAGCCTGCCGCCGCACAACCTGCGCGAGGTCGCCGCAGCGATCGTCAAGCTGCTCGACAAGCCCGACGTCACGCTCGACGAACTGCTCGAGATCGTGCAGGGCCCGGACTTCCCGACCGGCGGCACGATCATGGGCCGCAGCGGCATCCGCAACGCCTACGCCAGCGGCCGCGGCTCGGTGGTGTGCCGCGCCAAGTACCACGTCGAGGAGAAGAAGGGCCGCAAGTCGCTCGTCTTCACCGAGGTCCCGTACCAGATCAAGACGACGACGATCCTGGAGCGCATCGACCACCTGGTGAAGAGCGGCCAGATCGACTCGATCGCCGACGCCAACGACGAGACCAACGATCGCGTCGGCCTGCGCCTCGTCGTCGAACTGAAGAAGAGCGTCGAGGACGAGATCGTCACGGTGAACCAGCTGTTCAAGCTGTCGCCGCTGCAGAGCACGTTCTCGATCATCAACCTGGCGATCCTCGACGGCCGTCCGCGCACGCTCGGCTTCAAGCAGATGCTCGAGTGCCACCGCGATCACCGCCAGGACGTGATCCGCCGCCGCACGCGCTACCTGCTGCGCAAGGCCGAGGAGCGGCTGCACATCCTCGACGGCCTGCGCCTCGCGGTGCAGAACATCGACGAGGTCATCGAGATCATCAAGAAGTCGGCGAACACCGACGAGGCGCGGCAGCGCCTGATGACCCGCTTCGAGTTGTCGGAGATCCAGGCCCGGGCGATCCTCGACATGCGCCTCGCGCGCTTGACGGGCCTCGAGATCGAGAAGCTCGAGGAGGAGCACAAGGAGGTCAGCGACAAGATCACCTACTACAAGACGATCTTGAACGACCGCAGCGTGCTGATCAGCCTGATGAAGAAGGACCTGCAGGAGATGGTCGAGCAGTACGGCGATGCGCGCCGCACGCAGATCAGCGACGAGGAGGTCGGCAGCTTCGTCGCCGAGGACCTGATCCCCGAGGAGATGATGGTCGTGACCGTCACCCACGAGGGCTACATCAAGCGCACGGCGCTCGACCAGTACCGGACCCAGGGACGTGGCGGCAAGGGCGTCAGCGCGGCGGAGACCAAGGAGGGCGACTTCCTCTGGAACGTGTTCATCGCCAGCACGCACGACCACCTGTTGTTCTTCACGGACAAGGGTCGCGTCTACTGGCGCAAGGTCTACGAGTTGCCGAGCTACGGCCGCACCGCGAAGGGCCGTTCGCTCGCCAACGTCGTCGAGACCCAGCCCGAGGAGAAGATCTGCGCGATCCTGCGCGTCTCGTCGTTCGACGATCGCTGCCTGGTCACGGCGACCCGCAAGGGCCTGATCAAGAAGACCGCGCTCGAGGCCTACAGCCGCCGTCGCGCCGGCGGCATCATCGCCGTCGGTCTCGAGGACGACGACAGCCTCGTCGGCGTCAACCTCTGCCGCACCGGGCAGAGCATCGTGCTCGGCACCAGCAACGGCATGTCGATCCGCTTCGACGAGTCCGACGTGCGGGCGATGGGGCGCAGCGCCTACGGCGTCAAGGGCATCACGCTCGACGAGGACGACGAGGTGCGCGACATGGTCGTGATCGACGGCGGCGGCACGCTGCTGACCATCTGCGAGAACGGCTACGGCAAGCGCACGCAGATCGACGAGTACCGCCTGCAGAGCCGCGGCGGCAAGGGCATCATCGACATCCGCACGACCGACCGGAACGGCAAGGTGGTTAACCTGCTCGCGGTGTCCGACGACGACGAGGTGATGATGATCACCAAGGACGGCCAGATCGTGCGCACCAAGGCAGGAGAGATCAGCGTCATCGGCCGCAACACGCAGGGCGTGCGCTGCATCGCGCTCAACGAGGGCGACAAGCTGGTGTCGGTGGCGCGCATTCCGAACGAAGAGCCCGAGGAAGAGGCCGAGCCGACCGGTGCCGATGCCGGCCCCAAGCCGACGGAGGGCAAGTCGTGAGCAAGCACCTGGCGAAGCTGACCGAGGACATGAAGGCGGCCATGAAGGCCGGCGACAAGCCGCGCCTCGAGGTGCTGCGCATGTTGATCAGCGACCTGAAGAAAAAGGCCATCGACACCAAGGTCGACGACCTTCCTGACGACGAGGAGGTCGCGATCCTGCAGAAGGCCGTCAAGACCCGCGCCGACACCGTCGCCCAGGCGACCGCGGCCGGTCGCACCGAGATCGCGGCGAAGGAACAGTCCGAGATCGACCTGATCCAGTCCTACCTGCCGCAGCAGATGTCCGCCGACCAGGTCGCCGCCAAGGTCAAGGAGGTCGCCGCCACGATCGGCTACCAGGGCGGCAAGGACATGGGCCGCTTCATGAAGGAGTGGATGGCGAAGTACAAGGGCCTCGCCGACGGCAAGCTCGTGCAGGACGCGCTGAAGTCGTTGGGCTAGACCGAGCTGCGCGGGCCGGTCCGGTTCAGAAGGTCGTGCCGAGCGTGAACGTCGCCAGCAGTTCGCTGCCGTCGCCGCTGTTGCGGGCCTTGTTGCTGTCGCCGAGCACCAGGTAGTGCATGCCCATCTCGACCGTCCACGGCTTGCCGGGATTGGGCACGCCGGGCAACGCCGCGGCCAGCACCAACCCCGCATCGAAGTAGCCGAACGTCTTGTCGCCGCCACCACCGGGCTGTTCGTAGTAGTCGCGCAGGCTGAGGCCGATCTTCATCGGCAGGATCAGGTCGAACGCCAGTCCGTCGACGTTGCCCAGCGCGACCCGCGGCTCGATGGCCACCTCGGCGTAGATGCCTTCCCGTCGGCCGGCGTCCGCCTGTCCGTCGACCTCGAACGCGACCAGCACCGACGGCTGCAGCGCGATCGGCAGCCAGAGGTCGCTGTCGTCGAACGCCAGCGAACCGCCGACTTCGCCGACGGTGCCGAAGCTGCCGTTCGGACTGTGGTAGACGGTGTAGATGGCGCCGACGGTCCAGCGTTCGCCGAGCTGCGCCGAGAGGCCCGCGTAGGCATCGGCTTCGTACCAGGCGGTGCCAGAACCGCCGGTCGGACCGTCGTGCAAGCTGTTCCAGATGCCGGTCGTCAGTTCGACGTTGCGCACGAGGTCGCCGGCGCCGCCGTCGTGCAGCCGGAAGCCGAGTTCGACCCATGGCTGGGCGATCACGCCGCGATCCTCCTGCGGGATGGCGCGGAACAGATACTCGTTCGTGAAGGTGACGCCGAGCGAGCCGCTGACGATCGCCGGTGCATCCAGCGCGGCATGCAGCTCGGCCAGTTCGGCCCGCGCCGCGTCGAGTTCGCGCTGCATGGCACGCAGCGGGTCTGGATCCTGCGCGAGCAGGCCAGCCATGGGCAGCAGGGCCGCGAAGCCGGGACAGAACGCATGTCGCAGGATCGACATGCCCATGCCATCGGCCGATCCGCCCACCGACCTGAGCGCCGGTGTCGGATTTCTCGCCAACACTGGGTCTGCCGGCGCCATCCTGCCGTCCCGCCCAAGCCTCAGCCGTGGACCCGTGGCCGTCGCCACCTGGGTCGCGGCCGCCGGGCCTTGTCGCTTTGCCGGCAGGGGTTACCGTCCGGGGCGCCGGCTCGGCTGCCCCCATGAAGGTCTTCCTGCGCGTTCTGGACGGATCCCTCGCCGAGCAGGAGTTCGAGTTCGACCTGGAGGAAGGTACGGAGGTGCGCATCGGGCGCGACCCGGCCCGCTGCCGCTTCGTGCTGCCGCCGGACTATCCGACAGTGAGCCGCCAGCACTGCGTGCTGCGCTCGGTGCTCGGTCGCGTGCGCCTGCGCGTCAACAAGGAGAACCCGGTCTTCATCGGCGACGCCCAGGCCTGGGATGACGCGATCGTGCGGGACGGCTCGGAGTTGCGCCTCGGTGCCGATGGCCCGCGCCTCCGCGTGGCGGTGAGCGATCCCGACGCCTCGGCCGGATTGAACTCGACGGTGTTCCGCTCCGGCTTCGTGCCGATCGAGCAGGTCGTGCAGGAGGAAGCGCACCGCACCGCCGAGGAGCTCCGGGGCCATGCACGCAAGATCTGGGTGGCGGCGCTGGTGCTGGGCGCCGCGGCCGGCGTCGGCCTGCTGCTCGCGCTCGACGCCCGCGCCGAGACCGGCAAGCTCGTCGCGACCACGCTGAGTGCCGACCAGCGGCGCTCGGTGCTGGACATGGTCGTGCGCAGCGCCGAGCCGAAGGCGGATCTCGGCGAAGTCGTTCGTGCCGCGTCGCCGTCGATCTACTGCGTGATCGATCGCGACGGCGATCAGACGCGCCCCGTGGGCACTGCGTGGGTGCTCGATCGCGACGCCGGGTGGATCGCCACCAACAGCCACGTCGCCGAGGAGTTCGTGGCGGGCCGCACCTTCCTACGCTCGATCGGCCGCGATCGGGAGGACATTCCGGTGGCGTCGTCGCGCCAGCACCCGGGCTACCAGCGCTACGCCGAGCTGTGCACCAAGTACTCCGAGGCGCTGATGCTCGGCGGCGGTGCGAACAGCAAGACCGTGGTCGCCTGTGATGTGGCGCTGCTGCAGGTCGCCGAAGAGCACCGTTCACGGTTGGCCCCGGCGCTGCCGGTGCTGGGGGACAAGGAGTTCGCGGAGATCAGCGCCGGCCGGCCCTGTGCCTCCGTCGGCTTCCCCGCCGAGGGCCTGGCGTTCAACGTCGACCACCCGCAGAGCCGTTCCCACATCGGCCACGTGATCGCGGTCAGCGACTTCTTCATGGCGCCTTCGGCTGCGGCCACGGCGCAATTGGTGCACACCGACCTGCCGGTGAACGGCGGCGCCAGCGGCAGCCCGGTGCTCGACGACCGCGGCCGGGTGTTCGGCATGATCAACGCGGGCAGCTTCACGCTCGGCATGGAGGGGCGCCGCATCCCGATCGCCGGCACGACCTACGCCCAACGCATCGACATCCTGACCGAGCTGGTGCACGACGACCCGGCGCCGCAGGCAGCGCGCGAGCTGACCTGGGAGAGCGCCTTCCTCGCGATGGCGGAGAACGCCCGCAAGGGCCTCGAACAGGTGCTGTCGGAGCGCTTCCGTCGCGCCGTCTCGACGGCGAGCACGCAGGCCAAGGTCGAGGTCGTCGTGCGCGAGCGGTCGCAGCTCGTGTGGGACGGCACGATCGCCAAGAGCGAGTTCGCCTTCGTCGCGCCGTCCGCCGCACGCTACCTGTTCTGCGCCATGTCGGAGGACATGGAGGACATCGATGCGATCGCCCTGCTGCCGGACGGCGACCGGCGCATCGACAACGCGGTGGACTGGTATCCGTGCGTGGTCGTCGACGCGAAGAAGGACGCGAAGGTCGATTTCATCGTGCTGCGCAACGTCGACAAGCCGGTCGGCGCCACGATCCTCGTGCTGCGCGCCGACCCGTGAGCGCTCACCGCCGCGGCAGCAGCGCGTAGGGCGAGTGCACGTCGTAACCGAGCAGCGGCTTCAATGCCGCCGGGTCGCCGAGCAGGGTGCCTTCGCGGCGCACATAGGTGTCGTCGGCCGTGCCGAGCTGGCCATCACCACCGGCGATGCCGCCGAAGAACACCGCGGGGAAGTTGCCGACGCCGCCGACTTCGTCGACGACGATCGCGGCGAACCGGTGTTCGCGCAGCGCCGCGTCGCTGCGATCGATCAGGCCGGTGATCGCCGTCCGCACGCGCGGCGGTAGCTGCACGAGGCGTTCGCGGTCGACCAGCGTGCTCAGGTCGAGCATGCCGTTGCCGTCCTTCGGCAGTGCCTGCAGCAGGTCGAAGATCGCCTGCCCGTGGGCGCCGGTGCCCTTGCCGGCGCAGTAGCTGATGCCGCCGTGACCGGGGATCCAGACCGGCCCCGCTTGCCGCGCGACGAATGCCGCCAGCTCCTCGTGCGCGCGGCGATGGGCCGCCGATGGCAGCAGCGTCACCGACGGCGTGCGGCGCCACGCCTCGCGCCCGAGCAGACCGAACTGCAGCAGCAGCAGCACGGCGCCGATGGTGCGCAGGCCGCGCCCGTTGGTGGCGGCGGCGATCGGGCCCAGCACACACGCGCCGACGAAGCCGTACATCAGCACGTTGTCGAAGCCGCCGACGTGTAGCCGCGACAGCCATGACGTCAGCAGTCCGCCGCTGCCGAACGCCGCCAGGAACAATGCGTCCCGTCGCTGGCCCGCGCGCCACTGTGCCACGAACCCCGCGAGACCGAGCACCAGCAGCGGCAGCATCGGCACGACGTCCCCGGTCCAGAAGCCGAGCTTGCGGTCGCCGTTCCAGCCGTGCTGGCCCGGCATCTCGAACAGGTAGAACGTCGACCAACCGTCGCTGGCCAGGTGCATTGCCAGCACTGCGCTGCCGATGCCCGCGGCCGCCGCCAGCACGAACCGCAGCGCCTGCCGCCAGTCGAAGCACAGCGCGCCCACGAAAACGGCCGGCAACCACATCAGCGCCGACTGCTTGGCCAGGAACGCCGCGGTCGCCAGCGCCGCAGCCCACAGCCAGCGGCGGGCGCCGCCATACCGCAGCTGGTAGCCGCAGCCGAGCATCGCCATGACGAACAGGCCGTCGTTGCGCGCCAGGTCGTACCACCAGGCGAGCCAGCCATAGCCGGCCAGGAACAGGCCTGACGCGACGAGGCCCGGCAGCCGTCGCCCGGTCTCGCGGCGCACCCAGTGGCCGATCAGCAGCGCCGCACCGAGGGACGCGGCGGTCGCGATCAGGCGCAGCGCGAACAGGCCGTCACAGCCGAGCGCCATCGCCGCACCACCGAGCCAGAACAGCAGCGGTGCATAGAGGAAGGGCACGTGCTCCGGCCCCGGTTCGCAGTAGAGCGGCAGGCCGTTGGCGATGCGCGACGCGTGGTCGACCATCGCGCCTTCCATCCACTCGACTTCGAACGGGTAGCCGAGCCGGTGGGCGACGCCGTAGACGAACCACGCCGCGGCGATGGCGGCCGCCGCGAGCAGCAGCCACCACAGCGCGCGCAAGGTGGTCGGCGGACGGTCGGCGGTCGGGAGCGGCATGCGAACGGCTGCGCAGCATAGGGCGCGCTATGCTCGCGCGCTGCGATGCGGATCCTGGTCGTGTTCGGTTTGCTGCTGGTGCTGCTCGCAGCGCTGTTGTTGCTGCGTCTGCTCGGCGACACCGCCGTCGTCGCGCCACCGGCGAACGTCGGTGACCCGGGCGCGGCGGCATCGCCGGCGAACGCGGCCCCGTCCGCGTTGCCGCCCGGCACGGTCGCGGCCCACGCCAGGCGGGAGACCGTCGCGGCGGGTGGTCTGGCCGACGAGCCGACGGCCTGCCTGCTGGTCGTCGACCACGCGACGGAACGGCCGGTCGTCGGCGCGGCGGTCCGGCGTGCGCGCGACGGCGCCGAGCTCGCATTCACCGACGAGCGCGGCCTGGCGGCCGTACCGTTGCGCGACGTGGAGCAGCTCGCGGTGATCGCCGACGGCTATCTGCTGCGGCTCGCGCCGACGCGGCCCGGTTCGACCGAAGCCGAGCCGCAGCGCGTGCGGCTCGTCGGTGACATCTGGTCGCCGCGCATCTGCCTGCAGTTCCTCGGGCCGCACGACGCGCGCGTCACCGACGCGCTGGTGCGCTTCCAGCGCCCGGACGCGTCGCCGCCGTCGCCAGCCGACGCCGTCAAGGTGCCCGCCGGCGATCCCGTCCTGCAGCGCGCGTGGACCGAGCACGCGATGCTGGCCGGCCGGCCGGTCTGCGGCGACGTCGCGGTCGAACTCGGCGAATACGCGCCCGGCCGCGTGCATCGGCTCGGCTCTGGCGCCGAGGTGCGCTTCGTGGTGCCGGGCAGCTACCGCGTCGAAGTGGCGACCTTGTCGGGGCTCGTGGGGCGCCAGCTGCTGCAGGTCGGCCTCGAGACGGCGACGGCGCCGAAGTCCGTGCGGGTGCAGCTGAGCCAAGGCGTCGAGGTCGCCGGCGTGGTGTCGGACGACGCCAACGGCGCGCCGCTCGCCGACGCCGCGGTGACCGTGCAGGGCAGCGACCCGCTCGGCCTCGTGGCCACGACCACCGCCGACGGCTCGTTCCGCCTCGGCCCGTTGCTGCCCGGCCCACTGACGCTGCACGTGCGCCACGGCGACCACGAGCCGCGCGCCGTCGCACTGACCGCACCCGCCGTGAACGTGCTGGTCGCTCTCGCGCCGTTGCCCCAGTCGGTGCTGCGCGGCCGCGTGCGCCTGCGGCCCGGTCTGACGCCGCTCGCCGATGCCGTGGTCGCGTGGCAACCGAACGGCACCACGGCGGTCGCGACGCGGACCGCCGCCGATGGCACGTTCCTGCTGCGCGCGACCGGCACCGCGGCGGCGCGGCTCGCGATCCAGGCGCCGGGCTGCTGCGCGTACGCCGAGCTCGTCACGCCCGGCTCCCCGTTCGCCGACTACGACGTCTGGCCTGGTACGACCGGGCAGCGGCTCGACACGAAGCTGAGCGCGGTGCTCGCGGGTGCGGTGTTCGGCGCCGATGGCGCGCCGCTGCCGAACGTGGTCGTGCGCTGGCATCCGGCGCGCCCGACGCAGCCGCCGCTGCAACCCGGCCGCCGCGTGCTCGAGGGCGCCACGCTGGACCTGCCGCTCGTGACGACGACCGGGCCGGACGGCTCGTTCACGTTGGAGACGGCGCAGCTGGGCCCCGGTAGGCTCTGCACCGCCGACGTCGCCGACGCCGGCGGAACGGCTGGCGCCAGCATCGACGTGGAGGCCAAGGCCGGTGTGACCACCAACGGACTTCGCCTGCGACGATGACGATCAGCGATTGGGAGCGGCTCGGCGACGAGACGCTGATGAACTACAAGGTGTTCCGCGCGCGCCGTTCGCGGCGCCGTTCGCCGCGCACCGGCCAGGAGATCGGCTTCTTCCTGCTCGACACGCCGGACTGGGTCAACATCCTGCCGCTGACGCCGGACGGCGAGATCGTGATGATCCGCCAGTTCCGCCACGGCACCGACCGCGTGTCGTTGGAGATCCCCGGCGGGCTGATCGATCCGCACGAGAAGGACCCGCTCGAGGCGGCCGCGCGCGAGCTGCGGGAGGAGACCGGCTTTCGAGCCGAGCAGCTCGAGCCGATCGGCGTGATGTCGCCGAACCCGGCGATGATGACGAACCGCTGCTTCTCCTACCTGGCGACCGGTTGCCACAGGGTCGGTGACCTCGTGATGGATGCCGGCGAGGACATCGAGGTGGTGACCGTGCCGGTGGCCGACCTCGACGACCTGCTGTGCCGCGGCGAAATCGACCACGCGATCGTGCTGGCGACCATCGCGTTCTGGCGGGCGCGCCCGCCGCGCCGCGGTCCGGTCTGACGATCGCACTGGCACGGGGGCGGCAGGCGGCGCGGTCGATCGGCTACAACGGGGCTCATCGCCGCCGGAGACCTGCCCATGCACCGCTCGCTCACCTTCGCCATCGTCCTGCTCCTGGCCGCCGCCCTCGGCGGCCTGTGGTTGCTCTGGCGCGGCGACACGGCGCCGCCCGCGCCGCCGCCGCTGCCCACGAACACCGCCTCGAACGTCGCCGATGCAGAGACCGGGCCCGTGAGCGCTGGCCGGGTCGACGCGGCCGGTCACCAGATGGTGCGGGAGATGGTCGCCGCCAAACAGGCCTCGCTGCTCGACGACCCGGAGTTCGTCGCGGGCCTGACCGGCTTCAAGGGCCGCGTCGTCGACCACACGAAGGCGCCGGTCGCCGACTGCGGCGTGCGCATGTACCGGGGCGCACTCGATTCGGTGCTGACCGAAGGCATGGACCCGTTCGCCGACGAGTCGGCGTTCGTGCCGCAGTACGTCGCCGGTGAGACCCAGACCGCCGGCGATGGCACCTTCCTGATCCGCAACGTGCGGCCGCAGGGCTTCTACCTGCTGTTCGCGGGCATCGGCACCGACGCGCCGATGCACCAGATCGTGACGCGCATGCCGTCGCCCGGCGAAATCGTCGATCTCGGCGACATCGAACTGCCGGACGCCGGCGTGATCACCGGCATCGTGCTCGACGACAACGGCGACCCGCTGGCGGGCGCGCTGGTGCGCGCCGCGGACCTGCCCGGTGCGCTGGCCGCGTTCTTCCCGCTCGAACGCTTCGACCCCAAGGGTGCCGTGCTGATCCGGGAATCGCGTGCGCCGACGCACGTGGTCGAGATGCCGGCCTGGGTCGAGTCGGCGTTCGAGCAGCTGCCGATCCCGAGCACCAGGAGCGGCGCCGACGGTGCCTTCCGTCTGGTCGGTGTGACGCCCGGCAGCAACCTGCTGGCGACGACGCAGCGTGGGTTCCTGTCGGACATGAAGCCGAGCATCCAGGTGCGCGCCGGCCAGGTGAAGGACGTCGGCAAGGTCAAGCTCAAGCGCGGCGAGGAGCTGACCGGGCGCGTGCTCGACAGCGCCGGCAAGCCGGTCGCAGGCGCCGAGATCTTCGCCGGCTCGACGATCGCCGTGGCGCCGGTCGATCTGGCGCAGCGGCTCGATGCGGCGGACGCCGACGGCTGGTTCCACGGCCAGGGTTTCGCACCCGGCAAGGTCACGGTCGCGGCGCGGCGCGGCAAGGGGCATCCGTGGGTGCTGGCGGAGCCGCAGCCGGTGATCGGCGACGTCGTCGTCACGCTGCCGGCGACGTACGCGGTGAACGTCACGATCACGCTCGCCGACGGCAAGCCGGCGCCGGCGCCGCGCATGCGCGTGCTGCAGGGCAAGGCCGGTGACGGCGCCGCGGAGATGCACATGCTCGGCTTCGTGCCGCCGATCGATCTGACCGCACGGCAGCGGCCGGTGGCGGATGGGCAATGGCGCATCGACAACCTGCAGCCGGGCGTCTACACGCTGATGGCGGATGCGCCCGGCCACGCCACGGCATTCGAGGTCTTCGAGATCGCCGCGGCCGACGTCGCGGTGGCGCTGCAGCTGACGGCGCCGGATGTGTTCCACGTGGTCGTCGTCGACCACGAGAACCGACCGGTGCGCAACGCGACCGTGTTCGCCGAAGCGCGCGGCAAGCGCCTGGTCGAGATGCCGGTCAACTGCGGCCGCACCGGCGCCGATGGCCGGCTCGACATCGACGAGCTGCAGGGCGAGTCGCTGCGCGTCAGCGCCGAGCATCCGCGTTGGGGCGTGGTGCACGGTGAGACCAAGTCCGGCGAGGAGCTGCGCCTGCAGATGCAGCAGCCGGGCTCGCTGCACGGCGTGCTGGTCGAGAACGGCAAGCCGCCGACCGCGGGCAAGTTCTCGGTCGCCGTCTCACGCCGCCGCGGCGACGGCCCGCGTGGTCCGCTCGACACCGTGCCCGGTCTGGTGACACCTGGACTCGACGGGTCGTTCGCGGTGAAGGCGCTGCAGCCCGGCCGCTACCAGTTGATGGCCATCAACTCGCTCGACGCGCTGCATTCTCCTGGCGGCATCATGGCGATGGCGCAGAACGCCTTCCTGATGCGCGACCTCAGCGACGTCGAGGTCGAGATCCTGCCGGGGCAGACGCAGGAGGTCACGCTCGAGGTCGGCGAGAAGCCGATCGACGGGCCGACCGCGACGCTGGCGGGCTCGGTGGTGGTCAACGGTCGGCTCGCGGTCGACCACGTCGTCACCGGCTACGCCAGCGAACGCCGCTACTCGGCGCGCGTCGACGAGCGCGGCCGCTTCGACTTCGGCGTGGTGCCGGCCGGCCAGGTCCGGGTCTCCGTGATGACCGGCGGCGATTCCGGCATGTTCATGGGCCAGGGCGCCAACCTGTGGTCGGGCATGGTCGAACTGAAGCCGGCCGAGGCGCGCGAGCTGACGATCGAACTGGCGACCACTTCGGTGGCGGGCGTCTGCTACCTGCCCGACGGTGCGCCGGCTGGCGGCGTGTTCGTGTCGGCGCAGGGGCGGCTGCAGGGCAGCAGCAACGAAGAGGGCTACGTCTGGCTCGGCGCGCCGACCGACGCCACCGGCGCATTCCAGTTCAAGCAGATCGCGGCCGGCACCTACACGTTCGAGGTGCGGGGCAACGGCGAGGCTGCGCTGCGCGGCAACCTGCCCGGTGTGCAGGTCACCGGTTCCCTGCCGATCGACTCGCTGCGCATCGACCTGCGGCCGGCGATGCGGGTGAAGGGCACGCTCGACCTCGCCGTGTTCGGGCAGAAGAAGCCGCGCTGGTGCTGGATCGGCTTCTACCAGCTCGACGCCAGCACGCCGCCGGACGGCATCGGCGCCTTCGCCGACAACGCGGGCGTCGATCGCGACGATGGCTCGTTCTCGACCGACGATCTGCCGCCGGGTCGTTACCGCGTGCGGCTGCACGCCAACTACTCCGACGACCGTGCGAACGAGGAGTACGAGCTCCTCGACCTCGACGTGCCGCCGACCGGCTTCGACGACCTGCGGCTCCGGCCCGGCCGCCGCATCAGCTGACCGTCAGCCGAGGCGAGCGGCGGCGCGTTGCGTCAGCGTCAGGCGAAGGCCCGCGATCAGGCTCGCCGCCGAGGCGGTCTCGACGGCGACCAGCATGCCCTTCTTGAACGGGATCGGCTGGCGCGGATGACCGGTCAGCAGCAGCCCGAGCAGGTAGCCGAGGTGCGGCTCGTGGCCGACCATCGCCACCGACTGCGTGCCCGACAGCGCCTCGGCCTCGAGCAACGCCGTCGCCAGCGCCGGCGGCGCGTCGGGCGTCAGCGCCGCCTCGATGCGCAACTCGCCGCGAAAGCGCACCGCCTCGGCGAACACGGTCGCCGTCTCCTGCGCCCGCCGCAGCGGACTGGCGAACACCACCGCCGGCGGCTCCAGCAGCGCCTGCCACGCCGGCGCCGCGCGCCGCAGGCGTTTCCAGCCTTCGTCGGTCAGCGCGCGTTCGGCGTCGCCGCCCGGAGCCATGTCCTCGGCGATGCCGTGGCGCAGCAGGTAGATGTGCATCGGCGCGCATTCGACCACACGCCGGGGCGCGTCGGTATGGTTTCCCGCGTGCCATCGACCCGCCGCCCCCGCGATCGCCGCCCCGCTGCGAAGGGCCACACCTGGCGCACCCTGGGCATCGTCTTCGGTGTCGTGCTGCTCGGCATCGGCGGCTGGCAGTGGTGGCAGTACGTGCAGGCGCACCGCGTGACGATCGCGTTCCGCGACGCGCCGGCGAGCGGCGTCGAGCTGACGTTCTTCCCCAACCAGCTCGCGTTCGCTGCCCCGTCGCCGCCGCCGCCGCTCGGCAGCCTGACGGTCGCCGCCGCTGCAGCCGTGACCGTCGGCGCCGAGCTGGTGCCCGGGGATGCCGTCGTGCGCTACGCGGCCGCTGGCTTCGGCATCGGCTACCGCCACGTGAAGCTCGGCGAGCAGCTGCCGCCGATCGAACTGCGGGCACCCGGCACCCTGCGCGGCCGCGTCGTCGACCCGATCGGCATGTGGAGCTACGGCTGGCGCTGCGCCGAGCTGCGGCCGGTCGCCGGCGCCGAGGTCGTGCTGATGGGCGGCGGCGAGCACGGCATCGAACTCGCGGCGGCACGCACCGACGCGGCGGGGGAGTTCGTCGTCGACGGCTGCGACTGCGACCTGGATGGCCTCGGCCTGCGGGTGCGCGCGCCCGGGTTCGCGATCCAGCACCAGTCGGTGACGCGCGGCAGCACGCCGGACCAGGCGGCCCTCGTCGTCGCGCTGGTCCCGACGCTGCCGCTGACCGGGCGCATCGTGGCGCCGCCCTGGTTCGACGTGCGCACGTTGCGGGTGCTGGCGCGCGGCGTGCCGGGAGTCGAAGCCGTGCCGGCGGCGGATGGCACCTTCACGCTCGAGTACCTGCCGCCCGGTGTGCGACCCCGTCTGCTGCTCTACGGGCTGCCGCCGACGCTGACGCACACGATGGTGCATGCGCACATGGGCCTGCGCATCGACCTGGTCGCCGCCGCCGCCGCGCGCGGGCGCGTTGTCGACAGCACCACGAAGCAGCCGCTCGGTGGCGCGTTGGTGTTCTGCGGCGATGCCCCCACCGCGCGCGCCGACGCCTCGGGCCGCTTCGAACTCGTGCAGTTGCTGCCCGGCCCGGCGACGATCGGCGCCAGGTTCGAGTTCCGCGAACGGCGCCGCCTGATGTCCCGCACCGGCAGCTGCGAGGTGCAGCTGCGCGCGAACGAGACCCTCGACGACGTCGTCGTCCCCATCGACTGATGCGAACCGACATGCTGCCGTCCCGCACCGTGCGTTTCCTGTTGCCCGCCGCGGCACTCGCCGTCGCCTTCACCGGCAGCCGCCAGGATCCGGTGCCGGCGCCGCAGGAGCCGACACCGCCGCCGCCGCTGGCACAGCCGGCGCCGCATCCGTTCGAGGGCGTCTACCAACTGCGCCGCCGCGTGATCGTCGACACCGCCGCGACGCAGCCCTGCACCGGTTACCTCGCGATCACCAAGCGCCACCTGTTCCTGTGCGTCGCCGCGCCGGGAACCGACCCTGAGCTGCCCCTGCTGCGCGCGGGTGTGCGCACCTGGACCGCCAAGGCCGACCAACTGCAGATGGCGGTGCAGCTCGGCTGGTACACCGACGCCGACGGCAACGTGAAGGTCGAGACGCCCGGCACCACCGAGAAGCGCAGCCTGGAGCTCCTGCGTGGTCTCGTGCGCCTGCACCAGGACGGGCACAGCTACCTGGAGTTCGAGCGCGTCGAGTGACGCGCGTCAGGTGCGGCGGCGTCGCAGCGCGCGCAGTTCTGGCGAACGCAGCAGCAGGTGCGCGAGCAGATAGACCACCATGCCGATGAGGATCGGCGCAGCGACGTTGCCGAGGCCGCGCCACAGCAGCGACGCGTCGGCCGGTGCCAGGCGAACGAACGGCAACACCGCGCACATCGCCACCGTGGCCACGCCCGAGCGCAGCCACGCGCTGCGCAATGCGTGGCCGGGCGCCGCGTGCCGGTGGAAGCGGCGCGCCAGCAGCAGCGCATTGGCCAGCGAAGACAGCGTGCTCGACAGCGCCAGCGCCGCGGTGCCGAGGTCGGTCGCCAGCACGAGCACGAGGTTGAGCACGGCGTTGACGATCACCAGCCGCGCGGCGAGGCGCGCCGGCGTGCCGGGATCACCGACGGCGTAGAACGCGCGCGCATACAGCTGCGACAACCCGATGAACGGCAGGCCCGCGACCAGGCACGACGTCGTCAGCACGGTCGGCCAGACGTCGCCTTCGCCGAACTTGCCGCCCGCGAACAGCACGCGCACGACCTCGTCGCCGAGCACGATCAGGCCGTAGGACGCTGGCAGCGTGACGAGGATCGTCGCGGCGGCGGCGAGGTCCAGCGTGCGGCGCAGCTGGCCGCGGTCGGCGTCGTTCGCCTCGTGCGCGAGCTTCGGGAACACCGCCACGGCGACCGACATCGCCGTCAGCGCGTGCGGGAACAGCAGCAACCGGTTGGCGAGATAGATGTAGGTGACCGCGCCCGGCGCGACCAGGAAGTAGGCCATCAGCTGGTCCAGCAGGCTGCTGACCTGGTTCAGCGACATGCCGACCACGGTGGGCCCCATCGCCACGAACACGCCGAACGCGGCGGTGCCGCGCTTCGGCAGCCGCAGCCGCGGCCGCCGCAGTTCGCCGAGCTGCCACAGCGGCAGCACGACGAGCAGCAGCTGGGCGACGCCGCCGACCGACAGGCACCACGCGGCGAAGTTCGCCACGTCGACGTCGACCTCGATGCCGAGCGGCTTGGCGACCAGCAGCGCCACGATCCAGAACACGTTCAGCACGATCGGCACGGCCGCGGGCAGCGCGAACACACCGAGCGTGTTCAGTGCGCCCGAGAACACCGCGGTCAGGCACACCGGCAGCGCATAGGCGAACAGCACCGCGTTGAGGCCGAGCAGCAGCCGCATCGCCTCGACGCCACCCTGCTCTGGCGCCGGCAGCCACTCGGCCGGGATCACCAGGCTCAACGTCGCGACGCCGAGGCACAACGGCAGCAGCAGCGTCGTCACGGTGCCCGCGACCTGGGCCAGCAGTTCGCGCGCCTCGTCGGGGTTGCCGCTGCGCCGCGCCTTCGCGTAGGCCGGCACCAGCGATGCCGACAGCGCGCCTTCGCCGAGCAGCCGCCGCATCAGGTTCGGCAGGGTCCAGGCGAGCAGGAACGTGCCCTGCACCCAGCCAGCCCCCAGCGTCTGCGCCATCAGCCGGTCGCGCACCAGGCCGAGGATGCGCGACAGCAGCGTGAAGACCGAGATCGAGCCGGCGGCGCGGAGCAGTCGGGTCATGGCAACGGCGCAAGGCCAGCGAGTTCGGCGTTTGAGCCGCCGAGGACATGGGGAACAATGCCGATCGCCGCGCTGCCCGCAAGCACGGCGTCCCTTCTCATGCCCACAGCGCGCCGCATCTTCGTCGGGGACATCCAAGGCTGCCGCGAACCGCTCGATCGGTTGCTCGCCGCAGTCGACTTCGTGCGCGGCCGCGATCGCCTGCTGCCGGTCGGCGACCTCGTCAACAAGGGTCCTGATTCGCCCGGCGTGCTGGCGCTGCTGATGCAGCTCGGCGCCGAACCGGTGCTCGGCAACCACGACCTGCATTGGCTGCAGAAGCGGCGCGATGCCGATCCGCGGCAGCGCGAATGGCTCACCGCGCAGCCGGTCGTGCGCGTGTTCGACGATGTGATCCTCGTGCACGGCGGCTTGCACCCGCACTGGACCGAGGCGCACCTGGCGCAACTCGGCCCCGCCGAGATCGACTACGCGGTCAACGTGCGCTACTGCGACGCCGACGGCCATCGGCCCGCCGACGACTGGCCGCCGCCGGGCCCGCCGTACCGGCCGTGGGACGACTTCTACCGCGGCGACAAGCGTGTCGTGTTCGGCCACTGGGCGCGGCGCGGCCTCGTCGTGCGGTCGCAGTGCGTCGGCCTCGACACCGGCTGCGTCTACGGCGGCAAGCTGTCGGCGTGGATCGCCGAGGAAGATCGCATCGTGCAGGTCGACGGCTGGTGTCAGCCGAGGTGACGCTGCACTTCCTCGCGGACGATCGGGATCATCTGCGCTGCCAACCGCGTGTTGCTGTAGCAGGCGAAGGCGACGTTCGTGGTGACGTCGAGCGGCGCGTCGAGCGGTTCGCCGAAGGGATCGACGACGACGCAGCCAGCGGCCGCGGCGATGCGCCAGGTGACGAGGTCGTACGGCCGGCAGGCGAGCGATGACGTGATGCCGAGCTTCTGGTGCACGAGCGGCCGCACGTCGAGCACGAAGCGGTCGCGGCCGAGTGCGACCTCGGCGAGCTGGCCGCCGGAACAGATGTACTGGTCGGTGTACACATCGGCTTTCTCCGGGTTCCACGCGCCGAGTGCGCGCCGCAGGATCGCCTCCTCGAGCCGAGCCGTGAGTTCCTTGCCGCCCTGGAAGAAGTTCGCCACCGTCGCGAAGCCGTGCCGCAGCGTCGTTGCCTGGCTCGGCACGAGCGCGATCGCGCGGGTCGTGCCGGCGGTGAGGTCGTGACGTTCGCCGGCCGCGTGCGTGTTCGCAGTGGCCCAGAGCACGTCGCTGGTCGCCTGCCGCGTCGTCGGCAACTCCGTCATCACCGCGATCTCGACGTCGCCGAGCCGCGTCGCTGTGCCGCGGTCCGGCGCGATGCCCATCAGGCACCACGCCGAGCGCTTGTCGAACATCAGCCCGCGCGTGCCGTCGATCGGATCCACCAGCAGCCGGAACGGCGGCCCGCCGAGCCCCGGCCGGCCGAACACCACGCCCGCCGGATCGAGCCCTTCGCCGAGCAGCGTGAAGTGCTGCTCCCGCCCCCACGCTTCGCAGCGTGCGAGCAGCAGGTCTTCGACCGCCGCATCGATGCCGAAGATCGTGTCGCCCGCGTCGTCGCGCACCGTGCGCGACCACACTGCCGGCTCCTGGCTCTGCATGTGCTCCCGCAGCGCATCGCGCAGTTCGGCCTGCATGGCGCGCAGCCGCGCGACGAGGGAGATGTGGTCGAGGCTCGGCATGCGCGTGGGAGAGTGCGCGGCCCGAAGCAACGGACGGGCGGCGGCGGAGGAGTAGGCCCTGAGGGACTCGAACCCCCAACCGAGCGGGTATGAGCCGCCAGCTCTGACCAATTGAGCTAAGGGCCTTCGCGTCGTGGGACGCTACCCGATCCGAACGGCGCTCACCACGCGCCTCGGGCGTGGGCAAGGCGGCGGAAAGTCCGCCGGCAATCTCCCGCCGGCCTCGCCGGCCCAAGGAAGCGTGCCCTGCCTCCTTCTCACGATCGTCCGGTCGTCCGACAACGTCGTCGAGGACCAGTTCTTCGAAGTAGCGGTTGACCGTGGCAGCGGCGACGCGGAAATGAGAGATGACTGCCCTTGCCTGCACGTACCGCCCCCAAGAACCCGTCATGCACCCGATCCCCGTCGCCATCGCCCTCACGCTGCTCGCCCTCGCCCTGCCCGCCCAGCGCGGCAAGCCCACGCTCGACTGGCAGAAGCGCAGCACCTCGATCGACTACGGCGTCGTGCCGCTGGGCAAGCACGGCATCGACGAGCTGAAGGTCGGTGACCAGTGGCGGCTCGGCATGGGCGACGCCACACGCTGGTCGCTGCAGATGCCGGCGTTGCTCGGCGACAAGGTGGTGCCGCCGGGCGAGTATCGTTTGCGGCTGCAGCGCCTCGACGAGAAGAAGTGCGCCGTCGTGGTGCAGGGATCGCACTTCCTGCTCGGCGGCGAGGACCTGCACATCGACGGCGAACTCGGCAAGACCGGCAAGCCGAGCAAGAAGCTGGCGATCGACTTCGAGAAGGGCGCCAGCAAGGACAAGATCACGCTGCCGGTGCAGCTGAAAGTGCAGTTCGGCGAGACGGAGTGGAAGGGCGGGCTCTCGCTGCTCGGCAGCAAGACCAGCAAGGTCGGGGCATATCAGTTGACCGTGTTCGCACTGCCGGCGGCGGCGGTGGCTGCACGCGACAAGGTGCCGGCACCGGTGGCGGTGTTGAACAAGGGCGACGACAACTGGAACGTCATGCTCGGCGATACCGAGGCGAGGCTGGTGCCGTGGTTGACGATCCCGGCCGACAACTTCGCCGAGCTGCAGGGCCCCGCTGCCGATGCCGCGGTCGCCGGCAAGGTCGAGGCGGCGGACGCGCAGGTCGACAAGGAGATCGAGTTCGTCGAGCTGCGTTCGGCGGCGCTGCAGAAGGGTGAGCTGCTGCTGCAGTTCGCGGCCGGCAAGCAGACGTTCGCGCTGACGCTGCCGGAGCCGAAGGCGAAGAAGAAGTAGCCAGGGACCACCGGAGTGCGGAGAGCCCGAACGCCGGAGCACGGTGGCACCGGACTGAGTTGCTGCCACGCGGGCCCAGCCACCACGTTCCTCTGCCCTCGTGATGGTCAGATCCACTCTCCTCCTGGGCAGCGTCGCAGCGCTCGCGTGCAGCACGTTCGCGTTTCGCGGCACGCCCGAGGTAGCCCTGGTGCCGCAGTGCTCGGTCGCATGCCCGCTCGTCGCGTTGCCACGCCACGAAGCGCCGCGTCCTCGACCGTCCGCGCCTGCGGCGACCGAGATCAGCGCGGCAGGACTCCAGTTGATCAAGGAACTGGAAGGCTTCGTCGCAGAGCCGCACTGGGATCACTCGCAATGGAGCATCGGCTACGGCGCGCGCAGCGAGACGCCGCACGGCACGATTTCGGCGCGCGAAGCGGCCGAAGCGTTGTGTCGCGACGCAGTCCGCTTGAGCCGGCGCATCGCCGCCGCGAGCCGTGTTCCGCTGTCGCAAGCGCAGCTCGATGCCCTGACGTCGTTCGCCTACAACGTCGGCGCCGCCGCACTGCTCGGCTACGGCACGCGCGCACCCAGCACGTTGTGGCGGTGTGTCCAGGACGGCGACGTGGCAGCGGCCACGAAGGAGTTCTTGCGCTGGAACCGGGCCGGGGGCCGCGAACTCACCGGTCTGACGAAGCGACGCCAGCGCGAGGCGGACCTGTTCGCCTGTGGGCCGTGTTGATCGTCATCGCGGTCGGCGGGCGCGATCAGTTGCGCAGGTAGTCGACGAACGCCTTCTCGGACGGCGAGGCCGAACTGGACGTGCAAGCGAGCCGCTGCTACCACTTTCGGCGACACTGGTGGGGACCGCCACGGTTTGCTCGTAGCTCGCGCACCCGATCGAACGCCGTCCCGCCCTGCCCATGCTCCGACCCTGCTGCCGCGCCGTCCTCGTCGTCTTCTTCGCGCTCGGTCTCGCCGCCGCGCCCGTCGCGGCGCAGACGACCTACCCGGCGCTCGTCTATGGAACGGTCACGGTCGGCGCCAATGCGTTCGACCTGCTGCTCGACCTCCAGGTGCCGGCTGGCCAAGGACCCTGGCCGGTGGTGGTGTGGATCCACGGCGGCGGCTGGTCGGGTGGCAGCCGGCTGCCGATCCCCGGCTCGGTGACACGGCTGGTCGCACGCGGCTACGCGGTCGCGAGCATCGACTACCGGCTGACGGGCCAGGCGATCTGGCCGGCGCAGATCCACGACTGCAAGGCGGCGATCCGCTTCCTGCGCGGCAATGCCGCGACGTGGGGTCTCGATTCGGACCGCATCGGCGTGATGGGCAGTTCGGCGGGCGGACACCTCGTCGCGGCGCTGGCGACGATGGGCGGTGTCGGCACGGTCCGCAGCGGCGGCTACGTCGTCGACCTCGAAGGCGCGGTCGGTGCGCACGTCGGCATGTCGAGCCGCGTGCAGTGCGCGGTCGATCTGTTCGGCCCGACCGACATGCTGCTCGCGAACGACTTCCCGACGTTCGACCACGACATTGCGAGTTCGCCCGAGTCGCAGCTGGTGGGTGGCGCGCTGCAGGCAAATGCCGAGAAGTGGGCCACGGTCGATCCGATTCCGTTCGTGACGCCCGACGATGCGCCGCTGCTCGTGCTGCACGGCACGGACGACACGTCGGTGCCGTTCGTGATGAGCGAACGGCTGGTCGCTGCGGCGCGCGCGATCGGCAACGACGTTGCATTCCTGCCGATCCAGGACAACGGCCACGGCGGACCCGGCTTCTCGACCCCGGCCGTGACGGCGGTGACGGATGCGTTCTTCGACCGCACGCTGCGCGACCTGCCCAGCGTCGTCGTCGGTGTCACCGCCAGCGACCCGATTGCGAACGAGAACGGCGACACGGCGACGTTCGTCGTCACGCGCACCGGTGCCACCACGGCGCCACTGGCGGTGCGGCTGTGGCTCGGCGGAACGGTAGAGCCGGGCGCGGACTGCGCGCCGCTGCCACTCACGGTCACGATCCCGGCCGGACAGGCGAACGTCGCGCTGCCGTTCGTGGCGCTGCAGGACGCGCTGGTCGAAGGCGATGAGACGGCCGTGCTGCACGTCGTGCCGACCGGCGCGTATCGCGTCGACCACGCCGCGGACAGTGCGACGGCGACGCTGGTCGACGACGACGTTGCCGCGGGGCTGCCGGTGGTCACCCTGCAGCAGTTCGACGCTGCCGCCAGCGAGGCGCCCGGCGATCCCGGCGCGATCCGCTGTGTGCGCACCGGATCGACCGCGTTGCCGCTGCTCGTGAACTACCGGGTTCTCGGCACGGCGACGAACGGCGCCGACTACGCCGCGTTGTCCGGCACCGCGACGATCCCTGCCGGCAGCGCGGTGACGCTGGTCGTCGTCGTGCCGCTGCAGGACAACGCGCGTGAGCCGGGGGAGACGGTGGTGCTGGAACTGCAGCCGGCGCCCCTCTACGCGCTCGGCGCCGCGCGCACGGGCCACGTCGTGCTCGCCGCCGACGATCGTTCGAGCCTGTTGCCGGTGGTCGGCGTCATCGCCACCGACCCCGACCTCGGCGAACCCGGCAACGCGGGCCATGTCACCGTGACGCGCACCGGGCCGACGACACAGCTGCTCGCGGTGCCGATCGTCATCGGCGGCAAGGCACAGCCTGGCGTGGATCTGCAGCCGCTGCCGAGCATCGCGACGATCCCGGCCGGCGCGGCGTGGGTGCGCGTGCCGATCCAGGTGTGGAACGACACCGCCGTCGAAGGCGACGAGTCGCTGTCGGTGTCCATCGCGGCGAACGGTGGCTACGTACGCTCGCTGGTGTCGACGTCGGTGGTCGTGCTCGGCGACGACGAGGCGCCGCCGCCGGTCAGCCCGGTGTCGCTGCTGGTGGGCCCGCTGACGATCGGCAGGTCCGGCATCGCGACGCTCGCGGGCGGTGCCGCATTCGGCATCGCGGCGCTCTACTTTTCGCCGGCACCGGCGTACGTGCCGCTGCCGCCGTTCGGCACGGTCGAGCTCGATCCGAGCGCGCTCGGGTTCTACGCCGCGGGCCTGCTCGACGGCGATGGCTCGGTCACCTGGTTGGTGCCGATCGACGACACGCTGTCGCTGGTCGGGCTACCCACGTGGTGGCAGGCGATCGCGACCACGGCGCCGGTGTTGGACCTGGTGCTCAGCACCGCGGCGCAGCGGGTCGTCGGTGCACCGGCGCCGGTGCGCGAGGATTGACGCCTCTCGCGAGCACGGGCGGTGGGCTGAAGACCGGCATCACTAGAAAGTGCCGATCCGCAGGACCAGGCCGTTGCTCGACGTGATCGCCGCGATGTCGCCGGTCGGACCGAGTTCGAACGGCACGACCTGTCGGTAGAAGACGACCCCGGCCAGCGCCGTGCTGTCGGGGATCGCGAGCTGGTACTGCGCCACACCGGCGACCACCGGCACCGCGTCGAGCCAGTCCGGCCACACCACCAGGAAGCAGCCGGGCAGTGCCTGTGGCAGCAGGCTGTCGAGCAGCAGCGCCGTCGGCAGGAAGCCGGAGACGACGCCCGCGATGCCGTTCGGCATGCGGTGACGACCTCGCGCAGCGTGATGCCGGTTCACGGCAGCGTCTGGGCCGCCAGCACATCGGGCCCGCCTGCACCGGCGCAGCCGAATGCGAACGGAGTCGCCCGGGCCGGTCACGGGGTGACCAGGTGCGCGACGTTCGGCATCCGCGGCGCGATCAACGGCCGCTGACCGAGCCCCTCAGGCCTTGCGGTACCAGAACACCAGGTCCCACAGCTGGCTCGCCACGGCCGCATCGAGATCGAACGTGAAGGTCGCGTTTCCCGCCGTGATCACCGGTGACACGAGCATCGCCAGCTGCTTGCCGGCTTGGTCGAACAGGCCGACGCTCAGCGTCACCTTGCCGAACAGCGCATGCGACGACGCGAGTTGGTAGGGCTGCACGATCAGGCGCTTGCCGTCCTGCAGCCGGCACTGCCACCCCTTGGCGATCGCGGCGCCGCCTTCGCTGCCGGTTCCTCGCGCGTGCTCCATGGTCGAGGTTCCGGTCATCGGCCCGTAGGTCCATGGGACCTCGCGGTTGCCGGGATCGGCCGCCGGCCCGCCGCCGCACGCGGCCACCGCGGACAGCAGGAGCGCCGCGGCTGAGCGGCAGAGCGGGCGTCGAACGCGCATGCACATGGCAGCAACCATCGTGAGCCTCGCCGGGGAATGCAAGCCGATGGCGGTTCGGGCTCGAGTCCCTGTTCGCGGATCAACCGGACGAGCATGCCGAGGCGCAGCGCGATGCTCGTCGCCTGCTCGGCATCGCGGCCGAGCCGAGAGCGCGCATCGTGCGCGATGATCGACACGTCGCGGAAGCCGCCGGCAGCCAGCACCCGTTCCACCCTCGCCCGCTCGGCGAACGCGAACGCTCCCGGCGCGGCAGGGTCGCTCGGTGCGGGCGGTGTCTGCAGCAGCGGCGCGGCCACTTCCATCGGCACTCGCATCCAGGGGTTCTCCGCGAGCGATCGCCAGCAGACGAATGCGAGCCGCCCCGATGGCGCGAGTTGCGCGCGCGATCGCCAGCAACGGCGCGGAGATGTCGACGCCGGTGACGCGCCCATCCGATGCGGTGCGTGCCAGCACGCGCGACTCGTCGCCCGGCGCCGCAGCCGACGTCGAGAACGCGCTCGCCGGCACGCGGCACCAGCGATGCCACGGCGGCATCCCCGAACGGCTGCAGCGATGCGTCGAGCACCGCCGACAACTCGGCCCAACTCTCGCCGGACGGTCCGTTCCATTGCTCGCGTTGGTTCACGCGCGGATGCCAAGGCGCGACCACGTCCGTGGATCGGCCTTCCCGACCTGGCCGTCGCGGCGCGCGAAGCCGGCCGGAGCGGGGGCCTTCTTCGCGACGAAGTTGCCCGCTACGGAACCGAACGCCGGGCGCCGGTCGTCTACAGGACAGCGATCCGTGTGTGGGTTCCAAGCCCGAGGCCGACGTGCAATCTCGGAATGTGAAGTCGCCCGCGGGACCCCAAGCTCGACGTGAGGTCGCTTGACCATGACGGGTCGTCACTGCCAGCCGGGCCGGGCTCCGAGCGACGCACCGTCGGATCCTGGTCCGGCTCTTTTCCGCCGCGGCCCCGCCGCTACAGCGTGCTGGTATCGAGGCCGGCGGCCGGCTCCTTCGGCGTGCGCAGCGACTTCAGGAACGCGATCAGTTGCTCCTGCCGGAAGTTCGGCAGCGCGGCGAAGGCATTGCGCGCCGCCAGTGCTTCGCCGCCGTGCAGCAGGATCGCATCGGCCAGCGTCAGCGCGCGGCCATCGTGCAGGTAGGGCGCGGTGTCGGCGACGCCCCACAGGCGCGCGGTGACGAACTGGCTGGCGAGCGGGCTGCCGCTCGATTCGGCCAGCACCGGCCCCATGTCGTGGCGTTTGAGGTCGGAGAAACATTCGACCCGGATGCCACCGCCCGGCACCGGCAGGAACCTCGGCCCGTTGGTGCGCAGGTTGACGATGTAGTACGGGTTGGCGGCCGGATCGGTCGGCACTTCCGGGAAGCAGTAGGTCAACAGCGGGCTCGTGCTGTCGAGGCGCGGCCGATGGCAGTCGGTGCAGCCGATCGTCTCGAACACCTGCCTGCCTTGCGCGGCTCCCTGCACGGGTCGCACGACCGGTCGCTCGAGCGTGGTCGCGAAGATCGACAGCGCCGACAGTTCGCCGACCAGGATCTCCTGCGTGACGCCGTCGCCGTCCGCATCGGTCGTGCCGACCGCCTCGACCGGTTGCATGCCGAAGTGGAACTGCATCGCGGCGATGTCGAAGTCGCGCGTGCTGAGGAACTCACCCTTGCGCCCGAACGGCCGCACGACGAGGTCGGTGTCGATGCCGACGACCTGCGACGTGTCGAGCACGCCCTGCGAGAAGGTGATGGTGCCGAAGTCGACGCCCTTGGTGAGCAACCGCACGGGCACGTTCGGCTGCTGTTGCGCCTGCAGCTTCTTCGCCTGCAGTTCCGTGGTCATCTCTTTGCCGATCAGTTCGATGCCGCCGGCGCCGAACAGGAACGGCGGATTGATGAAGCGCCCGTTGAACGCGGCGAAGCCGTGACCCTGCGAGTCGTTGACGTCGATCGCCGTCGGCATGGCCATGGCGTTGTTGTTGGCGCCGCCGACACCGCCGATGCCGAACGTGAACGGCACTGTCGCCGCGCTGATCACGGAGTGGCACTCCATGCAGGTCTGGGCGTCGAGTCCGTTGATGCGCAGGAACGTGCCGTTGTTCTGCAGGGTCGGGCGGCCACCGGGCGACGTCGGGTCCAACGGGTTCATCGGCCCGTCGCCGAAACCGTCCGTCTTGTTGAACGGGGCCGCGAACATGCGCAGCCCGTGGGTGCGGATCGTGTCGAGCGGCAGCGTGCCGCTGGTGAGAAGGCCCTGTGTGATGCGCGGTGGCGTCAGTGCAGGGCTGGCACCCGGCGTCTGCGCGTTCGCCATCGTCGTCAGCGACGACAGCGTGGCGGCGAGCAGGACGAGACGTAGGGCGAGACGCGCGAACGGAGGGGCTGTGGGTGATGGCATGGGATTGGGTTCTCGAGCGACGTTGGCGCAGATCCTACCGTTCCGGTCTGCGTCCGGTCGCCGACCTGGCGGCAGACTCTCGTGCTGACGGTGCGGCGGATAGGCGCTGCTCCCGAGAGCGCGGCACCGGGTCGCATCCGTCCCGCATGCCCGGCTTCTGCGCGTGGTGCCCGGTCGTTCCTCCGCGAGCCGGGCCACGGACTCAGTCGAGACCGATGGTGTGCTTCAGGGCGTTGCTGGATGCGCTGATCAGGTAGGGCGCCGAGAGGTCCAGGGTGACGTACTGGGCGTAGACGTCGAGCCCCTCGAATCCGTGTGGGAGCGTGAGCGGCACGGTGCCGTTGACGGTGGCGCCAGGGCTGACGGTGATCTCCCAGAAGAACGTCGGGTTGCCCGTGGTGCTCAGGATGCAGCCCGGCGCGGTGATGCCGCCCACCTGGAGGCCGGGCCGGCTGGCGCCGAGGTCGAGCAGTTGCACGCCGATGATGGATCCGGCCGGCACGTTGCTGACGTTCCACCACAGCGTCTGGCCGCCGAACATGCGACCGCTGTAGGCGGCGCCACCGGCGTCGAGCATCGCCACCGCGGTCTGCCCCATGTTGCCGTTCAGTTCTCCGACCTGGGTCGCGAACGGGCACTCGTGCGACAGGTCACGCGACTGCGGATCGACGGCGGCGGGGCCGTTCAGCTTGCCGACCGTGAAGCCGACGATGGCCGGGTTGGTGTTCTGGGTCTGGGTGAAGCTCGAGCAGAACTGCGGCACCAGCGTGCCGGGCCCATAGACGAACTCGACGACGCCGGAGGCTTCGTGGAACACGCACTGGATGTCGTGCACGGCGTGGCCGCCGATGCCCGCGCCTGACACCGAGTTGGTCACGCCGACGTTCCACCAGGTCACAGTGCAGATCTGCGCGGCCGGGGGGCCCGCCGTGTCCGCATACAGACCGGACCATGGGTGCGTCGGCAGGTTGCGGCCGCAGTCGAAGTCGTACCAGAGTGGCAGCAGCCGCGACGTGCCCGTGCCGACGCTGCCCAGCAGTTCGCCGACGCTGGGCGACGCGTCCGCACCGAGCATGGTGGGATCGAGCCAGATGTAGCCATCGGTGCACGGGTTGATCGTGGTGATGCCGGCTGCCGGACCGCCGGGGTAGCGGAAGGTGAAGCCCAGCGGGACCGCGGCGACGACCGCGTTGCCAGCGGTGCTGATGCGCGTCACCGGCGCGAAGTAGTTGATCGGCGTCGCTCCCCGCGTCACGGTGTAGAAGTTCGGCTTGGCAGGAGGCGGCACGTCAGGAGTCAGGGTGAGGCTGCTGCCACCGAGGTCGAACGGCTGGCCGTTGAGGAACGACTGGTAGAACGACGACGGGTTGCCGCCGCAGGCCGCGCCGTAGAACTCGTTGCGCGCCGGGATCGGCGGGTTGTAGCCACCCGGATCGCCGCTGAACTGCACGCCGACGACCAACGGGGTCGCCAACGTGCCGGTGAGCGCATTGGGCACCGCCGTGCTGACGCCCCAGCCGCGCACGATGCCGATCCCGCCGGTGGTGTTCTCCAGGGCCATCACCGGACCGGACGTGACGGGCAACGTCGCCGCGGTCGGCATCGTGATGTCGATCAGCAGGTTCGGCCGCGTCGGCGAGTACGGGTTGTAGGGGAACGACGCCAGCGCCGCCGCGAGGTCGATGACGATGTTGTAGTTGTTCGGCGTCGAGCCGTCCGAGGGCAGGACCGTGACCGTGTAGGTGCTCAGCGGGCCCATGATCGTCGAGTCGGGAAACGCGGGGGCTCGGTTGGTGCCGAAGTTCGTGACGAGGCCGGCTCCTGTCAGGCTGGTCTGGCCCAACTCGACCGTGACGCCCGTCCACGACTGGCCACCTTGGTTGGGCTCACCGCTCTCACCGCGGAACATCAGCCGGTCGATCGAGATCGTGCCGCCGACTCCGGCCTTGCCCGTGAAGTGGCTGGCCTCGTAGAGGATCTGGAAGCGACCCCCGCCGCTGCGCCAGACCTGGGTCGAGCCGCTCTGACCGACCTGGGTCGTCGACTTGCACAGGTACTCGTAGTCGGGCAGCACCAGCTGCTGCTGGGCGGGGATGGCACCGGCCAGCAGGGCCAGCGCGGCGAAGGGGGAGAGGGACTTCGGCAGGGACTTCATGGCGGGCTCCAGGTTGGCCTCGCGACAGTGCGCGTGGCGGTTGTGTCGGCGCCGCCGAAGTGGCAGCGGCAACTGCTCCTGGATGACCGGACCTGTCGCAACCGGACACGAGTGCACAAGAAGGCGCGTGCCACGCTGACGCCGGGAGCCCAGGAAGGCGGCACGGAGGAAGGCCTCAAGACGTGACCGGCGGCGACGCGGAGCTACTCGCGCCGGAGAACCCCCACAAATGCACACCACGCTCTTCGCCGTCCTCGCGTCCTTGTCGTTCGTCGGCACCGCTACCTGCCAGACCGCGGCTGCGGTCACCTACGGCACCGGTTGCGCCTACGCCGGCCAGAATCTGGCCATCGGCGTGCAGGGCCTGCCGCAGCTGGGCACGACGTTCACGATCACCTACTCGGGGCCCAACCTCGACAACACGCTGACGATCCAGCCGATCCTGGCGGTGGGGTTGCTGCCGGACAGCATGCCGATGCCGACCTGGCTGCTGCCGCAGCAGCCCCCGGGCTGCACGGCCTGGATCCTGCCGGCGCTGTTCGAGCCGATGCCGGTGGCGTCGCCGGGGCTGTTCGCCGACCACGTCGCTGTCGCGGTGCCGAACGACCCGGGGCTGACCGGCTTCACGCTGCTCGCGCAGTGGGTCGCCTGGGTCACCCAGTGTGGCATCGTCGAACCCTGCACGCTCGAAGCGCTGCCCACCTCGGACGCGGTGGCCCTGATCGTCGGCACGTGACGTCGGGCCGCGCGCAGCCGCGGCGCGGCTCGTGCTACTCGGCCTTCTTCGCCGGCTTCTCGATCGCGACGCCGCTGGCGACGAAGTGGTAGAGCTTGCGGCCTTCGGTGATCTTGGCGGCCTCTTCGGTCTTGCCCTCGTCTTCGAGGTAGTGCCGGGTCTCCTCGACGGTCTCCTGCTTGACGGTCATGGTGCCTTCGACGATGGCGGTGCGACCGCTGGCGTCCTTGGGCACGAAGAAGCCGTAGTCCTTGAACTTCACCAGCACCGGCGGCGTCTGGGTGCCGAGCTGCATCCAGCAGCCCTTGGTCTGGCAGACGGCGACGATCGGCCCAGACAGACGAACGGTCTTGCCGCTGTACTGCTCGGGGGTCTTCAGCGCCTCGGCGAGGTCGGTGACCGGGCCTTGCACGATGCCGGCGCCGAAGTGGTCGTAGACCTTGGCGTCGAGCTTCGCAGGTTGCGTGGCGACGGTCGGCTCTTGCGCCGCGACGGCGAACAGGGCGGAGAGGAGAGGGAGGGTGAACAGGATGCGCATCGTGGGGTCCGGGATGTGGGGGCCGGGGTGGAAGGGGCGGCCAGGATAGCCCGCGGGCGGCGTCGGGCCATGCGCACAGCGGCGAACGGCGGTCGATGCGGGGCAATGGGCGGACGCCCCGGCTTGACGAACCGACAAGGTGGACGGGCAATGTTCGACGCCCGCGCCTTGCAGGTTTTCGCGCGCGGGGGGATTCTTGGCCTCACGTCACGCGGCCGCCCATGCCACTCCGGCCGCCCACACCAGGGATCATCATGCGTTTGGACCCCGTCTTCGTAGTCGCCCCGAAGCCTGTGCCGCCCACCGTGCCCACGCGACGTGCGTTCCTCGTCGCCGGCGCGACCTTCGTGTTCGGTGCCGCCGTCGGCGGTGCGTGTGGGTACTCGGCGGGTGTGGCGAGCGTTGCTGCGAAGTCGGCGGATCCGGCGGCTGCTGAGCTGGAGCCTTCGGGTGACCTCGAGCTCGACGAGTTGCGGCGGCTGGCCGTGAAGGCGCCGATCGAGGAGTTGATCGAGAAGCGGCTTTGGTTCCTGCGGTCGGTAGGTGCGATCTACCGTCGAGACGATGTCTTGTGGGAGGGGCTCGTCCGACTGAGTGAAGCTGTCCGATCCAACCCGAAGTTCCCGGACCGTTTGATCACCGCTCGGCTGATTGCCCAGGATGTTGAGAATGCGGATCCAGACTACCGATCCAAGTTCGAAGAGATCGGCAAGACCATGCGACAGTTCCGATGATCCAAGGTGGAGAAGGTCTCCGGACGTCAGGGGTTGCCGTGCAAGGCGGCTCATTCGACGTTGAGGTCGGACCCAACGACACCTCGGTGGAAGTGAACGCGGGCGGGACTGGTTCGGTCTCGACTCATGAAGTCGGGTCCGGCAAGTCCGTGAGCATTCCCGTTCCGAATGTGCCGGCCGGCACCTTGCTCTACATCTCAGTCGGCAAGGGATCGCGCACTCGCATCATCGTGATCGAAGTCATCGCCCCGACCCCCTGAACCCACACCCCATCCCACCCCCAACCAACCTCGAACCATGCCCTCGACCCGTTGTGTTGCCGTTCCGTTCGCCGCGCTGTGCGCCGTGAGCCTCGCCGCGCAGACGCCGCAGCACCTGGTCGTGCCGGCTGCGTACACCAACACCGACGCCGTCAGCTACCAGTGGATCGCCGGCGCCAGCCGCGACGTGCGGCAGCAGACGCTGATCGGCGCGAACCACCTGACCAGCCTCGTCGGCCACGTGTTGTTGGCCGTCGAGCTGCGGCGCACGGCGGCGAACGAGGTCTACCAGGGCGGCACCGCGGACCTGACCGTGCACCTGTCGACGTCGCCCAACGAGCCGCTGTCGTGCTCGCCTTCGTTCGCGGCCAACACCGGGCCCGACGAGGTGCAGGTGTGGACCGGCGCCGTGACCCTGCCGACGTCGCCGATCGACGTCGGCCCGAGCGTGGCCTGGAGCGCCAACAACACGGTGCGCATCGCGTTCTCGACGCCGTTTCTCTATCTCGGCGGCACGCTGTGCGTCGACGTCATCGGCCACCCGGTCAGCGGCCAGAACGCGGATTGGTGGATGGCGGACGCGATGTTCGAGGACATCAAGGGCACGGTCACCGACCTCGGCGGCGGCTGTGGTCCCTACGGTGGCGCGCAGAGCAAGTGGAGCTACGTCAGCCCACGCACGCTGCTGGCGGGGGCGCAGGCGCGCTTCTTCGCCTACGGGGCGCCGTGGACGATCGGCGTCGCGGTGTTCGGCGATGGCATGACCACCGGCATCCCGATGTCGATGATCGGCTTCCCGTCGCCGCCGGCCTGTGAACTGCACCTCAGCTCGATCGTGGTGATGTCGCCGGTGATCTTCGAGCCGGATCCGAATCCGTTGCTCGCTTCGCGCGGCGGCCTCGGCGACGTGCGGCTCGGGTTCGTCAACGACGGCTCGTTCCTCGGCCTCACGTTCACGACCCAGTGGCTCGAGATCGACCAGTGGCAGACCAGCAACGCGATCGAGTGGACTTCGTCCGCGGCGGTGCCGCAGCTCGGCATGGCGCTGGTCGAAGGCCACCCGTCGGAGGCCACCGGCGAGGTCTCGGTGCACCTCGCGCACGTGCTGCGGTTCGAATACCAGTGATGCGCTGACCCGCGCCGCGTCGCGGGCCCATCTGCACGGGCACAGCAATGGCACCGGACTCCCTCGCCGCCGCGCCGTCGACCATGTCGATCCAGCGCGTGTTCCTCATGGCCGGCGTGACCTTCGTGGTCGGCTCGGCCGCGGGTGGACTGTTCGGCTACTCGGCCGGGGCGGCTGCGGCGACGAGTGCGGTGGCTGCGCCGGCTGCGGCACCGCCCGCGGAACTGCCGTCGACCGGTGACGCAGACCTCGACGAGCTGCGGCGTCTCGCGGTGAAGGCGCCGATCGAAGAACTGCTCGAGCAGCGCATGGTGTTCTTGAACTGCTTGTTCCGGGACTACCCCAAGGACGCAGTGCTCTGGGGTGGCGCCAAGCGAATCGCCGAAGCGATCCTCGAAGGCCGGGAGATTCCAGACCGCCGACTCTACGCACGCTTCCTCGCGCAGGTCATCGAGAAGAACGACCCGGAGTTCGCCGGGCCTCTGCTGCCGCTCGCCCCGAGACTCCGCCAGGTGAAGTGACGCCTGCGCGCTGCGCGCCGCGCCCCCCGACCTCACTGCTGCAGCAGCTCCCGATAGTCCACCCGTTCCCGCAACGGCGCGAAGGCCGGGCTCTGCAGCGCCTCGCGCGGCACCTCGCCGTGTTCGATCGCCGCGCCCAGGCACGAGACGGCGCGTGCACCGAGCCGCCGCTGCTCGTCCGCATCCTCGCTCGCCTGCACACACTGCGTGAACAGGCAGGCCGCGATGTAGTTGCCGCCGCCTTCCGGGCCGATGCGCGCCAGCATGTGCTCCAGCCCCTGCACCGCGGGCTCGATCTCGCCGCGATGCAGCGCCAGTTCGGCGCGCTGGGCGCCGAGGTTGCGCAGGCGGCTGCGGGTCGTTTCCACCTGCGGGCCGTCGGCGGTGCCGTCGATGTCCGCGGCGAGTGCGGTGGTCTCGGCCAACACCGGCGCCTGCTCGTCGAAGCGCTGGAGCTGACCCAGCAGGTTGCTCAGGGAGAGCCGCAGGTCGAAGTCGCGCAGGCGCGACCCCGGGTGTGAGAAGCCGCTCAACTGCAGCGGCCGCGCCAGTGCCACAGCCAGGTCACCGCGCCCCGCGATCGCCCGGCGCAGCAGGTCGACGACGCGTTCCTGCCAGGCGGCGAGCTGCGGCATGCCTTCGGCCGCGCCCAATCGCTCCGCCAGCAGCAGGCAGCCGTACTCGCACGCATCGGCGCCCCAGTCCGGACGTTCGCACATGGCGAACAGCGTCTCGATGCCGCCATCGAAGTCGCCGTCGGCGAACCTCGCTGACGACAGCCGCGCGACCAGGTTCGGCACCAGATCGCGCAGGCCCGCGTGCCGCGCATCGAGTGCGAGGCCGCGTTCGAGGTGCGCGAGGCCACGTTCGCCCGCGGTCACCGCGGCGGCCGGGTCGCCGAGCAGCACGTGCGCCTGCACGAGGTTGCTGTCGGCCATCGCCAGCTGGTACTGCAGGTCGGCGTTGGTCTCCTGGCGCGGCAACAATGCCGTGAGGGCGGCGCGGATCGCCTCGTGTTCGCGCGCGGCGTCGGCGTAGCGCTGTTCGCCGGTGCGCAGTCCGGCCAGCACCGCGTGCGCGCCGGCGAACGTCATCGCGACCTCGAAGTCGTCGGCGTGACCAGCATGCAGCGTGTCGGCGCGTTCGATCGCGATGGCGAGCGTGGTTTCGACCGCTGCCTTGTCGCCGCCATGCGTCTGCCACAGCTCGATCTCCAGCATCGCCTTGGTCAGCAGCGAACGCAGGTAGCGCATCACCAGCCGGTGGTTGTCCGGGTGCGCCGCGACCAGCTGCGCGCGCAGGTCGACGGCGCGCGTGATGGCCGTCAGCGCCTGCTGTGGCCGCGCGGCATCCTGTTCGAGTTGCGCCAGGAAGTGGTGGCCCGCGGCCTCGTCGTCGGCGTACTGCGGCAGGTCCGGGTGATCGGCGGCCAGCTGGTGCAGCAGGGCGATTGCGCGTTCCTGAGCGGCCTGCGCCTCCGGCCGCCGATCGAGCCGCCGCAGCACCGCCGCGAACTGCTGCTCCACCGCGGCTTCGGCCTCGTGCAGGGCGGCGGTGGCGGGACCGTCGAAGCCGCGCAGCAGCACGATCGCATCGTTCAGCACGGCGGCGGCCTCGTCGAGCCGGTTCGCGCGCGTCAACGCCTCCGCGAACCTGCCGGCGCAGCGGGCGCGGTCGCGGCGCTGATCGGCAGCTGGCGCCGGTGCGCGCGCATACGCGGCCATCGCCCGTTCGTAGAGCTGCAGCGACGCCGGCAGGTCGTTGTTGCTCTGCAGCGCCAGGTTGCCGAGCAGTCTGCCTTCGAGGTGATCGAGGTCGCCGAGCGCGGTCGGGATGCAGGTGGTGCGCACGGCGGCCAGCGCCTGCAGTGCCGCTGCCGCCGCTGCCTTCGCCTCGTCGTCGCGGCCCGCGGCCGCCAGTGCCGCCGCCAGCGCGCTCGGCGTCGTCACCGACAACTGCAGCAACCGCGGCTCGTCGGGCGCCTCGCGGCGCAGCGGTTCGAGATCCTGCTGGCAGCGTTGCAGCGTGGTGATCGACTCACCGACACTGCCGAGGCGCCGCTGCAGCACGCCGATGCGTTCGTGGGCGGCGACCAGGTCGATGCGCAGCTCCAGCGCCTCGGGCTCGCGCGCGCGCAGGGCCTCGTAGAACCCGATCGCGTCCGCGAGCATGCGCCGGCGCACGGCATCTGCCTGCGGCACTTCGGCGAGCTGTTCGTCGGCGGTGCCGACCAGGTTGCCGATCGCGTCGCGGGCCAGGCCATAGAACGCGCTGATGTCGGCGCGCGCCCGTTCGGCGGCGAGCGTCGCGCGCAGGCTGACGACGAGCGCCGTGGTCAGCGATACGAACACCACCGCCGCGCCGGCGACCGCGAGCCGGTGGCGTCGCACGAACTTGCGCAGCCGGTACGAATGGCCCGGGGGAGCTGCCAGCACCGGTTCGTCGCGCAGCCAGCGCTCGAGGTCCTCCGCCAGCGCGAGCGCCGACGGGTATCGCTCCGCGCGCTGCTTGCCGAGTGCCTTCAGGGTGATCCAGTCGAGTTCGCCGGCGATGCGGCGGCGCAGCACCTCGCGCTCGGCGCCGCGTGCGGCCAGCGCCTCGATGCCCACGACCGACAGCCGCTTGCTCGGCTGCGTCGGCAGCTCGTCGCCGAGGATGCGCTCCATCTCGTGCCGCGTGGCGCGCCGCAGGCGCTTGCTGTCGAACGGCAGTTCGCCGCACAACAGCTCGTAGAGCATCACGCCGAGCGAGTACACATCGGTGCGGGTGTCGACGTCGAGGCCGCCCGAGCGCGCCTGTTCGGGGCTCATGTACTCGGGCGTGCCGAGGATCTGGTCGAGGCGCGTGCGCAGGTCGGTGCCGTCGGCCCCGGCTTCCGCGAGGGCTGCGGTCGCCTTGGCGATGCCGAAGTCGATGATCTTCGGCACCAGTTCGCCGTCGTGCACGGCGACCAGCACGTTGGTGGGCTTGAGGTCGCGGTGGATGAAGCCGCGCTCGTGCGCGTGCTGCACGGCGCGGCAGACGACCGCCAGCAGGCGTACGCGCTGCGCCGTCGTCAGCCGTTGCTGGTCGCAGAACTGCGTCAGCGTGCGCCCTTCGACGAACTCCATGACGAAGAAGGGGCGGCCTTCGTCGGTGCTGCCGGCGTCGAACACCTGCGCGATGTGCGGGTGGTTCATGCGCGCCAGCGCCTGCCGCTCGGCGGCGAAGCGCGCCAGCAACTCGCGCGTGTCCATGCCGAGCTTCACGACCTTCAGCGCCACCTGGCGCCGCACCGGCTGCGTCTGCTCGGCCAGGTAGACCGATCCCATGCCGCCGCTGCCGAGTTCGCGCACGATGCGGTAGGGACCGATCGCCGAGGGCATCGGCGGCAACGGCGTCGGCAGCAGGCCGCGCGACGCCAGCTGCGACAGGCGCCGCTGCACGCGCGTCTGCAGGTCCGGCCGATCGGCGCAGACACGCGTCACCGGATCGGACTCACCGCGTTCGATCGCTTCGATGCACTGCGCCAGGCGCGCTTCGATCTCGGCCTTGTCGGCGGGCGGCTGCGCGGGAGTGGGCGGATCGGTGGGAGACGTCATGGGTGTCGCGCGCGCGAGCGCGCAGGAGAGAGCGACGCACAGGCTAGCCGTGTTCGTGGCGGAAGCCGTTCTGCGGCGGCGGCGGATTTTCCGGGGCCGTCGCGAACAGGGCAGCGATTGCGTCGCTCGACTGGCACCGACGCGAATGCGCCGGTCCCGAGCGCCGAGGGTGCCCGGGGGACCGCACAAACCCGAACCCGAAACCAACCGAACCGAGAACGACCATGAACCTCTCCAAGACCATCCTCCCCGTCGCCGTCGCCATCCTGAGCCTGTCCACTGCCGCCAAGGCCCAGTTCACTTTCGCGACCTACGCCTACACGCCGACCGCCATCCTCGTCGCGACGCCGCCGGTGCTGCCGGCCGTCGAGTCGCGTTTCAACAGCTACGACCGATCGATCGGCAACAGCTGGCTCGGTGGCAGCGTGCACGCCTACGCCGGCATGGTGCGGCAGAAGTCCGGCACCTACGAACTCGGCAACGCGTCGCTCGAGTTCCGCGGCGCCGCCAGCGTGCTGAAGCAGAGCCTCGAGGTCGCCGAGATCGTCGGCACGGCCTCGAACGTGATGAACAACGGCGTGCAGAACCGCAGCGGCTACTGCCGCATCGACGTGCTGGGCTACTCGGTCGTCAACGCCTCGTTCCAGAACAACAGCACCTTCGCCGCGGCGAACTCGGTGTTCAACCTGTTCGGCCCCAACGGCGTCAGCGCCTCGGTGCCGGTCGGCCCGGTCAGCGTGACGCTGAAGGGCAACGCCGGCTGCGGCTTCAGCCGCTCGGCGAACTGGCTGCTGCCGGCGGCGACCGCCAGCATCGGCGCCAACGCCACCGCCAGCGCCTACGCGTTCGCCAACGCCCAGGTCGGCGTCGGCATCCCGGGCTTCGGCCTCGGTGTCGGCCTGCAGGGCAAGATCATGGAGCAGTCGCTGTCCGGCAACATCACCGCGAACGCGACCTGGGGCCTGTCCGGCGGCGTGACCTACACGCTGAAGGCCATCAGCCTGCAGCTCTACGCCTACGCCGAGGCCTTCTGGCAGCAGTGGACCACGAACCTGACCAGCTGGTCGGCCGGCCTGATCACCCTGAACCTGATCTGACCCCCGGCTCCGGCCACGAGCCGGACCCAGCCAGGCGCGGAGCCCTCCTCGGGGCCCGCGCCTGCTGTCGTTTGCAGCCGGCACCGGAAATCC
>JBGARS010000049.1:0-36736 GCA_044230075.1 Planctomycetota bacterium | reverse complement strand
CCTCGGGGGACGGGGAGCAGGATCCGCTGCTGTATCTGAAGGCGGCGCTGGACCCCGTCGGAGACGGGCAAGGGGACTTCGAATTGCAAGTGGAAGCGGCCCAGCGCATGGACGTCACGACCCTGCCGCGGCAGCGCGACGTCTATGTCTGGTGCGCAGGAGCACCCAGCGGTCACTACCGCCTCGACCTCACGACGTGGGTAGCTACCCAGTTGAACCTGGCGGCACCGGTGTGGTCGGTGCTCGTGTCCCTCATGGTGTTCGACGAAGATGGCGCCGGTGTCGAACCACCGTCATTGCTGATCGGCGGCAACGTGTTCACGAACTCGGCTTCGTCCGCCGGCATCGCCAAGCTGTTCGGCCGCGTGCCGACGACGATGACCGGCCTGCAGACGATGATGCCGACCGCGTGCGGGTGGCCATGGCAACCGACGATCGCGTCGAGCGGCGATCCGGTGCTGGGCCTGCCATTCACCGTGCAGTTCGACTGCCTGCCCGAGTCGTTGCCGTTGCTTTGTGCTGGCCTCCCGCTACCGGCACCGCTCCCGGTCTGCGGCGGGGCGCCGAGCCCATGCGCACTCGGCGTCGATCCGATCGTGCTCGATCTCGGGGTGCAGAGCGGCACGTGGACGTTCACCAACGACCCGGTGTTGGTCGGCACCATGCTCGCCTTCCAGGGCATCGAACTGTTCGCGCTGCCGTTCGGCCCCTCGTGCGTGCCGCCGTGGCTAGGCATCGAGTTGCGGGCGTCGGACACGTTGGTGATCACGTTCTGACCGCAGCGGCGGGACTCTCCCGGAGCATGGCATCATGACCAACACCGCTGCCGTCACCGTCGATCTCGTCAAGGCCGCCCAGGCCGGCGACCGGCAGGCGCTCGAACGCGTGCTGGAGCGCTACTACGAGCGCGTGCGCCGCGCGGTCGGCATCCGCATGGGCCCGCGCGTGCGTTCGTGGACCGACTCGGTCGACATCATGACGCGCACGTTCCTGAAGGCGCTCGAGAAGTTCGACACGTTCGAGATGCGCGACGAGTCGTCGCTGCTGCGGTGGCTGGTCAAGATCGCCGAGGGCATGATCCACGACGCCGCCGACGAGCGGAACGCGGCGCGTCGCAACCCGGATCGTGAGTCGCCGCTCGAATACGTGTCACCGAGCGGCACCTCGGTGCAGGCGCCGTTGCCCGATCCGACGACGTCGCTGACGCGCGGGCTCGGCAAGAGCGAGGACAAGGAACTCGTCGACACGGCGATCGCCGCCCTCGCCGAACCGGATCGCGAGCTGCTGCTGCAGTACTACTACCTCGACATGTCCTGGGAGGACATCGCCGAGCAGCAGGGCGCGCTGGCACCCGGCGCCGACAAGGCGGCGCGCGACCGGGCGGCCGAAGTGATGCGCAAGCGTGCCGCCGTGGCACGGGCCCGGCTGGCGATCGAACTGCAGCGGCGCCGCGGCGGCAGCGGTGCGTCGGGCGACGCGGCGGGCTAGAGTTTCCGCCCGGCGCGGAGAGTCCCCTGACCCTGCATGTCCGCTCCCGAGCACGCTGTGACCGACCCGCAGAACAGCACCCCGGATGCCCCGGAACCGGCGACGATCCCCATCGGCCCCGACGTCGCTGCGCTGCTGGCCGACTACGTGCTCGCGGCCGAAGTGGGGCCGCATCAGCCGGTGCTGGCCGAGTACCTCGCCAGGCTGCCGTCGATCACCCAACGCGAGCGCTTCGTCGACCTGATCGACGAGGTCGCATTCGCCGGGCGGCACCTGCCGCTGCGGCTGCGGCCGCAGCTGGTGCTGGCCGAACGCTACGAGCTGATCGAACCGATCGGCGCCGGCGGCATGGGGCAGGTGTGGCGCGCGAACGACCGCCGCCTCGACCGCGAGGTCGCGGTCAAGGTGCTGAGCGTGGCGGCCGCGGCGACCGTCGACCTCGACCGCCTCGTCGCGCGCGAAGGCCAGCTGCTGGCGAAGTTGTCGCACCCCGGTGTGGTGCGGGTACAGGACACCGGCCAGGACGAGCAGCATCGGTTCCTGGTCATGGAACTGGTCGGCGGCATGGCCCTCGACGACGTGATCGACCGGCTGCGCGAACGGCGCGGCATCCTGGGTCGGCCGCTGCTCGGTGCAGATGCACTCGCACTGGTGGGGACCGCGGGCATCGGCCGCCGCGCGGTGCTCGACGGCGGCGAGTCGTGGTCGCGCGCGGCGGCGAAGATCCTGATCGAACTGTTGCGCACGCTCGAGGCCACGCACGGCGTCGGCGTCGTGCACCGCGACCTGAAGCCCGGCAACGTGCGCCTGACCGGCGGCGCGTTCCCGGTGCTGCTCGACTTCGGCATCGGTTTCCAGGCGGATCGGCTGCAGGGCACGCAGACCGCGGAGCTGTTCGGCACCGCGCAGTACGCGGCGCCCGAACAGTGGGCCGGGGCCGAAGGTGTCGGCACGCACACCGACGTCTACCAGGCCGGGCTCGTGCTGTACGAACTGCTGACCCTGCAGCGCTGCTTTGGCCGTTCGAGCCCGATCGAGACCCTGCGCGCGGTGCGTGATGCCCGCTACCAGCGCCCGCGCGAACTCGACCGCAGCATCGACCCGCGGCTGGAGGCCTGCGTGCTGCGCGCGATCGAAGTCGATCCCGCGCGCCGCTACCCGTCGGCAGAGGCGTTCCGCGCCGACCTCGAGGCGTTCCTGGCCGGCCAGATCCCGGCCGCTGCCGCGCGCGGCGCGAAGGTGTCGTGGCGGGTGCGTGCGTTCACGCGGCGGCACGTGCGTTCGCTGTCCATGGCCGCGGCGGCGCTGATCGGCGCGGGTGGTCTGTGGCTGCTGCGTGGGGAACCCCGGCTGACCGTGGCCGTGGTCGACGACCACTCGGTGCAGGTGGAGACGTCGGTGGCCGCGCGGCTGACCGGGTTCCTGATGGGCCAGGATGCGCGCGGCGACATCTACTGCATGCCGATGCGGTTCGACAACGGCGTCGTGCGGGACCTGCCGGTCGGCAAGACGACCGTCGAGGTGGACCTTGGGCCGGCCGGCAAGCAATTCACCGCGGTGCGGCTGTCGACGTGTGTCGAACTGGCCGGCGATGCCGAGTCGCAGCGTACGTTCCGCGCCATGGCCGAGACGCTCGAACAGGCGCGTCTGGCCGTCGAGCGGCGCGAGGGCGAATGGCTGCCCGCGCCGCACCTGCGGGCGCAGTTCCTCGCCGGCCGCGGCGCTGGCGCGGTCGACGTGCCGGTCGAGCAGTTGTTCACCGCGGGCGAGTGGTCCCGGCACGGCCTGCAGGGCCGCGTCGTGGACCTGCCGCGGCCACCTTCGTGAGGCCCGTTCCATGCCGATTCGCAACCCATCCGGTCACACCCTGATCGCGACTCCCTGGCCGTGGCTGCTGGCCGCCGCCGTCACCGGCGCACTCGTGCTCGGCTGCGGTGAGGACTCTGCTGCTGCGCCCGCGCCCGCGACGAAGCGTCAAGGCCCACCGGCGCAGTTGGCGCTGCTGGTCGGCATCAACGACTACGCGCCCTCGGGTCACGACCACGACTTCGGCCCGCTGGCCGGCGCCGAGAACGACGTCGAGCGCGCCTCGGCCCTGCTGCAGGAGCGCTTCGGCTTCGCCGCGGGCGACATCGTCGTGCTGAAGGGAGAGCATGCGACGCACGAGGGGATCGTCCGCGAGTTCCATCGGCACCTGATCCAGCAGGCGGCGGCGTCGACGCGCGTCGTGTTCTGGTTCTCGGGGCATGGTTCGCGCGTGCCGGACGAGTCGGCGCAGGATGGCGCGCCGCGTGCGACGGGCGAGAGCCCATTCGACGACACGCTGGTTGCCTACGACAGCCGGGCCACGGCGCCCGACGGCGGCTTCGACCTCACCGACGACGAGCTGCATTCACTGCTGGCGGCGTTGCCCGCCAAGGACGTGTTGGTGGTGACCGACTGCTGCCATTCGGGCGGCGTGCTGCGCGGCGGCGCGCGCGGCCCTGGTGTGCGCGAGGCGCGCGCGGGCACCGTGCCGCTGCGTCGGGCGCTCGTGCAGCCGTTCTGGCCGGCCACGGTGCCGCTGCGCGACGACCCCGAACACGAAGACCTGCCGGCCGTCGTGCAGCTCGCGGCGTGTGGCGCGCAGGAGGAAGCCGGCGAGTTCGCGACGCCGCACGGCACGTTCGGAACGCTGACCTGGTTCCTGACCCAGGTGCTGGCCGAGGGCAAGCCCGAGCAGTCGTGGGGCGAGGTCGCCGCCATCGTGCGCGCGCGGGTCACCGGACTGGGCACGCGTCCCGGCCAGCGGGTGCAGCTGGTCGGCAACGGCGAACGCGCGGTGTTCGGTGGCAAGGGCAGGCCGGTACCGGACGGCTTCCAGGTCGATCGTGATGGCGCTTCGACTTTGTGCGTCGGGGCCGGCAGCCTGCATGGCATCGCCGAGGGCGCGGATCTCCAGCTGCTCGGACTCGGGGGCAAGGCGATCGGCAGCGCGCGCGTCTACAAGGTGCGCACGACCACCTGCACCGCCGATTGGACCGGGCCAGGTCTGGTGCCCGATGTCGCGATGCGCGCGGTGCCGATGACCCTCGGCCAGGGCCAGCCACGGCTACGCGTCGCGATCGAGGATCTGGACGGCGAACTGCTGGACGGCTCGGCGGTGGCTCTGGCGACGGTCCCGGCGGAGGCCGAGTACGTTCTGCGTCCGGTCGGCGACCGGCTCGGGTTGTTCGATCGCCAGGGGCGGTGCGTGCGCTCGATGGACCACAGCGCCGGGGCGGTGCACGAACAGCTGGTGCGCGAGCAGCGCTTCCGCACCTTGTGGGAAGGCGTCGCGGCGCCGGGCCGCTACCAGCTCGAACTGAAGATCGAGCCCGCCAGCGCCGCGAAGGTGGCGGCGAAGGACGTCCCCGCGGCGTTGCTGCAGCCGACGATCGGCCGCGGCCCGGGCGGCGTGGTGGCTGTCGTCGGCGCTGATGTGATCGGCAAGGAGGACGGCGGCGCGTTGATGTCGCTGACGGTCACCAACGACAACGACGAGGACCTGTTCATCGCGGTCGTGTCGGCCACCGAGACGCGCGAGGTGAACGTGCTGATCGGCGCCAGCGAGGACAACCTCGTGCGCGCGCACGACTCGGTTTCGAAACGTGTCTGGCTCGGCCCCACCGAGGGCTGGCCGAAGGACCAGCCGATGATCGATCGCTACATCGTGATTGCGACGCCGCGCTACGCGGACTTCAAGCCGTTCGCATCCCGTGCCACGATGGAGCTGACGCGTGGCGGCGGATCCCCGGAGTTGCCGCCGTTCCTGCGTGCGGTGCTCGGCGCCGGCCGTACGCGCGGTGACATGGACAAGCCCGCCTGGGGCATCGCGTCGTGCGACCTGCAGTTGGTGACGCCGGACGTGTTCACGAAGACGCAAGCGAAGTGAGGCCGGTGCGCGGTTGCGCCCTGAGGTGCACCGCGTAGCGTGTCGCCGGTCGACCGATCCCCATGGCCGAGAAGCCCTCCCATCCGTTGCCCGACATCGGCCCATACCGCCTGCTCGACGTGCTGGGCGAAGGTGGCATGGGGGTCGTCTACGCCGCGGAGCAGCGGCAGCCGATCTTCCGCCGCGTGGCGTTGAAGGTGATCAAGGTCGGCATGGACACGAACGAGGTGCTGGCCCGCTTCGAAGCCGAGCGGCAGGCGCTGGCGCTGCTGGATCATCCGAACGTCGCCAAGGTGCTGGACGCCGGCGCCACCGCGGAGGGGCGACCGTACTTCGCGATGGAGCTGGTGCGCGGCCTGCCGATCACGCGCTACTGCGACGAGGGTCGGTTGTCGGTCAACGAACGTGCCGAGTTGGTGGTGCAGGCGTGTGCCGCGCTGCAGCACGCGCACGAGCGCGGCATCCTGCACCGCGACGTCAAGCCGACCAATCTGCTGGTGACCGAGGTCGACGGCAAGCCGGTCGTCAAGGTGATCGACTTCGGCCTCGCCAAGGCGACCAACCAGCGGCTCACGGAACGCACGCTGTTCACAGAGGAAGGGCGCATCATCGGCACGCCGGAGTACATGAGTCCGGAGCAGGCGGAGACCTCGGCGCAGGACGTGGACGCGCGCTCCGATGTGTTCTCGCTCGGCGTCGTGCTCTACGAACTGATGGCGGGTGCCCTGCCGTTCGACTTCAAGGCGGTGCGCGCGAAGGGCTACTTCGAGGTGCAGCGTTTCATCCGCGAGGAGGAGCCACCGACGCCGCGGCAGCGGCTCAGCAGCCTCAAGAACTCGCTGACGGAGATCCTGGCGTTGCGCCGCTGCCGGCTGCAGGAGCTGGCGGGGTCGCTGAAGAACGGGCTCGACGCGGTGACGATGAAGGCGATCGCGAAGTTGCGGCGCGATCGTTACGGGTCGTGCGCGGAGCTGGCGGCGGATCTCAGGCGGTTCCTGGCCGGGGAGCCGGTTTCTGCGCGGAGTCGAACGGCGGTAGGGGCGCTCAACGCGCGGGTACGGCGCTTCCTGCGCCAGCATCCGGCTGTCGTTCCGGCGATCGGGCTCGCTGCGTTGGCCGCGCTCGGGACCTGGTGGGCCATGCGTGCGGATACGGCGTCTGCCGATCACCCCGTTGGCACTCTGGCACCGGTGGCAACCCTGGCACCAGAGCGGAGAACGCCACCAGAGAGCATCTACAACCAGATCCAGGCCGATGGCCTGCTCAAGACCACGGGCACGCTGAAGGACGGGGAGCAGCAGGGCGAGTGGACCTATCTGTACGAATCGGGCCGTCCGCGTGCGACCGGTCGCTACGAGAGGGATCACCAGGTCGGGCCCTGGCTGTTCTGGTTCGAAGACGGCACGATCGACTGGGAAGGCGAGTTCGACGCGGAAGGCAAGCGAACCGGCGAGTGGACCTTCCACCATCCCAACGGCGCCGTGCGTGCTCGAGGCTGCTACGTGACGGATGCGGAAGACGGCCCTTGGGAGTTCTTCGGCCAGGACGGCGCGCCGGAGCGGTTTGGCCAGTACGACGCGGGGCAGCTGTCCGGCTTCTGGCGGTACTTCCAGTCCGGCGGCAAGCCGAAGGCCGAGGGCATGTGCCACGCCGGGGCACGCATCGGACCATGGCGCGTGTGGAACGAGCACGGCGGGCGAGGCGTGTACGAGTACGACTTCGCGGGCGGGGCAGGCATCCAGGCAGTCCTCGAACGATGGCCGGCCGGTTCGCCGCGCCGCGCTGGTGTGTTGTCGAGCGGCCTGCAGGTGGGAAGGTGGGCGACCTTCCACCAGAACGGCGGGCTCCGTTTCTGCTGCACTGTGCGCGATGGACACGCCACCGGGCGGTTCGAGGCGCGCGACGACTCGGGCGCTGTGCTCGCGTGCGGCGTGTTGGCGGTCGGGGCCTTCGGCACCGGTTGCATCGCGGGGGGCAAGTCGAGTCCACGGTGGATCACCCCCGGTGCCGTTCCCCAGGTACCGAGTCGGCAGGAGTGGATCACCGAGGCGGAGATCACAGGGATGCGGCCGGAGATGGTCGTCAGCATGTACTGCAGCGAGGTCCTTGCGCCTTCGGTGCCGACCTCGCTGGAGCCGCCTGGCGCCGATTCGGTGCCTGCGCCGGTCGCGCGCGAACTGGCCGAGGCGGTCGAACGGGAGCCAGAGCGCGTTCCCGCGCCCGTGCAACCCGAATTCACCGTCGGGCAGCGTGAGGAGATGGGAGACTACGTCCGTGCCTACATGGAGTCGGGACATGTGAATGCATCGCGTGACGGTGGGGAGGTCGCAGCGGGGTTGAGCGCCAGCCTCGTCGGCAGGTCCTTGCCCTTCGATGTGCTGCAGACCGCCGACCGCCGCGAGTTCGACCTGCGGCAGTTCCATGGTCGGCGGAACGTGCTCGTGGTGGTGCTGCGTGGCTTCTCCGGCGCCGTGGACGTGTATTGCGTTGCCCAAGCCGCCGCGTTGGCCAAGTGCCAGGCCGAGTTCGCGGCATCGGGCGTCGAGGTGGTGTTGGTCTATCCCGGCGCCGCCGAGAACCTGGCTACCTTCGAGAAGGCCTACAAGATGGCCTTCGGTGAGGGTCTGACCCTGCGCCTCTGCTGCGATACCGGTTGTGCCGCGGTTCGTGCGCTCGGGATCGAAGGCGACCTCGCCCTTCCGACGGCACTGCTGGTCGACGAGCATGGCCTCGTGCGGTATGCGCACGTCGGCGGTCGCACCGATCGACCTGCGGCGAAGGACCTCCTGCGGGTCGCCGAGGCGCTGCATCGCTAGTCGAGCAACGCCGCGCCGTCGGGCCAGAACAGGGCTCGCCAGCCCCCGCGTCAGTCCAGCCCGAACGTGTGCTTCATCGCGTTGCTGGCGACGGTGACCAGGTCGCCGCCGTTGAACACGCCGTCGAGCACGACGAACTGCGCGAACATGTCGCTGCCCTCGTAACCCGCCTGCACCGGGATCGGCGCGCCGGTCACCGTCGCCGTCGGCAGCGCGAACAGCTGCCAGAAGAACGGGTTCGCGGACGTGCTGACCATGCAGGTCGGCGCCGTGATGCCGGGCAGCTGGATGCCGGGCCGGCTCGCCTGCACGTCGAGCAGCAGCGCACCGAGGATCGCGCCGGGCGGCACGTTCGTGGCGCCGTAGGTCAGGGTCTGGCCGCTGAACACACGTCCGCCGTAGTACTGGCCGCCAGCGTCCGGTGTCGCCGTCACGGTCAGTCCCATGTGTCCTCGCGTGCCTTCGACCTGCGTCAGGAACGGCGCCTCGATCGACAGGTCGCGCGATTGGGGATCCATCGAGCCGGTGATCGGGCTCGCACTGAGGCGTCCGCGCGTGAAGCCGACGACGGTCGGCACCGTCGCGGTGGACGTCGAGTTGTTGCCGATGAAGGCGGGCATCTGGCCGTAGCGGAACTCGACCATGCCGGTGGCTTCGTGCAGCACGCACTGGAACGTCAGCACCGAGTGGCCGCCGACGCCGGTGCCGGACGAACCGACGCGGAACAGCGAGGTCTCGAACCAGGTCACGTAGCACACCGCCTGGCCCGGGCCGGCGGAGCTGTCGGTTCACGTGCAGACCGCAGTTCGGGTTCGTCGCCGTGTTGCGCCCGGCGGCGAGGTCCATCCAGAACGGCATGTAGCGCGCGGTCGTATTGGTGGTGACCCCGAGCATCTCGCTGATCGTCGGGATCCAGGTCGTCACCGTCATCGCGCTGTCGAGCCAGACGAAGCCGTTGGTGCAGGCCTTGATCGTCGTCGTCGAACCGCCGGGGTAGTGATGGGTGAAACCGAGCGTGTGCGTGACCAGCGCATCGTCGACCGTGCTGTTGGGGGTCGCGTTCAGCTGCGACACGTCGACCGGCAGGGCTCCGGGCGTAACGATGTAGAAGCTCGGCGCCAGGAGGTTGTCCGGCACCAGCGTCAGCCCCGCACCGAGATCGAACTGCTGCCCGTTCAGGAAGCCCTCGTAGAACGTCGAGCATTGGCCGCCGCACGCGGCGCCATAACGCTCGTTGCGCGCCGGGTAGAGCGCTGGCCAGCCGCCCGGTCCCGCAAGCTCGACGCCGACCACCGGTGGGGCCGTCGACGAGGTGCCGGCGGTGCTCGTGGCCAGGGTCGCATAGACCCCCTCGCCGCGCACGATCGCGCTGCCGCCGGTGGTGTCCTGGATCGGGATCAAGAACAGCGGCGCCGGGTTGCTCGGCGTGGTCGGCACCGTGATGTCGATCAACAGGTTGGGCTGTGCACTGGTCGGATCGAGCAGGATGCCGGCGCCGATCGCCAGCAGGTCGATGTCGATGCACCAGTTGTTCGGCGTCGAACCGACCGATGGCAGCAGCGTGATGTTCGTGATGCCCGCGATGCCCATCGTCGTCGTGTTCGGCAGCGCCGGACTCACGTTGGTCGCGAACGTGGTGCTCATGTTCGTGTTGTCGAGCGACGTGGAGCCGAGCTGCACGGTGACGCCGGTGTAGACCTGCCCACCGAGATTGGGCTCGCCGTCTTCGCCGCGGAAGCGCAGGTGCGTGAGGAAGGCCGGTCCGATGACGCCCGAAGTGCCGAGGAAGTGGCTCGCCTCGTAGAGGATCTGGAACCGTCCCGGACCATTGCGCCACCAGTTCGCCGACCCCGTGTTGCCGAGTTGCGTGGTGCTCTCGCACAGGTAGTGGTTGTCGGGCAGCACCAGTTGCTGCGCGGGCAAGCAGGTCGCGGCGAGGAGAACGAAGGACAGCGTGGACAGCTGGCGCATGATGTGGGTCGAAGGTGCCAGGGGGACGGTTGTGAGGCCGTGCAAACTAGCACAGTGGCGCGCCCACCGGGGCTGTCGTTCCGCCATGGCCAACCTGGGCGAAGTGCGGCGAACTGCCCGGTCAGCGCTGCCGCGACAGGAATTCGATCACGTTGCGCAGCTCGCGCCGCGACAAGGTACCGCCCATCGGCGGCATCGCGCTGCTGCTGCTCTGCGTCCGCTTGCGGATGGCGGTCCAGGGCACGGCGCTCGCCTTGCCGGTCGCATCGACGATCGTCAGCGAGCCATCCTGGTCCTTGGTGACGACGCCCGTGATGCTGCCATCGGCGAGGTCGAGCGTCGTCGTGCCGAAGCCTTCGGCGATGCGCGCGCTCGGCGTCACCAGAGCTTCCAGCAATTGGTCGCGTGTCAGCGTGGCGCCGACGTGATCCAGTACGGGGCCCGAGTTGCCGCCCTTGCCCGCGAGCGAATGGCAGCGCGTGCAGTTCGCCACCGCGTGCTCCTCGAACACCTTCTGCCCGGCGGCGGCGTCGCCGCCTTCGCGGCAGACGAGGTAGCCGCCGAGTGGCCCCGCCTTGGTGTCGAGATCGGCGCCCACGGCCAGCAGATCGTCGGTGGTGGGGTCCGCCCGCTGTTGCGCCGCTTCGAGCAGGTCGAGTTGCAGCGTCGGCGCGACTTCGCCACGCAGCAGTTGCTGCATGCGCGTCGCCAGCAGGCTGTCGGCGGCGGCGTGGGGTAGCGTGGCGAGGGCCGTGAACGCGGCCTGCTGCTCGCTGACGGAACCGTTGTCGAGGATCGACGCCAGGATCGGCACGGCATGCTCGGGTGCGGTGCGCGCCAGCAGTTCGACCGCGCGGCGCCGCAGCGGCACCGGGGCGTCCGCTGGCAGCGCCGTCAGGCACGCTTCGAGTTGCGGCGACTCCATCGCCGCGAGCGCATCGAGGGCGGCGAGCCGCGCGTCGCCTTTGTGCGAAGGATCCAACACCAGCTCGACCAGCGTCGGCGCAGCGGCCTGCTGGCGGAGTCGGCCAGCGGCATCGGCCGTCGCGACCGCGATCGCGTCGTCGTGCAGCAGTTCCGGTACGTGGGCCGAGAACAGCGCGACGACCTTGTCGGCGCCCTCGCGCGGGCACGGCCGCCAGTTGCCCATCACCCGGTCCTGGCCGTGCGGCTGCGGCCACTCGGCCAGCACGTGCAGCGCTTCGATGCGTGTCGCCGCCGGGTGGTTCTGCAGCGCGGCCAGGTGCACCAGCGACTCGCCGTTCTCGACCTGGCCGAGCAGCCGGTTGGCGTTGATCGCGCGCCAGTCGATCGCTTCGCTGTCGGGCGTGTCGTCGTAGCACAGCTGCGCCAGCTGGTACAGGGCGCCTTGGATCGGCTGCTCGTGGATCGCCCGCGCGGCTTCGAAGCGCAGCGCCGCGTCGTCGTCGTGCAGGAACGTCGCGATCGCAGCGTCGCCGCGGCGCGCCAGTGCCAGCAGCACGCCGAGCCGAACGGCATGGCTGTCGCTGTCCTGCTGCGCGACCAGTTCGTCGTGCGTCGCGAGCGCGGCCAGTGCACACACGGCTGCGTGCCGCAGCACGGCGTCCCGATCGTCGTTCTGCCGCAGCAGGTGGATGACCGGTTGCGTGGCCGCGGCTGCTGCGGGGCCGAGGCGGGCGAGCGCGAGCGCGGCCTCGCGTTGCGCACGCGGGTCGACGTCCGTCAGTAGCCTCGCCAGTGCCGGCACAGCCGTCGGGATGCGCGCGTCGCCGAGCACACGTGCCGCCATCGCCCGTACGTCGCCATCGTCGTCGCTCAGCAGTGCCGGCACACCGTCCAGCGCGGTCGGATCGCGGCGGCCGAGCACGCCGAGTCCCCAGATGCCGTGCAGGCGCGCCAGCCGCGAACCGGTCGACAAGGCCGCGTCGAGTAGCAGGTCGCGTGCGCCCAGGTCGATCAGCGCGAACTGCGCTTGCTGCCGTACGCGGCGGTCGGCGTGTGACAACAGCGCGCGCAGCTGCACCCGGTCGCGCTGCCGCAGGTCGCTGGCGAGCAGATCGGCGATGTCGCGCAGCGATGCATCGTTCGCCATCGCCTCGGTGCGCAGGCGGTAGATGCGGCCCTTGCCGGTCTTGGTCCAGCCATGCACCCAGTCGAGCACGTACAGCGACCCGTCGGGCGCGAAGTCGACGTCGGTGGCGAGCACGCCCCAGATCACGTGTTCGCTGTCGGCCAGCTCGAAGCCGGCGCCGGCGCGCGCCAGCCGCAGCGCGTGCACGCCGCTGTAGCTGCTGCCGCCGCGGAAGTCGCACAGGAAGAAGCAGTCGCGGTAGTGCTCGGGCAGGCCGGTGCCGGGGTCGTAGGCGAGGCCCGAGGGTCCGTCGGCGAAGTTCGCGATCGGCGGCAGGATCCACGCCGGCTGGCCCGGATGGCGCGGTTGCCACATCTCCTCGCGGTTCCAGGCACCGCGGTCCGACAGCCACTGGTAGCCGATGCGCCAGCCGCTGTCGGCGCCGGCGACGACCTGCACGAGGCGCGCGCGGTCGCCGCCATCGCTGTTGTTGTCGCCGGTGAACAGGTCGCCCCATTGGTCGAAGGCGAGTTCCTGTGGGTTGCGCAGGCCGTGGTGCACGACCTCGAGATCGCTGCCGTCGAGTTCGCAGCGCAGCACCGCGCCTTCGTGCGGATAGGCCAGCGTGCGTTCGCCCTGCTGCACGTGGAAGCCGCGGTCGCCGATCGAGAAGTAGAGCCGGCGGTCGGGGCCGACGAGCAGGCCGTGCAGGTCGTGGCCGATCAGCGAGGTGTGCACGCCGTAGCCGTCGTGCACGACGTGGCGTTCGTCGGCGATGCCGTCGCCGTCGGTGTCGCAGAGGCGCCACAGCTTCGGGATGTTGGTGAAGAACACGTCGTCGCCGACCGGCAGCACGCCCGCGGCGACACCATCGGCGAGGTCGCAGAAGCCGGTCGCGAACACCGTCGAGCGATCGAGCGTGCCGTCGCCATCGGTGTCCTGCAGCAGCCTTACGCGCTCCGGGAACGCGGCGAACTTCGGGATCTCGTCGGGGAGGAACTTCGCGTACTTGGCGAGGCGGTCGGCAACCATCAGGCAGGCGAGGTCGTCGTCCTTCCAGTCGAGGTGGTCGCGAGTGTCGAACACGCCGTCGCGGATGCGGAACGTCTCGGCGACGTAGACCCGGCCCCTGCCGTCGATCGCGAACGCGACGCCGTTGCACAGATCGGGTTCGGCGGCGAGCAGGTCGCAGGCGAGGCCGGGCGCGAGATGGAAGTTCGCGATCTGCCGCTGCGCCTCGTCGCTGCGCGGTGCGATCGGCAGCGACGATGCCGCGTCGGTGTGACCGTGTTGTGCGGCGAGGGCCGTGACCAGGAACGGGACTGACGCGGCGCAGCGCAGGGCGACCATGACGGCGCATGGTGGCGGGGGTGGCGGTGCATTGCGAGGCCCGGCCCGGGCCGACGGCCTCATGGCACCAGCACGGCCGCGCCGGTGAACCGGCCCCGCCGCAGGTCGTCGAGTGCACGGTTGGCGTCGGTCAGCGCGTAGCGATGCGTCTCGACCACCAGCGGCACCAGGGATGCGACCCGCAGGAACGCCGCGCCATCGGCGCGCGTGAGGTTCGCGACCGACGCGAGCCGGCGCTCTTCCCACAGGAGCGCGTAGGGGAACGACGGGATGTCGCTCATGTGGATGCCGGCACAGATCACGCTGCCGCCGGGCCGCACGGCGCGCAGCGCGATGGGCACCAGCGCACCGATGGGCGCGAACAGGATCGCGGCGTCGAGTGGCGCGGGTGGTGCCTGATCCGACCCGCCGGCCCAGGTGGCACCGAGCCGGCTGGCCATCGCCTGGGCAGCCGAGTCGCCGGGGCGGGTGAACGCGTACACCTGCTGCCCCTCGTGCACGGCGATCTGCGCGATCAGGTGTGCCGCGGCGCCGAAACCGTACAGGCCGACCCGCTGCACGTCGGCGCCGGTCAGTGCCTTGGCCATCGCGTAGGCGCGGTGGCCGATCAGGCCCGCGCAGAGCAGCGGCGCCGCCTGTTCGTCGCTGTAACCGGTCGGTAGCGGCAGCACGTAGCGGGCATCGGCGAACAGGTGGCTGGCGTAGCCGCCGTCGAGTTGCCAGCCCGTGAAGCGTGCGGCGCGGCACAGATTCTCGCGGCCGGCGCGGCAGTGTTCGCACTGCCCACAGGTTCGACCGAGCCACGCGACGCCGACCCGCTGCCCCGGCTGCAGGTCGTGCACGCCACTGGCGATCGCCTCGACGCGACCGACCACCTCGTGGCCCGGCACGACCGCGTGGCCGGGGAACGGCAGCTCGCCGTCGACGATGTGCAGGTCGGTGCGGCAGACGCCGCAGGCAGTCACGGCGATCCGGACCTGGCCCGGGGCCGGCGCCGGCAGTTCGCGCCGCTCCGGCATCAAGCGGGAACCGGGTGCCGCCAGCGCCATGCGGAGCCACCCGGCGTCTGGTTGCGCACTGTCAGTCACCAGCGAATCGTCGCGCGGCACGCGGCAGTGCGGAAGTGGCTGTTCAGCGCGACGGCAAGCGTACGTGCAGTTCCTTCTCGCCGTGCGCCGGCACGATCGTGTCGACGACCGCTCCTTGGTGGCCTGCGGCGGTGACCCACAACCGCAGCGGTCCGCTCGGCAGGCCGAGCAACGTGGTGGCGGGCGGCGCGGTGACCTGCTGGTCCAGCACGAACACCTCGGATGCCAGTGGCTGGTCGTCGGCGCCGCGCACGTCGAGCCGCAGCGTGGTGTCCGGCAGGCGGATCTCCCAGGGGCCATCGCCGGTCAGGACGGTGCGATACGGCAGCAGGATGCGGTCGGCGCCGGGCGGGGTCGGCTCGGCGTCGATCGTGCGCAGAGCGACGATCGCATCACCGGCCCGCAGGTCCGGCCCGCAGAAGTTGCCCTGTGCGTCGAGCGGGAACTCGCGGCCGTCCCCGACGGCCTGCATGCCAGCGCGAGAGAACGTGGCTCGCAGGCCGGGCAAGGGTGCGCCGTTCGCGTCGAGGATGCGCAGCATCGGCGTCGCCGCGAGCGTGATCGTGCCGAGATTGGCCATGCGGTCGTCGCCGCGCCGCGGCAGCACGAGCCACAGCAGGCGCGGTTGCAAAGCAGCCGTCTCCGGGACGAGTTCGACCAGTACCGTGCCGCTGCAGCGGGCCTCCAGCGTCACCTTGCCGTCGGCGCAGCGCACCGGTGGGTTGGGCGGTTGGAGTTCGTCGTCGTCGTCGAGTCGCCAAGGGTGCAGTCGGGCGACGACCGGCACCGCATTGCCCGCTGCATCGCGCACGTTGCCCGTGACCGTGGTCGCCGAATACCAGCGCAGCGTGGCGCCGGTCGACAGCACCGGCGCCACGTCGTCGAACGGGAAGTAGCGCTTGTCGTGCTCCGCGTGGACCAACAGCACGAATGGGCCGTGATCCGGCACCCGGACCTCGTTCTCGTCCGCCGGCTGGTGCCGGCGCGGGCCGCGCGGGTACTCCGCGAACACGTCCAGGTCGCGCGCGTCGTGGGGCCCGTTCTCGACCCGGACCTGCAGTCCCACCGTCACCGGCGGTGCCGCGGCCGGCTGTGTCGCCGCGTCGACGGTGCCGAAGACCGCCTCCGGATCGGCGAGGTCGGGCAGGTGCAGCGTAGCCGGGTAGGCGAGCGGCGACGGGAAGTGGAACTCCCGGTCACCGACGTAGGCGATCGGGTCCCAGCCATCGGGCATGCCGAGCACGCGGAACGTGCCGTCGGCTGCCGTGCGCGTCCACGGGCCGCGGTGCACGTCGGGTGCGCCGACGAAGGCGCCTGCGATCGGCTTGCCCAGGTGGTCCAGCAAGGTGCCGGACATCGGCACCGATGGGTCGCAGTCGCAGCAGAACGGCATCTCGCCGGGCAGCCAGTCGATGCTGTGGTAGCCGAGTCCCAGGCCCTCGCGCTGCACGTACAGGTCGGCGACCTCGTTGTGCGGATCGATGCCGCGCAGGATCGCGATGCCGTTCGGATCCGAGGTCGCGTTCGCGAGGTCCGGGGTGTGACCGCAACCGCCGCAGAAACCGACCAGCGCGCCGCCGACCGGCTCGCCGCGCCAGTCGCGCACGAGCACCGGCACGTCGACTGCTGGCGCCAGCCGCCATACCGCGTCGGTGCCGCCTTGGAACGACGAGATGCCGTAGCCCGCCTTGCGCACGACCGCGAGGTCCCAAGCGCCGGCGATGTCGCCGACCTCGATGCGCACGATGCCGTCCGCGTCGCTGGTCGCGCGGCGCGTGAACCAGGACTCGCCGGCGATCGGCGTCGTGTGCTCGTCGATCAGCAGCAGCTCGGCGTCGGCCAGCGGCACGCCGCTCAGATCGTCGACGATGCGGTGCACGAGCCACTGCCGGCCGTCGACTGCCTGCGGGTAGTCTGCGGGCAGCAGCTCGCTCGTGTAGCGGACGTGTTCGTCCTGGGCAAAAAGACTGCCGGTGAGCGACAGCAGCAGCGGGATCGGGTAGCGCATGGGCCGGTGGTCGAAGGCGACCGCAGCGCCCTCGGGCTCAGGCGCCTTCGGCAGTAGTGGATCCGGTGAGGGCGGTCACCGTCAATCCGCCGTGCTTCGTGGTCCACGCGGCCCGCAGCGGCAGCCCGGTGCGGCGCGCGAGCCGCACGTCGTGGGCGAGCAGCGCCACCCGCCAGCCGTCGCCGAGACCACGGGCGCGGTGGCCGAGCGTTTGGTAGAGCGGCAGCAACCGGTCGCCGCGCGGCACGCGCACGCCGAACGGTGGGTTGGTCGCCAGCGTGCCGCGCGCGGGGGCGGCACCCGCCTGCAGCCACGGGTGGCCGGTCACGGCGCAGCATTCGAATGCGATCGCCTCGGCCAGGCCGGCGCGTTCGGCGTTGTTGCGTGCCGCCTCGATGGCGCCCGCGTCGCGGTCGCTGGCGGCGATCTGCGGCCGGGCGTTGGTCGGGCGGTCCGGCACGAAGCTGCGCGCTTCCTGCCAGGCGTCGCCGTCGAACAGCGCGAGGTGTTCCATCGGCGGTTCGCGCAGCCGCCCAGGTGGGAGGCCGCGTGCGAGCGCGGCGGCCTCGATCGCGATCGTGCCCGAGCCGCAGAATGGATCCAGCAGCGCTGCGTCGGCGTTCCATTCGCTGGCCAGCACCAGCGCGTGCGCGATGTCCTCGCGCAGCGGCGCCTTGGCACCCTCGAGCCGGTAGCCGCGTCGGTGCAGTGGCGTGCAGGTCGTGTCGAGCGAGATCGTGCAGACGTCGGCGCGGAAACGGACGTGCACGCTGGCGACGATCGTGTCGGCCACGGTCGCAGCGCTCAGCGGCTTGCCGAACGCTGATGCGATCCCGTTCTCGGTGCGCTCGACCACGGCGCCGGTGTGATAGACGCGCGAGCCATGCGTGGTGGCCCGCACCGCGAGCGGCACGTTCGGTCGCAGCCACTCGCGCCACGGCAGCTGCGCCGCCTTGCGCTGCAGTTCGCCGAGCGCGCGGCACGGGAACTCGGTCAGTCGCAGCAGCACGTGGCTCGCGGTGCCGAGCCACAGGCAGCTGCGGCTGATCAGCTGCGCGTCGGCGGTGAACGCGGCACCACCGCGCAGGCGCTTCGGCTGGGCGCCCAGCGCCTCGAGTTCGCGGGTCAGCAGTGGCTCGAAGCCGGGCAGGCAGGCGGCGAAGAGATCGAAGGAGCGCGGCACGGCGGCGACGGTAGCCGGCGTGTGGCGCCGTTCCACCGGCAAGTCAGCGCTGCGTGCGCAAGTCCCGCACGGCGCCCATCAGCTGCTCGATCGAGGGCAGCTTGTGGCGCAGCTTGCCCCGTTCGCGACCCTGTTCCTGTTCCCAGGCATCGAGCGCCTGCCAGTCGGCCCAGCTGACGGCGTCGGTGCCACGCGACCGCAGCAGCTGCGTGATGTCGTTGGCAGCGGCGCGCAGCATGCTGCCGGCAGTGCGATCGGCGAGCATCGCCGCGACGGTCGCCTTCGCGTCGAGGCTGTTGGTGCCGATCAGGCCGGTCGGTCCACGTTTGCACCAGCCGGCGACGTAGTGGCCGACGCGCACGGCGCCGCCCGGCTGCTCGACCACGCGGCCGTCGACGTTCGGCACGATGCCCTTCTTGTCGTCGAACGGCACGCCGGCCAGGGGGATGCCGCGGTAGCCGATCGCCTTGAACAGCAGGTCGGCGGCGAGGTCTTCGCTGGTGCCCTGCGGCTTGGGGCGCGGGGTGCCGTCGGCGTCGGCCACCAGTTGCATGTGTTGCACGCGCACGGTGCGGAGGTGTCCGTCGCGACCGAGCAGTTCGGTCGGCGCGACCAGGAAGCGGCACATCAGCTGCTTCGGCGCCGTGCCGGGGCCCATCGCCGCCCGTTCGGCCAGGAACTGCACGTTGCGCTGCTGGCTGCGCGCGCCTTCGCGTTCGAGCCAGCCGGCGCTCAGCGGATCGAGCGTCGCGTCGTTGGCGCCGACGACGACGTCGACCTCGGGCAGGGCGGCGATCTCCTCGATCTCCTTCGGCGAGAACGCCGCCTGGGCGGGGCCGCGACGGCCGAGCAGCACCACTTCGCGCACGCGGCTCTGCCGCAGCACGGCCAGCGCGTGGTCGGCGATGTCGGTCTTCGCCAGCTCGTCGGGCGACGCCAGCAGCACGCGCGCGACGTCCATCGCCACGTTGCCGTTGCCGACCAGCGCGACCCGTTCGGCGCGCGCCAGATCGAACGTGCGGTCGCGGTGGTCGGGATGGGCGTTGTACCAGCCGACGAACTCGGTCGCCGAGTGCACACCGGCGAGGTCCTCGCCCGGCGTGCCGAGCTTCTGGTCACTCTCGCAGCCGAACGCGTAGACGATCTGGTGGTAGTGCGCGGCGAGGTCGGCAACCTGCAGGTCGCGGCCGATCTGCACGTTGCCGAAGAACCGGAAGCCGGGGCTCGCGGCGATCTTGTCGTAGACCTTGACGACGCTCTTGATCTTCTGGTGGTCGGGCGCGACGCCGCCGCGCACGAGGCCGAACGGCACCGGCAACCGGTCGAACAGGTCGACGTGCACGCCGGGCACTCCGGACTTGAAGAGTGCCTCTGCGGTGTAGAAGGCCGACGGGCCCGATCCCACCACGGCGATGCGCCAGGTGTCGTTGTTCGCCTCGTGCATGGCGGCGCATCTTAGCCATGGACGCGACCGGTCGACTGCAACGTGGTTCGGCTAATCTGCCGCGCACATGCAACCGGACGACCGGGGCCGCAGTGTCCGCTATCCCTGGCGCGACCTGCCGGAACAGCTGGCGGCGTTCGCCGAACGGTGGCCGTCCGCGGTCGCCGATGCGCGCGGTCACGGCTTCGTCGTGCCCGCGGTGGCGGCCCGGCTGCTGCTGCCGCTGGTGGTGACGCGGCCGCGGCCCGGCGAACGCATCGATGGCTACGCGGAGCGCCTCGCACCGGAACTCGGCCTGCAGGTGGTGCTGCTGGTGCGCGCCGGCGCCGTCGCGCTCGGCGGCTGGCTGGACGACGAACTGATCGTGCACAAGGCGCTGCGCAAGTACGTCGTGCGCGGCAACGGCCGGGCGCAGGCGACCTACCAGAAGACGCGCGGCAAGTCGCGCTACGGATCGCGGCTGCGCCTGCAGAACTGGCGCGCCCTGCTGACCGAGACCAACGAGCGGTTGCGCGAGCTCTGGCAGGCGCACGGCCCGCCTCAGCGGGTGTTCTGGTCGGCACCGGTGCGCGTCTGGGTCGACCTGCATGCCGCGTCGCCGCCGCCACCGTTCCCGCGCGAGGCGGAGAGGCTGCAGCGATTGCCGGTGCACGTGCATCGCCCCGACTTCGAGGAGCTGTGCCGCGTGCGCTCGTGGCTCGAACACGGCCGTCTGGAGTTGCCGCACTAGTCCGCGTGCACGCGGTGCCATCGAACCGTCGGGCGGGTGCTCATCCCCGCCGCGGCGGCGAGCCGATGCCCCGATGTCGGATTCCGCAACCTGTATCGCAACACGGAGACTCGTCAGCCCATGGTTCCTCGAACGAACTGTTCCACGCGCCTCGTCGCACTGGTCGGCCTGCTGGCCACTGCGTGCAGCGGCGGCGGTTCTGTCAGCAACGCATCGCCGCGCGTCACCGAGGTGCCGCTGCAGTCCACGACCGACGGTGCACTCACCTTGGACGTCGGCAAGTTCGTGACCGATCGCGAAGGTGCCTCGCTGACCTATGCGGTGGCGTCCGGCGGCGGCACCTTCACGGGCAGCAGCTACTCGAACACCTTCGACTCGATGGGTGAGTACACGGTCGACTTCACCGTCACCGACGGCCAGAAGACGGTCGCCGGTTCGTTCCGCGTCCGGGTCACGACGGCAAACCTCGCGGTCGTGCGCGAGGACCAGAGCGGCATGTTGCTGTTGGACACGCGCACCAATGCCTTCGTGCGCGTGACCGGCGCCGCGGCGACGCCGAGCCTCGCCACGGGTCTGACGGACGGTCGCCTGGTCTATCAGCTGGCGGCCTCGGGTGGGCAGCAGCTGTGGGTCTTCGACCCGTTGCTGCGCCGCGCGACGCAGCTCGGCACCAGCCAGCCATCGCCGACGACCTACGTCGCCAAGACCAGCACCAACCGCGTCGTGTTCACGACCGGCAGCGGCACCGACAAGCGGCTGTTCGTCTACAACCCGGCGACCGGGCTCACGCGCGACATCGCGCAGGGGCTGCTGAGCACGCTGACCGTGTTGATCAACAGCGACGACCTGGTCTTCTACGAGGTCGGCGTCAGCGGTCAGGCCGACATCTACTACTACGATCCGAGCGAGGACGAGATCGTCGCCGTGGGCACCGCCGCGACCGACGAACAGCTCCAGGCCGTGCTGCCGAACGGCGGCGTGGTCTTCTCGCGCGTCGGCACCGGCGGCGAGTCGGACCTGTTCTACTACCGCGGCAGCACCGGGGTGGTCGAGATCGGCAGCGACGTCACCGCGATCGCCAGCGACAACAAGACCTTCAACGCCACCGGCACGTCCAGCCAGGTGGTGTTCACCGCGCAGGCCGGTGCCGTCAGCGACATCTACTTCTGGAAGCCGACGAACGGCCAGACGACGTCGATCAGCGCCGCGTTCACGGCCGGCAGCTTCGACCTGTTCTCCAGCATCGGCGCCGGCAACGAGGTGGTGCTGCAGCGGGTCGTCAATGGCGGCGAGGTCGACGCCTTCTTCTACGATCTCGATTCGGGCGTGAACGCCACCGTGCGCAACAGCAACGACATCAGCGCGGTCGTCGCGGTGACCAGTGATGGCACCACGGCCTGGGCGATCGTGCTGCCGAGCAGTGCGCCGACGACGCTGCTGGCGACGTCGCTGATCGGCACGCCGACCACGCAGACCTGGGCAGCGGGTGGCGCGCTCAACAGCACGGTGCAACGGCTGGCGAACGGCGACGTGGTCGCCGTGCGCACCGACGGCACGGCGCTGAACGTGTTCGACGTCTCGGCCGGCACCTGGGGCACCGCCATCACCGGCACCGGCCTCGCGTTCGCGGGCGACGGGTTGGACGCGGGCGACTTCGTCTACTCGCTGCAGGTGAGCAGCCAGACCGACCTGTCGATGTGGGACGCGTCGGGCAGCACCTCGGTCGTCGTCAGCAACACGGCCGGCAACGACGCCTTCCAGCTGTTGACGGCGAACGGCTCGATCCTGTTCACGCGCGTCGAGAGCGGCAACACCAACACCGATCTGCTGGTCTGGGACGGCACGAACGAGGTGCCGCTCACCGGCGAGGACACTGTTGGCCTGCGCCACGACCACGCGGTGCTGGGCAAGTACAGCGGCACGCGCTGACCCCGCGCGGCCGTTCGCGGCCGGCGGTCAGGAGCCGAGGCGGAACTGCACCGCGGCATCGTCGGCGAACGCATCGTCGGCGGCCCGCGCGGCCTGCGCTGCCAGCGACGTGCGCGCCTTGCGCGAGATGGCGCCCAGGTAGCGCCGGAAGTCGCGCGGCTGCATGCCGCAGCGACGGGCCGCGGCCCGGGTGCCGTTGCAGTGCAGCGCGGCGTCCATCGCATCGCGCTGCCGCGGCGACAGAGTGGCGTGCAGTTGTTCTCGCACCATGTCGCCCAGGAACCGCCGCGGCTCGCGGTAGGGGGCCTGACGCGCCTGTATCACGTCCTGCGCCACGGTCTCGGTCCGCGCCCATTCCGAGCGCAGGATCGCGCAGGCCGAGCGCCGCGCCACCACCCGCAGCCAGGCTTCGGGCCGGTGCGGGGGGCAGCCCTTCAGGGTGGCCACGGTCAGCAGGTGAAGCGCGCGTTCGCTGGCCTCCTCGGCCATCAGGCGGCTGCGGACGACGCGGGCCGCGGCGCGATAGGCCACGGGCAACAGGGCATGGGGGTCAGGCAACATGGGTTCTCGCGGTTGGGGAGGTAAGGCAGTCCGCATCGGAACTTTTCGTGACGTAATGTCAAGTTGACGATGTGGCATCTGCCGCGCGATCGGCGTCAAGGAGGTGCGCAGATGGCGAGCCCGCAGGTGATCCGGCCCCCTCACTTCCGTTCCCCATGGCCACTTGCGACAATGTCTGCGTAGAGCGGGTCATCCCCTCCTCGCTGACAGAACTCGTGACCGAACTACCCGAAGAAGCCCCCTCCCGACCGCTGGCCACGCACCTGGCGTCGCGCCTGCGCGAACTCCGGGCCCGCCGGGGCTTCACCCAGGACCATGTCGCCAAGCGACTGGGCTGCCATGAATCCGCCGTGTCCCGGTGGGAGAGCGGCAGCCGCTTCCCGACCGGGGAGGACCTGGTGGCCCTGGCCGACCTGTTCGAGGTCAGCACCGACGACTTGCTCGGCCGCGTCCGACAGTATGCGGCAAGCGGTTCGGCGCTCGTCGACATGCGCCTGCTCGAGCAGCTGGCCGCGGCCGACACGACGATGGAGTTCGACCGGCTGATCCGCGAGCACGAGGAACAGGCCGTTTGGCTGCCGGTGCCCGACGGCGCGGTGCTGATCCCGGTCGCCGAGGCGATGCGGTGGACGCGCAAGGTCGCCGACAAGCACCGCGGCAGCGCGTTCGTCGACCGCCTGTTCCGACCGCGCGCCTGACCCGGGGCTTCAGGTCCTGGGCGCCAGGCGGCGGCAGACTGCCGCGGTGAACGCGCCGGTCGAACACGTGCCGCCGAGATCGCGCGTCGACTCGCGGGCCTCGATCGCATCGCGCACGGCGCCGTCGACCATCGTGCCGAGGCCGCGGAAGCCCGAGTGGGTCAGCAGCATCGCGAAGGCGAGCAGCGCCGCGGACGGGTTGCAGATGTCCTTGCCGGCGATGTCGGGCGCGGTGCCGCCGGCCGGATCGAACATCGCCAGCTCGACCTCGCCGCGGTCGTCGAACGAGTAGTTGGCGCTGGCACCGAGGCCGATGCTGCCGACGATGCCGCAGGCCATGTCGGACAGGAAGTCGCCGTACTCGTTCGGGGTCACGACGATCCGGTAGGCCTCGGGCTTCAGCACCAGCTTGTAGAGCAGCGCGTCGAACAGTTCGCTGTGGTGGGCGACGTCGGTGAACTGGCGCGCGACGTCCAGCACGATCTCCTCGAACAGGCCGTCGGTGGCGCGCTGGATCGTGTGCTTGCTGCTGCTGACGACGCCGCAGGCCAGCCGCCGCGCGAGCCGGAACGCGTACAGCGCGGCCTCGCGCGAGGGCCGCCGTTCGATCACGCGGATCGACACGGCGACGTCTTCGCCGATGCGGCGCCCGGCGTCCTCGTAGGTGCCGCCGACGGCGATGCGGATGATGTGCAGGTCGACCTTGCCGTCGTGGCGCGTCGGCACGCCGGGCAGGCTGGCGACCGGACGATGGATGACCGAGAACCGGCACCGTTCACGCAGCACCTTGTTCGGGCTCTCCTTCTCGGTCACGGTCGGGTACTTCAGCGCCACGCGGTGCTCGCGGATGCCGGCCATGGCGGCGTCGTAGCACACCGTCGCATTCTTGCGCCGCGATTCGAGTGTCAGGTCGAGCGCATGGAAGCGCACGCTGATCGGCAGCGCGGCGGCCACCTGGTGCACGCTGGCGGAGAGTTCGGCGGAGATGCCGTCACCGAGGAACTCGGCGACGTGAAGGGTTTCGCGGTCGGGCATGGCGGGAGGGCGGAGCCGGGCAGTGGTAAGTGGCGGGAGCAGCCCGAATTCCATTACTCGAACGGCACGTGCCGCGAGGTGGTGGGGGCGCGGCGAACACGAGCGCCGCCGGCGCGCCGACCGGAACGATGCCGGTGGTCGGCGCTGGACCGGGCCGCGCCGCAGGATCGGCGGCTGCGCTGCGGTTACTTGGGGGCGTCGGTCTTGACCGGTTCGGCCTTGACCGGTTCGGCCTTTGCCGGCACGGCGGCTTCGGCCGTCGTGCGCTTCACCGACGTGGTCGCCTTGACCTTCATCGACATCTCGCCTCCCATCGGGCTGTCCATGGTCGCATCCATCGACACGGTCTGCGCCGAGTCGAGCACGAACCCGTCCTGGCGGGAGATGCGCTGCAAGCCGGTGGCCTTGCTATTGGAGATCTTCAGGCTCTCCATCATCTTCTGCCGCGGGTCGTTGGCGTCGCCCTCGCCCTTCTTGGGTTCTTCGATCGTGCCGGTCGAGGTGACCTCGAACGCGTCCGACTCGACCTTCGCCAGCGTCAGCTTCATGGTCACGCTCGGCATGCCGCCGCCCTCCTTGACCTTGTGATCCCAGCTGGCACCGATGGCCAGCGGCTTCTCCGGCGGGTGCCCGAACGAGCTCTCCACCAGGGTGCGCAGTTCGGCCTCGGTGGGGCCTGCCTGCGCCATCGGGTTGCCGCCCTTGCCAGCCTTCAGCAGCTCGTCGACACCTTGGAACGAGGCGACCTTGCCGTCGGGACCGACCATGGCCACGAACGACTTGCCGGCCAGCGCGGTCTGCGACTTGGCGATCTGGCCCATCGACGGCATGCCGAAACCACCCGCGTCGTCGCCGTCGTCGTCGGCCGGTGCCGGGCTGGCCGAGTCGAACTCGACGTCACCCATCATCGGCATCGTCATCGAACCGTGGATGCGCGCGACCTTGGTCTCGACGACCAGCATGCCCTTGTCGTCGACGTCCTTGACCGTCAGGTGCAGCACCGTGGTGACATTGCGGCCGGTCTCCATCTCCTGACCGCCCATGTCGATCAGTTGCTGCAGCTTGGTCTCCTGCGTCAGCCAGACGGAGGCACCCTTCTTGGCCTGCAGTCGCAGGTCGACCTCGCCTTGGGCGGCGAGAACAGTGGACAGGCCGAGAAGGCAGAACAGGGACGACTTGGTGATCTGGATCATGCGGCGCGCACAGTAGCCGGAACCGTGGGTGAAATCGTCGCGGCGCGCTGCCGGGTCTTGCCGGACTGGCAGGAGTGCGGTCAGGGATCGAACCGCAGCCCGAGCCCGCGCACGGTGTGCAGGTGCTGCGGGTTCGCCGGATCGGCTTCGAACAGCTTGCGCAGGCGCAGCACGACGTTGTCGAGCGTGCGCACCGTGCGTTGCGCCGCACTGCCGAACAGGTGCTCGACCACGACCTTGCGCGTGACGACCGTGCCGCCGTGGCCGGCGAGCAGCTTCATCAGCTTGGTCTCGGTCGCGGTCAGCGCGACCTCCTCGCCGCTGCGGCACTTCGCCCGCATGGCGCGGAAGTCGATCTCGTTGCCGCCGAACCGCAACACGTCGACGCCCGCCGCGGTCGGTGGCCGCCGGCGCAGCAGTGCATCGACCCGCAGCAGCAGTTCCCGCAGGTTGAAGGGCTTGGTCAGGTAGTCGTCGGCACGCAGTTCGAGTCCGCGGATGCGGTCCTGGTCGGCACTGCGCGCGCTGAGGATCAGCACCGGCGTGTGGTCGCCGCGCTCGCGCAGCTGTCGCAACACCTCGAAGCCGTCGCAGCCCGGCAGCATCACGTCGAGGATCAGCAGGTCGATGCCGCCGCGCGCCATGCGTTCGAGCGCCTTCGGTCCCGTCAGCACGTGTTCGGCGTGGTAGGACTCGACGGTCAGGTTGTCGCACAGCATCTCGCCGAGCGTGTGTTCGTCTTCGGCGACCAGGATCCAGTGGCTCATTCGGTCCTCCCGAGCGGCAGGCGCACGGCGACCTCGCAGCCGCGGCCCCGGCCGTCGCTGTGTACGCTGACGGCACCACCGTGCGCCAGCACCAGTTCGCGGACGAGGTGAAGGCCAAGGCCGGAACCGCCGGTCGCCTTGTCGCTGCCGCGCCAGAACGGCGTGAATGCGTGCGTCAGTTCGTCGGCGTCCATGCCGCGACCATTGTCGCATACGCGGATGCGGGCCTCGTCCTGCTGTCGTTCCACGGCGATCTGCACCACGCTGCCGGCCGGCGAGTACTTCACGGCATTGTCCAGCAGGTTGCGCAACACCATCTGGATCGCCGCCGCGTCGCGTCGCAGCGGCAGGCTCGGTGGCAGCTGCGTCTGCAGGTCGACCTGCGTCGCCAGCGCGCGCGGCTGCATCGCCTGCACCGCCAGGTGCACGTCGGCGACCAGATCGCCGGCCTGCGGTCGTGCGGCCCTGGCCGTCGTGCGCAGGCCGGCCGCCGTCAGCACGTTGTCGAGGCCACGTTCGAGCCGTTCGGCTTCGAGCAGGCCGGTCGCGAGGTAACGGGTCCGCTTGTCGTCGGGCAGGCGACCGTCGCGCAGCGATTCGAGCAGCAGCACGATCGTCGCCAGCGGTGTCTTCAGTTCGTGGGTCGCGGCGGCGAGGAAGCGATCCTGCACGGTGCGCAGCTTCGCCTCGCGGCGCAGCGAGGCACCATAGAGCCAGCCTGCCGCCAACAGCGTCAGGCCGAAGACGAGGCCTTCGCTGGCGAACATCCAGCGCCGGGCCCGCGCGACGGCGGCCAGGTCGGCGGCGTCGCGGGCACCGAGCGCGTGTGCCGCACCCTCGATGTCGGCGGCGATCAGCGCCTGCCCGGCGGCTTCCAGTTCCGAACTCGCATGCACCTGGAAGATCGTCCACCAGGTGACGAGGGCCAGCGACAGGCCGAGGATCAGCAGGAACAGGATCGAACTGGGCGGGCGCGACACGACGGCAAGCGTAAGGCCCGGGCGCCACGCGGCCATGGCCGCGCGGATCCGGACATCGGCGGATCAGAGCGTGCGCAGCCGCATCGCGTAGCCGAACGTGCGGACGTCGTTGGCGTAGAGCGCGTTGGCGTCGCTGTCGTGCGTGACGCTGTAGGTGCCGCGCCCCGGCGTCGCGAACGAACCGAGCGTCACCTGGGCGGCGTTGGTCGTCACCAGGCCCCACGGGTTCGCCGTGCCGACCAGCGACACGACCTGCTCGAAGATCACCAGGCCCGAGGCCGCCGGGTCGGCCGGCATCGACAGGGTCGCCGCCGGCTGCACGCCGGTGACCGCGCCGCCGGCGTCGGTCAGGATCGGGTTCAGCAGGATCGGGTCGGTGTAGATCGTGCAGTTCGTGCCCGGCAGAGTCAGCGGCAGCGGGATGCCACCCGTCTGCGTGCCGTCGATGCCGAAGGCGCAGACAGCGATCGTGCTCGCGCCGAGCCCGGTGGCGTTGACGTGGTGCGCGGCGCCGGGTGCATAGGTGCCGAAGGTGCTGATCGCCGCGGCTGGCTGGCCGACGCCGGCTGCACAACCCTGGCCGATCGTCACCGCGCTGCCGTTGCTGATGCCGCCGGTCGTCGACGCGCCGTCGAGGATCGCGTGCGCGTAGCCGAAGTTGAAGATGTTGTTGCCCTCGACGACGAACTCGACCACGAGCCAGGCGCCGGTGGGGATGCCGATCGCGACCGGCGTCGAGAACGGGAACGACAGCGTGTTCGACGGCCCGCCCCACGGTTGCGGCGAGAACGAGCCCGGATCGGGCAGGAACGACCACGGGCCGTCGTAGACCGTCGTCAGCGGCTGCGTCAGGTTGGCGGCGAACGTCGCGTCGGGCATCGGCACGGTGGTGACGCCGATGCGCAGCTGCAGCCGCGTGATCGAGAACGGCCCCGGCGCGCCGACCTGCGGGATCGGGCCGTCGTAGCGCAGCGACAGTTCGTCGGCGACGAAGCCCTGCGAGCCGACCTCGGTGGGGTCGAAGAACATCTGCACGCGTGCGTTCTGCGACATGAACGGCAGCCCGAGGCTGTCGTAGCTGTTCAGCTCGAAGGCCGGGCCAGCGCTGTCGGGCAGCAGCAGGTAGGACTGGGCGGGAAGGGAGGCCGCTGCGAGGCAGAGGCAGGCGACGACGGGAAGGTGCTTCATGGTGTCACGCCGGCGGTTGACCGGATCGATGCCGCGCACCCTAGGTTTCCGCTCGACGTCGTGTGTCATCGTGTGGTCATTGCTCGCTACGCTGATGGGCTGATGCCGCGTGCCCTGCCGCTCCTGCTGATGCCCGTGCTGATGGCGCCGATCGCGGCGCAAGCGGTCGTCGATGACACGGCGATGACGGTGTTCGTGCGCTCGCACTGCATCGAGTGCCACGGTGGCGACGCGACCAAGGGTGATCTCGACCTCACGCACGCCGAGCCGGACCCGGTGTTGCAGCTGTGGCGGTGGAGCCACATGCGCGACCGCGTGCTCGCCGGCGAGATGCCGCCGGCCGATGCCGAGCCGCCACCCGATGCGGCGCGGCGGGCTTTCGTGGCCGGGGTCGCCGACCTGCTGCGCCACGAAGTGCCGCGGTTGCCGCCCGATCCCGGGCGCGTGACGGTGCGCCGGCTGTCGCGCTCCCAGTGGGAGCACACGGTGCACGATCTGTTCGGCGTCGATGCGTCGACCCAGGCGTTCCCCGCCGATGACCTCGGCTACGGCTTCGACACGATCGGCGACGCGTTGACCTTCTCGACGTTGCACCTGGAGAAGTACCTCGCCGCGGCGCGCGATGTGGCGGCCGCCGTGTTCGACGGTGAGGATCCGGCGCATCCGACCGTGCGGCGCTTCGAAGCCGAAGCGATGCAGCTCGTCGATGGCCCCGGCGCCGGCATGTCGGGCGAGATCGCCAACCTCTATGCGCGGGCGACGATCGAGCAGCGGCTGCGGTTGCCGCGCGATGGCATCTACGTGTTGCGCGTGCTCGCCGGCGCCGACCAGGCCGGCGACGAGCCGGCGAAGATGCTGCTGCAGCTCGACGAACGTGACCTCGCGACGCTCGAAGTCGGCGAACGGGAACTGCGGCAATTCGAGCTGCGCACGCCGATGAGCGGCGGCGACCATCGCGTCGCGCTCGCCTTCGTCAACGACTACTACGAGCCGAAGAACCCCGATCCGGCGCGCCGTGACCGCAACCTGCACATCGACTGGCTCGAGGTGGTCGGGCCGACCGACGTCGTTGGCGTGCCGGCGGCGCGGCAGTGGCTGCAGGCAGCGTCGCAGGTGCGGGCCGACGACGCCGCGAAGCTGCGTGCGGTGGTGCGGGCGCTGCTGCCGCGCGTCTACCGCCGGCCGGCTGCGAACGACGAGATCACCCGCAGCCAGCGGCTCGGCGATGGCGTGTTGCAGGCCGGCGGATCGCTGGTCGAGGCGCTGCGCGCGGTGCTGCAGGCCGCACTCGTATCGCCGTACTTCCTGTTCCGCGTGGAGACCGGAGGCATCGAGGGCAGCGCCGGCAGCGTCGTGCCGCTCGGCGGTGCGGCCCTGGCATCCCGGCTGTCGTACTTCCTGTGGGGCAGCGCGCCGGACGAAGGTCTCGCGGAACAAGCGCGACAGGGCGCGCTGGCAAAGGACGCCGGCCTGACGGCGGCAGTGGATCGTCTGCTGGCCGATGCGCGCGCCGAGTCGCTGGCCACGGACTTCGCCGGCCAATGGCTCGAGCTGCGCAACCTCGCCGACCGCACGCCGGACCCGGCGCGCTTTCCCGGCTTCGACGACGAGCTGCGTGCGTCGCTGCGGCGCGAGACCGAGCTGCTGTTCCTCGCGGTGCTGCGCGAGCAACGCGACGTGCGCGACCTGCTCGACTGCGACTTCACGCACGTCGACGCGCGCCTGGCGGCGTTCTACGGCCTGCCGCGGCCGGCCGACGCCCAGGGCTTCGTACGTGTGGTACTGCCACCGGCACAGCGGGAACGCGGCGGCGTGCTCGGCCACGGCAGCGTGCTCGCGGTCACGTCGAACCCGACCCGCACGTCGCCGGTCAAGCGCGGCAAGTGGGTGCTCGAGAACCTGCTCGGTCAGCCGCCACCACCGCCGCCGCCCGGCAACGACACGCTCGCCAACGAGGCCGCGATCGACAGCAGCAAGAGCTTCCGCGACCAGTTGGCGCAGCACCGCGAGCGGCGCGCGTGCGCCGTCTGCCACGTGCGCATGGACGCGCTCGGGTTCGCGCTCGAGCGCTACGACGCCATCGGCCGCTACCGCGAACAGGACGCCGGCGGCGTGATCGACTGCAGCGGCGAATTGCCGGACGGCCGGCACCTCGCCGGCCTCGGTGACCTGAAGCGCGTGCTGCAGCAGGATCCGGCGTTCGTGCGCACACTGCTGCGCAAGCTGTTCGTCTACGCGGTCGGCCGCGACGCGCGACCGCGCGATCGTCTGCGGTTGGATCTGGCGGTCGAGGACCTGCTGCGGCGGGACAAGGTCACGCTGCGCGACCTCGTCTTGGCGGTCGTCCGGGACGATGCGTTCCAGCGGCGCGTCGTTGAACGTTCGCGGTGAACGACGAGGCGCCGGTGGCAACGGCGGCTCGAGCGGCGGATGTTGCGTGCATCGACAGACGTCGGCCGGGGCTCAAGTGGCGTCCGCTTCGGTCGTATCATTGCCATCATGGCAAAGCGTCACCTTGCGAGTCTGTGTCTGCTGGCGATGGTCGTTCTCCCCGCGTGCGGCACGACCAACGGCGTGCGTTGGGCCTACGGCAAGTCGTCGGTCTACGACAAGCCGGATGAGTTCTCGGAGTCGATGGCGTTGCGCGCCGTGGTCGGTGTGCCGGTGATCGCCGGTGGCATCGTCTTCGATGTCGCGACCTGGCCTCTGCAGCTGATCTTCGGCGTGTGGCCGATGTGGGGCGGTGCCAGCACGCAGATGGATCCGAAGAAGAGCTGATCAGGCAGGCGTCGGCGCGCCGATGGCCGTGCCCGACCGTCAGCCCTGTGCCAGCTTGCGCAGCGCGCTGCGCAGCCGCCTGTGGGCGTCGAGGCGGCGCACGTAGTCGGACTCGCGCCGGCCACCCTTGCTGCGCACGACCGCGACCAGCGCGCGGCGCTCGGCGGCGGTCCATCGGTCCGCGCCGAGCAGCAGGATCAGTGGGCTCCAGCGGCGCCACCACAGCGCCTCGGCGGCCGGCCAACGGCGCCACCCGCGCACCGAGCACAGCTGCGCGGCTTCGTCGGCGCAGACGCGTTCGCCACGTTCACGGTCGGCACCGAAGCGGCGCGCCAGCAGATCGGTGATCGCGAGGCCGATGTTGCCCAGCGGGAACACGCCGATCACGTCGTCGCGCGCGCGGCCGGGGGACCAGTAGACGTTGTGGGCTGCCAGCTGCTTCAGCACCGCGATCGTGGTGCGGTGGCCGGGCCGCTTCGCCATCGTCGCCAGTTCGCGCTGCATGATCGCGAGCACGCCCGGGTCGCGCGCCCGGAAGCCGAGCTTCTGGTAGAACCACCACGAGCCGGACGCGAGGCCTTCGCCGTTGCCTTCGCCGCCGAGCTGGTAGGGGTAGATCGTGAACGTGTCCGAGCCGTAGAGCTGCTTCGTCACGCCGAGCACGCGGCCGTAGACGAGGCCGGCCTCGCCGCCGCGCCAGGTGTCGAACACGTTGTAGGCGATCTCCGAGCTGCGGAAGATGCCGCTGGTCAGCACGTAGCCGATCGGCACGCCGTTCCTCAGCGTCAGGTAGGCGTAGACGGCTTCGAGCAGCAGTCGCCGTTCGGGCTGCATGCCGATGACCGCGAACTCGAGGCCGTCGCCGCAGTCGAACAGGCGCACGTCGTCTGGGTCACCGTAGGCGAACGCGTCGAGGTCGCGATGGCGCAGCACCATCGCGTCGCGGGCGAGCGCGACGAGCCGTTCCCCGGTGGCGCGATCGACCGGTCGCACGCGCGCGGGTCGCCGTAGTTCCTGGCGCAGATCGGGTCGGTAGCGGCGCAGTGGTCCGGTCTGGAAGTGCACCGGGCGGTCGGCGGCCAGCGCCAGCGTGCGCGATGGCGCGCCGCGATCGGGCGCGAGGTCGAGTTCGAACTCGAGGTCCAGCTCCTCGAAGAACGCCTCGCGTTCGGCCGCCGTGCCGCCGAGGCGTTGGCAGCGTGTGATCAGGAAGTCGGCGTCCGTGGTGTCGGGACCGGCCAGTCGCCGCACCCAGTCGCGCGTGCACAGATCGGCCTCGTCGAGCCCCGGCGTCTCGGGCCACGTCGCCAGCAGCGCGAGCCGCTGTGCCAGCAGGTCGCCGTTCCTGTAGTCGTCCCAGACCATGCGCAGAGCACCCGGCAACCGGTGCGACAGCCAGCGCGCGGTGTCGGCGAAGAACGAGTAGCGCAACGATGTGCCGGCGATGCCGGACTCGGCGAGCTCTCGGCGATGGCGGCGCAGGTCGCGGCGGCGGTGGAAGCCTTCGAGCATCGTCGTGACCACCGCCAGCAGCTCGGCATCGTCGGGGTGGGCGCGCAGGAAACACAGGCATTCGTGCAGCCGCGACACCGCGGTGGCGGTCGGCAGCCGCGCCGTCGCGAGCTGCAGCAGCAGCGCCTGCTTCTTCCTGCCGGTGCCATCGCCGAACTGCGAGCGGGTCCGTTCCAGCTCGCGCAGCAGCTTCGTCGTGCTCATGCGCGGGCGGACCCTAGCAGCCGGCTGCCCGGCCCGCCATGCGCCTTTCGTTCCGCCCGGCGGTCAGGGGCAGAGCACCAGCTCGACGGCGTTGCTCATCGACACCGGCGCGTCGAACACGCACTGGAACGTCACCGGCAGGCCGGCGAGCGGCAGGTTCGGGATCGGGATCGTCACCGAGCCGGTGCCGAGCGCGTCGGTGGTGATCGGCCCGACGGCGATGAACAGGTACGGGTCGATCAGCAGCGTGCCCTCGGGGATCACCTGGAAGTAGCGGTGCAGCGCCGAGATGCCCAGCGCGCCGGTCGTCGACGGGCCGGCATTGCTCCACGTGATCGTGAACAGGCCGCCGAGGTTGACGTCGCCGCTCGGGGTCAGCAGCGCGGTGTTGGTGCCGCCGATGCCGAGGCCGTACTGCTGCGCGCCGCAGATCCAGAACTGCTGCGACGGCGTCGTGCTGGTGTTGCCGCGGCGATCGGTCGCGGCGAGCGAGAAGTCGACCGTGGCGCCGTTCATGATCACGCCGGGCGGTGCTTGCAGCTCGGCGCGGAAGAACAGGCCGCCGGCGAACTGCATCGGCGTCGAACCGGTGGCCACGCCGTCGCGATGGGTGATGGTCCAGTTCATCGTCGCGGTCTCGACCGGCGTCTCGCCGTCGTCGACGAACGAGTCCTGGATCACGGCGCGCACGACCCAGGGGCCGTCCGGGTTGGTGACGATCGCCGGCATCTGCTCGACGCGTACGAAGCGCGGCGGCTGCGTGTCGGCGGGACCGCTGCCGTAGTAGATGCGGTTGGTGTAGGTGCCGGACTCACCCTGCGCGGTCAGGATGTCGTAGACGCCGTCGCCGTTGACGTCGCCGACGGCGACGTCGAGCGTGCTGTCGGTCACCGGCGAGAAGCCGTTCGCCGCGCGTGCGAACGAGAACGCGCCGTTGTTGACGTAGAGCTTCTCGCTGGCCGCCTGCAGCGAGCCGTTGACGATGTCGAGGTCGCCGTCGTTGTCGCAGTCGACGAACAGCCACTCGTTGTCGTCGTCGCCGGCGCCGCCCGTGAGCGCGCCCGGCAGGTTGGTGAAGCTCAGCGTGCCCGACGGGATCAGCTCGTTGCGCAGCATCGTGTCGGTGACGCCGGAGTAGCTGAGCATCGCCAGGTCCAGGTCGCCGTCGTGGTCGAGGTCCGCAGCTTCGAACTCGTAGGTCAAGCTGGTGCCTGCCGGTAGCAGCGCCGTCGTCACGGTCGGGAAGTGGCCGGTGCCGTCGTTGAGGAAGATCTGCTGGCCCGACGACTTGCCGCCGTTGATCACGTCGAGGTCCCAGTCGTTGTCGATGTCGCAGACGACGATGTCCTGCTGGTTGCTCTTCGGTGCGCTGACGATGTGCGTGCTGGTCACGTTCGTGAACACGCCGGTGCCGTCGTTCAGGCACAGCTTCAGCTGGCCGTTGGTCAGTTCGTCGTTGAAGAACAGGTCGAGGTCACCGTCCTGGTCGACGTCGCCGTAGGCGCAGCCCGCGGCGGTGATCACCATGCCCGGCAGGCGCTGTGTCGACTCGTCGGTGAAGTGGCCGGCGCCGTCGTTGATGTAGAGGCGCTGCTGGCTGGCACCGTTGCACGAGAACACCAGGTCCTTGTCGCCGTCGCCATCGACGTCGAGTGCGATCGCCAGCGTGCCCTTGATCGCCAGGGCCGGCAGGCGCGTCGCGGTCTCGTCGACGAGGCCGAGCCCCTGGTTGATCTTGTTGATCAGCAGCGTCGGCAGGATCGCCTGGCCCGAGGTCGACAGCACGTAGCCGTTCGCGAACACCACGTCGAGGTCGCCGTCGCCGTCGACGTCGACCAGCAGACAACCTTCGGTGCGCACCACCGGGCCGGTCACGAGACCGACCTGTTGCGTGTAGGTGTACTGCGCCGTCAGCGAGGCAGTCAGCAGCAGCGAGGCAGAGAACGAGACGGAGCGCGGCATGCTGAGCCGCGGCGTGGAAAGGTGCATCGGGCGGATGGGCGCGGGCCGGTTGGGAGGGCAGGGTGCAGACGAGGAGCCCGCGTGGCGAAGGAGTCTAGCTGCGTCCGCGGATCGGTGGGGAGAAACCTCCCGCCGCCGCACGCCGTGCCGCAACGCGCCGATGCCAACGGTGTCGCGATCAGCGGATCACACCGCCGACGACCGGTCCCGCCTGCCACGGGAACACGGGTTCGACGGTGATCGTCTCGAGCCACAGCGGCTCGCCGAGGAACATGCCCGCTGGCATGTTCCACGACGCGGTGACGTCGCCGTTGGCGTCGGCCAGGAACAGGCCCGCCAACCAGAAGGCGGTCAGGTCGAGCGAGACAGGCTGTTCGAAGAGGCCGGGCACCGGCGTGGTGCCGAGGCTGTTGCTGGCGTGCACCGCGACCAGTTGGTTCGGCTCAGTGCGTATGTGCATCGAGAACGTGGTGCCGTTCTGCAGCGGCGCCAGGCGTTCGACGCCGACGACGTTGCCGCCCGGCAACCCCGGTCCGCAGGCGGTGCTGCCGGTCTGTACGCTGCGGGCGATGCGGCCGGTCGAGAACACTGCCACCACGGGGCAGGTGCCCGGCTGCGATGTCAGCGTCGAGTCGGCGATCCAGACCTCGGAGTTGTCCGCGTCCACCGCGCTGCCGTCCTGGCCGAACTGCACGTTGCCGCCGCGCAGGTCGAGGTGGCTGCCGACGAACCGGGTGCTGCTCAGGTCGACGGCATGCGGCGCGAGGGCGAACACGTTGTCGCCGCCCGTGACCGTGCAACCGCTCGCGGATACGTCCGAGTAGAGCGCCCAGAGGGCTGAGTAGCCGGCGCCCAGATTGCTCACGGTGCAACCCTGCAGGTGTACGGCGGCGTGGTTGACGATCAGCGCGGCCTGGCCGTTCGCCGCGATGTTGCACTGGTCGAAGGTCGTGCGGCCGCTGGTGACGCCGACCCGGTGGCGGCTGGCGTAGACGGCGTCCACCGTGGGAGCGAAGTCGAGGCCGACGACGTGGGCGGTCTGGCCGGCCGGAAGGGCGAACTCGGTCGGGCCGAGCAGTGAGCGGCACAGCGGGTCGGCGAGGCACGCCGGTGACTCCACGACCGACTGGAACGCGATCGTCACCGACCCAGGCGTCGCGGCGCGGATGGTGACGCCGATGGCGCACCGGAAGTGGGCATAGGTGCCGGGCTGCACGAGGATCGTGTCGCCAGCCGAAGCGATCGCGAGCGCGTCGCGGATCTGCGGCAGGCCGCCGGGACCGACCAGATGGGTCGTCTGCGACGGCAGGCCGACGGTGCCGACGGAGACCAGACAGAGCGCGGCGAGTCTTGGCATGGGATCGTGTGGGGCCGGCGGTGATGAGCGCCGGCACGACCAGCCTAGCGAAGTGCGTGCCCGGTGGGGCCACAGTTGGCGGTCCGTGCCGCGTGGTGGTCACGCATCGCGGCCGCGCCCTCGGCGCCGAGGTAGCGCTGCAGCAGATGATCGGGTGCGGCCAGCAGGTCGACGACCACCAGCGCGTCGATCGTGTGGAAGTCGGGATCGACGTTCACGCCGAGCAGTCTCGCGCCGAGCTTCAGGTACTGCTCCATCAGCACGGGCACGCCCGAGCGGCCGACCTCGAGTTCGCGCACCATCGCCGACACGTCCTGCAACTCGGCGATCTGTCGCGGTTCCCAGCTCAGGCCGCTGCGTTCGCGCCGCGGCGCGCGCCATGGGCGGCGCGAGCGCACGAACGGCGCCAGCTCGGTGGCGAGACAATGTGCCTGCAGGTGGTCGAGCAACAGACCCAACGCCGTGGGCGGTTGGTGGGGGCGGGTTGTGGCCGGGGCGCACACACGCCCGGATCGCGGGGTGCCGGGG
>JBGARS010000048.1:0-37847 GCA_044230075.1 Planctomycetota bacterium | reverse complement strand
CCCCCGCCAGGCCCCGTCGATGGGCCTGGAACAGGTCGCTCAGGGTCGGTTCCGCATCGGCCATGGATCGATCGTGCCGCTGAAGACGACCGGCCGCGATCCCGGATTGGCCGGAGTTCGGATTCCGATGCCGACCGGGCTTGCGGCCGCCAGGCCCCGGGCGGCGAACGTCCCAGGACCGTGTGCGCTGTGGTCCGCCATGTGCCGCCTCCGCACCCGCGCGTTCGGTCTCGTGCTGGCCCTTTTGCTCCTTGCCACCGGCGGTTGCACGCTGGTGAAGCCGGTCACCGGCGCGATCGTGGGGCCGTTCGTGATCCTCGGCAGTTCGAACGGCAACCTCTGCGGCTGCGGCTGCGACGGGCGTGCGGTGCTGGTGGCGCTGGCGGCGATGTCGGCGGTCGGGGCGTGTGTGGGCCTGGTGACCGGCATCATCAGCGACGTGCAGGCGCTCGACGGCACGGCCGAGGACCCGACCGCGAACTGGTGGGACCCGCTGAAGACGAACACCAGCAACTGAACGCGTCGCGAACGGCGTCAGCCGTGCCAGAGGAACGTGATGCGCGCGTCGATGTCCGGGTGCAGGCTCTTGTGCACCGGGCAGCCGTGCGCGGCGTTCTCGAGCAGCTTCTTCTGCTCGGGCGTGAACACGCCGGGCACCGACAGTTCGACCGGCAGGCGGCCGATGCGCCGCGGCGCCGCGGTCATGTGCTTCTCGACGCGCACGGTGGCGCCCTTCAGCTCGATGCCGTGGCGGCGGGCGACGATGCCCATCGTCGTCAGGATGCAGGTGCCGAGCGCGGTGGCGACCAGGTCGGTCGACGAGAAGAAGCGGCCGAGGCCTTCGTTGTCCTTCGGCGCATCGGTCTGCAGCGTCGCGGTCGAGGGGCCGTGGGTGGCGGTGCAGCAGAGATCGCCTTCGTAGCGCGCGGTGATGGTGACCATGGTTCGGTGTCGGTTGTCGGTGGGTGTCAGTGGGCCAGCGTCTCATAGGCGCGCTGGATCTCGCGGAAGCGTTCGGTCGCCTCCTGCTGCGCGACCGGACCGAGGTTCGGCTGCGCGTCCGGATGGAATCGTCGCACGAGTTCCCGGTGGCGGCGTCGGATCGTGTCCGCGTTCGCATCAGCTGGCAGCCCCAGCACGGCCAGCGCGCGCGCCTTGTCGCTCTGGTTGTCGGCCTGGTGCGGCGAACGCCCGCCCGCCGCGGCGCGCAGGTGCTGGGCCTTCGCCAGGTGGAACAGCATGCGCGCGCGCGCGGCGGCAAGGCCGAGGCCGCGGGCGACCTCCTGCAGCGCGCGGTGTTCGGGTTCGCGGTAGTTGTGGTCGGCGAACGCGACCAGGCAGCACCAGCAGAACAGCGTGTCCAGCTCCGCGTCGTCGAGGCCGAACGCGATGCGCGCCGCGAGGCCCGTGCGATCGCCGACCTGCACCGGCTGCGACTCCCACAGGCGCAGTTCGTCGGCCGACTCCGCGCCGAGGAAGCGTTCGCGCACGAACTGGCGCACCGTCTCGCGTTCGGCCGGGCTCATCGGGCCGTCGACTTCGGCGACCGCCGTGAGCAGGTAGTAGACGCGGCGCGGCAGCGACGCGCGCGCGAACGCTTCGGTCGCCGCTTCGCTCCACGCGCGGCGCGTGCGGGACTCCAGTGACAGCAGCCGCACCATCGGCGTGATCGACGACAGCGCCAGGTAGAAGCCGGCGAGGCCGGGCAGGATCGTGGCCGTGCCCAGGATGCTGCCCGGCAGCAAACGCTGGAACACGCCGAGCCCCGCCGCGATCAGCAGCACGCTGCCGCCGAAGAAGCGGAGCAGCCAGTAGCGCAGCGACGAGCGGGGAGGCATGTCAGGCGAAGGCGCGAACGTAGCGCCCGCGCGCTGCGTTGCGAACCCGGGACTGCGTCGCGCGCCCGGAAGCCGATACCATCGCGGCATGCGGGCGCTGCTCACGATCCTGCTCACGATTGCCGTTGCCGCGGGCGTCTGGTTCTGGATCTCCGGCAGCACGTTGACGGTGCAGCCGCCGATCGCCCGTGAGCCCGGGCCGGCGACGGTGGCGGCCGCGAGTGGGCCGGGCGGGTCGGCCACACCGCGCGCGGATCGGGAGGACTGGGACCGGGTGCACCGCTCGCTGGATCGGATCGTCGAGCGCCTGTCCGCGTTGGAAGCGCGCTTGGCCACGGCTGCGCCGAATGCGACCGAACCGCTGCGCGTCGCGGCCGAACGGGCCACCGTGATCGACACACAACAGCTGCGTCGGTCGCTCGACGAGATCGAGGCGCAGCGTACACACGAGAAGTTCGCGGCGATGAGCAACCAGGAGCTGCTGGCCGAGGTGGCGCGACTGCAGTTCAAGGGCAACGACCTGCCGGCCGCGGAGGTCGCATTGCGCCAGCTGCTCGCGCGCGACCTCGACGCCGACGAACGGGCGAACGCACAGACCCAGCTCGGCATGCTGCAGCGGCAGCGCAACGATCTTCACGGCTCCGAGCAGACGTTGCAGGGTGTCGTCGACGCGCGCGGCATGCGCGACAAGACCGGCGCCTGGGCCGCCTACCAGCTGGCGTGGACCATGCGGGAACGGGATCCGCGGGCCGCGTTGGGCGTCGCCGATGCGCTGGCGCAGCAGGCCGGCGACGAAGGCATGCGCACGCGCGCGCGGTGGGCCGCCGCGCGCTTCTGCGAGGAGGTCGGCGACGTCGCGCGGGCGCGCGCCGACTACGCGGCGCTGCTGGCGGTCTGCGGCGACAGCAAGGAATACGCGGATGTCGCCAAGGACATCCGCTACCGCCTCGAGCAGTTGGGCCGCTGACCCGGGTTCACGGCTTGTGCGGCAGGCCGAGCGCGTCGCAGAAGCCCTGGTGACGCTGCTGCGCCGACGCGGATTCCAGTTCATCCGCGAGCTCGACGATCGCGGCGCCGCTCGGCGCCATCACCTTGACCGTTTCACCGGCAGCGCGGCCGAGGGTGCGCTGGTCGGGGCCGACGCAGCAGGTGGCGGCTCGCCAGTCGACGTTCGGGTCGAGCACGATCAGGGCGACGTTGCGTTCCTGCGCCGCTGCGGCGATCGGCCCCAGCGCATCCGGGTCGTCGGTGCTGACCAGGATCGCGCGATGACCCTGGGCCAGCAACTCGCGAACGTTCACCTCGAGCTGCGCCGGATCGCCTTCGGCGCAGCGGGCGACGAGGTCGAGCTGCGGGTAGCGCTTCGCCGCCTCGACTGCCTCGTCGCGCGCTCGCAGGTGTCGCCCCTCGGCGCGCTGCAGCACGATGCCGATGTGGAACACCACGTCGGTCTGTGGGGTCGTGGTCAACACGTCCGCGTGCTCCCGGCGCTGCAGCTGGATGACGAAGTCGCCGGGTGCAGGCTGTGTGGTCGTGGTGCCGTCCGGCATGTGCACGCGGGTGCCGATCGCCAACCGTCGCGGCGGCGTGATGCCGTGGCACCAGAGCAGCGCCATGTCTACCGCGACGGTCGCGCCGGTCTGCGTGACGACCACGGCCGTCTGCTTGCCGTGTCCCGCCAAGGCCGCCTCGGGCGGATCGTCGGCGATCAGCACCATGCGGCCGTCGTGCCGTCCCGCCGAGCGTTCGCTGTGGGCGAACACCAGCGCCTGGGCGCCGAGCTGTCGCAGCTCGGCGAGGCATTGCTCACCACCCGTCTCCGCGCCTCGGAACTGCGCCGCCAACCGATATGGACTGCTGGCATCGCCGGGCAGCGCGTGGTGGCCGCCACACGCCGCGAGCAGCGAACACGACCCGGACAACAGCGCGCGCAGCACGTTCATCTGCGGCGCATGATGGGGCGCGCAAGGCGGCGGCGCCAGGGCCTCAGCCGGCAGCGCGGGTGTAGGAGGCCACGAACGCCGTCGTGACCCGTTCGACCGGCAGGCGGCTCGGCCGCAGCTCGCGGGTGATGCTGCCGTACTCCTGCACCGATGGCACGCCGAAGTACAGCTCCGGGATCGGTTCGGTCGGCGGGTCGGCGTTCCACGAGGCGCCGTCGTGCGCCGGTTCCAGTTCGGCCAGGTGCGCCGCCAGCGGGCGCAGGTCGAGCCGCGGCGGCGGCTGGAACGTGACCAGGTCGAACCAGCTCTCGGTTCGATCGTGGTAGCGGTACCGGTGTTCGTCGCCGGTGTGTTCGAGGTGCAGCACGCGGTGGGCGCCGGCCAGGGTGTTCAGCGTCATTCGATGGCACGGACCGGGGCTGGTGACGACCGCGAAGTCGATGTCGCGCCACTGGCGGCGGTCGAGCTCACCGCGCAGGCCCCGATCGATCTGCTGCTGCACCGCCGCCATCTCGGCTTCGTAGAGCGGCGCGAACGCCGCCGGTTCGTCGAGCACCGCGGCCGCGTGTTCGAGCAGCCATTCGTAGCGCCGCAGCGACAGCTCGTCGGCATCGTCGATGCCACGGAACGCGATGGCCGCCGGCGACTCGGGCGCGGCCAGCCGGACGACGATGCGATCGATCGCGAACGCGCGCCAGGTTCGCCAGCAGCCGAAGTCACCGGTCGCCGCGGCCGCCAGCAGCAGTTCCTCGCGTGCGAACGCGACCTCGGGGCGCAGGATCGCCAGCAGCGAACCGAATCCGTCGGTGTCGTAGTGGTCGTTCAGCACGATGGCCGCGTCGCCCAGGAAAGACTCCTGTTCGGCGGCCGGCGCGCGTGCGAAGCGCAACGCGATGCCGGTGCTGAGGTCCGCCTTCCACTTGCCAGGCGTGCGGTTCCCCGGCCAGTGGGACAGGTTGGGACCGTTCGGCGTCATGCCGTCGACCGACAGGTGGGGGGCCGAACAGCCACTCGGACCGGCGAAACCGAGCTGCAGGCGGGAGACGCGGGATGGCATGAGCACGTGCCCTTGGGCGGCGGAACGAAGCGTCCTAGAGACCGTAGCAAGCGAGACGGTTGCTCGAAGTGCGGGTCGAAAGGCCTGCCCAGCTGAGTGGCCGCTTCGACACGAGAGAGCGAAGAGTGGCTTCGGCCGCTGGGCGAGAGCCCGGCGGCCGATTTTATGTCGGCCGCACCCTCGTTCCAGGACCCTGGTCCGGAGCGACTTGGGCAGCTGGCGCCAGGGCCACCGACCAACGGGGAAGTGCTTGCAATGACCTCCTTCCTGGCTAGCATCCCCGGCCCTCACGGCGTGGGGGCGTAGCTCAATTGGTTAGAGTACCGGACTGTCGATCCGGTGGTTGAGGGTTCGATCCCCTTCGCCCTCGCCATGCCAAACCCCGTCGGACCGGCTCCTGCAGCCAGTTCGGCGGGGTTTTCCTTTGCCGGGGGACCATGCCGAAGGCCGGCCCTTTCCGCCCGGTTTGCGCCCGAGGTGGTGGCGGACGGTGGTGGCGACTCGCCTCAGCCCTTCTTCTTCTTCTTGTTCTTGCGCCGTTTCTGCGGGTCCGACACACCACCTTCCGGCGTCGTCTCCGGCTGCTTCATGACCTGCTCGAGCAGCGCCTGCTGGCTGCGCACCGCGGGCACGTTCGGGTCGCGCTGGATGCGCACGCTCCTGCCGTCGGCCTGCACGCGGCGCGCCTTGACGTTGTCGGCCAGCGCCATGCTGAGCGCCTCGTCGATCACGCGCTTCTTGAGTTCGGGATCGAGCACCGGCGCGGCGACCTCGACGCGGCGGTCGAGGTTGCGGATCATCCAGTCGGCCGACGACAGGAAGACCAGCGGGTTGCCGGCGTTCTCGAAGTAGTAGACGCGGCTGTGCTCGAGGAAGCGGTCGACGATCGCGATGACCGAGATGTTGTCGCTGAGGCCCGGCACTCCCGGCCGCAGGCAGCACACGCTGCGCACGCACAGCTGGATCTGCACGCCGGCGCGTGAGGCCTCGTACAGCGCCGTGATGATCTGCGGATCGGCCAGGTTGTTGAGCTTCGCCTTGATGGCGGCCGGCTTGCCCGTTTTCTTGTTGTCGATCTCGTTCTTGATCAGCGCCAGCACCTTGTCGCGCAGCGTGAACGGCGCCACCAGCAGGTGCTCCATCTGCGGCACGCGCGTGTAGCCCGTGATCATGTTGAACGTCTCGGCGACCTCCTCGCCGACGTCGGCGCGCGCGGTCAGCAGGCCGAGGTCGGTGTAGAGACGCGCGGTGCTCGGGTTGTAGTTGCCGGTGCCGAGGTGGCAGTAGCGCTTGATGCCGTCGTCCTCGCGCCGCACGACCAGCGTGCACTTCGCGTGCGTCTTCAGGCCGACGATGCCGTACACGACGTGCACGCCGGCCTGCTCCATGCGCCGCGCCGAGAAGATGTTCGCCTCCTCGTCGAAGCGGGCCTTCAGTTCGACGATCACGGTCACCTGCTTGCGCAGCTGGGCCGCCTCGATCAGCGAGTCGACCAGCGGGTTCTTGCTGCCGGCGCGGTAGATCGTCTGCTTGATCGCCAGCACCTTGGGATCGCGCGCGGCGAACCGGATGAACTCCTCGACGGTCGAGAACGAGTCGTACGGATGGTGCAGCAGGATGTCGCCGTCGCGCAGGTCCGAGAACATCTCGTCGGCGGACGTCCAGCCCCACTGGCGGCGCGGCTGGGACGGCGGGTCCTTCAGCTCGGGCTGTTCGACGATCTGGTACAGCTCCAGGATGCGGCCGAGGTTGACCGGTCCGTCGCAGAGGTAGACGTCGTCCATCTCGAGCCCGAACGCCTTCAGGAAGCGATCCAGGATCTCGGGATGCGCGCCGTTGTCGATCTCGAGGCGCACCGGTTCGCCGCGGCGGCGCTTGATCAGCTCCTTCTCGATCGAGCTCATCAGGTCCGTGGCCTGCACGTCGTCGACGTCGAGGTTGCTGTCGCGCGTGACCCGGAACGAGCTGACGTGCACGACCTCGAGCCCCGGGAACAGCATGTGCAGGTTCTCCAGCACGATGTCGGCGGTGAACACGTAGGTGCGCTGGCCGTCGATCTCCGGCAGGCGCAGGATGCGCGGCAGGGTGCGCGGCACCTGCACCACGGCCATGCGTTGCGTGCGCCGCGGCTGACGCGGATCGAGCAGCAGCACGACGAGGTTCAGCGACTTGTTCAGCAGCACCGGGAACGGGTGCGCCGGGTCGATCGCCAGCGGCGTCAGGATCGGATAGATCTCGCGCTCGAACCAGGTGTCGATCCACTTCTGCTGCGCCGCGCTCATCTGCCGCACCGGCCGGAACTCGATGCCGGCCTTGGCCAGCTCCGGCAACAACTGCTCGCGCCAGGTGCGGTGCATCTCGTCGGTGAGCTTGTGGGCGTCGGCGCGCACCCGCTCGAGCTCTTCCTGCGGCTTGATGGCGTCGGGGTTCTCGCCCTGCAGGCCCGCGTCGACGAGTTCCATGACGCCGGCGACGCGGATCTCGAAGAACTCGTCGAGGTTCGTGCTCGAGATCGCCAGGAACTTGATGCGCTCCAGCAGCGGGTTGCTCGGGTCCTGGGCCTCCTCGAGCACGCGCCGGTTGAACGCGATCCAGGACTGCTCGCGGTTCACGAACAGCACGGTGCGATCGACGGTGTTCAGGGCACCGGTAACCGGTTCCGGCCGCGACGCCGTGGCCGGGTCCGGCGGGGAGCTGGAGGGCGCATCGGCGCCACCGCCGCCGGCGGCGGGCGGTAATGGGTCTGGCTGGCGATGCTGGCGGCCGAGGCTCTCGTCCATCATGGGCAGGGGTTCGAAGTGGGGCAGTTCGGACATGGAGCCTCTGGCGGTATCGGCAGCCGATTGCAGCGCGATGGTGGCGAAGGGGCTACCCGAACCTCGGCCCTTCACGGTTTCTTGACCATACGGGGTCGTGCCGCCGTGCTGGTCCCGCCCTGGGGCAACCCCGAGACACTGCGTCAAGGGTCGCAGAAGCCACTGCCGATGCAGGCTTTGGATCGGGCGGCACCACACAGGGAAGGGGGAGGGACAGTGTCGCTACGAACCGAAGATCTGCTCCGTGGCATGGTCACGAAGGGTGCTTCCGATCTGCACATCAAGGCCGGCAGCGCGCCCGGCTACCGCATCGACGGCGAGGTCTACTCGCAGGACGAGTACGGCCGGCTGGCCCCCGAGGCGACCGCCGACCTGGCGCGTCAGATCATGGGCCCGGAGCAGTGGGAGCGCTTCGAGAAGGAGAAGGACATCGACTTCTCGTTCGCGGTGAAGGACCTGGCGCGCTTCCGCGTCAACTGCCTGCACCAGCGCAACGCCGTCGGCATGGTCGTGCGGCAGATCCCCGACGAGATCCCCTGCGCCAAGCGCCTCGGCCTGCCGCAGATCTGCCTCGATCTCGCCGCCAAGCCGCGCGGGCTGGTGCTGGTCACGGGGCCGACGGGCTCGGGCAAGTCGACCTCGCTCGCGGCGATGATCGACTTCATCAACCAGAACGAGCGCGGCCACATCCTGACGATGGAGGATCCGCTCGAGTTCGTGCACCCGGACAAGCAGTGCTACGTCACGCAGCGGCAGATCGGCCAGGACTGCAACTCGTTCCGCGAAGGCCTGCGTCGCGCGCTGCGCCAGGATCCGGACGTGATCCTGATCGGCGAGATGCGCGACCTCGAGACCATCTCGATGGCGATCTCGGCGGCCGAGACGGGCCACCTGGTGTTCGGCACGCTGCACACGACCAGCGCCATCTCGACCGTCGATCGCATCATCGACGTGTTCCCGACCGACGCACAGCAGCAGGTGCGCGTGCAGCTCGCGGGCACGCTGCAGGGCGTGGTGTCGCAGACGCTGGTGTCGAAGGTCGGCGGCGGCCGCGTCGCGGCGCGCGAGATCCTGGTGGCGACGGACGCCGTGCGGTCGCTGATCCGCGAGGCGAAGTCGGCCCAGATCCTCAACCTGATGCAGACCGGCAAGCAGTACGGCATGAGCACGCTCGAGGACGAGCTGCTGCGCTTCTACGCCGAGGGCCTGATCTCGGGTGAGGACGCCGTGGCGAAGGCGAACCGGCCCGACGACGTGCGCAAGCGGTTGAGCGAGACGCCGACGCGGCCGGCCGCATCGGCGCTCGGCAGCTCGTTCGGCATGTCCACCAAATCGGCCGCGCCGGTCGCAGCAGCTGCGCGCAACGGCGGCATGGCGGGCCTCAGCGTGCAGGGCGTCAAGGGTGGCGCACCGATGCCGACCGGCTTGCGTCGCTGATGGCTCCGTTGGCGTCGGGCTTGTTGCGCCGACGCCCATGGTGACTATGGCCTGACCGCATCCACCAGCTGCAGGTAGACTGGTGGGCCCTGGCAGAGGCCGCCACCATGATCCGAACCGCTCTTCTCAGCACTCTCCTGGCCGCCGGCATCGGCGCGCAGACGTTCGCCACGGTGCCGAACGTCACCAGCTTCCAGAACGTCGACCGCCCGTTCGCCGGCGGCATCGGCCGCTACCAGCAGTGGTTCTCGGCCGCGAGCCTGGCCGCCTGGCTGCCGGAGCCGATGCGCCTCCAACAGGTCGAGTTCTTCGCCGGTTCGAGCCTGACCTCGAACGCGACCACGATCGACTGCGAGGTGCTGCTGGGCCACGGCAACCTGTTCGGGGTCACCGGCACGTTCGACAGCAACTTCGCCACGCCGCCGGTGGTCGTCGCGGCCCGCCAGAACCGCAACCTGCTGGCCGGGGCACCCGGCGCGGTGGTGATGACGATCCCGTTCTCGACGCTGTTCACCTGGGACCATACGCGCCCGCTGGTGATGGAGATCCGCGTCTACGGCAACGGCCTCGGCAACCAGCCCTTTCTCTACAACATGCGCGGCTCGACGGTCGCGCTCGGCCAGACCACCCGCGTCTACCAGGCGGGCTCGGCCGGCGCGAGTTCGGGGAGCACGACGCAGAGCATGGGCATGCTGGCGCGCTTCTCGGCGCGACCCGGGGCGATCGCCGACTTCGGCTCGGGCTGTCCCGGTGGTGCCGGCATCACGCCGAAGAACATCGTCGTGCAGGTGCCGTCGCCGGGCATCGTCTGGCAGCACCAGTTGACGCAGGCGGCATCGCAGCAGATCTGCTTGTGGGTGATCGGTGACAGCGACGCGGCGTGGGAGACGCTGCCCTTGCCGACCGACTTCCTGGTGCTGCTCGGCAACCCGCCGTCGGGCTGCATGCTGCGCACCAACCCGCTGGCCTCCGGCTTCTACCTCACGGTTGGCGGCGGCCCGGGGTTGGGCTTCGCGTCGTTCGACTGGCAGCTGCCCGGTGTGAGTTCCTACGTCGGGTTCTCCTTCTACACGCAGTGGTTCGTGCTCGACCCGGCGGCACCCAACGGCGTGCTGACCGCGACGCAGGGCGTGCACAGCATCGTTGCGCCGGTCGGCGGTTGACCGTCTGCGGCCGGGTTCTTTTCCCGGGCCGGCGGATTCCGGGAAGGTCTCTCCACTACCGGAGTAGTTGTGGCCGACTACTACGGTAGTAGACTGGCCGCATGAAGGGACCCCGCAATCTCGGCGAACTGCAGCTCGCGATCCTCCGCACGCTCTGGCAGCGCGGCGACGCCGCCGTCGCGGACGTGCACGCGGCGCTCAGCGACCGCGGCCTCGCGTTGACGACCATCGCGACGATGCTGCGCAAGATGGAGGAGAAGGGGCTGGTCGCGCACCGCGAGAACGGCCGCCAGTTCCTCTACCGCGCCAAGGTCGCGCCGGACCTGGTGCAGAAGAACCTGGTCAGCGAACTGGTCACGCGCCTGTTCGACGGCGACCCGCTCGAGCTGGTCAACCACCTGCTGCGCCAAGGCGAGATCGACCTCGGCGAACTCGACGATCTGCGCCGCAAGGTCGCCGACGCCGAGCGCAAGCAGAAGAAGGAGCGCGCATGATCGCCGACGCCGACCTCACCGCGTTCGCCGGCTGGCTGGTGACGTTCGCGTTGCACTCGACCTGTGCGCTCGTTGCGGTCCTACTGCTCGGTGCGGTCCTGCGCGAACGCGCCATCGCCTGGCAGGAACTGCTGCTGCGGTTCGTGCTGTGGGCGCCGCTGGTGAGCAGCAGCGTGCAGTTCCTGGTGCTCGGCGGGCCGTGGACTGGGTGGTCGCCATCGGTGGTGGCGCCGGTCGAGCCCGAGACCGCACTGGTGCTGTCTTCGCCGGCAACGGAGTCCGTGCCGCTCGCGGACCTGCCGCCACACGGCGGCGCTCCGTCGTGGTCGCTGATGGGGACGGCCCTGGCAGCGCTCGCGGCGGTTGCCGGCCTCACCTGGTTGTGGTTGTCGCGCCGTCGGCTCGCGCGTGTGCTCCGGACACGACGACCGGAAGCGGACCCGCGGGTGGGTGCCGCCGTGGCCATCACCGCCAGCAGTCTCGGCCTGCGTGTGCCGCGCGTCAGCCGCTGTGACCTGCTGGCGACCCCGATCGCCTTCGGGCTGCTGCGTCCCGAGATCTGCCTGCCGAGCCGCGTCGACGAACTCGGCGCGATCTCGCTGCGGGCGATGCTCGCCCACGAACTGGCCCACCTGCGCCGCCGCGATCCGGCCGTGATGTCGCTGGGCTCGCTGCTGCAGGCGCTGTTCCCGTGGCAGTTGCTGTTGCCGGTCGCGCGCCGCCGCTGGCTGCGACTGGTCGAACTGCGCTGCGACGCGATCGCCGCTGGCCACACCAGCCCGACGTCCGTGGCCCGTTGCCTGCTCGAGGTCGCGGAGTGGCTGCGGCCGCCGCAGTCGCAGGTACCGGCGCTCGGCATGGCGGCGCGCGCGTCGTCGCTGCGGGACCGGGTCGAGGCGGCGTTGCAGCACCGCCCGGTGCCACCGCCGCGCCGGCTGCTGTCGCTGGCCGTCGGCGGCGTGTCGTTGTCGGCGCTGACGATCGTCGGCCCGGGCCTGCACGTAGCGCCGCCCGCGCCGACGCCATCGATCGGCTTCGTGGTGCTCGACGACGTGCCGCCGCTGCCGACCCTGTTGCAGACCGTGCTCGCAGAACACGCCGCGTTGGCGGCCGAAGCCGAGCGCCTGCAGGCCGACCTCGCCGGACAGCCTGTTTCCCCCGAACTCGAGCAGCTCCTCGTGGCGCTACAGCGCCGGCTGCTCGCCGTCGAACGACTCGCGATGCGCCTCGAACGGCGCGTGCCGAGCCGCCGTACTGAAGCCCGTTGATCCAGAACCGAGGAGTAGCCATGAATTGCACCATCCTGAAGTGCCTGTCGGCCGCGGCGTGCCTTGCCGCCAGTGCCGGTCTCGTTGCCCAGTCCGCCGGCACCACCGAGGTGCGCGTCGTTCGCCCACAGGGCCCCGCGTCGCGCCCGCCGCTGGAGAAGAGCCTGGTCGAGGTGATCGACCTGCTCGATGCCGACAAACTGACCGAGGAGCAGCAGAAGAAGGCCAAGGCCGTGCTGCAGGAGGTCGTCGAGCGACTGCGGCACGACCAGAAGGCCGGTCGGCCCGACGGCGTCTGGCTCCGCGCGCCGCGCGCACCCGGGGAAGCACGCGCGCCCGAGGCCGAGCCCGAGCTGGCCGAGATCGTCGAGGACATGGAGGTGACCGAAGCGCCGCGTGCCGTCGTTCGCCTGCGCAAGATGAAGGTCCGTGATGACGGCGCGGACGCGGATGACGACAAGGAGGAGCACGAGGTGCGGGTCGTTCGCGGCCAGGCGTTGCGGTTCGCGCCGAGGGACCCGCGGGCCGCGCAGCCGCCGCGGGCGCCCGAGATGTCGCGGCGGATCGAGGTGCAGTTCCACGGTGAGGGCCATGGTGACGACGGCGACCGGCACGAGAACGAAGCCGAGATCCACGAGGGCAGGGCGAAGGTGCTGCGCGCGCTCGAGCTGCACATGGCCCGCGGTGAGCACGAGCAGGCCGACAAGGAGCTGAGGTTCCTGATCGATCGCAAGCGAGCTGCGGCCCGGCGGCAGGCAATCGAGTGGCATGAGGTCCACGAGGAGGATCACGGCGACGAGAGCCGCGGCGATGCAGAGGCGGGCGGCAGTCTGCGACTGCAGCTGGATCGCAAGGGTCCACCGGTTGCCGAGGTCCGGGGCTTCGCTCGTGAGCAGCCCTCGCGCCTCGCGCAGCGCGTCGAGGTCGAGAGTCTCGACGACGTCACCGAGGAACACGACCTGCGCACGATGATCGACGAGATGCGCGCCGAGATGCGCGAGGTCCGGGCGCTGATGGAGCGCATCCGCCAGGTCGCGCCCAAAGGTGATGACCCGCGTCGCCCGCGGCCGCAGTGACGTCGCAGGTCGCGGCGGCGACTACTTCGTCGCTGCGATCTCTTCAGCCGTGACATCGCGGCCGAACGGCTCCGGCTCGTCGCGCCGCACGCGCCGCAGCACGATGCGCGCGAACGTGTTGTTCGGATTGCGCGCGACGGCCTGTTCGAGCCAGGCCACGGCCTGCTGCCGCTTCTGCTGCAGGTAGCTGGCCATCGCCGCGAACACCGCCGGCCGCTCGTCGTCGGCGAGCGCGCGCGCCGCGAACTCGAAGTGCGTCAGCGCCTGCGCCGGATCGTTGCCGAGCAGCCGCGGCGCCAGCAGCTTGCGCAGGCCGAGCAGCGTGTGCAGTTGCGGATTGTCGCGGCCACGTTCGCCGGATCTGGCCAGCGCGGCCTCGATGCGCGGATTCCACTGCAGCGCCGTGCCGAGGCCCGTGATGTGCTGGCTCATCAGGCTGGCCTCGATGCGGTAGAGGTCGCTGTCGTCGTCGCCCAGCGCGCGGGCGCGGGCGACCGCCGCGAGGCCGGCGTCGAGATCGGCGGCGAGAGCGCGTGGCAGGTCGGTGAACATCGGCGTGGCCACCGCGATGCCGCGCAACTGCGTGCTCTGTTGCACCCGTTCCAGCAGCGCCTCGGCGAGCAGGTGCCAGGCCTCGGCGTCGTCGGCGGTCGCCGCGGTGTGCCGGCGGAGGTCGGTGATCACCGCATCGAGCGCCGGCAGCGAACACTGGCGCCGCGCCGCGCGCAACGCGATCGCCGCTGCCGAAGTGCTGGCGACGGGTGCGGCCGCGGTCGCCGGCACCGCGATCGCATCGGCGGCGCCGGTGCCGAGCATCGAGTAGCCGGTGGCGGCGAGCGCAACGACGCAGGCGAGGCACAGCAGGGGGACGACGGGCTTCATCGGGCGGGGACCAGCAGTTCGATCGGGTGGCGCACGGGCCGCAGGTGGCCGGCGCGGCGCAGGTGACTGTCGATCTGCAGCATGCAACCGGGATTGCCGGTCAGCACCAGGTCCACGTTCGCCGCCACCAGGCTGTCGACCTTGCGGCGGCCGATCTCGCGCGCCAGTTCTGGCTGCAGCAGGTTGTAGATGCCCGCCGAGCCGCAGCATTCTTCCGGCCGTTGGTGCGGCACGATCTCCAGGCCCGGCACCTGGGCCAGCAGCGCCCGCGGCTCCGAGCGCACCCCCTGGCCGTGGCAGAGGTGGCACGGATCGTCGTAGGCGGCGCGCGCGCGGCACTCGGCGGGCTCCGCCGACAGGCCCTCGGCCGCCAGGAACACGCAGATGTCGCGGCGTTTGCGGGCGAACGCCTCGCCGCCGGCGTCGCCCAGCAGGTGGCCGTAGTCGGCCATCGCACAACCGCAGCCGGCCGCGTTGTCGACGACGACGTCACACTCGGCGAACGCGGCCACGTTGGCGCGCGCCAGTTCGCGGGCGCGTGCGGGCTGGCCGGAGTGCACCAGCAGCGCGCCGCAGCAGCGCTGCGCTGCGGGCACGACAATGTCGAAGCCGTTCGCCAGCAGCACCTGCAGCGTCGCGCGGTGCACGCGACCGAACAGCGGCTCCATCACGCAACCGGTGAACAGCGCCACGCGCACCGAGCGCCGCTTCACGCCGGCCGGCGGCACGTGCAGGCCGGTCGGCAACGGCAGTCGTTCGCGCCACGCCGGCACCGCTGGCGCCAGTTCGGCGATCGCTGTGGGCAGCAGGCGCGTGCGTGTGGCGAGCCAGCGCAGGCCCAGCACATCCGCCGCGCGCAGCACGAAGAACGCCGCCCGCAGCCGTCGCTGTCGCGCGACGACATGCCACAGCAGGTGGCGCAGGAGCCAGGCCGCGAGACCGCGCCGCGGTGCCGCCTGCTCCATCGCCGCGCGTGTCGATTCGAGCAGCTCGCCGTAGCGCACGCCCGACGGGCACGCCGTCTCGCAGGCGCGGCAGTCGAGGCAGTGGTCGAGGAACGGGCGGATCGCATCCGGGTCGGCGACGCGGCCTTCGGCCAGCGCGCGCATCAGGTAGATGCGGCCGCGCGGCGACTCCGCCTCGATCGTCGTCACCTGCCAGGTCGGGCACGTCGGCAGGCACAGGCCGCAGTGCACGCAATCGAGCGAGCGTGCGTAGCTGGCGACTTCGATGCGGGCGTCAGACGAAGGCGTCATGGGGATCGAGGCAACGCTTGAGGCCGTTCAGCAGCTGCTGCGCGCCGGCGTCGAAGGGAGAACCGTGACCACGCCGCGGTGGTTCGCCGCGCACGATGCGGCCGTGGGCTTCCTGTGCCGGCAGAACGGTGAGCGCCGCGTCGGTCGCAGTCGGTGTCGCCGTCGCGAACTCGAAGCGGCCGTCGCCGCGCAGCAGGAACCGGCCCGCTGGCAGCGCTGCCAGCAGCTGTGGCACCCGGCTCGGCAGCACGATGCCATCGAGCACTTCGCCGCCCGCCGGCGGCTCCAGGTGCTGCGTTGCGTGCGGCGCCGCTTCCGGCAGGTCGAGGCTGCGCAGCCGTTCGGCGACGAAGCCCGCGCGGCCGGCGAACCGGCCGGCGACGGCGCAGCCGCGTTCGCCGCGCAGCAGCAGCAGGTCACGCGGTGGCACCGACAGCGCCCGCAGCGCGACGAACCGCGCGCACGCCGCCGCGACGTCGAGTCCTTCGTTGCGAAACCACGCCTCGGCGCGCGGTCGCGGGCGCAGCCGCAGGTGCAGTTGCACTGCCGCGAACAGGCGGCCGTCGCTGCCGACCAGCAGCTTGTGCACGTCGAAGCCGGCGACGCTCTTGACGACCTGCGCGCCGGAACGGAAGCGCGTGCCATCGGCGAGCACACCTTCGAGGCCGAGCAGCAGCGAGCGCGGGGAGGCGCCACCGATCGTGCCCGCGCCGATCGGATCGTGCGCGAACAGGCCACCGACGGTGCCGCCCCCGGCACACGGCAGTTCGAGGCCGACGCGGTGCAAGGCCTCGTCGAGCACTTCGCGCCGCAGGCCGGGGCCGACCGAGCAGGTCTGGTCGCCGGGTTCGAGGCGGTGGATCTGGTCGAGCTGCAGCAGGCTCACCTGCTGCGCCTCGCCGCTGGCCGGCAGCCGATGCTGGCGGCTGCCGGAGCCGACCAGGCGCACGCGGCCGGTGCGCGAACGCAACAGTTCCGCGACCTCGTGTGCGGTGTGCGGCGTGTGCGCGTTCGTCATGCCAGCCCCTCGGCGCCGAGCACGCGCGCGATCATCTGCGGCCACTTCGCGACCTCGGCGCAGGCGGCACGCTGCGGCAAAGCCTTGCCGGGATTGCACAGTCCCGCCGGATCGAACACGGCCCGCACGCGCGCCATCACTTCGAGGTCGGCCGGCGTGAACATCATCGAGATGTGGTCGAGCTTCTCGCTGCCGACGCCGTGTTCGCCGGTGATGCTGCCGCCGAGGTCGACGCAGAGCTGCAGGATCTCGTGGCCGGCGGCGATCGTGCGCGCGGTCTGCTCGGCGTTGCGGCCGTCGAAGCTGATGTTCGGGTGCAGGTTGCCGTCGCCGGCGTGGAAGACGTTGTTGAGGATCACGCCGTGCCGGTGGCCGATCTCGGTGATGCGTTGCAGCGCCTCCTCGAGCCTGGTGCGCGGCACCACGCCGTCGAGCACGTAGAGATCCGTCGCCAGCCGGCCCATCGCGCCGAATGCGCCCTTGCGGCCCTTCCACAGCCGTGCGCGTTCGGCCGGATCCGTGGCCTCTTCGAGCCGCAGCGCGAGGTTCCGTTCGGCGAAGGTGCGCACCTCGGCGGCCTCCTCGACGACCACATCGGCGGGCCCATCGAGTTCGACCAGCAGCACGGCCGCGGCCTCCGGCGGATAGCCGGCGCGGTAGACCGACGCTTCGACGGCGCGGATCGTCGCCTGGTCGAGGATCTCCAGCGCCGCGGGCACGAGGCCGGCACCGACGATGTCGCTGACCGTGCGGCAGGCCGCCGACATCGACGTGAACGCCGCCAGCAGCGTGCGCACCGACTCCTGGTCGCGGCACAGGCGCACGGTGATCTCGGTGGCGATGCCGAACGTGCCTTCGCTGCCGCAGAACAGCGCCGGCAGGTCGAGTGCACCCGGCGGTCGCGAGCCGGCCGCCGAGCCGAGCCGCGCCAGTTCGCCGTCCGGCAGCACGACCAGCGCCGACAGCACGTGGTCCTGCGTCATGCCGTACTTGAAGCAGTGTGGCCCGCCGCTGTTCTCGGCGAGGTTGCCGCCGATCGTGCACACGGACTGGCTGCTCGGGTCGGGCGCGTAATGCAGGCCGAGGTGGCGTACCGCGACGGTCAGGTCGAGGTTGACGACGGCCGGCTGCACGACCGCGAACAGGTCCTCTGTCGAGATCTGCAACACCCGCCGCATGCGCGCCAGATCGAGCACGATCGTCTCGCCGGACGCCGTCGGCCCACCCGACAGGCAGGTGCCCGCACCACGCGGCACGAACGGCACGTGCGCGCGGTGCAGCAGCCGCACGATCGCCTGCACCTCGGCCGTCGATTCCGGCAGCACGACGGCGCGCGGCCGCGAGCGGTGCACCGTGAAGCCGTCACACTCCCATGCCAACAGCGCATCCGGCGAGCACAGCACCCGCTGCGCGCCCAGCAGTCCGATCAGGTCGCGTTCGATGGCCTGCACGGCGGGCGAGCATAGCCATGGCCGCGCTGGGGTTTCAGTCGCCCGCGGGCCATCGTCGATATCCCCGCCATGCCAGCGGTCCAGGTGAAGAAGGTCGTCGTGGTCTGCTTTCTCGAAGCGACCAAGCTGAGCCTCGAACACCTCGCCGCCTACCGACTCGATCTGTCGCAGCGTGCCAACAGTCCCGCGACACCCGAACTCGCGCGGACCTACGGCGAGATGCGGCGCCTGCGCGACTACCTGCAGCGCTGCGCGAGCGCCTACCAGGAGACCATCGAGCTCGACCTGTCGCCGACCGACCAGGGCATGTTGGTCGCGATCTGCCGCCGCGCGATCGACGCGATCGAACAACGGCTCGTCGGCGATCAGCTCGTCGCCGACGACGAGAAGCAGTGGCTGCAGAAGAAGCGTCAGGTGCTTGCCGACTGGGCGGTCGAACTGGCGGAGAAGCCGCTGATCGAGTTGCCGATGCCGCGTGCCGGGGCGACGCAGGGCGAAGCATCGCGGGCGCTGCTGTCACGCCTGCAACACAAGCTGTTCGGCGACGTGGCCCAGCGCACGAAGATCCGCCCGCCCACGTCCGGCATCAACAGCGTCACCACCGGTGTGCGCACCTTCGGCGACGAGTTGGTCGAGACCGTGCCGAAGGAGGAACAGGACTTCAACCTCGGCGGGACCTACGTGCCGCGCTCCGGGTTCGGCCTGCCGGACGCCCAGGACGAGACGCCACCGCTGGTGGATGGGCAGCAGTTCCAGGACCCGCGGTTGCGCACCCTGGTGCTGATGGACCTCGCCGCGCTGGCGCGCGCCCGCATCGCCAAGGAATACCGGATCGCCACGGTGATCCTGGCGTCGGTGGTCGAAGCGGCGGTGCTCGATCACGCGATCCCGCGCCGCGGTGACCTCGGCCTCAGCGGCACGCCCGACACGTGGAACGTGCAGGATCTGCTGGTGCAGGTGATGGGGGAGGCGTTCACGCCCAAGGACCGGGCGCTGGCGTACCACCTGTTCGCCGCGCGCAACCTGCTGCGGCCGGCGCTGCAACTGATGACGCCGACGGTGGTCACCCTCGCCAGCCTCGAGAAGCTGACCGACTTCGCGCAGCGTGCACTGCACAGCATGGGCTTCCGCAGCGCCGTGGCGCCGGCGAGCGGAACGGCAACGGGCCTGCCGGCCGAGCCGAGCGACTCGATCGCCCCCGAAGCCAGCTGAGCTACCGCGCGGTCCTTGCGCCCAGGGACGCGGCCGCGTACGCCAGGACGCCTTGGCCGCCGACCGTCCCTTCCGCCTGTTCGCCATCAGCGATCTGCACCTCTCGTTCGGTGTCGACAAGCCGATGGACATCTTCGGCCCGCAGTGGGTCGGCCACGCCGACCGCATGCGCGAGGCGTGGGATGCGATGGTCGCGCCGGACGACTGGGTGCTGGTCGGCGGCGACACGTCGTGGGGGCTCGACCTGGCTGAAGCGAAGCCCGACCTCGACTGGCTCGGCGACCGGCCCGGCACGAAGATCCTGATCAAGGGCAACCACTGCACGTGGTGGCAGTCGCGCAAGAAGATCGAGGCGGTGCTGCACCCTTCGATCCGGCTGCTGCAGAACAACGCCGAACAGCTGCCCGACGGCACGGTCGTGATCGGCACGCGCCTGTGGGATCCGCCCGACGCGCCGTGGGCCGACGAGCACGCCGAGAAGGTGTTCACGCGCGAACTCGAGCGGCTGAAGCTGTCGATCACCGCCGGCAGGAAGCTCGGCGGCTGCGTGCCCGGTGGCCAGCGCACGATCGCGCTGGTGCACTACCCGCCGCGCTACAGCGACGGCCGCGAGACCGGCGCGGTGCCGCTGCTGAAGGAGGCGCAGGCCTGCGTCTGCGTCTACGGCCACCTGCACGGCAAGGACCTGAAGTACGGCTTCGTCGGCGACGCCGACGGCATCCGCTACTACCTGGCGTCGGTCGACGCGATCGACTTCCGCCCGATCCCGATCGAGCTGCCATGAAGTGCTTTCGTCTGCTCGCCCTCGTCGCCGCCATCTCGTTCGCCGGCTGCAGCGGCGCACCGGCCACCTTGCCCGAGGGCATGGGGCGCGGGCTGCTGCACGCCGACGCCGAGCCGCCGGCGGGCGCGGTGACCTACGCGCGACCGGACTGGCGCGCCGGCGATGCGTTCACGTTGGTGCGCGGCGAAGTGCTGACGGCGAAGTTCACGATCGAGACGATCGACGATCGCGGCTACGTGGTGCGCGGCCCGGGCGGCATGCGGCTGCGGCGCGACCTCGACCTCGGCAACCTCGGCGACTGGGAACCCGAAGGCGAAGAGCCGCTGCACCTGCTGTCGCCGCGCGACGTGCGCTTCCACTGGCCGCTGTGGGTCGGCAAGAAGTGGAGCTGCGAGTTCGTCGATCGCGCGCGCGGCGGCGCGGCGATGAAGCTGCAGGCCGAGTACGAAGTCGAGGACCTCGACACGGTGAAGGTGCCCGCCGGCACGTTCGCGGCGTTGCGCATCGTGCGCACGCTGCGGCTCGTCGACAGCGACCCGGTGCTGACGCGCACGCAGGTGATCTGGTATGCGCCGTCGATCGGCGCCGAGGTGCGGCAGATCGTCGCCGACACGGAGATCGAACTGGTCGAGTGGCGCCGTTCGGACTGAGCCGCGGCGCGCGCTACTTCTCGACCTTGGTCCAGCCCGAACGATCCATCAGCAGGCTGCTGACGTGGCCGTCGGTCTCCTCGACGTGCAGGTGTTCGAAGTTGGTGCCCGCGCCGTCCCACGCATCGTGGAACCAGAACGACCACGCGTCGGTGATGCAGAAGTCGATCGCGAACGCGCCGAACGTGGCGACCGGCATCACCGGGATCACCCACAGCGCCGCGTCGAACCACGGGCTGTTGACGTAGAGGTTGCGGTCCCAGTCGTCGACGGTGCGGCGCAGCTGGTGCGGGCCGGCCGCGCAGGCGGCGAACGGCAGGGCGAGCAGGCAGGTGGTGAGCACGGCGCGGAGGCGGGGCGTCATGGCGGCGGATGGTAGTCGAGCCACTCAGCGACCCGCCACCCCGATGCGCGCGACCGGGATCGGCGGGAAGTCCGGCGGCGCGCCGGCGGGAACCAGGTCCGGCAGTTCGCGGCGCTTGGCGGCGTTCTCGCGCGAGATGGGTCCACTTGACGGTGCCTTGTGCCCCGTAGAGCCCATCGACCGGCCCCCTGGGCGCGCGGATCATTCGCAACTCAGAGGCAGCAGGACGCTAGATTCCCGAGTCTGCTGGGTTCATCACCTCGGCCCGAGGGGAGAACCTGGCGGGGAAAGCGATGCTGCCCGAGTCCAGGAAGCCATGAGAAACGTCTCTCAGGTCTCAGGTCTCAGGTCGTACGGTCGCGTAGCCGCGCACGCGGCGTTGGTCGTGGCGCTGACCGCGACGACCGCGTCCGCGCAGTTCATCCCTGAGTCGACGTACGATTGGACGTCGACCGCGGGTGCGCCCACGAACCTGTCGGAAGCGTGGGCCGACACCAAGACGCCAGGCAAGGGCTTCACCTACTCGGTGGGCACGATCGACGTCGAGCAGACGACGACCAACCCGACGTTCTCGACGTACTTGTCGACAGGGCTTCCGGCTTCGGTGGTGAACCCGACCGGACTCTCAGTTTCGCCTTCTACCGTCCGCAGGCAGGTCGCCATCCTGCAATGCGTCGACGCAGTTGGCGAGATCCAGTGGCAACGCTACTTCTTCGGATCGACGATGGCCTCTGGGGCCCGTCGCGCAACGAACGCGCGCGCCGTCTCCGTGTGGGAAGCCGAGACTGCTGCGGACGCCCGGATCGCCATCTGCGGCGAGACCTACGACGATGTGCTGCCGCTGAGCCAGGATTCGACCGGGTTCGTGCAGAGCGGGGCGCTGCAGCCCGACCCGACCGGCTTCATCGCGGTCTACAACGGCGATGGCCTGCTGCTGTGGTCTCACCACTTCTTCGGTGTGCCGCTGGCCAACCCCCTGATCTCCGACAACCAACCCGACTGCGCGATCACCGACCTGAGCATCCGGGTCGAGGGCGAAGGCAGCAGCCAGCGCGACGTCGTCACCTACTGCGGCATCTCGTCGTACGGCAACCCGACCGCCGGCAACGCCTGGCTCGATCCGATCCTGCCGTTTGCCAACGTGACGACCGGCACCAGCGCTGGCAACCACGACTTCGGTCCGTACCAGTGGGACGGCATCGTCGGCCGTCTGTCGCGTGACCACGCGACGCCGTACGGCAACCTCGCGCGCGAGTTCCACTTGACCGTCGGCGGACCGGAGCGGGATGGCCTGTTCGGCATCGCCGAAATGCCCGACAACGTTTCGTCGCAGTCGGCTCGTCGTTCTATGCGGGCACCAGTGCGCCCACGATCGGCTTCCCGTTCGTGAGCATCACGTCGATCTATGGCGTGACGAGTCCGACCGGTGCCTACGAGGTTGGCACAGCGATGGGTTTCGATGCCACCCCGACCCGCTTGTCCACTCCAGCCGCGCTGGTGCTGGAGAACGGCCTGCCTCTCGGCTCATACGGTGGCGTCGCCTCCCACGCCTGCGACGTGGTCGTGCAGACCCGCTACTCCGTCAGCCCTGTGCAGAACACGGTGTTCATCGTTGGCGCGACCGCGGACGCGAACTTCCTGACCACGATTGGTGCGCCGACCACATCGGGACACGATGTGCTCCAGGGCAACAGCGATGGGTTCCTGTTGGCGTGCAACGACCTGCCCATTGTCACCGCGCTGCAAGTCGGGCTGTACGGTGGTGTCTTCGTCGGCGGCACCGGCGACGATGGAATGACCGGGGCCAACTCGTGGAACGAGCACACGGACCACGTGCAGGCGTGCGGCTACAGCGTCGAGGGAGGCTCGGTCCAGGTGCAGGTGGCGAGCTTCTTCGCCGCCGCCCCGATCGCAGCACTGCGCCGCAACGTGTATGGCGGCTCGGGCACGGACCGCCCGGCGGTGATGGGCACCACGCACGCTGGTGACGGGACCTCGGGCATCACCTTCGCAACGGGCTTGCCGTTCTCGGATCCGGCCGGTGGCGGCATCGCTGCCGACGAGCGGGCGCGCATCACCGTGGTGGGGGCAAGCGACAGTGCGACCGGGTATCCGGTCGTCGCGGGTCGCGGTCCCTTGGGTGGGAAGGACGCGGTGCGCACCGAGTTCGACATGCTGCCGACCGGCGTCGGGCGCACGGACGGGACCGGATCGGTGGCCACCGGCGCTGCCGCCCCACCTCCCCCGAGCGGCTACAGCGGCGGGACCACGCCTGCCTGCTTGCTCACGCCGTCACCGTACGGCATGCGAGTCGGCGCGCCGCTGCCGCAGATGCAGCGCATGCTGATCGAGTTCGAGGGTGCCAACGCGCCCAATGCCTTCCCCGTGATCTGGACGACGCGCCCGCCGGACTTCGGCGATGTCGTCATTGGTGCGCTGTGCTTGGGCATGCCCGCAACGACGCCGACGCTTTTCAACCTGGCGGAGCTCTGGACGCTCAACGGCGCGGTGTTCGTCTCCGAGGTTTGGGTCGGCAACTCCTTCCGACCCTGGAGCATCCCGTTCACCGTGGCGTTGCCGGCCGCACCGGCGCAGTTCTCGGTGCAGGTTGCGTGTCTCGTGATCACTCCGATCACCGCCACGTCTTGCGGCTCCCAGCAGATGGACTTGTTCGCCAGCCCGGCGCTGTTCTTCGAGTACTGATTCGACCTGACCATGGGTAGGGCCAGCGCGAGTTGGCTCTACCCGCAAGAGGAGAGACCGATGAGAACATCCTGTTCGAGTTCGCTGTGGCACGCGCATCGGTGCTTCGTAGCGGTCGTTGCGATCTTCGTGGCTGCGTTCGGCGATGCCTTGACCGCCCAGAGTTCGATCCGCGGTTGGGCGGAGCATTCGTTCGACACCGAGAGCCGAGAAGGACGCATCCTCCAGATAGATGCAAGCGAGGTCGGAACCGTCGTCCTCCGGGCGGACGGCCGGGTGTTCTGGCAGGGCCACAGTCTCGAGCAGTCGATTGCCCCGCTCCCGCCAGCGCCTCCCGGGTTGCGCTATCGACAGGTGGGGATCGGCGTGAGTTACGGCGTCGGCCTCTTGTCGGACGGCAGCATGGTGAGTTCAGGTCAACTGGGGTCTGGCTATCCGATCCCGCCGGTGTTGCCGACAGCCCCTCCAGGCGTGAGGTTCGAGTCCATGTCCGTTGGTCCGTACCACGCCATCGCCCTGAGATCCGATGCGCAAGCAGTGGCCTGGGGCATCAACTCCCTCGGGCAATGCAACGTACCCGTCCTGCCGCCGGGGGTGACGTTCACGAGCGTCAGGGCAGGTGGCCAATTCTCGGTGGGCCTGCTGTCGGACGGCTCGATCCGGGCGTGGGGCTATCCGCCAGTGGCGACCCCCAACGTCCCGGCCCTCCCGGCGGGAGTGTCGTACGTCGCAATCGAAGCAGGCATGGACCACGCCATGGCGTTCCGATCCGATGGGGCCTTGGTTTGCTGGGGCGACAACACGTGGGGTCAGTGCAACGTCGTGCCGCTGCCGCCGGGCATGACATACACCCTGGTCGCCGGCTATTGGTCCCAGACAGTTGCCCTCCGTTCGGATGGTGAGCTGGTCGGGTGGGGGCAGAATTGGTGGGGGAACCTCGACTTGCCGCGGATCCCATCCGGTGACCGTTGTGTGCAGATCGCGTGCGGCCAAGTCCACACCCTGGTCCTCCTGACGAGCGGCAGGCTGTTGTCCTGTGGTTTCAATGCCTACATGCAGGCCGACTTGCCGGTCTTGCCGTCGCGAACCCGGTTCACTGATGTTTCGGCTGGGGAGTACCACGCGGTGGCAGTCCTCTCGGATGGCACGGTCCAGGCTTGGGGACTCGACGACTACGGCCAGTGTGATGTGCCCGCTCCGCCACCCGGGACGCACTACGTGCGGGCCGAGGCTGGCTATACGCACAGCGCTGCGCTGTGCAGCGACGGCCAGATCGTCGTCTGGGGCAACCCGGCGGCGGGCCCGGTGCCGCCGTTGCCGCCCGGCGTCGTCTACACCGACTTCGCCGTGTCGTGCTGCCACAACGTCGCCATCCGGTCCGATGGACAGGCCGTGGCGTGGGGCACGAACAACTTCGGCTGCCTCAACCTGCCGCTACTGCCGCCCGGCATGCACTACGTCGACTGCGATGCGCAGTACGGCAGGACGCTGCTCCTGCGCTCGGATGACGCATGCATCTACATCGGCATGAACGCCAGCAACCCCTACAGCAACCCGCCGTCGCCCGCCCTACCCAGCGGCGTGCACTGGGCGCAGATCGCCTTGGACCAGAATCGCATGTGGGGTCTGCGGTCGGACGGCACCGCGGCAACATGGGGCAGTCCGGTTTGGACGCCGATTCCTGCCCTGCCATGGGGCGTGTACTACGTCGAGGTCGAGGGTGGCCATACCCAAGGACTGCTGCGGCGATCGGATGGCCAGCTGTCTGTGGCCGGCGTTCTGCAGAATCGTCAGGAGTTGGTGCCACCGCTCGCCCCTGGTACCTCGTACGTACAGGTCTCGGCTTCATCCGACGTTCTCAACGTCGCCCGCGTCGGCCCGACCAGCACCTTCGTTTCGTACGGACACGGCTGCGCGGGCTCCCTACCCGCATCACGCCCAGTCCCCGACGACACCCCGCGCATCGGCAAGACGCTGCACGTCACCTTCTTCGACCTGCCGCAGAACATCGGCCTGCTCGCGTTCGGCTGGAGCACCGCCTCGCCGCTGGACCTGACCTTCCTCGGCATGCCCGGCTGTGACCTGCATGTGAACCCAGCCGCCTACGCGCTGCTCGTCGGCCAGGACCAGCAGGCTGTGTGGAGCCTGCCGATCCCCGACGATCCGCAGTTCGTCGGCGTGCACTTCTTCGGCCAGGCGCTCGTGCTCGATCCCGCCGCCGGCAACGGCTTCGGCGCCGTCGTCTCCGATGCCGCCGAGGGTGTCATCGGGCACTGGTAGCCCGGTCTCAGCTCTCCACGCGCGCTTCCGTGCGCCGCCGCGAACCCAACACCCGCCCGTCGAGCGACACCGTCACCACGAACACCCGCCCCGAACGGTCGTGCACCAGCACCGACCAGTATTCTTCGCGCTCGCGGCCGGACACGATGCGCACCTCGTCGATGCGGCTGCCGACCTGCATCGCACTGGCCAGCACGTGCTGCGGCACGTCGGCGATCGGCACCGTGTGGTCGCGTTCGAGCACGTTGCCGTCCTGGGCCAGCAGCACCGAGCGGCTGCCTTCGGGCCCTTCGTCGCCGGCGTAGTGCTTGTCGATGCGGAAGCCGAAGCCGCGCGGGCCCCATTCGCGGCCCTGGAACACCAGTTCGCCGCGCGGCTGGATCCCTTCGGCCATGCGCCGTACGTCGCCCGGCAGCACGCCCGGGCCAACCGCGACGGCGGCGCCGACGATGCGGTCGCCGTCGAGCCACAACCGCGCCGGCATGTCGGGCGGCGCCTCGGCCAGCAGCGCGCTGAGGTCGGCGGGCACCACGCCGGCCGTCGAACATGCCGAGCAGGCAAGCAGGGAAGCGAACAGCAGGCACAGCCGCAGACACCGCATGCCGGCACTGTCGCCGAACCGGTCCGCCGCGCAAGCGCGAGCCGAGAAGCCGGTCCGGCCTTGATCCGGCGTGCTGCGCAAAGAGACTGGCAGCCCCGATGATCCAACAGTCCTTCGAACAGCTGATCCAGTCCCTGGCCGCCAAGACTCCGACGCCGGGTGGTGGTGCTGCCGCGGCGCTGACCGGCTGCATGGGCACGGCCCTGTTCCTGATGGTCGTGCGCTTCTCGCGCGGCAAGAAAGCGAACGTCGCGCGCGAGGACGACCTCGCCAAGGTCGAGACGATGCTCGACGGCCACCTGACGCGCATGCTGCCGATGGCGGATCGCGACTGCCGTTCGTTCGACCTGGTCTCCGCCGCCTACGGCATGCCGAAGGATTCCGACCAGCAGAAGGAGCTGCGCCAGAAGGCGATCCAGGAGGCGATGGTCGGCGCGATGGTGGTGCCCGAGGAGACCCTGTGCATGGTGCGCGACGTGTTCGTCGCCATGGAAGGTGTCGTCGACTGCATCGGCAAGGCGATCGTCAGCGACCTCGCCTCGGGTGCGGCGTTGCTACTGGCCGCCGCCGAGGGTGCGTTCCTGAACGTGAAGATCAACGCCGGCTACCTGACCAACCGCGAGCTGGCCGACAAGACGGTGACGCGCGCCGAGACGGTGCGCATGGAGATCCGCCGCCACCAGCAGGCCATCGCGACCTCGGTCGACAAGATGCTCGCATGAGCAAGCGGCACACGCCCCTTTTGCTGGTCGTGCTCGACGGCTTCGGCGAGGCGCCGTCGGGCCCCGGCAACGCCATCAGCATGGCCGAGCCCCGGTTCTGGTACGGCCTGCGCGAGAAGTGGCCGTCGACGTCGCTGCTCGCCAGCGGCGAGGACGTCGGCCTGCCGTGCGGTTTGATGGGCAACTCCGAGGTCGGCCACCTGAACATCGGTGCCGGTCGCATCGTCTACCAGGAGATCACGCGCATCGACCGCGAGATCCGCGAAGGCCGCTTCCAGCTGAACCCGGCGCTGCGTTCGGCCATCGACCACGCGCGGCGCAGCAACAGCACGCTGCACCTGTTCGGTCTCTTGTCCGACGGCGGTGTGCACAGCAGCGACCAGCACCTGCACGCCCTGCTGGGCATGTGCAAGGCCGCCGGGCTGACCGGCGACCGCGTCGTGCTGCATGCGTTCCTCGACGGCCGCGACACGCCGCCGCGCTCGGCGCCCGGCTACATCGAGCGCGTCGAGACCTGGATGCGCGAGCTGGGCACCGGTCGCATCGGCACCGTCGTCGGCCGCTACTACGCGATGGACCGCGACAACCGCTGGGAGCGCGTGCAGAAGGCCTACGACGCGCTGACGCTGGGCACGGGCTTCACGGCCGAGTCGGCGCAGGCGGCGGTCGCGGCGGCCTACGCGCGCAACGAGGGCGACGAGTTCGTGCTGCCGACGGTGGTCGGCTCGCCCGACCAGGGCCGCGTGCGCACCGACGACGCGGTGATCTTCTTCAACTACCGCACCGACCGCGCCCGGCAGCTGACCGATGCGTTCGTCAACCGCGAGTTCACCGGCTTCCCGCGCGCGTCGATGCCGGTGGTCACGTTCGTGACGATGACGCGCTACCGCGACGACTTCCCGTGTGCGGTCGCCTATGCGCCGCAGAACCTGAAGGGCATCTTCCCCGAGGTGCTGAGTCAGCAGGGCATGCGGCAGCTGCGCATCGCCGAGACCGAGAAGTACGCGCACGTGACGTTCTTCTTCTCCGGCGGCCAGGAGAAGGAGTATCCCGGCGAACGGCGCGTGCTGATCCCGAGCCCGAAGGTCGCGACCTACGACCTGCAGCCGGAGATGTCGGCGGTGCCGGTCACCGATGCGCTGCTGCGCGAACTCGCGGGCGACCAGCAGCCGCACGTGACGATCCTGAACTTCGCCAACGCCGACATGGTCGGCCACACCGGGTTCCTGCCGGCGGCGATCAAGGCGGTGCAGACGATCGACCAGTGCCTTCAGCGCATCGTGCCGGCGTTCCTGCAGCTCGGTGGCACCGTCGCGATCACCGCCGACCACGGCAACGTCGAGATGATGGTCGACCCGACGACCGGCCAGCCGCACACCGCGCACACGACCAACCCGGTGCCGTTCGTCGTCTGCGGCGACGCAGCCACGGGCCGCCGACTGCGCGACGGCGGTCGTCTGTGCGACATCGCCACGACCCTGCTGCCGGTGCTCGACCTGCCGCGCGGACAGGGCATGGAAGGCGTCGACCTGTTCGCATGAGCCTCCGTGCCGTCGCGCTGCTGGCCGCGTGCGGCGCCGTGCTGCCCGCACAGGGGCCGATCGTCGAACGCGTGCGCACGCTGCTCGCCGGTGTCGACGCGCAGCGCATCGAACAGGACGTGCGCACGCTGGTCGGCTTCGGCACCCGGCACGTCTTGTCGCGCACCGACAGCGACACCGAAGGCACCGGCGCCGCGCGGCGCTGGCTGCAGGCGCGGTTCGAGGCGATTGCGGCGACCACCGATCCAGGCCGGCTGACCACCGAACTGCAGACGGCGACCGTGCCGTGCGTGCGGCCGGGCATGCCGCGCGAGATCGAGATCGTGAACGTGATCGCGACCCTGCGCGGCAGCGGCGACCCGGAGCGCATCTACCTGGTGTCGGGCCACTACGACTCTCGCAACAGCCGCGGCGAGGACGGCAAGGGTGCGGCGCCGGGCGCGGTCGACGATGCGTCGGGCACCGCCGCGGTGCTCGAGACATGCCGCGTGCTCGCGGCCGAACGCTTCCCGGCGACGATCGTGTTCGCGGCCTATGACGGCGAAGAACAGGGCCTGCTCGGTTCGGCGGCGCACGCGGCGGCGCTGGCCGATGCCGGCGCCAAGGTCGACGGCATGATCACCTGCGACATCGTCGGCAATACGCTCGGCATGGACGGCGCGCGCCACCACCGCCACGTGCGCTGCTTCAGCTACGCGCCGAGCGGCAACGACAGCGGCGGGCGTAGTCTGGCGCGCGCGGCGACCTACGCGGCGCGCGTGCACCTGCCCGACTTCGACGTGCGGCTGATCCTGCGCGGCGACCGCTACGGCCGCGGCGGCGACCACCGTTCGTTCTTCGAAGCCGGCTACCCCGCGGTGCGCTTCACCGAGCCGCGCGAGGACTTCTCGCGCCAGCACCAGGACGTCACCGAACGGGATGGCCGGCCCTACGGCGACCTGCCGGACTACGCGGACTTCGCCTACACCGGCAACGTGACGCGTGTCGTGGTGGCGACGCTGGCGGAACTCGCCGCCGCGCCGCCGCCGCCGCTCGCCGTGTCGGCCGAACTGCGCCGCGATCGCAACGACACCGAACTGGTCTACGTGCCGCCGACCGACGCCACGGTGTGTGAGTTCGTGTGGCGCGAGACCACCGCGGCCGACTGGACCAACGTCGTCGATGCCGCTGCCGCAACGCCGGTGCCGCTGACCGGCGGCCGCTGGCAGGCGACGCTCGCCGGGGTCTGCCTCGATGACGTGGTGGTCGGCGTGCGCGCGATCGGCGCCGATGGCAGCCGCAGCCGTGTTGCGACGCCGCCGGAACCGGAGCGGCTCGACCAGCGCCGGCGCGCCCGCGCCGCCGCCAAGGAGAACGAAGATGACTCGAAGTGACCGTGCGACGTTCGTGCTCCTGTCCGCCGCCCTCGCGGCCTGCCAGGGCAACGGCAGTGACATCGGCCCGAAGCTGGCGACGCTGCCGAGCGCCAGCTGCAAGGTCGTCGTGCTCGACGACCAGGGCCGAGGCGTCGTGGCGGCGCGTGCGACCGTCGGCGGTGCCACGGCGCTGACCGGGCGCAACGGCCGGGGCGACTTCTTCGCCGAACCCCGCGGCCGGCAGCTCGTCGACGTCGATGGCAGCAACGCGGCGGCGGTCGCCGGCGACCGGCTCGCGCGGGTGCGCTTCGCGGCGACGATCCTCGGCCAGGACCTGCCGGCGGTGGTGTTCCTGCCGGGGTTGCCCGACAGCAGCTCGGCGACGTTGCCGCTCGGCACCCAGGCCGGCGCGACGACAGTGACGGCGCCGGCCGGCGGTCGCCTGACGGTGCCCGCGGGTACCAGCATCGGCAGCGATGTCGCCGCGGCGACCATGGTGGCGCTGCGCACCGGCGATCTGCAGGCGTCGCACGTGCCCGGCAACCTGCCGGCCGCGACCGCGGGCGCGTTGCTGACCGGCCGCGTGTTCTGCGTCGATCCAACGGATGTGACCTTCACCCCGGCGGCGAACCTCGATGTGTCCGACGACCTGGGCCTCGGTGCCGCCGCCACTGCGACCCTGTTCCACCTCGATCCGGTGACCGGCGAATGGGGCGCCGTGCAGTCGGGCCTGGCAGCGGCCGCCGGTCGCATCGTGGCGCCGGCGACGATCGCGCGCGGCGGGCTCTACGTGTTCGGCGCCGAAGTGCCCGCCGCATCGCTGTCGGGCCGCGTCGTGCTGGCGAACGGCACGCCGGCGACCGGCATGCTGGTCACCGTCGACGGTGTGCCGGTGGCGAGTGATGCCGCCGGCCGCTTCGTGGTCACGAACGTCGCCGGGGCGCTCGCCGATGGCTCGCCGCGCAACGCGGTCGTCGAACTGTGCGCCGGCGGCGACTGGTTGCCGGTGCGGCTGGGCAACACGTTCGCGATCACGCCCGGCGCGAGCCTCGACGTCGGCGACCTCGGGCTCGACACGACGCTGGCGGGCAACATCCGCGTGCAGCAGGTCCGCAACGGTCGCGCCGAGACGCTGCGGGTCGCGCGGCTGAGCTCCACCTGCGATCCGGTGGCGATGGTCACGCTCTGTGACGCCAAGGGCCAGGCCTGGTTCGAAGACGTGCCGGCGCTGTGGTTCGGCTTTCAGGAAGGGCGGCCGATCGACGCGCAGGACGTGTTCTACAGCCAGAGCATCGGCTTCCTGCCCGAGGGCCGGCGCTGGCTCGATTCGTACCAGTTCTTCGACGAACGCCCGTGGTTCATCGGCTCGCGGCGCGCGCGCGCGCTGCTGCTCGACGCGGTCGGCGGCGGGCCGGTGTGCGACACGGTGCTGGTGCAGGGCGAGGTCGCGGGTGCCGGGTTCGTCGGCAAGAGCACCGAGTCGGGCGTGTTCTTCGTCGACCGGGACTTCGGCGGCCGCGCGACGGCGAGCCTGCGCACGCAGCGTGACGGCCAGACGCTGGTGCACGCGTTCTCGATCGAACGGCCGAGCGCCGAGAAGCTCGAATTGCCGATCCGGCGGGTGCTGCGCACGCCGCTCGGTGTGTTCGATCGGCACGGGCTCGTCGCCGGCACGCTGGTCGGCGCCGATCCCGCGCGCGAGCAGCGGCTGCGCACGACGCGCCAGCTCGAGCTGCAGGAATGGTGGGACGACGTCGTCGAGGGCATCCCGATCGCGTCCGCGCTGCCGATCGACGTCGATCCGGCGGTGACGCACGCCGCGTTCCAGGCCGGTGTCGCGGTCGCGGGCGGGCACCTGGCCGCGAGCGAACTGACGTCGCCGGGCGGTCTCCTGACGCTGCAGAAGGTCGGCATCGTCGCCGACCTCGTGCCGACCGAAGCCGCGACGATCGCGCAGGACATCGCGCTGGACCTGCCGGCGACGTCGACGTTCACGGCCGCCGGCAGCCTGGCTGGCGCCGATCCGGCGATCGACGTCGCCCAGATGACGGTCGACCTCGCCGTGCAGCAGCCGTCGGGGCGCGTGATCGACGTCGTGCGCGGGCTGCGCGGCAACCACGCCGCGAACGGCAACGACCTGCAGTTCGTGGTGCCATCGCTCGCGGGCGCGCTGCCCGGGCACTTGTGGTTGGCGATGTTGCGCGGCGACTTCGCCAGCGGTGGGGCCATGTTGCACCTGCGGTCGCTGCAGACGCTGCCGGCGCTGCAGCCGCGCGTGCTGCCGGCGTTCCCGACGCTCACCGCGCCCGCGGCCGGTGCGGCAGTGGCTGCCAGCGGCTTCCCGATCGACTTCGTGCTGCCGGCCGGCGCGCTCTACGGCACGATCGAGCTGCGCAGCGAACTCGCCGGCGACACCCTGCTCTGGCAGATCGTCGTGCCGCCGGACCTGACGCAGTTCACGTTCGTGACCCTGCCGGCCGAAGCCGACACGCCGCTGGCCGCGGGCCGCAGCTACACGCTGACCGTGTCCGCCTACTTCGGCGCCAGCGTGCTGGACGGATCCGAGGATCGCTACCGCGACCTGTCGGGCTTCCTGCAGTCGATCGGCGCGGCCGAGATCGGGGTCACGCAGGTGACGCGTCGTTCGATCCCCCTGACCACGAACTGATGCCGCGCCTTGCCGCAGCGGCTGTGGCGCTGGTGCTCGCCGCGTGCGCGACGAAGCGGCCGGAGCCCGCGCCCGAGGCGCAGCTCGACGCCGCCGTCACCGCGCTGCACGAGGGGCGCATCGAGCAGGCGCAGGAGGTCGTCGCGGCTGTGCGGCAGCGACATCCAGCACACGTCGGCGGGGCGCAGTGGAGTTCGTTGCTGGCGGACTTGCTGTGGCAGGACGACGAGGCGATCCGCGAACAGATGGCCGCCGTGCGGTGTGCCCGCGCCGCCGGTCTCGACGCGCCCGAGGTGCAGACGCTGCGCGGCCGTCTCGGCGACCTGCTGTTCCAGGCCGGGCGTTTTGGCGAGTGTCCGGGGCCGCTGCTGGCCGGCGCGTTCGGCGCCGAAGCCGAACGACGGCGTGCGTTCGCCACCATCGCCTACGGCTTGCCGTTCGTGCGCAAACCGGCGGGACCGTTGCTGACCGAACAGCGGCTGCTGCCCGGCGACACGCCGGAGTTCCTGTGCGGCGCCGGCGACCGCGTACGGCCGTTCGCGATCGACACCGGCACGTCGATGACGACAGTGTCGCGCAGCTTCGCCGCCGAACTCGCCATCGCGACGCAGCAGCCGGCCGGGCAGGCGATCGACGCCGCCGGCCGCACGCTCGCCGTCGAGGTCGGCGCGCTGTCGCGGTTCACCGTCGGCGACATCGAACTCGGCACCACGCCGGTGTTGCTCGTCGACGACGAAGTGCTGCGCCTGCGCGACCTCTTCGGCGGTCCCGAGCGCGTGCCGCGCGGCGTGCTGGGGCTGGACCTGCTGGCGGTGTTCCGCTTCACGATCGATCCGGAACGCGGCAGCGTCGTGTTGGAGTTGCCGCGCGGCCTGCCCGTGGGCGAGTCGGTGCAGTGCGTGCGCGCCGAAGGCCGTTGCCTGGTGCCAGTGTTCGTCGAAGGCGCGCGCCTGTGGTTCGTGCTCGACACCGGCGCCAGCCATTCGAGCTTGACCGCGGCCGGCGTCGACGCCCTGCCGGGTGGTGTTGGCCGCAGCGTGCCTTCGTTCCGGCGTGTGCGCACGGTGGGCGGCAGCCTGGTCGCCGTGCGGGAGGTGCGCGACCTCGTGCTGCGCTGTTCCGAAGTGCGCTTCCAGGGTGTGACGCTGCCCGTGGTGCCGCGCGGCGAGGCGAAGCTGTTCCCGGTGCACGGCGTGCTCGGCATCGACCTGTTGGGTCGCTGCCGCGTGACGCTCGATCGTGGCCGTGCGCGTTTGCAGGCCGTGCGCTGACGGCGATACCGGGTAGAACGGCAACCCATGGCTGCTCCGGAGTCGCAGTTCCCGTTCGAAGCGCTGGCGGAGGGCATGGCTGCCGTGGCGGCGGACGGCACGCTGACGGCGAAGAACGCCGCGATGCGGTCGCTGCTGGCCGCCTGCGGCGCCCGCTCGCTGTCGACGTTGCCGCTCGATGCGGCGGTGCGCGCCCAGCTCGACGCCGGCGCGGTCGCCTGCACCACGATCGATGGCCGCACCTTCGAGTTGCGCCTGCACGGCGCCGGCGAACGGCGCTGGCTCTGCGCACTCGACGTCGGCGACTGCGAGCACAGGGTCGCCAGCGAACTGGCGGCCGCGCGCTCACGGCTGCTGGGCCAGCTGGCGGGATCGATCGTGCACGACCTCAACAACCTGCTCGGCTCGGCGTTGGGGCTCGCGTCGCTGCTGACGCCGATGGCCACCGATCCGGCCGACCGCCGCTTGCTCGACGAGCTGCAGGCCGGTGCGCAGCGCGGTGCGACGCTGGCGCGGGCCGTGGCCCGCCTGCTGAAGGTCGGTCCCCGGCAATGGCAGCAGGTCGCGGTCACCGGTCTGGTCGACGAGGCGCTGGCGATCGCGGGGCGCGCCGCGATGGCGCGCAACGTCGAACTCGCCGTGACCGTCGCCGAAGGCCTGCCGACCATCCGCGTCGTCGCGACCGAGGCCGCGCAGATGCTGCTGCACGGTCTCGTCGCGCTGATCGACGCCGCGCCACTCCGCGTCGCAGTCGACGTGAGTGCGCAACGCCACGCAGTCGGCGGCGGCCGCGAACGTGCCTGCGTGCGCGTGCGCCTCGCTGCCGAAGGCTGCCGGCGGGGGTTCGGCTCCGGCGAGGCGGCGCCACTCGATTGGCAGGCACTGGCCGCGCTGGCGCTGCGCCGCGCCGGCGGCGAACTCACGATCGACACGGCCGCGGACGCAGCGACGATCGACTACGTCTGGCCGGCTGCCGCTTCGGCCTGAGGTGCAGCGCTGCTGGCGAGCTGCATGCGTTCCGCCGCGACGATGCCCTGTTGCAGCACGAGCGCGCGCGCGTCGTCGAATGCACGGCCGCCGAACCGCACCTCCTGGTAGGCCAGGAACGCAGCCTGCACCTCGGGCAGCAGTCGCCCGCGCTCGGCCAGCGTGCGCGCGAACGACTCGAGCGTCTCACCCGGTCGGCGCCCGTGGCCGGCAGCGCCCAGCGCGCGCAGCAGCCGGGACAGCAGTCGCCGCGCGTTGCGTGCGACCGGCGGCATCGCTGCCGCGCCAGGCCGGGCCGGCCCGGCCGGCCACAGCGTCGACGCGATCGCCAGCAGCAGGGCGACCACCAGCAGCCACGGCTGCAGCACGAAGTCGAGCAGCGTGCGCCAGGGGCTGCCGGCGGGCTCGGCCTGCGCGGCGTTCGCCGCGTCCGCCACGCCGCGTTCGTCGAGGCGCGACGGCATGCGGCGGCCGCGTTCCGGCGGCGGCGTCGGATCGAACACCACGAAGCCGCGGCCGACGAACGGGATCTCGACCCACGCGTGGGCGTGCTGCGAGCCGTAGACACGGGCGCCCGCTTCGCTGCGATCGGCTTCGCCGCCGTAGAGGCCGACGCCGATGCGGCACGGGATGCCGCGCAGGCGCAGCATCAGCGCTGCGGCGGATGCGAAGTGCATGCAGTAACCGCGGCGGTCGCCGTCGGCGAACAGGAAGTTCTCCAGCGCGTGCGCGTGCGGCCCGACCGGCTCGACGCGGTCGTAGCGGCAGTGTTGCATGAGCCCGGCGGCGATCGCCTCGGCGGCTGCGCGCGGGCTGGTGCCGACGCGCCAGGTGTCGAGCAGCTGTTCGAACGGCGCGAGGTCGGTGCCGGTCGGCAGCGTCAGCAGGCCGAGCCGGCGCGCGCGTGGATCGACCGGCAGGTCCGCGGGTGGTGCCGGCAGGCGCTGGTAGCCGAGTGCATAGGCATCCTGGCGGCTGCCGTCGGGCTGCCGCAGCCATTCGCGCAGGTCGTCGACGATCAGGTCGTCGATGCCGTCGATCTCGACCGTGGCCGGCGGCGCGAACACGAAGTTGCGGGCGCCGGCGAAGCGCTCGAGCTCGAGCCACTCCACCGGCGCGTCCGGCAGCGGGCGCCGCAGCGGGTGGCTCTCGGCGCGCCCGGCGACCTGCTTGTCGAGCTGGCCGATCTGCCAGCGATCGAGGCCCGCGGTGGCGAAGAACCCCGAGCGCAGGTAGAGGTCTTCGGGCACCGCCTGCCCGGTGGCCGTGCGCACGCGCACCAGTTGTTCGCCGTGCAGGTCCGCCAGTGTGCCCCTGCCGCCGTCGAGCACGAACGAGTCGTCCAGGCCGACGCGCCGCCGGCCGCGGTCGGTGCCGCCGGCGCCGACGACATCGCGGGCGGAATGCCCCGGCGTCGGCAGCAGGCCGATGCTGCGTTCGACGGCGTAGGCAGCGAGCAGACACGGCAGCGCGAGCGCGAGCGCGGAGCCGAACACGGTTGCCGTGCGGCGTGGCGTCGGCATGCCCTGCGGGGCGCGGCCGACGCGGCAGGCGGCCAGGTGCGCGGTCGTGCGCAGCGTCACGCAGGCGGCGAGGCCGTAGGCGAACACCAGCGGCGCGTGCACGCCGTCGAGGATCACGCCGACCAGCAGCACGCAGAAGCTGAGGAACAGCCCGAGTGCACCGTCGGTCTCCTGCCGGCGCGACGTCACGAATGCGAGCGGTGGCAGGATCGTGCCGGCGAGCGCCGCCGGCCGCGACAGCGTGCCTGCGAACTCGAGGCCGAGCCACAGCGCCAGCGCCTGCAGGCCCGAGGTCAGCAGGGCGCGGCGCCAGTGCGACGTGGCCGGCGGCAGTCGGCCGAGCAGCAGGCCGGGCACGACCAGGGCCGCGAGCCAACCGGGCGAGAAGTCCTGCGCCGGCAGGTTCGCCAGCGCCACGGCGGCGCAGGTCAGCAGTGCCGCCGCGGCCAGGCGTTCGGTGCCGCGCTGCTCGGGGGCGAGGTTCATTCGAACTCGCCTCCGACGATCGTGACCGTGCGCGGCATCGCGGCGATCTCGGGCGACGCGGTGTAGGCGCCGGCGGGGATCCAGAAGCAGTGTTCGAGCCGCAGCAGTTCGTCGAATTGTTCTGCCGGCAGCGGGCGGTGCGCGGTCGGGCCCGCTTCGGCCAACAGCGTCAGCAGTTCGTGCTCCTGCGCCGGGCTCTGCACCAGGAACCGGGCCGGCTCGGCGGCGACGACCAGCACCCGCACCTGGGCCGACTGCTGGCGCAGGTGGGCGACCAGCGACGCGCATGCGCCGAGGCTCCACTCGAAGCGGCGGTTGCCCTGGTGCAGCGGCCGGCCGGGGGGGCGCCGCAGGTCGAGCACCAGACCGACCGTGTGCGGCAGCCGGCCGCGGGTCACGCGGCGCACCAGCGTGCCGAGCGCGGCACTGCGCAGCGCGTGCACACTGCGCGCGTCCTCGTTCGGTTGGTGCTCGCGCAGCGAATGGAACTCGAGCCCGTCTGCGTTGGTGCGGTCGCGCGGCGCGGCCTGTTGTTCGGCGATCGCCTGCACGATCTCGGCCGACAGCGGCACGCGCGCTGGTTCGGTGACGAAATCGGTGGCGACGCGCACGACGGCGCGGGTGCGGAACAGCGCCAGCGGCCAGACCGACATCAGCACGAACACGCGTTCCAGCACATGGCTGCGCTGCAGGCTGCGGCCGCGGATGCCGACCCGCATCGGCGTGCCGGGCAGCAGCGTCGGCAGCAGCACCGGCGGTTCGGTGCGCATCGTGCGCGGCTCGCTGAGCAGGCACTCGCGCGCCGGCCGGCGGCCGCGGTGCACCAGCGTCAGGTGTTCGACGAACAGCGCGCCGGCGACGGTGCGTCGTGTGGCCACCTGCACCTCGGTGTGGTGCAGGCGCCGCTGCTTGGCGACGAAGTCGACCACCATCGGTGCCGCCAGCATCGCCGCCGCGAGTCGCGCGTTGTCGTCGTCGCCGAGCCATGCCGCGCCGGCGGC
>JBGARS010000047.1:0-37918 GCA_044230075.1 Planctomycetota bacterium | reverse complement strand
GCCGTGGTTCTGCACCATGCGGTCCTGGATGCGCCGCACCTGCAGCCGCACGATCTGCTCCAGCACCGAAGGCAGGATCGGGTAGTAGCCGATCGTCACCATGCGGCCGAGCAGCGCTGGCGGGAACACCTTCAGCAGCTCGGGGCGCAGCGCCTCGGCCAGCGCTTCGGCGGTCGGCACCAGCTCGGCGTCGGCGCACATACGCATGACCTTGTCGGTGCCGACGTTGCTGGTCAGCAGGATCACCGTGTTCTTGAAGTCGATCTCGCGGCCTTCGCCGTCCTCGAGCATGCCCTTGTCGAACACCTGGAAGAACAGCTCCATCACGTCGGGGTGCGCCTTCTCGACCTCGTCGAGCAGCACCACGGAGTACGGCCGCCGCCGCACCGCCTCGGTCAGCACGCCGCCTTCGCCGTAGCCGACGTAACCGGGCGGGCTGCCCTTGAGGCTCGAGACCGTGTGCGCCTCCTGGTACTCCGACATGTTGATCGTGATCAGGTTGCGTTCGCCACCGTAGAGCGCGTCGGCCAGCGCCAGCGCGGTCTCGGTCTTGCCGACACCGCTCGGGCCGACCAGCAGGAACACGCCGACCGGGCGCGACGGGTTGTCGAGCTTCGCGCGCGAAGTCTGGATACGGCGCGCGATCGCTTCGAGCGCGTGGTCCTGGCCGAGCACGCGGCCCGACAGACGCTTCGCCAGCTGCAGCACGGCCGTGATCTGGTCGGCGACCATCTTGCCGACGGGGATGCCGGTCCACGCGGAGACGACCTCGGCGACGGTCTGCGCGGTGACCTCGGCGTGCACCAGCGGTGCTTCGCCCTGCAGCTTCTGCAGCTGGGAACGCAATTCGACCAGCCGCTTCTGCTTCTGCTGCTTTCCCTTCTCGTCGGCGACACCGGCGCGCAGTTCGCTCTGCAGCGTGATGACCTCGGCGACCAGCTCCTTCTCGGCGTCCCAACGCTTGCTGAGACCTTCGGCGCGAGCCTTCGCCTCGGCGTGCGCGGCTTCGGCCTCGGTGATGCGTTTCTTGTGGTCGTGGCCGAGCGCCTCCTCCTCGCGCAGGTACTTCAGCTCGGTCTCGAGCACCTGCATGCGGCGCTGGCTGTCCTCGAGCGCGGCCGGCGTCGAGCCCTGGCCGATGGCGATGCGCGCGCAGGCGGTGTCGAGCACGCTGACCGACTTGTCGGGCAGTTGGCGCGCCGGCATGTAGCGGCTCGACAGGCGCACCGAGTCGATGATCGCCTCGTCGCGGATGCCGACCTTGTGGTGCCGTTCGAGCATGCCGGCGACGCCGCGCATCATCGCGATCGCGTTGCCCTCGCCGGGCTCGTCGACCTTCACGACCTGGAAGCGGCGCGTCAGCGCGGCGTCCTTCTCGAAGTACTTCTTGTACTCGGACCACGTGGTCGCGGCGATCGTGCGCAGCTCGCCGCGCGCGAGGGCGGGCTTCAGCAGGTTGGCGGCGTCGTTCTGACCCTCGGCGCCACCGGCACCGATCAAGGTGTGCGCCTCGTCGATGAACAGGATGATCGGTTTCGACGACGACTTCACCTCCTGGATCACCTGCTTCAGCCGGTTCTCGAACTCGCCCTTCACGCCGGCGCCGGCCTGCAGCAGGCCGAGGTCGAGCGAGTGCAGCTCGACGTTGCGCAGCGCCTCGGGCACGTCGCCCTGCGCGATGCGGTGCGCGAAGCCCTCGACGACCGCGGTCTTGCCGACGCCCGCCTCGCCGGTCAGGATCGGGTTGTTCTGCCGCTTGCGGGTCAGGATGTCGACGATCTGGCGGATCTCGGCGTCGCGGCCGAGCACCGGGTCGAGCTTGTCCTGGCGCGCCAGCTCCGTCAGGTTGGTGGTGAACTGGTCGAGAGCCGGCGTGCCGCGGCCGCTGTCGGCTGCACCACCGGTCTCGCCGCCGCCGCTGGCGAAGTCCGCGTCGCCGGCCTGCACCGCTTCGGCGGTCTCGGGCGAGGCCTTGACGATCGCCGGCAGCGCGTTGGCGAGTTCGTCCGGCTTGACACCGGCGAGGCTCTTGCAGGCATCGCGCAGGCGGCGGCCGATCGTCGAGTGCGTCAGCGCGGCGAGGAACAGCGCGCCCGAACGGATGCGCGCCGAGCCCATCTCCAGCGACGCGAACAGCCACGCGTCGCGCACCATGTCCTCGATGTCGGGCGAGAACGCCGGGATCTTGCCGTTGCCGGTCTTGAACGCGCCGAGTGCGTGCTCGAGTTCGCGCGTGACCGCGTCGACCGGGATGCGGCACTGCGCAAGGATGCGCTGCACGTCGCCGCCCTTCTGCTCGCACAGGCTGTGCAGCCAGTGCTCCGGCTCGACTTCGTAGTTGGTGCGCGAGTTGCACAGGCCGGCGGCGGACTGCAGGCTGCGGCGCGACGTCTCGGTGAGCTTCCCGATCAGGGACTTGAGGTTGGTCTTCATGGGGACACCGATTGCGCGCGCCGTTCGGCGCGGCGGCGTTGGGCGAGGGCCGAAGCGGGAACGAAGGTATCGGTGGCGTCGGCGCCGGGCAAACGTGCACCGAGCCAGGTCGACATGCCGAGCCGCGCGCGTTCGGGTTCGTCGCTGCGGAACGCGAACACCGGCACCTCGTGCTCGCGCAGCACCAGCTGCACGTCATAGTCGAACTCGCCGCCCACGGCCTGGCGCACCCAGGTGGTCAGTTCGCGCAGGCTCGATCCATCCTGCGCCTCGGTGTCACCGGGCAGGAAGCCGACCATCTGTTCCCAGGTCAGCGGACCGGCGCGCAGCCGGAACTTCGCCTGCCGCAGCCGCACGTAGTCGCCGAGCGCCGTGGTCTCGCCGAGCTGCATCGTGTGGTCGCCGAGGCGCAGCCGCTGCTCGGGTTCGAGGGCGGCACGCATCTCCTCGAACGGCACCACGGTGAACGGTACGCCGAACCAGATCGCCAGCGAGTCCGCCAGCGAATCCGCCGTCGTCGGCCGCCGCGCCAGCAGCGCAGCATGGTGCACGAGCGCGCGCGCATCGAACGGCAACATGCCGGCGAGCCCCGGCGTGCCGACGCCGATGCAGCTGCGCAGCACGCGGGCGACGAGCCCGTCCTTGCTCAGCTCGTACTGCAGCGGCAGGTTGTTGCGCAGCCAGGCGCGGAAGTAGAGCTGCACCAGGCGGTCGTCGAACAGCGCGAAGAACTCGACCATCGCCCGGTTCGGCGCCTCGCGGTCGACGGCTTCGGCGAGTGCGGTCGTCGCGTACCAGTTCGGCAGCGAGCCGGTGATGCCCGGGCTCGCGATGCCGAGGAAGTTGACGGTCACCGTCGCCGGGTCGCCCTCGTTCGCGGGCAGCGTCACCGACTGCACGTCGCTGGCCTTGAACTGGAACGACATGCTGGCGCGGAACCGCACCTGGGCGGTGCGTGTCGTGCGCCGCCGCGCGTCGAGCGGCGCCGTGCCGCGCAGCAGCATGCGCACCACCTGGAAGAAGTCGAACGACGGCGCCGAATCGGCGAGGCGCTGCAGCAGTTGCTCGCGCGGCGCGTCGCTCACAGCAGCTGCCTCTCGCCGATGCGCGGCGGCCAGCGCATCAGCCATTCCTTCTGGTTCTGCACCGTGCGCGCCTCGGTGACCGTGAACGAGTTGATCGTGGCGTAGAGGCCGAGGAACGCCTCCAGCACGCTGGCGAACAGGAACGCGCTGCTGCCGGTGTACTTCTGCTCGTCGAACGTCAGCGTGACCTGCATGCCGCGCACCGGACCGATGCCGGGCAGGATGCGCGTCTTCGGCTCCGACTCGACGCCGACCAGGCCTTCGATGCGCTGCCGGCTGACGGCGCTGTTGGCGAAGTCGTAGAGGCTGAGGATCTCGCGGAACGCGCGCAGACCGTCGCCATCGCCCGCGCCCAGCGACAGGTGGTTGACGGCGAGGTGCGACACCAGCCGCCAGCGTGATTCGCCGCTCAGCGACGGCCGCAGCACCTTCGACGGCATGCCGACCGTCATCACCCGGCGCACCGCGGCGGCACCCTCGATCGTGAAGTCGCCGTTGACGTCGCCGAACGACAGCCGCGACGGCAGTTCGCGATTGCTGCACAGCGCGCGCACGTGCAGCACTTCGAAGCGACCGCGCGCCACGGCGGCGAAACTCGAGTCGACCAGCGTCAGCGACACGTCGGTCGCATCGTCGCGCGCCGAGTCCGAGCGCCGGGCGTGGTAGTAGGCGTCGGCACCGCCGCTGGGATCGCCGTGGCGGATGGCGAAGAACGGCCGGAACTCGATCGTCTCGGCGACGCCCGGCTCCCCCGCCGACACCGACTCGATCGAGTGCACCTCGTAGTGCTGCGGCGCGCGGTCGTCGGGCCGCACCGGGTACTCGAACCGGCGCTGGTCGAGCACGATCGGTGTCGTGTCCATGCGGAACAGGTTGATCGCCGGCGTGCAGCCGAGCCGCATGTGCTCCTTGCCGACTCGGCCCTCGAGGCCCGCCTGCGGATCCTCGAACAGCACCGTGATCTCGGCCTTGTTCGCCGCGCCGCCGCGCTGGAGCGCCTCGAGGCCGCCGAACTCGGCGAACAGGAACTTCTCGGGGAAGGCGAAGTACTCGTACAGCAGCCGGAAGCCGAGCGCGCCGGTGCGCGTGTAGTCGAGCAGCCCGTGTTCGCGGTCGAAGCCGATCGGCCGGATGCGCCTGGCATCGACGAACTCGACCACGTCGCCGACCCGCACCAGGAACCCGATCGGCCGACGGAACAGCGCCTCGAACAGCGCGTGCCCGACGAACGCGTCCTCGGCCAGATGGAAGACCAACGCCGGGATCGCGTAGTCGGCCAGCGGCTCGCCGCCGGCGGTGCGCAGCTTGATGTGCAGCGCGGAGCGCGGCGCCGACCGGATGTCGCGCACGGCAACCGGGATCGCGGCGAGGTCCTTCTCGCCGACCGACTGCAGCGACACGGCGTCGACGACCAGCGGCCACAGCCGCACCGGGTAAGCGGTGCGGAACCGGCACGGGATGCCGTCGATCGGCCGCGTCAGCAGTTCGCGGTGGCGTGGGATCGACAGGCCGTCGCGCAGCGCCAGCTGCTGCGGATCGCAGTCGAACTGCACGATGCGCACCGACGGGATCGGCGCCAGGTACTCCGGGTACAGGATGCCGAGCAGCGCGTCGGTCAGCTCCGGGTACTCGTCGTCGAGCCGCCGGTGGATGCGCGCGGCGACGAACGCGAATGCCTCGATCAGCCGTTCGACGTGCGGATCCTGGCTCGGCACGCTGTCGAGCCGCAGGCGCGCGGCGATGGCCGGGAACCGCCGCGCGAAGTCCTCGGCCGACTTGCGCACGTAGGCGAGTTCGTCCTCGAAGTACGGCAGGATCCGGTCGTCTCTCATGCGTCAGACCTCAACGCGGTGCGCCTCAAACGTCCGCATCGTGCACCGTGACGGAAGCCGTGTCGGCATCGATGCGCGTGTCGAACACGATCGGGGCCCGGAACGGATGCACACGCAGCACGGCCTGCACGCGCAAGCGCAGCTTCATCACCGGATCGTTGCCGGTGTCGCGCACGCGCTCGACGCGCACCGACTGTGGATCGAGGCGCGGCTCGAACGTGCGGATCGCCTTCTCGATGCAGGCGATCATGCGCTGCATGTCGTTCTGGCTGCCGTGGAAGAACGCCGACAAGTCCGGCACCCCGTAGGCGAGCAGCGACTTGCCGGTCTCGGGGAAGTGCTCGAGCCCGTCGATCTCGGCCAGGCGCGTGTTCAGCAGTGCCTGCACGTGCTCGAGCACCTCGGCGCGCATCGCGTCGACGTCGACGCGCAGGTCGGTCGCCGAGCGACCGCCTTCGCCCGCGCCGCGCAGCCGCTCGACGATCGACGGCGGCACCTCCTTCAGTTCGCCGCTGCTCTTCTGCGGGGTCGCCATCAGGACGCGGCGCCACCGGGGAACCGCACCGAGCGCAGCTCCAGGACGCCGATCTCCTGGTCGCCGGCGACGAACACCCGCTGGCCGTAGCCGCGGAACGCGACGCCGAGTTCGTCCTGCCACTCGGTCTTGTGACCACAGCGCACCTGCGGGTCGCTGCGCGCGGCGGTGCCGGCGTAGAGCACCGGCACGTGGGCGGCGTAGCGCTGGCCCGTGCGCGTCTCGATTGCACACTGCGCCCACAGCAGATCGAGCAGGCCGCGTGGCGGCGTGAACTCGAGCGAGCGCAGGTTGCTGGTCGGCAGCCACAGGCAGCGACCGCCGACGAAGACCTCGAGCAGCGCGCCGAGGCCGTCGTCGTGGTCGAGGAACGGCACCGGCTCGGCGCCGGCGAGGCTCGCCTGCGGCACCGCTTCGGCGGCGATCTCGGCCATGACCTTGGCGGCGCCTTGCGCATCGCCGGCGGCGAGATGCTGCCGCAGGTGCACACGCCGCTTCACCGCGGTCTCGTTCTCCGGATCGGTGCCGGGCACGTGGCCGGCCGTGTAGATGCGCCGCCGCTCCTCCTCGCCGTGCACCGACGAGACGTACATCGCCACCGCCGGCGCCAGCTCCGGCCGTTCGCCGGCGATGAAGTCGAGGTGCGCGAGCGCGCGGTCGAACTCACCCGCGAACGCCAGCAGGCCCGCCATGTGGTAACGGCCATCGACGTTGGTCGGGTCGGAGCGCAGCGCCTCGGTCTGGCTCCGGATCGCCTCGTCGAGCTTCGACTGCTGGAACAAGGTGATGGCTTGCATGGCGGCGGCAGGAAGTGCAGGTCTCTTCAAGAGACGCCGCAGCGGGGTTGGCTGCGCCGTCTCGTCGTTGTTGTTTCCCCGCGTAGCGGCGGCTCCCAGTGACAACTGAGTCCGCCACCCCGCAGGGGTGGCGGACGATCTCACGCACGCGTCGGCAGCTTGGCGACCAGCTTCAACGCGACGTGCAGTTTGTCGAGCTGGAAGTGTGGCCGCAGGTGCGCGACGGCCTGGTACGAGCCGGGCTTCGCCTTGTCCTCGACCACCTCCACCTGGGCCTCACGCAGCGGGTACTTGGCCTTCTGGTCCTGCGTCGCCTCGTCGTTCAGCAGCACGTACTGGCTGATCCACGCGTTCAGGAACTTCTGGCACTCGTCCTTGCTCGTGAACGAGCCGATCTTGTCGCGGCAGATGACCTTCAGGTAGTGCGCGATGCGGCTGACGGAGAACAGGTACGGCAGCTGGGCGGACAGGTAGGCGTTCGCGCTGGCGTCCTTGTCGGTGTACTGCTTCGGCTTCTGCGCCGAGCTGGCGCCGAAGAACACCGCGTAGTCGGTGTTCTTGTAGTTGACCAGCGGGATGAACCCGAGGCCGGACAGTTCTGCCTCGCGGTCGTCGGGGATCAGCACCTCGGTCGGGCACTTGCTGCCGATGGCGCCCTCGCGCGACCGGAAGGTGTGGATCGGCAGGTTCTCGACCTTGCCGCCGCCCTCGAAGCCGCGGATCGCGACCGTCCAGTGGTGCTTGGCGAACGCATCGGTGATGCGGCTCGCAAACGCATAGGCGGCGTTGCCCCACAGGTACTTCTCGTGCGTCTCGCCGTCGACGTCCTCCTGGAAGTCGAAGCCGTCGATCTTGTTGCCGTCGCCGTACGGCGCGCGCGCCAGCACGTGCGGCAGGCACAGGCCGACGTAGCGCGAGTCCTCGGACTCACGGAACGACAGCCACTTGGTGTTCTCGGGGTTGTTCTTGTCGAAGATCTTCGCGACGTCGCGCGGGTTGGGCATCTCGGCGAGGCTCTCCATGCCGAACATGCCCGGGCCCGCCGCGGTCAGCAGCGGCGCGTGCGCACCCGACGCGATCTGCGACAGGTGCGTCAACAGCTCGATGTCCATCGGGCCCTTGTCGAACTCGAAGTCGCCGACCAGCATGCCGGTCGGATCCGCGCCGGCGAGGCCGAAGCCGCCCTGGTAGATCTTCTTCCAGAGCGCGCTCTCGGTGAACTCCGCCGCGGCCTGGAAGTCGAGCAGCAGCTCGCGCTTGCCGCAGTCGAGCACCTGGATCTTCTGGCTCTCGCCGGTCTCGGTGCTCATCACGAAGCGGTGCAGGCTGCGCCACGACGCCTCCAGCCGCTGGAACGGCTCGCTGTGCATGACCGCGCTGAGCTGCTTGCTCAGCTTCTCGTCGATCGCGGCGATGTGCTCGTTGATGGTGCGCGTGAAACCCTTGCGCACCGTCATGCCGGACGAGAGCTGCTTCACGTACTCGTCGAGCAGCTCCTTGACGCGGTCCTTGGCCGCATCGTCGCGTGGGCGCGCGGTGCCCAGCATCTCGGACACGAGGTCCTGCGCCTCGAGGTTGACGAACTCGGCGATCGGCGCCTGCTTCTTCTGGTTCTTGCTCATCGCTTCGCGACCCTCTGTGTGGACGTCACTGGCCGAATCTCACTGGCCAGTTCGCACCGGCCGAATCTCACTGCCGAACCTGCGTCGCCCGACTCCTCACGGAGCCGGAGCGTCACCGCCGCCACCACCACCCGCGCCATCCCCACCGCCGAGCGCACCCCCGGCCTTCTTGCGCAGGTCTTCGTTGGCGAGCAGTTCGTTCAGCAGTTCTTCGAGGCGGTCGTTGCCGTCGGCGCGGCTCTTCAGGTCGACCAGCTTCTCGCGCGTCGCCAGCAGCGCCTTCAGGGCGGGGATCTGCGCGGCGACCTGCTCGGGGCTGAAGTCCTTGAGCGAACCGAACTTCAACTCCACCGCCAGCTCCGAGCCGTCGCCGGCGAGCGTGTTGTCGGCGCGGAACTTCAGCTCGGGCGCGATGCCGGCCAGCACGCTGTCGAAGTTGTCGCGGTCGACCGTCACGAACTCGCGGTCCTTCAGCTTCTTGTCGCGCTTCTTGTCGCCGGCCAGGTCGGCCAGCACGCTCGACACGAACGGCAGCTCCTTGAGCACCATGGCGCCGTTGGTCTCGACCTCGCACGTCAGGTGGACTCGCGGGGGACGAACGCGCTCTTTCTTCTTCTGGACGCTCTCCGACATGGCTGTACTCCTGCGTTGCAGACGGCGGGACGGGCCAGCGCGCACGGGCGCACGGCCTCCGGAACGATACGCCGACCCCCGGCCGTGTCCATGCCGGGGCGTCGTTTCCCGAGCCTGCAGGATGGGATACAAGGTCGGCATGATCGATGTCGCCGCCCTGCTCCAACCGATCTCAGCGGACCAACCGACCGGCATCGAGCTGCGCCGGGCCCAGCTGAACGACCACCCGCTGGACAAGGTGAAGAAGGAGCGCTTCCAGGAGGATCCGCTGGCGCTGCCGGCCGGCACCGAGCCGCGCAAGATCAACTGGCAGGCGGTGGCCGACGGCTGCAAGACGCTGCTGCAACGCACCAGCAAGGACCTCGAAGCCGCCGCCTACCTGACCGAGGCGCTGATCCGGCTCGACGGCCTCGGCGGCCTCGACCAGGGGCTCGAGCTCGTGCACGGCCTGCTCGCCAACTTCTGGCCCGGCCTGCATCCCGGTGCGCCGTCGACCGACGATCCGGAGATGATGCCGGAGCTGCGCACGAAGTGGCTGACCTGGCTCGGCGGCACCAACGATCTGCAGAACGCACTGCGCACGGTGCCGGTCGAGGCGATCGGCGACGACGGCCGCGTCCTGACGTTCGGCGACCTGCTCGATGCCCGCCGCGTGCAGCGCGCCTACCAGGAGAACCCGTCCGAATACGAACGGCTGATCGAGGCGCGCATCCTGACGCCCGAAGCGTGGAGCGCCGCGGTCGGCCGCGCGCACCCGGACCGGCTCGAGGCGACGGCGGCGCTGGCCGACCGCTGCCGGCAACGGCTGCAGGACCTGCAGACACAGTGCGAGCAGCTGTTCGCGGCCGATGTGGCGCCGAGTTTCGGCAAGCTCGACGCGCTGCTCGAGCAGCTGGCCCAGGAGATGCGCGCGCCGAGCGGCGGGGGCCTGGCCACGGGCGGCGACGGCGGCGACACTGGCGGCGGCATGACGGCCTCGGGTGCTTCGGCTGGTGGACGCGGCGGCTCGGTCAGCGCACCGGGTTCGATCGGCTCGCGCGACGACGCGATGCGCACGCTGCAGGCCGTCGCCCGCTACTTGCGCCAGACCGAGCCGCACAGTCCGGTGTCGTACATGCTGGACCGCTGCGCGCGCTGGCTCGGCATGACGTTCGAGCAGCTGATGCAGGACCTGGTGAAGGACCCGACGTTCATGGACGGATTGCGCGAGAAGCTCGGCATCGAGCCGCCGCCGCAGGACTGATCGCTGATTGCCAAGTGTCCGCGCCGCTGATTGCGGGACGCCGCATCGGTCCACAGTTCACCGCGTCTTGGCGCCCCGCTCACGCAGCCATCGACACTGCGACCTTGCACCAAGCGTCCGGCGGCACGAAGGCGCCGGCGAGGGCGCCTGCTCCGCACACTTGGCATTACCGAGGATTCACAAGAACAGCCGTGCGGCGACCCCGCGCGGCCTGCATCCTCGCTCCGTCTCTCGCTTCCTACACCACCAGAAAAACCAACATGAGTCCACACCGTCTCTCCCTCGCGACGCTCGCACTGCTCGCCTTCCTCACTCCGCCTGCGATCGCGCAGATCACCCCCGGCAACCTGATCGTCGTGCGCGCCGGTGATGGCGCCGCGGCGCTCAGCGGCCTATCCGCAGCCCAGTTCGTCGAAGAGTTCACGGTCGGCGGCACAGCGGTGCAGACGATCGCATTGCCCACCGTCGCCGCAGGTGCCAACCTGCCGGTCACCATCTCGGGCAGCGCCACGTCGGAGGGCTTCATCACGCAAACAGTCGACGGCAACTACCTGCTCGCGGTCGGCTACGGTGTCGGCACCGGCACTGCTTCTGTGAACGGCACGGCCAGCGCCACCGTCAATCGTGTCATCGCCCGCATCGCGCTCAACGGCACGATCGACTCCTCGACGGCCCTCACCGACGCACACAACGCGGGCAGCATCCGCAGCGCGGTCAGCGTCGATGGCAACAGCTTCTGGACCAGCGGCGCCGGCAGCACCCTGGCGGGTACCAACCGCGGCATGACCTATGTCGCCGCGCTCGGCGCGACGACGTCGATCCAGGTTCCCGCGGCCCTGACGAATGGCCGCGTCGCCGCCATCGTCGACGGCCAGCTGTACGCGTCGACGGGCTCCGCCGGGTTCATCGGCGTCAACACCGTCGGCACCGGACTGCCAACGACCTCGGGCCAGACCGCCACGTTGCTGACGGGCTTCCCGTCGCTGCCGGCCACGCCGAGCCCGTACGACTTCTACTTCGCCGACGCCCAGACGCTTTACGTGACGGACGATCGTACCAACGGCAACGGCGGCATCCAGAAGTGGACCGAGAGCGCCGGCACGTGGACGCTGCAATACACCCTCGCCACCGCCGCGAACGTCGGCTGCCGCGGTCTCAGCGGCATCACCGACCTGTCGGGCACCACGCTCTACGCCACAACCACCCAGTCCTCAGCCAACCAGCTCGTCTCGGTGCTGGACACCGGCGCCGGCTCGGCCTTCACGACACTCGCCACGGCGGGGACGAACACCGCCTTCCGCGGCGTTCGCTTCGTGCGCACGCCCTACAGCATCACCCCGGGCGGCTCGGACTGCCCGACCTCGATCGGCGTGCCGACGATCGGCACCACGGGCGGCGCGCCGGTCTCCGGCAACGCCAACTTCGCGCTGACCGTCGGCAACGCGCCGGACATCGTCGGCCCCGGCCCCGGTGTCACCTTCTGGGCGACCGCGATCGGCGTCCCGCAGCCGTTCCTGATCCCGGGCGGCTTCCCGATCCCGGACGCACCGGCCTGCGCGCTGTTGTTCGCGTTCCCGGACATCCTGCTGACCGGCCTGACCGACGCGACCGGCTCGGCCGTGATCCCGGTGTCGCTGGCGCCCGCCGACAGCTCGCTGTGGGGCCTGCAGATCGCCGTGCAGAACGCGGTGTTCGACTTCACCGGCTTCTACAGCAGCTTCGGGCTGCCCGTCGGCACCACCGGCGCGCTGCAGATCACGATCGGCAATTGATGTCGGACTGACCGGTTGCGACCCGGCCACCCGGTTCGCAGCCCACACCCGGCCGTCCCTCCTCCCGGAGTGACGGCCGCGTTCTTGGGGCATTGCATACCCGCCGGTATGCAACTGGCGAACGGACGGCCCCATCCCTATCTTCCCGCCTCCTCGACGGCCCTGCGCCTCACGCTCCGTGTCCACGCAACGCATCACCCCCGGCCCCAAGCCCGCTTGGCTGAAGGTCCCGATCCCGGCCGGCCCCAAAGTGGCCGGGCTCGAGAAGGTGCTGCGCGACCGCCAGCTGCACACGGTCTGCGAAGAGGCCCGCTGCCCGAACCTGGGTGAGTGCTGGGCCTCGGGCACGGCGACCTTCATGGTGCTCGGCGACACCTGCACCCGCGGCTGCCGGTTCTGCGCCGTGAAGACGCACAGCAAGGGCACACCGGTCGACCCGGACGAGCCGGAGAAGGTCGCCGAGGCCTGCGTCGCGATGGGCCTGAAGTACGTCGTGCTGACCATGGTCGACCGCGACGACCTGCCCGACGGCGGTGCCGGCCACGTCGCCGCGACCGTGCAGGCGATCAAGCGCCGCAACCCCGACATGCTGGTCGAGGCGCTGGTCGGCGACTTCCTCGCCGCCGATGCGAAGACGACCGCGGCGCAGATCGAAGCCGTGCTCGCCGGCCAGCCCGACGTCTACGCCCACAACGTCGAAACCGTGCTGCGCCTGACGCCGCGCGTGCGCGACCACCGCTGCAGCTACGTCGGTTCGCTGCAGACGCTGCGCACCGCCAAGCGCCTGCGCCCCGACATCGTCACCAAGTCGTCGCTGATGCTCGGCCTCGGCGAGAGCGAACGCGAGGTCGAACAGGCGATGGACGACCTGCGCGAGTTCTCTGTCGACGTGGTGACGTTCGGCCAGTACCTGCGGCCGACACTGAAGCACCTGCCCGTCATGGAGCACGTGACGCCGGCGCGCTTCAAGGCGCTCGAGCAGCGCGCGCTGAAGAAGGGCTTCCTCTACGTGGCCGCCGGGCCGCTGGTCCGCTCGAGCTACAAGGCCGCCGAGTACTACATCGCCGGCATGCTGCGGCAGCGCCGCGCCATCGACGCCGCCCGCGCCAGAAAGGAGAACGAATCCGCATGAGCCTCGAACTGCTCTCGATCCTCGACAAGGACGGCAAGGCCCAGAAGGGCAAGGACCCGAACCTGCCGCCGAAGGAGCTGCAGAAGCTCTACCGCCTGATGGTCGCGACGCGCGCGCTCGACGACCGCGGTCTCGCGCTGCAGCGACAGGGCCGCATCGGCTTCTACCTGCAGTCGACCGGCCAGGAGGCGTCGCACCTCGGCGCCGCCTACGCGCTGAAGGACAGCGACTGGCTGTTCCCGGCCTATCGCCAGCCCGGCATCCTGCTGCTGCGCGACGTGCCGCTGGACCTGGTCGTCAGCGAGTGGTTCGGCAACGACGGCGACACCAGCAAGGGCCGACAGATGCCGGTGCACTACAGCTTCCGCCAGGCGAACTTCGTCTCGATCAGTTCGCCGATCGGCACCCAGCTGACGCATGCGGCCGGCGCCGGCATGGCAGCGCGCATCCGCGGCGACGACACGGTGTTCATGACGTTCTGCGGCGACGGCGGCACCAGCAGCAACGACTTCCACACCGGCCTCAACTTCGCCGCCGTCTACAAGGCGCCGGTCGTATTCGTCTGCGAGAACAACGGCTGGGCGATCTCGGTGCCGAGCGGCAAGCAGACCGCCAGCGAATCGATGGCGATCAAGGCCGAGGCCTACGGCATGCCCGGCGTGCGCGTCGACGGCAACGACATCCTCGCCGTCTACCGGGTCTGCAAGGAAGCGGTCGATCGCGCGCGCAAGGGCGAGGGCCCGACCCTGGTCGAGACCGTCACCTACCGCATCGCCTCGCACAGCAGCTCCGACGACGCCGCCCGCTACCGCGACAACAAGGAGTTCGAGGCCTGGAAGAAGAAGGACCCGATCGCGCGCTTCCAGCAGTACCTGAAGCACAAGAAGCTCTGGAGCGAGAGCTTCGAGCAGGAGTGCATCGACGGCGCCAAGGCCGCGATCGCCGAGGCCGTGAAGACCGCCGAGGCGCGCAAGAATCCCGGGCCCGAGACGATGTTCGACGACGTCTACATGAACCTGACGCCGCAGCTCAAGGAGCAGCGTCAGCAGCTGCACGACCTGATGGAGAAGGGCGGCGTCGGCGCCGCAGTCGGCCACTTCCCGCTGTAACGGCACCTCCGACCGCTCCACCTGACGGCCACCGCACACGAGACCACTGACATGACCGCAACCGGAACCAAGAAGAGCGCCCCGAAGTCGGGCACCAAGGTGATGACGCTGCTCGAGGCGATCACCGACGCGATGCGCACCGAGATGCAGAACGACGACCGCGTGGTCGTGTTCGGCGAGGACGTCGGCAAGAAGGGCGGCGTGTTCGGCGCGACGATGGGCTTGTTCGACGAGTTCGGCGAGAAGCGCTGCTTCGACACGCCCCTGTCGGAGTGCGGCATCGTCGGCGCCGGCGTCGGCATGGCGGTCTACGGCATGCGGCCGATCGCCGAGATCCAGTTCCTCGACTTCATCTACCCGGCGTTCGACCAGATCGTCAGCGAGGCCGCGAAGATGCGCTACCGCAGCGGCGGCGAGTACACCTGCCCGATGGTGATCCGCTCGCCGTACGGCGGCGGCATCCGCGGCGGCCACTACCACAGCCAGTCGAGCGAGGCGTACTTCTGCCACACGCCGGGGCTCAAGGTCGTGATCCCGAGCACGCCGGCCGACGCCAAGGGCCTGCTGATCGCGTCGATCCGCGACGAGGACCCGGTGATGTTCCTCGAGCCGAAGGCGCTCTACCGCCATGCGAAAGGTGAGGTGCCGCTCGGCGAGCACGTGGTGCCGATCGGCAAGGCGCGCATCGCCCGCGAAGGCACCGACGTGACGATCCTCTGCTACGGCGCGATGGTGCCGGTCTGCGAGGCAGCCGCCAAGGAAGCCGAGGCCGCCGGCCGCAGTGTCGAGATCGTCGACCTGCGCACGCTGGTGCCGCTCGACGAGGCGACCGTGATCGCGTCGGTCAAGAAGACCGGCCGCTGCGTGGTCGTCTACGAGGCGCCCAAGACCTGCGGCTACGGCGCCGAGCTGTCGGCGATCCTCGGCGAGAAGTGCATCGAGTACCTCGAGGGTCCGATCGTGCGCGTCGCCGGCTTCGACACGCCGTTCCCGTACACGCTCGAACACCTCTACATGCCCGACGGCAAGCGCGTGCTCGCCGGCATCGAGAAGACCTTCGTCTGGTGAGCCGACCGCGGTCGGAGACCGCGGTCGCGCGAACGCACTGACGCACCCGCACCACCCCACGCATCCAGGAACCCACGCACATGGCTCTCAAGGAATTCAAACTGCCCGACATCGGTGAAGGCATCGCCGAGGGCGAGATCGTCAGCTGGAAGGTCAAGGCCGGTCAGGCCGTGAAGGAAGAGGACGAGTTCGTCGAGGTGATGACCGACAAGGCCACCGTGACGATCACGGTGCCGTTCACGGGCGTCATCAAGGAACTGCGGTGCAAGGAAGGTGACGTCGTGCCGGTCGGCTCGGTGATCGCGGTGATCGACGCCGGCGCCGCCGGTGGCGAAGCCGCTGCGCCCGCCGCTGCGCCCGCGCCCGCGAAGGCAACGCCGGCACCAGCCCCCGCACCAGCCCCTGCCGCCAAGCCGGCTGTGATCCCGGCTGCGGTGCCGGCCAAGGCTCCGGTTCCCGCGCCCGTGCTGGCGGCGGCGGCACCCGCAGCGAAGGCGTTCGTGCAGAGCAGCCCGGGCAAGGTGCTCGCGGCGCCGGCCACGCGCCGGCGCGCGCGCGAACTCGGCATCGATCTGGCGGCCATCGCCGCGACCGGCCCGCGCGGCCGCGTCACCAACGACGACCTCGCCGCCGCCGGTAGCGGCGCCGCGGTCGCCGGCAAGGGCGCGGCAGGTGCCACCGGCGGCGGTGGCGGCCCGCGCTTTCCACCGATCGCGATCCCGCCGGCACCGGCCGGCCGCAGCGAGGAGCGCGTGCCGTTCCGCGGCCTGCGCCGCAAGATCGCCGAGGCGATGACGCGGTCGAAGTTCACCGCGACGCACTTCACCTACGTCGACGACATCGACGTCACGGAGTTGGCGAAGATCCGAACCGACGCGAAGAAGGCGTTCGCCGACCAGGGCGTCAACGTCACCTACCTGCCGTTCATCATGAAGGCGATCGTGCAGGCGATGCGCGCGTTCCCGGCGATGAACAGCTCGCTCGACGAGACGACCAACGAGCTGGTCATCAAGCACTACTACAACTTCGGCATCGCGACCGACACCGACAACGGCCTCATCGTGCCGGTGATCAAGGACGTCGACCAGAAGTCGGTCGGCCAGCTGGCGAAGGACCTGCAGGAGCTCGCCGCGCGCACGCGCGAGGGCAAGGTCACGGTCGACGACCTGACCGGCGGCACGTTCACGATCACCAACGCCGGCAACATCGGCGGCCTGTTCGCGACGCCCGTGATCAACTTCCCCGAGGTCGCGATCCTCGGCGTGCACGCGATCAAGGACACGCCGGTCGTGCGCGACGGCGCGATCGTCGTCGGCAAGAAGATGTACCTGTCGGTCTCGATCGACCATCGCCTCGTCGACGGCGCCACCGGCGCACGTTGGATGAACGTGATCAAGGAATGCCTCGAACAGCCGTACCGGCTGCTGCTCGCGTGAGCCGCGTGGCGAAGCAAGCGAAGGGTCGGCCGAAGGGCAAATCAGTGGCCAGGTCGCAGCCGGTGAGCAAGGCGAAGCCGGCGGCCAAGGCCAAGGTCGCACCGAAGCCCGCCGCGCCGGCGATGCCGTCGTCGGCCGGCCTCGTGCGCCTGCTCGAAGACGACGGCACCGTCGCGCGCGGCAAGGACCCAGGCCTCGCCGAGGACACCCTGCTGTTCCTGTACGAACAGATGGTGCAGGTGCGGGAGTTCGACCGCCGCATGCTGATGCTGCAGCGCCAGGGCCGCATCGGCTTCTACGGCCCGATCCTGGGCCAGGAAGCGGCGACCGTCGGCTCGATCGCCGCGCTGGAGCCGCGCGACTGGATCTTCCCGGCGCTGCGCGAAGGTGCCGCAGCGATGATGCGCGGCCTGTCGCTGACGGAGGCCATCAACCAGCTGATCGGCAACGGCGCCGACCGCTGCAAGGGCCGCCAGATGCCGTGCCACTACACCTTCAAGCAAGGCAACTACTACGGCATGTCGTCGGTGATCGGCACGCAGATCAGCCACGCGGTCGGCGCGGCGATGGCGGCGCGCATCCGCGGCGACGACGTCGTCGTGCTCGGCTACATGGGCGACGGCGCCACCAGCGCCAACGACTTCCACGCCGGCATGAACTTCGCCGCCGTCTACCGGAGCCCGTGCGTGTTGTTCTGCCAGAACAACCAGTGGGCGATCTCCGTGCCGATCAGCAAGCAGAGCGCGTCGGAGACGCTGGCGCAGAAGGGCAAGGCCTACGGCATCCCCTACGTGCGCGTCGACGGCAACGACGTGCTCGCGGTCTACTCGGTGACCAAGGCCGCCGCCGAACGCGCGCGCAAAGGCGACGGGCCGACGTTCATCGAGGCCGTCACCTACCGACGCCTCGGCCACAGCAGCAGCGACGACCCGACGCGCTACCGCGACGAGGCCGAGGTCAAGGCGTGGGAGAAGAAGGACCCCGTCGACCGCTTCCGCGCCTACCTGACCAGGCGCGGCCTCTGGGACGACAAGAAGGAGGCGGCGTTCAAGGACGGCATCGCGCAGCGCGTCAACGACGCGATCGCCGCCGCCGAACAGAACGCGCCGCCGGCCGACGAGACGCTGGTCACCGACGTCTACGAACACGTGACGCCGCAGCTGAAGGAACAACTCGCCGAAGTGCTCGCGCTCGAAGGGCGCGGCGTCAACGAAGGCGCGTTCCCGCTGTAGCAGCTCAGGCGGGCGGGTTACCGGCTTCGAGCCTCGCGACGCGGTCGGCGAGTTGCTGCAGCAGCCGACGCTCACTGCGGACCAGCAGGCGGCGGTAGAGCAGCGTCAGTCCGCCCGTGGCGAACGTCAGCGCGGCGATGAAGGCGACGAACACATCCATCGAGATGACGACGTTGCCGCCCATCACACCGATCGCGTTGAGCACGTTGAAGATGAAGAACACCGCGAGCCCAGCGGTCACGGCGGCGGCGAGGACGACGAGGAAGTGGCGCATGGGCGAAGGGTAGCGGTGGCGGGCGAGGGCTCGCCAGCGTCGACGACCCCCGAGTATTCTCGCGGCATGACGCTCGAGAACCTGGTCGGCATGCACGTCACCGACGACGTCTCCTACACCCGCTACCGCGAAGCGATGACGCCCATCCTGCGAGCGCACGGCGGCGACTTCCGCGCCGACTTCCGCGTCGCCGAAGTGCTGCGATCGCCGGTTGGGCACCCGATCACCCGCCTGTTCGTGATCGCTTTCCCCGACCGCGCCCGGAAGGACGCATTCTTCGCCCATCCGGACTACGCCGCCGCCAAGGCCCGCTTCTTCACGCCGGCCGTCGCGGCCTTCACGGTGCTGGCCGAGTACGAACGCTGACCGGCCACGCCGCAGAAATCTGCAGGTCGATGTCGAACCTGCGCCGTCGGCTCCGACTCCCCGTCATGAACCACCTGCTGATCTCCCTCGTACTGGTCTGCACCGGCATCGCGCTGGCGCCAGCCTTTCCCGCCCCGACCACCCCACAGGACCCGAAGCAACCGACCATGGCAACCAGGCAGAAGATCACCACGTTCCTCTGGTACGACGACGACGCCGAAGAAGCCGTGCGCTTCTACACGTCGCTGTTCCCCGACGGAAAGGTGCTCGAAGAGACGCGCTGGGGCGAGGGCGGCCCGGTGCCGAAGGGCACGTTGATGACGGCGAGGTTCCGGCTCGCCGGCCAGGAGTTCCTCGCGCTGAACGGCGGCCCGATGTTCCACTTCACCGAGGCGATCTCGCTGATGGTCGATTGCCAGGACCAGCAGGAGATCGATCGGCTGTGGGCCAAGCTCACTGCGGACGGCGGCGAAGAGAGCCAGTGCGGCTGGCTGAAGGACAAGTACGGTCTGTCGTGGCAACTCGTGCCGGGCTCCCTCGGCGCGATGCTGGCGGACCCGGCCAAGGGCGCGCGCGTCGGCGCAGCCATGATGAAGATGCGGAAGCTCGACCTGGCGACGCTGCAGTGCGCCTTCGATGGCAAGTGACCAACCCCGAGGAGCGACGACGATGAAGTTCATGCTGATCATGCAGTGCCGACAGAGCGACTACGAAGCGCTCGGGTCCTGGTCACCGACCGACTTCAAGGCCCACATCGAGTTCATGCACGCACTCAACAAGGAGCTGGCCGCGCGCGGCGAGTTGGTCGTGGCCGAAGGCCTCGACATGCCGCAGAACGCGAGGATCGTGCGTGCCGAACGCGCCGACGCGCCGGTGATCACCGACGGTCCGTTCGCCGAGACGAAGGAGTTCCTCGCCGGCTTCTGGATCGTCGACGTTGCCGCACCGGAACGGGCGATCGCGATCGCGGCGAAGGCGTCGACGGCGCCCGGCAAGGGCGGCGTGCCGTTCCAGATCCCGATCGAGGTCCGCGCCGTCGGCCAAGCACCGCAGGTTTGACGATGGCGGCTGGCGGCGACGAGCCCGGCGGCGAGCAGCACCTGCGCGAGCTGACGCCGCGCGTGCTCGGCGCCGTCGCCCGCCGCTGCGGCGACTTCGCCGCCGCCGAGGACGCGGTGCAGGACGCGCTGCTCGCCGCCGCCACCGATTGGCCACAGCGCGGCGTGCCGCAGAACCCCGGCGGCTGGTTGTTCCACGTCGCCTGCCGCCGGCTGGCCGACGCGCAGGACGCCGAGACCGCGCGCCGCCGCCGCGAACTCGCCGCCGCCGCCGACCAGATCGCGAACCACCCGCCGCCGGACGACGACTTCGACGATGGCATCGATGACGACACGCTGGTGCTGCTGTTCACCTGCTGCCACCCGTCGCTGTCGCCGCCGTCGGCGATCGCGCTGACGCTGCGCGCCGTCGCCGGCCTGACCACCGCGGCGATCGCGCGCGCGTTCCTGGTGCCGGAGGCGACGATGGCGCAGCGCATCGGCCGCGCCAAGCAGACGATCCGCGACTCCGGCGTGCCGTTCGCCATGCCCGATGGTCCAGAACGCGAGGTTCGCCTCGCCGCGGTGCTGCACACGCTCTACCTGCTGTTCCACGAGGGGCACACGAGCAGCTCGGGCGAGGACCTGATGCAGGTCGAGTTCGCCACCGAGGCGATCCGGCTGGCGCGTCTCGTGCACGCTGCCTGGCCCGAGCATGCCGAAGCCGCGGGCCTGCTGGCGCTGCTGCTGCTCAGCGATGCGCGTCGTCACGCACGCACCGGCGCCGACGGCGAACTGATCCCGCTGCACGAGCAGGACCGTTCGCGCTGGGATCGCGCGGCGATCACCGCGGGCACGGCGTTGGTGACTGCGGCGTTCCAGGGCGGCGCCATCGGCAGCTACCAGCTGCAGGCGGCGATCGCCTCGCTGCACGGCGAGGCCGCGGACTTCGCGGCGACCGACTGGCCGCAGATCCTCGCCCTCTACGACGTGTTGCTGCGCATCACCGACAACCCGATGGTGGCGCTGAACCGCGCCGTCGCCGCGGCGATGGTGCACGGCCCCGCCCGCGGCCTCGAACTCTGTGCCGAACTGGACCAGGACCGCCGCGTCGCCGACCACTACCGCCTCGACGCGGTGCGGGCGCACCTGCACGAACGGCTCGGCGACCACGCCGCCGCGATCCGCCACTACCGCGCCGCGGCCGCGGGCACGGCCAACGCTGCCGAGCGGCACTACCTGATCGGCAAGGCCGCACGCCTGATGCCCCGGGCCGACTAGCCGAGCTGCACGAGCTCGTCGGCGAGCAACTTCGCCAGCTCCGGTGCGTGCGTGACCAGCATCTGCGTGACGCCGCGCCGCCGCAGGTCCGAGATCACGGCGACGACGTCCTTCGTGCTGGCCGGGTCCAGCGCCGAGGTCGGCTCGTCCAGCAACAGCACTTCGGGCTCGGTCGCCAACGCGCGCGCGATCGCCACCCGCTGCGACTCGCCGCCCGACAGACGCGCCGGGAAGCGATCGGAGGCCGCGGCCATGCCGACCAGCTCGAGCAGCTGCCGCGCCTTCACCTCGGCCGCCGCCCGCGCGACACCCTGCACGATGCGCGGCGCCAGCGTCACGTTGTCGAGCACGCACAGATGCGGGAACAGGTGGTAGCCCTGGAACACCATGCCGGTGCGCCGCCGCAACGCCGCTGCGCGCCGCTGCCATTCCGCCGCCGCCAACCCGGCCGGGATCTCGATCGGCGACAGGCCCACCGAGCCCTCGTCGTGACGTTCGAGCTGGTTGCAGAGGCGCAGCAGCGTGCTCTTGCCGCAGCCGCTCGGGCCGGTGACCACTGTCGTGCGGCCCGGCACGAGATCGAGGTCGATGCCCGCGAACAGCACGCGCCCGTCGTAGCGTTTGGTGACACCGCGCAGCCGGATCATGCGTGGTCCCGATCGAGCTGCTGCTCGAAGCGCCGCACCAGCCACGCCAGCGGCAGGCTCATCAGCAGGTAGAGCCCCGAGGTGACGAAGCCGAGCACGATGAAGCGCCCGGTCGCATTCGCCAGCATCTGGTACTGCTTGGTCAGTTCGACGACCGTGATCACCATCACGATCGAGCTGTCCTTGAACAGTGCGATGAAGTCGTTGGTCGACGGCGCCAGCGACAGGCGCAACGCCTGCGGCACGATCACGTGTCGCAACGCCTGTACGCCCGTGAAGCCGAGCGCCTGGGCCGCTTCCCGTTGGCCGCGCGGGATCGCCGACAGCGCGCCGCGGTAGATCTCCGCCTCGAATGCCGCGTAGTTCAGTGCGAGGCCGAGGATGCCGGCGGTCACCGCGTCCAAACGCAGGCCTTCGATCTGGCCGAGCCCGTAGTAGAGCAGCAGCATCTGCACGAGGATCGGCGTGCCGCGCAGCAGCTCGACGTAGGCCAGGGCGCACCACCGCAGCGGCCGCGGCCCGTAGAGCCGCACCAGCGCGATCGCCAGCCCCAGCAGCACGGCGAGCGCGAACGACACCACCGAGATGCCGAGCGTGCGCAACGCGCCCTTGCCGAGCAGGCGGAACACGACGTTCCACTGCAGCTCCGCGGCCCCATGGTCGTCGCCATCCCGCACGAACGCCTGCGCGACCTCGGGCTCGCCGAGCCCCACCTCCGCCGGCACCCACAGGTCCCACCGGCGGTAGATGCGTTCGAGGGTGCCGTTCGCCAACAGCACGCCGATCGCGTCGTCGAGTGCGCGCTGCAGTTCCGGCTCGCCGCGGCGCACGGCCATGCAGTAGTAGTCGGCGCCGAACGGCTCGCCGATGTCGACCAGCCGCGGGAACAACGGCCGCAACGCGCGCGCGATCGGCAGGTCCGCCAGCGCCGCCGTGTTGCGGCCGTTGACGACGTCCTCGTAGGCAGTGACGCTGCTCTCGTAGACGACGATGTCGATGCCGGGCTGCGCGACCAGCAGCTGGTGGCTTTGCGATTGACCGAGCACACCGACCCGCCGACCGACCAGGTCCTGCAGCCCGCGCACGCCGGTGACCGTGGGGCCGATCGACAACTGCTGCTGGAAGATGTAGTACGGCCGCGTGAAGCGCACCAGGCCGCGCCGCGCCGGCGTCGGTTCGAAGCCGTTCAGCACCAGATCGCAGTCGTCGCGGTCGAGCACCTGCACCAGGCTCTCGTACGGCGCCTGCACCCGCCGGAACGCGACGTCGAGCACGACGCCGAGTTCGTGCGCGAGGTCCACCTCGAAGCCGACCTCGCCGCTGCCGGGCCGCGCACTGTCGACGAACACGAACGGCGCGCCGCCCTCCGCGTCCGAACCCCAGCGCAGCTCGCCGGCATCGCGGTAGCGCTGCGGCAGCGGGATCTGCGCGCCGACGACGGCAGCGAACGCGAGCATGGCGAGGAGGCGCAGCACGGCCACCGGAGTCCTAGCGGTCTGCGCCGGCGATGCAAGCGCAGCGCGACGGCAGACTCCGCGCAGTCCCCGCGCAGCAGGTTCGCGACCGCCGTATGGCGGTCGCGCGCGAGCCGGCGACAATCGCGGCGATGCGCAGTTCGCTGCTCGTCTTCTGCTGCCTCGGAGCCGGTTGCGCGACCGACGCCGACCACAGCTGGCTCGGCTCCCACTTCGACACGCGCGTCTGGGGCAGCGCCCTGGTCGCGCAGACGCAGAAGACCGACCAGCTGGTGCTCGAGTTGACGCCGCTGCTGGCGTCGGCCGTGCTCGCGACCCAGGACCATCGACTGCAGGAGGAAGCGACCGAGAACCAGGCGATCACCGAGGGCAGCACCAACAACGGCGACGGCACCGCGGTCGGTCTCGGCGTGCTGGCGACGGGCCTCGGCATCGCCGACTGGATCCACGGCGACGACGGGCATTCGATGGAGGTGCTGGTCGAGTCGTTCCTGCTCACCGACGGCATCACCGAGTTGCTCAAGGCGGGCGTCGGTCGCCAGCGGCCGGCGAAAGACAGCAACTCGTCGTTCCCGTCCGGTCACAGCTCGTTCGCGTTCACGATGGCGACGTTCCTGCAGCGGCGCATCGCCGACTCGTGTGATGGCTGGGTAGCCAACCTCGGCTACCTCGCCTACGCGCCGGCCGCCTACGTCGCCATCGACCGCGTCGAGGCCAACCGCCACTGGCCGTCGGACGTCGCGTTCGGCGCGTTCCTGGGCATCTTCGTGACCAACACCGTCTACGACGCGCACTACGGCGCCCCGGGACAGCCCGGCATCTTCGGCGTGCGCGGGCTGCGCCTCGAATCGGACGTGTCGCCCGGCGGCGACATGGGGCTGGCGCTCGTGCTGCGCTTCTGAAGCTACGCGGGGCCTCCGTTCCTGGACTGGGACGAGGCGTTCCGTATCCTGCTCGCCCCCCCCATGACCTACGACGTCCTCGTGATCGGTGCCGGCCCAGCCGGCTACGTCTGCGCCATCCGTTGCGCCCAGCTCGGCCTCAAGGTCGCCATCGTCGAGAAGGAAGCGATCGGCGGCGTCTGCCTCAACGTCGGCTGCATCCCCAGCAAGGCGCTGATCGCCGCGGCGAAGCTGGTCGACAAGATCCAGCACGCCGACCTGATGGGCATCAAGGCGAAGCTCGAAGGCATCGACGTCGGTGCGTTGGTGGCCTGGAAGGCCGGCATCGTCAACAAGCTCACCGGCGGCGTCAGCGGCCTGCTGAAGAACCACAAGGTCGACACGTTCGCCGGCGACGCGCGCGTCGTGGCGAAGAACAAGGTCGAGGTCACCGGCAAGGACGGCAAGAAGACCTACGAGGCGAAGAACCTCGTCGTCGCGACCGGCAGCACGCCGATCGAGATTCCGGGCTTTCCGTTCGACGGCGACAGCGTCTGGTCGTCGACGCACGCGCTGGCGCCGAAACAGCTGCCGAAGCGCATGATCGTCATCGGCGGCGGCTACATCGGCCTCGAGCTGGGTCTCGTCTACCACAAGCTCGGCACCGAGATCCGCGTGCTCGAGTTCATGGACCGCGTGCTGCCCGGCATGGAGGAGGAACTCAGCAAGGAGATGGGCCGCTCGCTGAAGAAGAAGAAGATCGACGTACACCTGAAGACCAAGGCCACCGGCTTCAAGAAGGGGAAGGGCGGCCTCGAGGTCACCGCCGAGGTCGACGGCAAGGCGCAGACGTTCGCATGCGATGTCGTGCTGTCGTGCGTCGGTCGCAAGCCGAACGGCAAGGGGCTCGGCCTCGAGGCGATCGGCATCAAGGTCGACGAGCGCGGCTTCGTGACCGTCGACCACCGCCGCATGACGAACGTGCCCGGCGTCTACGCGATCGGCGACGTCGCCGGCCAGCCGATGCTGGCGCACAAGGGTTCGCACGAGGGTCTGGTCGCTGCCGCCGCGATCGCTGGCGACAAGGGCGCGGCCTTCGATCCGGCATGCATCCCGGCGGTGATCTTCACCGATCCCGAGATCGCATCGGTCGGCCTGTCGGCCGCCGAGGCGAAGGCCCAAGGCTTCGAGCCGATCGAGGGCAAGTTCCCATTCGGCGCGTCGGGCCGCGCGATGTCACTGAACGAGACCGAAGGCTGGGTCAAGGTCGTCGGCGACAGCAAGACCGACAAGCTGCTCGGCGTGCACATGATCGGCCCCGAGGTCACCGAACTGGTCGCCGAGGCCGCGCTGGCGATCGAGATGGGCGCGACCGTCGCCGACCTCGCGTCGACGATCCACGCGCACCCGACGTTGCCGGAAGCGATCATGGAAGCTGCCGAAGCCGTGCACAGCATGGCCGTGCACATCTTCCAGGTGCCGAAGAAGGCGCACTGAGAGCGGCGATCAGCGTTCGCGCAGGCGGAACTCGATCACGATCTCGGTCTCGCTGCCGACCGGCTGGCCGTGACGGCGCGCCGGTTCGAAGCGCCAGCGGCGCACGGCGCGCAACGCCTCGCGGTTGAGCCCCGCATGGGGACACGGCGTCTTCACCTCGACGTCGGCGACCTCGCCGTGCGCATCGACCGCCACCAGTAGCACGACTTCGCCCTCGTGGCCGAGCCGCCGTTCGTGTTCGGGATAGACCGGCGGTTCGTTGTCGGGGCGCCGCACGGCCTCGACCGTGGCCGATGGCTCGGCCGCCGCGGGCACCACCTCGGCCGGTTCGGCGCGCTCCGGCGCCCGCGGCACGACCCGCTGCAGCGACGGCACCGGCGCCGCGACGGGCACACCCGGCCCGACGCGAACCGTCGGTGGCTCGATCGGCTCGGCAACCAACACGTCCGGCAGCTGCGTCTCGGCCGGCGGAGCCTCCACCAGCACCGGCGGCAACGGCTGCGCCGCCGGCGGCACCGGCACGCTGGCGACCGAGGGCATCACTTCCACCCGCGGCGGCGGCGGCGGCCGCCGGACCCCGGCATGGACCGCGAACCCCACCGCCGCGCCGACGGCGGCGGCGTGCGCAAGCAGCGACAATACGAGCCAGGCAGGACGCATCCGGGCCGGGCAACGATACCGCGCCGGTCCCGGTTCACGCAGGGGGGAGGTCTGCCGCGGCGCGGCTCAGAAATCGAGGCTCGGCGGCGGGCAGGACCGTTCGGCGCCGAGCGCCCGGCGCAGCGCCGGGTAGATGCGCGAGCCGATGATGTCGACGGTCAGTTCCCCGAACGCGGCGTCGCCGAGCGCCGCCCGCAGCTGCGCGATGCGCGCCGCGTCGGCATTGCCGCCCTTGACGACCTGCGTGGCGTGTTCGTGCACGAGGCGCAACACCGGCGGCAGGCTGCCGGGGTCCTGCATCAGCTGGCGCAGCATGTCGCGGTCGACGCCGGCCTCCACCGCCATGCGCAGGTTGAGCTGCGTGCAGGCCCCACAGTCGTCGGCGAGCAGCGCGCTGATGCAGGCCACGTAGTGCGCGTCCAGCGGCAGGTGTTCGCGGCACGCCGACATGCCCATCGCCGCCGCAAACGTCTCGTATGCCGTCGGCGACAGGTCGAGCAGCTGCTCCATGTAGCCGACGTCGTACGCGTACTTGGTGCCGAACTCCCGCAGCCAGGCACGCGTGTCGGCGATGGCGGACGGATCCTGCTTGCCAGATTGGCCCGGGTCACTGGCAGCCGTGGTCGAGCAGGCGTTCGCCAGGAACAGCGCGACGAGACTTGCGAGGGCGTGCGGGAACTTCATGCCGCGCAGCGTGCCTTGCGATCCCGGCGGCGCAAGTCTCGTCCAGTTCGGCCGCCGGCAAGACGCCGCTGGCCCACACCAGCGCCGTCCGCCAAGATGCGCCGATGCTACGGCTGCACGGACTGCGGAAGGCCTACGGCAGCCTGGTCGCGCTGCACGATCTCGACCTGCAGGTCGCCAAGGGCGAGATCCTGGCGCTGCTCGGTCCCAACGGCGCCGGCAAGTCGACCGCGGTGAAGTGCATGGTCGGCCTGCTGCGGCCGGACGCCGGCAGCGTGCACATCGACGGCATCGATGCGCTGGCCGAACCCACGCGCGCCCGCGCGCGCATCGGCTACCTGCCCGAGGTCGCGCGGCTGCACGAGACGCTGACGCCGTGGGAGTACCTGCTGCTGAAGGGCCGCCTGTTCGATCTCGACGACCTGCGGAGCCGCGCCACCGGCGAACGCCTGCTGGCCGGCTTCGGCCTGCTCGAGCGCGGCGACGAACCGATGGTCGGCTTCAGCAAGGGCATGCTGCAGAAGGTGTCGATCTCGGCCGCGCTGCTGACCGATCCGTCGGTGCTGGTCTTCGACGAGCCGCTCACCGGCCTCGACGTGACGACCACGCTGGTGGTCAAGGAACTGATGCGCGAGTTTGCGCGGCGCGGCGGCGCGGTGCTGCACTGCAGCCACCTGCTCGACGTCGTCGAGGCGACCGCCGACCGCATCGCCGTGCTCGACAAGGGACGCCTGCTGGCGTGCGGCACGGCCGCGGAACTGCGCCACCAGGTCGGCGCCGGCGCGGCCACCCACCTCGACGCGGTGTTCCGTTCGCTGGTCAAGACCAGCGACCCCGTGGCCGCGGCGCGCGCGATCCTGGGCTGAGGGGGCTAGCTCGCCGTGGCGTGCGCACCGCGACTGCGGCCGCGACCACCACCACCACTGCGGCCGCGCTTGCCACCGCTGCCTCCACCGTCGCGACCGCCTTCGCGGCGATTCGGCATGCCGTAGCCGCGGCCCGGCGCCTTCGGCGCATCGGTCACTTCGCGGCCTTGCAGGTGCGCTTGCACGGCGGCGAACAGCCGCTTCTCGCTCGGCGCCACCAGCGACAGCGCGCGGCCGGTCTTGCCGGCGCGGCCGGTGCGGCCGGTGCGGTGCACGTAGTCCTCGAGACCGAGCGGGAAGTCGAAGTTGACCACCAGCTCGATGTCGTCGACGTCGATGCCGCGCGCGGCGACGTCGGTCGCGACCAGGAAGCGCGTCTTGCCGCGCGAGAACGCCTGCAGGCAGGAGTGGCGTGCTTCGGCGCTCTTGTCGCCGTGGATCGAGTCGGCCGGCAGGCCCGTGCGCTTCAGCGCGTTGCCGAGCCGCTCGCAGCCGATCTTCTTGTTGACGAAGATCAGCACGCGGCCGCTCTCCTGCTGCAGCAGCCGTTCGAGCGCATGCTGCTTGTCGTGCGCGTTGACGGCCGCGAACCGGTGCGTGATGGTCTTCGCGCTCTGGCTGCGCGAGCCGATCTGCACGCGTTCGGCGTTGGGCAGGAAGTCGTTGACCAGGCCCTCGACCTCCTTCGGCATCGTCGCCGAGAACAGCAGGTTCTGCCGCTCCTGCGGCAGGCGGACGAAGATGCGCCGGATCTGCGGCATGAAGCCCATGTCCAGCATGCGATCGGCTTCGTCGAGCACGACCATCTGCACCTTCTCGAGGCTGATGTTGCGACGTTCGAGGTGGTCGATCAGGCGGCCGGGGCACGCGACCACGACGTCGAGCCCGCGTTTGAACGCGGACTCCTGGATCGACATGTCGACGCCGCCGAAGGCGGTGCACACGTGCAGACCGGCCTGCGACGCGTAGGTGCGCAGGTTCTCGGCGACCTGCACGCACAGCTCGCGCGTCGGCACGACGATCAGGCCGCGCAGGCCGGGCTCGCCGCCGCACAGCTTGTCGAGCATCGGCAGGCCGAATGCCGCCGTCTTGCCACTGCCGGTCTGGCCGAGGCCGATCAACTCGACGCCGGCGAGGATCTTGGGGATGGCCTGGGCCTGGATGTCGGTCGGCGTTTCGTAACCGGCGGCGCGCACGCCGCGCAGGATGGGCTCCTTGAGCCCGAGGGAAGCAAAACTCACGTAGATCGTTCTCGCGTGCGCCGCCGAGGTCGTTGCCTTCGCGGCGCGTGTTTGGTGGAAAACCAGTCGGTCAGGTCGCGGGGTCGCGGGACGACCCCGGCAGCACCTGCTGTCGTGCTACTGCACAACGGCATTGCTGCATCGGCGAAGGAGCGCCTCGACTTGAGACGGGCCCTCTGGGCCGCAGTCCGCCGGATCTTCGCGTTCGGCGAGGATTCGGCAAGCTTTGGGCCCCTGGGAAAAGCGGGCAGGGTGTGCGCCGAGGCCACACGGCACCCGGGACCCTCCCACCCCGGACAGGATACGCGCGGCGGCGCGGATCTCAAGCCAGCGGCGTAGGTTGCGCCTTGCGGCCGCGGCTGCGATCGCGGTGCGCCACCAGCAGGCCGACCAACGCCTCCAGCAACCGCTGCATGCGGAAGGGCTTCGGCAGGACCAGGTCCATGCCGGCCTGGCGGTAGGCGTCGATGCGTTCGGCGACGACGTCGGCCGTGGTACCGAGGATCGGGATCCGGCGATCCCGCACCGGCGAGCGCGGCGCGCGGATGCGGCGGGCGACCTGGTCGCCGTTCATGCCCGGCATCTGGCCGTCGAGCAGCACGACGTCGAAGTCCTGCTGCTCGAGCAGCGCCAGCGCCATTTCGCCGCCGTCGGCGGTCGTCACATGGCACCCGGAGCGCGTCAGCATGCGGCTGGCGACCAGCCGGTTCTGCACGTTGTCGTCGACCACGAGCACCCGCGAGCCGCGCAGCACGCCGATGTCGATCATCGGTGTCTCGGCGGTGCTCGGCGACTCCGCCGCCAGCGCCAACATCGCGAACGTGAACGTCGAGCCGTGGCCGACTTCGCTGGACAGCGTGATGTCGCCCCCCATCAGTCGTGCCAGGCGGCGCGAGATGCACAGGCCGAGACCGGTGCCACCGTGCGCGCGCTTCTGCGCCGACTGGATCTGCTGGAACTCGTCGAAGACGCGCTCCTGGTCGTCGGCGGCGATGCCGATGCCGCTGTCGACCACCTGCAAGGTCACCGCGATGCGGTCGTCGATGCGCGCGGTCGCCAGCTCGATCGTGATGCGTCCCATCGGCGTGAACTTCACCGCGTTGCCGACCAGGTTGTGCAGGATCTGGCGGATGCGCACCGCATCACCGAGCACGTGCTGCGGGCCGTCGCCGCCGAAGGAGGTCTCCAGCACGACCCCCTGCTGCTCCGCCCGGGCCTGGAAGATGCTGGCCGCATCCGCGACGAGTCGACGCAGGTCGCAGGGCTCGGTCGCGAGTTCGAGATGGCCGGCTTCGATCTTGGCCGTGTCGAGCACGGACTGGATCAGCTCCAGCAGCGTGTCGGCGCACAGCAGCACCGTGTCGACGAGTTCGCCCTGCTGTGGCTCCAGACCACTGTCGCGCAGCAGCTCCAGCGAGCCGATCGCACCGCTGAGCGGGGTGCGGATCTCATGGCTGAGGCTGGCCAGGAACTGGCTCTTCCTGCGGTTGGCCTCCTCGGCCTGCTCCTTCGCCGCCAGCAGCTCGCGCGTGCGTTCGACGACACGCTGCTCGAGTTCCTGGTTCGCATCGGCGAGTCGCCGGTCCGCGGCATAGAGCGCGCGGCTCTTCTGCTCCAGCAGGTCCTCCGCCTGCCGACGGGCACGGCGTTCGCGCGCTGCCTTGCGCTGCCAGGCGGCTAGCGAGTCGCGGGACACGTCGCCTCCGTTGCGCCGAGGATCTCGAACCGGCGACGGTTGTCGCCACCGCTCATCTTCACGTCGGCATCCGCGCCGAAATGCAGGAAGCAGCCCTCGATCATGCCGTGCGCGAGGCTGGCGAAGGGACGCTGCGATGCGTAGTCGAGCACGAGACCGTTCGCGGTGCGCTCGATCCGGAATCGCGGCAGCTCGGAGTCGGCGTAGAGCTTGACCACCTCGTCTTCGATGTGCGCACCGATCCCGGCCAGCAAGTCGAACGGGTTGGTGGCGCGGCCGACGATGCCGGCGAAGCGGGCGGCGAAGACCGAGAACAGGTGGCGCCCGTAGCTGCGCAGCACGTCGTCGGCGGTGCTGCCGATGCGTTCCGCCAGCGCCGTGACGATCGCGTGGACCTCGCGCCAGTCGTAGGTGCCTGCCGTGGTGTAGGCGCCGCCATGCGGCAGCTCGGCATCGAGCAGCACCTCGTCGACGACCTCGACGCCGTAGCGCTGCTCGATCCAGTCGACAAGCTCACTGAAGACGACACCCTTCATCCGATCGGCTCATCGGTCGCGCGCTTCACACAGCTGGAGCCGACCTCGATGCGGCCGTGCCACCGGCAGGGCGGTGGTTTCGCGGGCATACCCGGCGAACGCGGCCTACACGCCCAGTCGGCGCGACAAGTCGGTCTGCAGCAATCGGTTGGGGTCCAATCGCCGCTTCAGCTCGCGGAACCGGGCGACGGTCGCCTCGCCGTGCACCCGCGCGAACGACGACTCCAGCAGCACGGCGTCCTTCGCGTAGTAGAAGCGCCCGCCGGCGTCGAGCACGACATCGGCCAGTTCCTGGCACAGCCGCCACAGGGCTTCACGCTTGCGCCGGCTCGAGCCGACCGCGAAGTCCATCGCCATCGAGTAGCCGTCGACGGCATGCGTCATCAGGAACGGGTCCGGCCGGTGCCGCTTCAGCACGCCCAGGTAGGGCACGTGCCCGGCCGCCTGGCAGCGCTCGATGATCTGCCGCAGCACCCGGGCGCCGTGTTGGAACGGCACGAACGGCTGGAACTGGATCAGGCCGCCCGGCTTCGTCATCCACTGCCAGCGCGGCACGTAGTCGAGCAGGAAGTGGAACGCGCCGTGCGTCTGCAGGTAGGGCGAGTGGCGTTCCTCGCGCGCGCCGGCCCGGAACTTCAGCCAATTCACCAGCGCCACCTGCCTCAGGTGCACCGCGCCCCACATGCCGGGCCACAGCCAGCCCTTCGGCACCACGCCGAACAGCGTCGTCGGCACGTCCTGCAAGACGGGATCGAAAAAGCGCAGCCCCTGCGGATCCTCGCCGGGAGCGAGCTGCTCGGCGCGGTGCATCAGGCCGCGCCCAAGCGCCACGCCCTTGCCGTGCAGGTCGACCCACGACACCAGGTAGTCGGCGGTGCCGCGCAGGTCCTCGAGGATCTGCAGGTTGTGCTCGAGGTCGCGCGCGACGATGCCCCAGACCCGCAGCCGGCCGGAGTGCACGCGCTTGGTCTTGATCTGCAGCCGGGTGAAGCAGCCGAGCATGCCGAAGCCGGAGATCGCGGCGTGGAACAGCTCGGGCTGGCTCTCGCGCGTGCAGTGCACCTGTTCGCCACCGGGCGTCAGCAGGTCGAACGACTCCACGCATTCGCCGAACGAGCCGAGCGCGAAGTTGTTCTTGCCGTGGATGTTCATCGCCGCGGCGCCGCCCATCGTCACCAACATGGTGCCGCTGACGACCTTCGGCCAGTAGCCGTACTGGATCGAGTGGCGCCACAGGTCGCGCACCGTGACCCCGGGCTCGACGGTGGCGACGCCGGTCTCGGCATCGAAGCCGAGGATGCGGTTCATCGCCGTCAGATCGAGCACGTGCCCGCCCTTGCTGGTCGCCGCGTCGCCGTAGCTGCAACCGGCGCCACGCAGCGCAATCGAACCGCCCAGCGCCGCGACCTCGGCGAAGGCAGCGGCGATCTGCTCGGCCGAGGTCGGCCGCAGCACCTGCGCGGGGCCGCCGATGGTCATGCCGAAACCGCGCACGTCCTCGTCGCGCCAGGCGAGATCCTTCGTCGTCGTCATGGTCCGGACTCAGATCGACAGCTTGCGGAACACGAACGAAGGGATGTTGCGGATCACGAACATCGGAAGCCGCCACTTGCCGGGCACGTAGGCGATCGCCTTCTGCCGGTCGCGCGCGCGCAGGATCAGCTCGGCCGCCTTGTCGGCGGCGATCGCGCCCTTGAGCTTCAGCCCCGCCGTCATCGGCGTCTCGACGAAGCCCGGCCGGATCGTGGTCACGCGCACGCCGTGCCGCCACAGCCGGTTGCGCAGCGACTCGAGGTAGGTGTCCATGCCGGCCTTGCTGGCGTGGTAGACCGGCTTGCCGATGCGACCGCGGTCCTGCGCGACCGAGCTGACGCCGACGATGCAGCCGGCCTTGCGGGCGAGAAAGCGCCGCGCAGCCGCGTTGCCCCAGGCGATGCAGCCGAGCAGGTTCACTTCGACCTGCAGCCGGTCCTTGGTGAGGTCGAACTCGTCGGGCGCGACCTCGGGCATCACGCCGGCGACATAGTGCAGTTCGTCGACGGGGCCGAGGTCCTGCTCGATCCGGGCGAACTGGGGTTCGGCAGCGTCCGCGTCGGCAGCGTCGTGCACATAGGGGAACGCCAGCTGCTTGCCGAGCGCGTCGTCGATGCTCGCCGCCATCGCCCGCAGTTCCCCTTCGCGGCGCGCCAGCAGCGCGACCTTGCGCCCTTGCAGCGCGAGCCGGCGCGCGACCGCGAGGCCGATGCCGGAGGAGGCACCGACGACGATGCAAGTACCCGAACGAGATGGCATCCGGTTAGGAGACGCAGCCGGCAGGCGGAAAGCAACGCCGTGCCGCGCGCGGATCCGGACCGAGGTTGCCACGCGACAGCCCGGCTCGCATCATGCTCCGGCAGTGCGCCGCTTCCTCCTGTCCGTCCTGGCCGCCATGGCATCGCTGCCAGCGCAGGCCGATGCTCCCGCGCCGGCACCGGCACCCAAGCCCGTGCTCGTCGACACGGTCGTCGCGACCGTCAACGACAGCGCGATCATGTGGAGCGCCCTGCGCACGAACACCTACGGTCGCCTGCGCACTCTGGAGGCCCGCTACGGCCGCCTGCGGCCGGAGGACATCGAGCGGGTCTCGCGCGAGGAACTCGACGAACTGATCGACCGCAACACCATGGCGCAGGCGGCGAAGACGTTCGGCGTCTTCACGCCGGAACAGGTCGAGACCTTCTTCCGCCGCGATCTCGAACGCGACGAACAGGAGCAGATCCGCGACTTCGGCAGCCATCAGGCCTGGAACCAGGCGCTGCAGAACGCGGGGCGCACCTGGCAGACCTACGTCAACGAGCAGCGCGTCGACAAGCTGGCCAACTACGCCGAGGAGTTCTCGGTCAACATGCGGCTGCAGCGGCAGTCGAACCTGTTCCTGACCCCGCGCATGCTGCGTGAGACCTACGAACGCGAGAAGAGCCGCTTCGTGCGGCCCGCGGAGGCGCTCGTCGCCCTGATCGTGTTCCCGGGTCCCGATGCCGCGGCCAAGGCCGCCGCCGCAGCAGCCGCCTGGCAGCAGGAAGACCTGACCAGCAGTCAGCTGGCAGCGCGCTATCCGGGCGCCATCGCGCCGCCCAATGCCGTCGCCAGCTCGCTGATCCCCGAGCTCGCGCAGTGGGCGATCGCCGGACCGCAGGGCATCGTGTCGACGCCGATCGAACGCACCGGCAGCGTGCAGGTGGCGAAGGTCGTCAGCTTCCTGGCCGCGCGCAATGGTCGCTTCGAGGACCTCGACGTGCAGGACGAGTTGCGCCTGATGTGCGGCCGCGGCGTCATCGAGGAGTTCCGCAAGCAGGCCCTGGAACGTGCGCGGCAGCGCACCGAAGTCTGGCGCACGCAAGGGGCTCGGTGAGGCCCGCGGGCAGGGCCCGCCGCCGTCCCGTTTCGCCGAGCCTGCGGTTGCCAGGCCAAGTGGGGACCGCTCTACTCTGCTGCCCCTCTCATTGAACCCAACCGCGGTCGCCGCCGTTTCCTGCGACGACACCGGTCCGGGCCCTCGAACCGGTCGCCATCGTGGCGATCGCCGGGGCCCCGCTGCTCGTTCCCGCAAGGAGCCGTCATGGCCCATCTCGACCCGACCAAGATCAAAGTTGATTCCCACCACCAGCCGGTCTGGGAGCACGAAGAGAGCTTCCAGGACCTGATGGCGGAACAGATCCGCCACGCGCCGTGGCTGGTACTCTCGGCCGCGCTGCACGTGGTGGCGCTGCTCCTCTTGTGGGTGCTGCTGCCCGCGGAGGAGAAGAAGGTCGTCGAGAAGAAGATCGAGATGCAGGCGCAGGACAATACCCAGGTCGAGGAACCACCCCCGCCGCCGCCGCCGGAGACCAAGCCGGAAGAGGTCGTCGACGAGGTGGTGGTCACCGAGACGACGGTCACCGAGACCGAGACCGCCTTCGACAACGTCGAGAGCGAAGTCACGTCGAAGGAGTCGGCGTTCGACAGCAACCAATGGAACTCGGCCGTCGGCCTCGGCGGCGGCGCCGGTGGCCGCTACGGCGGCCGTGGTGGTGGCAAGGGCGGTCGTGGTGGCGGCAAGTCCTACGCCGAGGCGATCGACGCCGGCCTGCAGTGGCTGAAGAACCACCAGGACGACGACGGCAAGTGGGACACCGACGGCTTCATGAAGCACGACGTCGAGGGCGAGGTCTGCGATGGCCCCGGCAACGCCGTGCACGACGTCGGCATCACCGGCCTGGCGCTGCTCGCCTTCCTGGGCGACGGCAGCACGATGCGCTCGGGCCCCTACCGCGAGACGATCAAGAAGGGCGTCAACTGGCTGCGCGGCCAGCAGGACGAGAAGGGCCTGTTCGGCACCAACGCGTCACACGACTTCATCTACGACCACGCGATCGCCGCCTATGCGATGTGCGAGGCGTTCGGCCTGTCGAACTACCAACTGCTGAAGCCCACGGCCCAGAAGGGCGTCAACTACCTGGAGTCGCACCGCAACCCGTACTCGGTCTGGCGCTACCAGCCGCGCGACAACGACAACGACACGTCGGTGACCGGCTGGTGCATCATGGCCTACGAGTCGGGCGAGTTCTTCGGCCTGCAGATCAACAAGGACGCGCTGAAGTATGCCGCGATCTGGATGGACCAGGTCTCGGACCCGACCGGCCTGCACGGCTACACCAAGGCCGGCGAACGCAGCTCCCGCAAGCCGGGCGAGCACAAGACGAAGTTCCCGGTCGAGAAGGGCGAGGCGATGACCGCCGTCGGTCTGTTCGCGCGCTTCTTCATGGGCGAGGACCCGAAGGAGAAGCCGATCATGAACGCGGCCGCGAACCTGATCAGCCAGAAGCCGCCGATCTGGGACGAGAAGGCCGGCACGATCGACATGTACTACTGGTACTACGCGACCTACGCGCTGTTCCAGATGGGCGGCAAGCAGTGGACCGACTGGCAGAAGAAGCTCGAGACTTCGGTCGTCAAGAACCAGCAGCGCGACAAGGCCAAGAAGAACCTCTACGGCTCCTGGGACCCGATCGGCGTCTGGGGTGAGGATGGCGGCCGCGTCTACAGCACCGCGATCCTGGTGCTGACGCTCGAGGCCTACTACCGCTACAGCAAGCTCGTTCGGTGAGCGCCGCGAGGCGCTGCCTCGCGAAGCCGCGACACGGCCCGCGCCATCCCGGTGATGGCGCGGGCCGTGTCGCGTACCGGCCGCACGTCGGCACGTCGCACATTCGTACCGCGCACTGATCCGCACCGGCTGCCCGAGCGTTCGTGATGGTGTCCCCGGCGCCATGGCTTCCCGGCGCCGCCCACCGCGAGGAGAACATGAACCACTCTGCGCTACCGCTCCGTACCCACGTCCTCGGCGAGCCGTCGTTCCACGACACGATGGCCGAACAACTGCAGCACGCGCCGTGGCTGTTCGTGTCCGCGTTCGGACACTTCCTGCTGCTGCTGCTGCTGTGGCTGCTGCTGCCGACCGTGCGCGCGGCGGTCGAGACCGCGGCCGTCGCCGTGGCGCCGATGGCTCTCGAGCAGGTGCCGGTGTTGCCGCCGCCCGTCGAACCGCCGCGGGTGCAGCCCGACGATCCGCTGCCCGCGATCACGCCGACCGACGCACCGGTCGCCAGCGACGACGACACGCCGCCCGCGACCGACAGCAGCGACGCGCCGCCGCTCGACGCCGGCACCAATCTGATCGGCATGATGCAGGTCAGCCGCACCGGCACGATCGGCGTGCCGGGGCTGCCGAACGGGCGCGGCAACGGCATCGGCCGCCGCACCGGGCCGCAACCGCAGATCGACCGCGCGCTCGGCTGGCTGGTGAAGCACCAGGACGCCGACGGCAAGTGGGACTGCGACGGCTTCATGAAGCACGACACCGAAGGCACACCGTGCGACGGCCCCGGCAACGCCGTGCACGACGTCGGCGTGACCGGGCTGGCCCTGCTGGCCCTGCTCGGCGACGGCAACACCCTGCGTGGTGGCCGCTACCGCGACCAGGTGCGCGCGGCGGCCACCTGGCTGCGCGGCCAGCAGCAGGAGAACGGCTGCTTCGGCCCGGCCGCGGCCAGCGACTTCGTCTACGACCACGCGATCGCCGCCTACGCGATGTGCGAGGCCTACGGCCTGTCCGCCTACGAACTGCTGCGGCCGGTCGCCCAGCGCGGGATCGACTACCTGCAGCAGCACCGCAACCCCTACGGCGCCTGGCGCTACCAGCCGCGCGACGGCGACAACGACACGTCGATCACCGGCTGGTGCATCCTGGCGCTCTGCAGCGGCCGCCACTTCGGCCTCACGGTCGATGGCAACGCGCTGCAAGTCGCGACCACGTTCCTCGAGTCGTGCACGTCCGCCGACGGCCACGTCGGCTACCAGCGCGCCGGCCAGCCGAGCGCGCGCAAGATCGGTGACCACGCGCAGCGCTTCCCGCCGCAGCGCACCGACGCGCTGACCGCGGTCGGCCTGTTCTGCCGCGTGTTCCTCGGCCAGGACCCCAAGGAGCACCCGTCGATGCTCGCCGCCGGCCAGCGCCTGCGGCGCAGCCTGCCGCGCTGGGACGTCGCCGCGGGCACGATCGACTTCTACTACTGGTACTACGGCACGCTCGCGATCTTCCAGGTGGGCGGCGCGGCGTGGAACCAGTGGAACGCGAAGTTGGTCGACGCGATCGTCAAGACCCAACGGACCGACGGCAACTTCGCGGGCTCGTGGGACAACGTCGACGCATGGGGCGACGACGGCGGCCGCGTCTACGCGACCGCGGTCATGACGCTGTGCCTGCAGGTCTACTACCGTTACGACCGCGTCTTCGGGGCGAAATGAGCCGGCGTACGCGTCGCCTCCTC
>JBGARS010000046.1:0-38350 GCA_044230075.1 Planctomycetota bacterium | reverse complement strand
TGCGCCAGCGTGGCTTCCGCTGGACCAACCAGCGTGCGCTGATCGTGCGCATGGCGCTCGGCACGCACGACCACTTCACCGCCGAGCAGTTGCTCGAGCGATGCCGCAAGACGGACCCGAGAGTCTCGCGCGCCACCGTCTACCGCACGCTGGCGGTGCTCGAACAGGCCGGCTTCGTCGCCGGACTCGACACCGGTGACGGCAGCCGGCGGTTCGAGCACGTGCTCGGCCACGCACATCACGACCACATGGTGTGCAGGGTGTGTGCGCGCATCTTCGAGTTCCGCGACGACGAGATGGAGCGCCGCCAGGACGCTGCCGCGCGGCGCATCGGGTTCCGGATCGAGAGCCACAGCCTGCGCATCCACGGCACCTGCCGCGCGTGCCAACGTTCGCAGCGGGGGAGCCCGTGACGGCCGCGCGCGTGCTGGTGGTCGACGACGAACAGGACCTGGCCGAATCGTGTGCCTGGTTCCTCGAGCGTGCTGGCTACGAGGCGCGCACGGCGACGTCGGCGGCGCAGGCGCTCGAACGCATGGCGGTGGAGCCGTTCGCGGTCGTCGTCAGCGACGTGCGCATGCCGCGCACCTCGGGCATGGAGTTGCTGACGGCGATCAAGCAACGCGACCCCGACGTCGAGGTGCTGCTGCTGACCGGGTATCCGGATCTGCAGATGGCGGTCGCGGCGATCAAGCAGGGCGCCTTCGACTACCTGGCGAAGCCCTACGCCGAGAAGGACTTGCTGGAGCGGGTCGCGAAGGCGCTGGCGCACCGCCAGATGAAGGACAAGAACGAGGGCCTGAAGGAGCGGCTGCGTTCGGGCGTCGAGGGCCGCCGCCTGATACACCGTTCGCCCGCGTTCGCCGGCGTCGTGCAGATGCTCGAACGCGCGGCACGCACCGATGCGTCGGTGCTGCTGCTCGGCGAGAGCGGCACCGGCAAGGAGCTGCTTGCGCACCATCTGCACGACACCAGCACGCGCCAGGGCAAGCCGTTCGTGCCGGTCGATTGTGCATCGATCCCCGCCGAACTGGTCGAGAGCGAGCTGTTCGGCCATGTGCGCGGCGCGTTCACCGGCGCGGCTGGCGACAAGCTCGGGTTGTTCCAGGTCGCCGACGGCGGCACATTGTTCTTCGACGAGGTCGGCGAACTGCCGTTGGCGTTCCAGCCGAAGCTGCTGCGTGCGATCCAGGAGCGCTCGGTGCGCCCGGTCGGCGGACAGGAGCAGCTGCCGGTCGACGTGCGCATCGTCGCGGCCACGAACCGCAACCTGCAGCGTGAGGTCGACGAGGGCCGGTTCCGAGCCGACCTGTTCTACCGGCTCGACGTCGTGCGCATCGAGGTGCCGCCGCTGCGCGAGCGGCATGGGGATGTCGATGCGCTGCTCGAGCACTTCCTGCCGCGCTTCGGGGCGCCGCACGGCATCGACCAGGTGGCGCCGGAAGCCAGTGAGGTGCTGCGTGCCTACCACTGGCCCGGCAACGTGCGGCAGCTGCGCAACGCGATCGAGCGCGCCTGTGCGCTCGGGCATGCACCGGCGCTGCAGCTCGCCGACCTGCCGCCCGAGCTGTGCGACGGCGACGCTCTGGCGCCCGCGAACGCGGCCGCAGGCTCGCCGACCGGCACGTTCCAGGAGATGAAGGCGCGCCGCATCGCGGCGATGGAACGGAGCTACCTCGAAGGTCTGCTGAAGAAGCACCAGGGCAACGTCACGCACTGCAGCGAAGATGCCGGCATGGCGCGCAGCGCGTTCCAGAAGCTGATGCAGAAGCACGGCATCCGCAGCAGCGACTTCCGGGAGTGACGGTGGGCTACGGGCACCGCAGCCACACGGTGTTGCTCATGGTGAGTCCTTGTGGCCCACCCGCGTCGAGCACACCGGCCTGCGTCCAGACATCGAGCCCGGAAGGCAGGCCGATCCAGGGCAACTCCAACGTGGCCGTGCCGACGTCGTCGGTGGCGAGCACCGTGACGATGTCGAGGTTCGGCAGCAGCACGCCGCCGAAGACCGGCACATCGATGCGCGACAGGCCGGTCACGAGCACCGACAGTGACATCGCCAACGCCGATGACAGGCGCCAGCGCATGTGCGATCCCGGCGACAATCGGCCGTTGCCGGTCAGATGTGGTGCGCGCTGCGCACCTGGCAATGCCTGGCCGACGTCGGTCCAGAACGGCGTCTGTTCCCAGGCGGCGAGGTAGCCGGCGTCCTGGGTGCCGATGCGGCTGTACCAGCCACCGGCCAGCAGTTCGCCGCGGGCGTCGTCGCCGAGCAGCGCGAGGATCGACCCGTTCGGTTCGCCCGCGCCGATGGGCGCCCAGGCAGTGCCGGTCCAGCGGGCGAGGTAGTCGGCGTTCTCACCCTGGGAGCGAAGGAAGTCGCCACCGACTACCAGCGAGCCCTGGAACGTGGTGATCGCCGCCACCGTGTTGCCATGGATGCCGATGCCGAACGTCGACCACGAGGTGCCGTTCCAGCGGGCGATGGAGCGGGCAGGCATGCCTCCAGCCATGGTGAAACGGCCACCCACGATCAGTTCGCTGCCGAAGGTGCCGAGCGCCTCGACGGCGTTGTTGACGCCGCCGCCGGGCACCGTCAGGGTCGTGCCATCCCAGGCGAACAGGTTGGGGGCGCCAGGGTGAAACGGGGTGGCGCCGCCCATGTAGAGCACGCCTTGGTGCACGTGCATCTCAGTCAGCGCACCGTAGATGGCCGGCGTGAAGGTCTGCCAGCTGACGCCGTTCCAGCGCTTCGGGCTGCCGGTGGAACCGATGTGGATCATGCCCTGGTAGCTGGCGATGCAGTTGGCGCGGGCTGGTCCCGGTCCGCTGCCGACCGCGTGCCATTGGCTGCCGTCCCAGCGGGCGACGCCATTGGCCTGGATCCCGTTCACGGTGCCGAACTCGCCCGCGACCCAGAGTTCGCCGTTGTGCTCGGTCAGGCCCTCGACGTCGCCGTCGAAGGTGCCGAAGTTCCGCCAGTCGTCCCCGTCGAACCGCGCCAGTCCCGGCGCGAACGAACCACCGGCAATGGAGAAGTGGCCGCCGGCGATCGCCTGGCCCTGGTAGCGGCCGAGCACGTGGATCTCGTCGTCCATGCCGAGGCCATCGCCGACCCGGCTCCAGCCGGCGCCGTCGTAGGCGGCGATGTGGTAGACGCCGATCGTCTGGCCGGGCGTGAACGGTTGGCCCGCCACCTGGAACTCGCCACCGCAGTAGAGCCGCTGGTGCCAGACCGTCATCGCGATCACCGAGGGCGGGTTGACCTCGGCCTTGTCGACGCCGCCGATCGAGTGCAGCTGGGCCCCGTCGAAGCGGGCGATGTTGTGGAACGACGCGTCGGCACCGGAGGTCGTGAAGTGGCCGCCGACGTAGAGCTCGTTGTTCCACACGCAGAGCGAGTCGACGATGGCGCCGTAGCTCGTGCCCTGCACGCCGGCGCCGACCGCCGACCAGGCGCTGCCGTCCCATGCGGCGATGTTGTCCGCGGCAACGCTGCCAGCCTGGCCGAACGCACCGCCGAGGTAGATGCGGCCGTTGTGCCTGACCAATGCCCGGATCAGGGCATAGCCGAAGTTGGCGATGCCGCCGCCGAGCGCATGCCACGTGGTGCCGTCCCAGCGTGCGACGTGGCTCGCGGGAACACTGCCGGCGCGGTCGAATTCACCGGCGACGTAGAGATCGGGGCCGTCCGACAACAGCGCGCGACAGGCGGGAGTCTGGCCGAGCAGCCACTGCAGGCCGCCGCCGACGGGCAGCCACTGGCTGCCGGACCAGCGGGCGAGGCACGGCACGCTCTGACCGCCCGACTGCAGGAAGTCACCGCCTGCGTACAGCTCGCCCTGGTGCACACACAGGGTCCACACCTCGCCGGTCAACCCGGCGCCGACGGCGTGCCATTGCGTTCCATCCCATCGCGCGACCCCGGCCGCCGGCACACCGCCGGCGCTGCTGAACAGGCCACCGACGTAGAGGTCGCCCTGGAACTCGACCGCGGCGCGGACCTTGCCGTTGGTGCCGGTGCCGAGTGCCTGCCAGCGCACGCCGTCGTAGCGGGCAACATGGTCCAACCGGTCGCCGTCTCGCCATGGCGTCGCGTAGGTGCCGGCGATCAGTTCGTTGCGCCAGGTGCCGAGGGCGAAGACCCGGCCGGCGGTGCCGAAGCCCGGTTGGTCGTAGTCGCGCGACCAGGCGCCCTGGGCGGGCAGGTGCGCGGCCAACGTGAGCAACAGGATGAGCGCGAGCAGCAGGTCGCGGCGCAGTGCGGGTAGGTACATGGGTCGTGGGTGCAGAGGGGTCTGTGGATGCGTCATTGGCCGACGACGTAGTCGATCGCCGAGGTCGCCAGCAGGCCGGCGTTGGTGACGAAGACGCCCTGCGACGAGAACGTCATGCCGACCATCGTCAGGTCGTTCGGAACCATGGCGGTGTGCTCGGCGGGTTGGCCCGGGCCGAACCACACCGCGGTCGAGAAGATCGTCGCCGTGGCGTCGAGCAGCACCTCGAGGCTGCCGCCGCCGATGCCGAAGCCGGGCACCGGCAGGCCGCACGGCGCCAGCGCGCCGGGGCCGAACGCCAGCAGCCAGGCGGTGGCGGCCGGGCCGCTGACGCCAGCCACGCCCATCGGGTCGTCGACGACGACGCGCAGCGCCTGGCCGACGCGCGGCGTGTTCTCCGGCAGGATGCTCTGCGCCAGCGCGGGCGTCGTGCACGGCAAGCGCAGCACTGCCGCGCCGGCGGTCGTCGTGCCGACGTGCGCGGCGAGCGCGACGACGGGCGGCCCGTTCGGCGAAGCCCACTGCGTGCCGACGGTCCAGATGTCACACGGGCCGGTGGCGGTTGCCCCCTGGCCCTGCGCCGAGGTCAGCGTGTCACCGAAGTCCGTCACCACGGTCCAACTGGTGCCGTTCCAGTGTTCGACCATGGTACCGAACGCCCAGACGTCGTTGCTGGCGAACGCGACCAGTTCGTTGGCGAAGCCGTGGAGCGGCACGCGCGTCCACGAACTGCCGTTCCAGTGGATCGCGTACGGCACGACGCCGCCGGTGAGCAGCGGTGTTTCGAAGCCGGCGACCCAGACGTCGCTGTCGGTGATCGGGCAGATGGTGCGCAGGTCGTAGTTGGTGAACGGCTGGGTCGGGATCGTCGCGTGGCGGGTCCACGTGCTGCCGTTCCACTGCGCGATGTAGTGGCCGGAGTTGCCGCCGCCGGGCGAAGCGATGCCCCAGAAGTCGGTGGGCGACAGCGCGTCGACGTCGAGCCACCCCCAGTACGTGTTGGAGTTGGGCAGCGGCGCGATGTCGACGATCTGCATCGAGCTGCCGTTCCAGTGCAACGTCAGCGGACCGGGGACGGTGAACTGGTCGCCCGACCACCAGCCGAAGAACCAGACGTCGTTGCTGGCGAACGCGACGATGTCCTCGATGCGCGAGCCGCTCGACGACGCCATGTAGGTGAACTGCGGCATCGGCTCGGGCACCTGCGTCCACGAGCTGCCGTCCCAGTGCAGCAGCAGGATCTGCGGGCCGATGTGGCCGTTGTTGGGATGCTGACGCGTGTAGGTGCCGGCTGCCCAGACATCGTTGCTGGCGACGCCGCCGACGGCCACCAGACTGCAGCCTGGTGCCAGGCCCGGCACGCTGGGGCTCGGCACGGGCACTTCGGTGAAGCGCGTGCCGTCCCAGTGCAGGGTCCAGCTGAAGGCGGCGAACTGTCCCGCCACCGTGCCGCCGCTCGTGCCTACGGCCCAGACGTCGTCGGGGCCGAAGCTCGCGACGTCGTACAGCCGCGTGCCGCTGCTGGCGGTCGGGTGCGGCAGCCCGACGAGATGCGGGGTGCCACACGGGGCTTGGGCGCCGAGCACCGTACCGAGTGCGGCGACCGTCATCAGGAACAGCATGCGGCGGGCGGGGTCTGGCGTCATTTCGGCTCCACGGTCGGTGCGGTTGGCAAACAACCTCGAGGAGCAGGCCGGCGTCCTTGCTCGCCAGCCTGCCCCTCGACGTTGACTCGTCTCACCAGCCAGTGCGCCGTCGTGCCGAGGCGACTGCCGTCATTCTTGCGAAAGAGGCCGCCGGGATTCCCCCGAGCGGGTTGCCAATGCGGGACGCTGCCGGTGGGTCGGTTGCGGTGGCATGACCCTGTGCTGGTCGGCAACTGCGGCCTTCCCATCGTCGGGCTGCCAGGCCTGCTGTCCGGGAATCCTGCGCGTGGCGAAGCTCACGGTCGGCAAAGATGCCGCCCCGAGGAAATCGCGGCAGCCGGACGGAGCAGGCGGCGCATGGTCGCACGAAGGCCGACGCATGTCCGACACCCGCACCGTAGCCATGCCGCGTTCCTGCTGCCCGGACGCCGGGATGCCATGGCATCTGTCGCCTGGGATTGCACCGGTGTTCGTGTTCCGAGCAGAATCGTCGTGGCCCCGATGTTGCTCCGGGCACGGCGGTGACGATGACAGACCCAGCGCGACCGATGCTGCAGAACGCCGAGGCGCTGCCGGACGGCACGACGGTGGGCGCGTTGTACGACGAGATCCGACGGCTGGCGCACAGCCTGATGCGCAACGAACGCCGCGATCACACCCTGTTGCCCACCGCGCTGGCGAACGAGGCCTGCCTGCGGTTGTTCGGCAGCACCCAGTCGGCGTTCGCAACCGGGCCGGAGTTCCTGGCCGCCGCGGTCACGACGCTGCGCCGCGTCCTGGTGGAGCATGGGCGGCGGCGGCAGCGGCTGAAGCGGGGCGGCGGCGCTGCGCGTGCGGACGTCGACCCCGCCGAGCTGCCGGCTGCGGCGACGGACGAGCGTGTGCTCGCGGTCGACGAGGCCCTGCAGCGTCTTGCCGAGTTCGATCCGAGCAAGGCGCGGCTGGTGGAGCTGCGCTTCTTCGGCGGCCTGAGTGTCGACGAAGCGGCGGCGGTGATGGGGCTGTCGCCGCGCACCGCGGCCCGCGACTGGCGCGTGGCCCGCGCGTTCCTGCGCGCGGATCTGGGAGCGGAGGTTGCCGGCGATGACCTGGACGCGTGAGCGCTGGCAGCACATCGAAGGCCTCTTCCACGAGATGGCCCAGGTGGACGTCGGCCATCGCGCGGCGCGGCTGGCCGACGTCTGTGGCGTCGACCACGACCTGCGCATGGCGGTGGAGCGACTGCTGGTGGCCGACGCGGAGCCGGTGAGCGCGTGGCTCGACCGCGGCGCCGCGGTGGCGCTGCGCGCCGAGGACCCGCTGCTCGAGCAACGGTTCGGCGCATTCCGGTTGATCGAACGCATCGCCGAGGGCGGCATGGGCACCGTCTACCGCGCCGCTCGCATCGACGGCGACTTCCAGCAGGAGGTCGCGGTCAAGGTGCTGCGGCTGGGGCTGTCGACCCCGGCGATGCGCGACCGGTTCGCACGCGAACGGCAGACGCTGGCGCGCCTGGTGCATCCGAACGTGGCGCGCCTGCTCGACGGCGGCACGACGGCGGCGGGGGTGCCGTTTTTCGCCATGGAACTGGTCGACGGCGTGCCGATCGATCGCTTCTGCGACCACCACGGCTGGTCGCTGCGGCAGCGATTGCGGTTGTTCGCGATCGTGCTGCGCGCCGTGCAGTTTGCCCACCAGAACCTGATCGTCCACCTCGACCTGAAGCCGAGCAACGTGCTGGTCGACGTGCACGGGCAACCGAAGCTGGTCGACTTCGGCGTCGCCGGTCTGCTGGCCGGCGTCGCCGACGCACCCGGCGAGATCGCCGCGACGCGCAGCCGGCCGATCACGCCCGAGTACGCGAGCCCGGAGCTGCTGCGCGGCGACGCGATCAGCACCGCGGCCGACGTCTACTCGCTGGGCGTGGTGCTCTACGAGTTGCTGACGGGCTCGCGCGCGTTCCGGCCGACCCGCAGCGACCTGGACCTGATGCGCACGGTCTGCGAGACCGAAGTGCCTCGGCCGAGCGCGACGTTCGCCGATGGCGAGAGCGCCGCCGAACGGGCGCAGCGCCGCGCGGCGAGCCCGGGCGAGCTGATGCGGGCCCTGCGCGGCGACCTCGATCGCATCGTGCAGAAGGCGATGCGCAAGGACGCTTCGCAGCGCTACGCCTCGTGCCGTGAGTTCGCCGACGACATCGAACGCTATCTCGGCGGGTTCCCGATCGCGGCGCGGGAGCCGACTCGCGGCTACCGGTTGCGTCGCTTCGCGCAGCGCCACCGGATGGCGGTGTTCGCGGTGGCCGCGGTGGTGCTGTCGCTGCTCGGCGGGATTGCGTCGACGCTGCACATGGCGCAGGTGGCCTGGCACGAAAGGGATCTCGCTGCGACCGCGACGCGCGTGGCCGAACAGCAGCGCGATGCCGCCGCGGCCGCGCAACGGCGGGCCGCGCACGAGGCCGATCATGCGCGCGTGGAGGCCGAGTCGAGTCAGGTAGTCGCTGAGTTCCTCGGTGACACGTTCCTGTCGTCGCAATTCGTCGGCGACAGCGAGCAGCAAACCCGGGCGCTGGCGACGATCGAACAACGCGCCGAGCAGGCGCGGCGCCAGCATGGTGCCGATGACCATCTGTGCGCCAACCTGTTGCACGCCCTTGGCATCGCGTGCAGCCGTATCGGTGCGTTTGCCGAGGCGGAGGCGCTGCTGCAGGAGGCGGCGACGATCCGGCGCCGCAACTTCGGTGACGACAGCCTCGAAGTTGCACTCAGTCTCGGCGAGCTGGGGCACCTCTACTACCTGCAGGGCCGGTCGGATGAGTCCGCCACCGTGTTGCGCGAGGCGTATCGACTGCACCGGCAGTGTCCACGTGACGTGCACACCGATGTGGCCCGCGCCGCCAACGACCTCGCGGCAGCCGAGCGAGCCCTGGGCAACCGGGAGCGTGCGGCCGAGTTGCACCTCGAGGCCCTCGGCCTGCGCCGCGAGGGCGGCGACCCGGTGCTGGTGGCCGAGAGCCTGAACAACCTGGCCAACTCCGAGCCGGACCTGCAGCGCGCCCGCGGCTACCTCGAGGAGGCGCTGCGTCTGCGCGATCAGTTCCTGGGGGCGGAGCATCCGCTGACGATCCAGTCCGTGGCCAACCTCGGCACGCTGTGCCTGCGGCTCGAGGAGTTCACGGCGGCGAAGCAACACCTGACGCTCGCCGTGCGGCAGTACCGCGCGCTGTCCGGGCTCGGTAGGGAAGGTTTGGCGATGGCTCTGCGCATGCTGGCGATGGCGGAGTCCGGCCTGGGTGACGGGGTCGCCGCCGAGGCGGCCATCGACGAAGCGCTGGCGTTGGACCGTCAGCTGTTCGGTGCGGACCACGTGCGCGTCGTCGCCGCCATGGAGTTCGCGGCGCGGATCCACGAGCGGCAGCAGCACTGGACGGCGGCCGTCGATCTCTGGCGGCAGGTCCTGGCGCAGCGCACGGCGGCGTTGCCGGCAGGCCATCGCCTGCTGCCGATGACACGTTGCAGCCTGGGGACTGCGTTGGTGCGGGCGGGCGAGGTCGAGGCCGGTGTCGCCGAGTTGCGCGTTGCCGACGGCGAGCTGGCGCAGGACCAAGCCGCCAGCGTTGTCGACATCGTCGACGCCAAGCTGAGCCAGGCGCTTGGCGAGGAGGCAGCGGGCCGTTTCGACGCGGCCGAACGCCTGCTGCTGGAGGCGCTGCGGCTGTGCCGCGAGCAGGATCTCGCCGCGCCGCGCGCGGTTGCCGTTCACGGCTGTCTGCAGGCGTTCTATCGTCGGCAGGGCCGGCCGGCGGATGCCGCCCACCACGATCCCGCAACGGCGGGCGCAGAAGGTCGCTGACCTGCCGCGACAGCCAGTAGCCGGAGGTCGGCGGGGTTGCTGCCCTGCCGCTCAGGCATGCTTGGGGCGGCGCTCGCCGAGCAGCACGTTCGGCTTCCGTGGCGTCAGCAGGTGCTTCGCAACACCTTTCCGCACGTAGTCGACCGCTGCGTCCACATCGTCGATGACCAGGATGCGATCGAGATCCTCGGTGGCGATGGTGCCGTGCGTGACCATCGTTTCGCGCAGGAACGCCAGCAGCGGCCGCCAGAAGTCGACGCCCATCAGCACCAGCGGGAAGTCCTCGATCTTCTTGGTCTGGATCAGCGTCGCCGCTTCGAACAGCTCGTCCATGGTGCCGAAGCCGCCGGGCAGCACGACGAACGCGTGGCTGTACTTCACCAGCATGACCTTGCGGACGAAGAAGTAGCGGAACTCGACGAAGCGATCGAGGTAAGGGTTGGGCCGCTGCTCGTGCGGCAGCGTGATGTTGCAGCCGACGCTGAGGCCACGGGCGTCGCGGGCGCCGCGGTTCGCCGCCTCCATGATGCCGGGGCCGCCGCCGGTCATGACGGTGAAGCCCGCGCGCGCGAGTCCGGCGCCGATGCGCCGCGCGAGCTGGTAGTGGGGGTGGTCCTCGCCGAAGCGCGCGGAGCCGAACACGGTCACGCACGGTGGCAGGAAGTGCAGCGCGCGGAAGCCCTTGATGAACTCGCCGAAGATGCGGACCGCGCGCAGGAACTCACCGAAGCGGCTGCGCGGGCCGGTCAGGAACTGCTGTTCCCCGGCGTCCCGCGAGGCTTTGCCCCAGGGATGTGGGGGCGGCGAGGCCCGGTCGGCGGTCATCGTGGCGCTGCGCTTCGCATCGCGCAGCGTGGTGGGCCGGGTGGCAGCACGTCGGGCAGTCGCACTACTTGCCGTCCTTCTTCTTGCCGCCGGCCCGCAGCAGGATCAGGCCGAGCGCGGCCGGGACGCAGCGGATCAACCAGGCTGCGCCTTCGCCCCAGTTGTCGATCCACGCGAGCCATTCGACGTCGAGCTCGAGGAAGTGCACCGCGATCGTGCCGATGCCGAACAGGAACAGGAGCAAGCCGAGAAGGCGCATGGCTGCGGACGATAGCCAGCACCTCGGGGCCCAGGAAGCACGCGCATCGCGAACCAGGCGCATGCACAGGTTCGTGCTCCGTGCGGTCGGCTCGCTCAGGTCTCGGCGCGGGCCACGCGCACCATCTCGCGGAACACCACCATGCCGTCGCCGTCGAGCGGCAGCTCACCGCGTTCGAGTTGGGTGCGACGCCAGTCCGGCATGTGGGTCGGCAGGTAGCTGCGGTCCGGGTGCGGCATCACGCCGAGCACGCGGCCGCTGTGGTCGGTGAGGCCGGCGATGCCGAGCGCGGCGCCGTTTGGGTTCTCCGGGTAGCGTTCGGTCGGTTTGCCGTGTGCGTCGACGTAGCGCGCGGCGACGTAGCCTTCGTCGAGCAGCAGTTGCTGCAGCGCCGGGTCGCGCGCGACGAGACGGCCCTCGCCGTGTGCCGCCGGCCAACGCAGCGTCAGCCCCGCCGGCAGGAACGCGCAGCGCGACTTGCCGGTCTGCAGCGTGACCCAGCGGCACTCGTAGTGGTTGCTGAGGTTCTGGGTCAACGTCACCTGCTCGCTGAGCCGGCCCTGCGTGCACGGCAGCAGGCCGAGGCGCACCAGCACCTGGAAGCCGTTGCAGATGCCCAGCACGAGCCCGCCGCGGGCGGTGAACTGCAGGATGCGTTCGCCGAGCGCCGCCTTCATCTCGTGTGCGAGCACGCGGCCCGAGCTGATGTCGTCGCCGTACGAGAAGCCGCCGGGCACGGCGACGATCGCGTAGTCGTCGAGCAGTTGCGGCCGCGCCAGCAGCTGTTGGATGTGCACGAACTGCGGTGCGCCACCGGCGCGCGCGAATGCATGCAGCGTCTCGCGTTCGCAGTTGATGCCGGGCGCGCGCAGGACCAGGACCTTGTTGGCGCTCATCGGGCGACCTCCAAGAGCAACGTGCCGTCGAGGTCGAGGGGTCGTTTCCACGCCCGTTCGGCGGCGACCAAGGGCACCTTGGCGACCGGCTTGCCGTCGTGGTGGAACACGAGGTCGGGTGCCTGGGTCAGTTCGCCGATCACCGCGAACGGCACCTGATACAGGTTCGCGCGCAGGTCGGCGAGGCGGTCCGGAGCGACCTCCAGCAGCAGCCGGCTCTGCGACTCGCTGAACAGGATCTGCTCGGCCCGCCGCACGCCGTTGCCGGTCGGCACCAGTGCCAGGTCGACGCGCGCGCCGAGGCGGCCGCCGAGCGCCATCTCGGCCACGGCGGCGCCGAGGCCGCCCTCGCTGAGGTCGTGTGCCGACAGCACGCAGCGCGCGGCGATTGCGCGGTGGCAACCGATCAGCACGTCGCGGCCGAGTTCGTGGTCGACGCGCGGCACGTTCTTGCCGAGTTCGCCCTTGGTCTTGTAGTAGACGCTGCCGCCCAGCTCGTCCCTGGTCGTGCCGACCAGCACCAGCAGCGAACCGGCGCGCTTGCCGTCGGAAGTGAGGGTCGCGCGCACGTCGGCGATCACCGACATCGCACTCACCAGGATGCAGCCGGGGATGCGGATCGTGCGGTCGGCGGTGCCGGAACTGCCAGCCACCCGAAACTCGTTGTGCAGCGAGTCCTTGCCGGACACGAACGGCGTGCGGTAGGTCATCGCCAGCGCACACAGTGCCTCGGTCGCGCGCACCAGTTCGCCGAGCGCCTGCGGATCGCGCGTATTGCCCCAGCAGTAGTTGTCGAGGATCGCGGTGTAGTCCGGATCGCCGCCGGCGGCCACCAGGTTGCGCATTGCCTCGTCGAGCGAGCACTCGGCCATCGCCGCCGGATCGATCTTGCTGTAGCGGGGATTGAGCCCGTTGCTGAGCACGACGCCGCGCAGCGAGCCGAGCTTGGGCGCGATCACCGCAGCGTCGGCGGGACCGTCCTCGCGCACGCCGCACAGCGGCTTGCCGGCCGAACCCGCCTGCACCTCGTGGTCGTACTGGCGCACGATCCACTCCTTGCTGCACACCGCGTAGTCGGCGAGCACGGCGAGCAGCGCCTGGCCGCAGTCGGCTTCCGGCGGCAGTTGCGGCTCGACGAGCTGCGGCGGCGTGTAGCTGGCTTCCTGCGTGCGCACCGGCAGGCCCTTGTGCAGGAAGTGCAGGTCGAGGTCGGCGTGCACGGTGCCGGCGAACTTGACCACCAGCCGGTTGTCGCCGGTGAAGTGGCCGAGCACGGTCGCCTCGCAGGCTTCCTCGCGGCAGACCTGCAGCAGGCGTTCCAGCTTCGCCTTCGGCACCGCCAGCACCATGCGTTCCTGCGCCTCGCTGATCCACACCTCCCACGGCGCGAGGCCCTGGTACTTCAGCGGTGCGTGCTGCAGTTCGATCTCGGCGCCGAGGCCCTCGGCCATCTCGCCGATCGCCGAGCTGAAGCCACCGGCGCCACAGTCGGTGATCGACGAGAACAGGTCCTCGTCGGCACAGCGCAGCACCGCGTCCATGGCGCGGCGTTCGGTGATCGGGTCGCCGATCTGCACCGCGCCCGAACTCACCATCTCGCTGTCGGTGTGCAGTTCGAGCGAACTGAACGTCGCGCCGTGGATGCCGTCGCGGCCGGTGCGGCCGCCGAGCGCGACGACCACGTCGCCGGCATGCGCCCGCTTGTGCGCGCGTGCGGTGGGCAGGATGCCGACGTTGCCGACGTAGACCAGCGGGTTGCCGACGAAGTTCTCGTCGAAGTGCACGCTGCCGTTCACGGTCGGGATGCCCATCGGGTTGCCGTAGTCGCGCACGCCGGCGACGACGCCCTTCAACACGGCGAGCGGCTGCAGGCAGCCTTGCGGCACCTGGTCGGGCCGCAGGTCCGGCGGGGCGAAGCAGAACACGTCGGTGCTGGCGATCGGCCGGGCACCGAGGCCGGTGCCGAGCACGTCGCGGATCACGCCGCCGACGCCGGTGCCGGCCCCGCCGAACGGCTCGATCGCCGAGGGCCGGTTGTGCGTCTCGACCTTGATGCAGACCGAGTCCTCGTCGTCGAAACGCACGATGCCGGCGTTGTCGACGAACACGCTGACGCAGAAGTCGCGCGCCAGCGTGTGGGTGACGTGGGCGATGGTGCTCTTCAGCAGGTTCTCGATCGTGCGGCCTTCGAAGTGCACGTTGCCGGTCAGCGTCTTGTGCTTGCAGTGCTCGCTCCACGTCTGCGCCAGGGTCTCCAGCTCCATGCGCAGCGGCGCGCGGCCCTGCTCGGCGAAGTGGCGCTGGATGGCGGTCATCTCGGCCCGGTCGAGCGCGAGCCCGCCGTCCTTGGACAGGCGCTCGAGGCCGGCGGCGTCGAGGTGGGCCAGCGGCACCGGCTGCACGGTGAGGTCGGGCGGGGGCGGCTGGCCGGGCAGGCCCGGCGGCAGCGCGTCGAGCAGCACCTCCTGCACGACGTCGTTGGCGAGCGCCTTCTTCGCCACCTGCAGCAGCCGCGTGGCATCGACGGTGCCGTGCACGTCGAAGACGCGGTAGGTGCCGGTCGGCCCGGCGGGCAGGTGCATGTCGGCCAGCGCCTTCTGCACCGAATGGGCGACCGGATCGGTGACGCCGGGGCGGGGCACGACGGTGACGGCGTGGCTGCCGGCGGTGGTCGCTGGCGGGTTCGCACCGGGCGCGTGCAGGTGGAACTCACAGACGACCGGGTCGCACAGCACCGCGCCGGCGAACGCCCGCACCTGCGCTTCGTCGAGTTCGGCGGCCAGCAGGTAGCCGCGGCGGCTGCGCACCCGCTGCACGCCGTCGAGGCCTGCTGCCCGCAGGGCGCGCAACGCGGAACCGCCCATGGGATCCTGCTGATCGGGCTTCACGACGACATCGACACGCCACGCCTGCATGGGCCGCACGATGCCGGTCGGTCACCGGTGGTGCAAGCGCGCGGGCCCAGGGAATGCGGCACGCCGGACATGCGCGGGTTTTCGTGGCGTGCGGCCGCACGCGCGGCAGCGCCGGTGCGTTCGCACGGGTAGACTGCTGCGCCTGCCTCCACCTGCCACGCCGCACTTTCTCGCACCATGCATCGCAGTTTCGCCTTCCTCTCCGCCCTCGTCTTGTTCGCCGCCACCGGCACGGCCCAGTGCCTCAACACCAGCAGCCCGGGTGCGACCCTCGGCTCGGGTGACGAAACCCTGTTCGCTCCGGTCGCGATGGGCATGTCGTTCCCGATGGCGGGCGCCGGTGGACCGTTCACGCACTGTGTCGTCAACAGCAACGGCGTGCTCTACCTGACCACCGGCGGTGCCGCGGTCGGTGCGAGCACGAACCAGTGGGGCGACAACCTGGCCAACCTGCAGGGACCGGCCAGCGCCTCGCCGCGCATCGCGCCGTTCTGGTCCGACCTGGTCACGACGGCCCCGGCCGGTTTCGTCGCGATCGACACCTCGATCCCGGGGCGCTGCGCGGTCACCTGGGTGCAGGCCACGGAGTTCCTGACCGCGACCACGAAGAGCTTCCAGGCCGAGCTGTTCAGCACCGGCGTGGTGCGGTTCTCGTATTCGGCCGGCATGGTGTGCAACCTGCTGCCGGCGATCGTCGGCGTGTCGATCGGCAACAACACCGCGCTGCCGGCGGCGAGCGACCTGTCGGGCACGCCGCTCTCGAGCACGGGCATCACCTACCAGCAGTTCGACGCCTTCACGGTGCCGTTCGATCTCGGTGGGCGCACGATCCAGTTCACCCCGAGCGGCGCCGGCTATCAGGTCGGCACCACGTGCGAACCGGCTTCGCACCAGGGCTACGGCACCGGCTGCTACGCGGTCGCGACGGACTCCTTCTGTCAGTTCTTCGCGACGGCGGCGGCCGCTTCGGTGGCGCTGAACGGCCAGTCGATGCGGCTCACGCCGGTGGCGAACGGCTACTCGGTCACATGGGGCGGCGGCAGCTACGTCGCGCCCAGCGGCACCGCCACGGTGCTGCCGGTCAACGACGACGACACGACTGCGATCACGCCCTCGATCCCGTTCCCGGTGGGTGCTGGCAGTGCCGCGCAGCTGTTCGTCAACACGAACGGCTTCGTGTCGACAGCGAGCACCAATGGTGACGGCGCCTGGAACGCGCCGAGCTTCGGCACCTACCAGCCGAGCAGCCAGTTCCGCAATGCGCCGGCGACCGCGTTCTGGTCGTGGCACGACTACAACACGGCATCGGGCCTCGGCCGCATCAAGTACGAGCAGGGCGTCGTGGGTCCGAACACGATCCTCTACCTGACCTGGGACGCGGTCGAGAGCTACGCGGTGCCGGAGACCGCCAACCCGAGCACCTTCCAGTTCCAGTTCAACCTGACGACGGGCGCGGTCACGTACGTGTGGCAGAACGTGACGGCGATCGGCACGGGTCAGAACCAGTACCTGCCCGAGTCGCACCTGATCGGCTTCTCGCCGGGTGGTGCGTCGCTGGATCCGGGTTCGATCGTGCTGGCGACGGCGCTGCCGTTGACGACGCGGCCCGATCAGCTGCCGATGAAGTTGAGTGCTGCGCCGGCACCGGTGATCACGCCGAGCACGCCGGTCGTCTACACGGCGACGGATCTGCCCGAGTCGCTGCCCGGGTCCGGGCTGTACCTGTCGACGATGTTCCTGAGCCTCGGATCCCTGCCGGGCGTCGACCTCGGCATCATCGATGCGCCCGGCTGCATGGCCTACATCGCCGGGCTGGACCTGGATCTCGGCGGTCAGCTCACGTTCGTGCCGACGGCGTCGTGGAACCTGACGTTCGACAACGTGGTCTTCGCGCCCGGCAACGTCGTCTACGCGCAGGCGATTGCGTTGGTCACGCCGAACAGCCTGCCCAACGGCCAGAACCCGTTCGGGCTGACGGTCAGCAACGGCGTGCGCTCGTTCGTGACGACGTTCTGAATCGCATCACCCATCGGGTGATGGTGTGGCGCACGCCTGCGGCCACTGCATCGCGGCGGTACGGGAGCAACTGAGCTCGTGCGCCCCGCAGGGCGGCGTGGCTCGCTCAATAGCTCTCGTTCTCGTTCGGGAACGAGCCGTTGCGCACGTCGCCGCAGTAGCCGGCCACGGCTTTGCCGATCGCGTCCGCGAGCTCGAGGTAGCGCCGCGCGAAGCGGGGCTTGAAGCGCGTGAACAGGCCGAGCAGGTCGTGTGTCACCAGGATCTGGCCGTCCACGTGCGGGCCCGCACCGATGCCGATCACCGGGATCTGCAGGCTGGCGGCGACAGCCTTGCCGAGTTCGGCGGGCACCTTCTCGAGCACCAGTGCGAATGCGCCGGCCTGTTCGAGCGCCTTGGCATCGTCGACGATGCGACGCTGTTCGTCGGCGTCCTGGCCGCGGGCGCGGTAGGAGCCGAACTGGTGGATGCTCTGCGGCGTCAGGCCGAGGTGGCCCATGACCGGGATGCCGGCGTCCACGAGCCGCTGCACGGTCGCGGCGAACGGCGCACCGCCCTCGAGCTTCACCGCTTCGGCGAGGCCTTCCTTCAGCAGGCGTCCGGCGTTGCGCAGGGCGTCCTCGGGGCCGATCTGGTAGCTGAGGAACGGCATGTCGCCGACCACCAGTGCGCGCTCCGCCGCGCGGCCGACCAGTTCGCAGTGGTAGACCATCTGGTCCATCGTCACCGGCACGGTGGTGTCGCGCCCCTGCACGACCGTGGCGACCGAGTCGCCGACGAGCAGCACGTCGACGCCCGCGCGGTCCAGCAGCCCCGCGAACAGGTGGTCGTAGGCGGTCAGCGCGGTGATGCGCTGCCGCTGCGCCTTCATCGCGCGCAGCGTGGCGGTCGTGACCTTCGGGCTGCCTGCCGGATTGCTCACCTGTCGGTGCTCACCTGACTGGGCTCACCAGTCGCCGAACGTGTCGGGGGCGTCGCTGGGTGGCGGCGGCGGCGGCGTGCTCGGTCCGGCGTCGCTGCCCGGCGGGGGCGGTGGCTTGTAGTCGTCGACCCCGTCCTGCGGCACGCGCGGGCCGCGGCGCTTCGGTCGCCCCTGGCCTTCGACGATGCTGCCGAAGGTCGGCACCCGCTTGGGGTCGAGTTCGACGTCGAATGCCGACAGGTCCAGTGGTGCGGGTTCGATGACGTCGACCTTGCCGCGACGGTCGCGGTAGCGTGGTACGACGTCGACGTCGCGCGGCGTCGGGGCGCCGCGGCGCCGCTGGTCGCGCTGGTCGCGCTGGTCGCGGCGGCCGCCGTCGCGGGAGTGCTTCTCGCGCGGCTGCCGCTGGCCGCCGGGTTGCTGCTGGGGTCGTTGGCCGCCCCCATGCCGGGCATCCCGCTGCTGCTGCAGGCGTTGCTGAGGGGGGCGCTGCGGCTGGTCGCGCTGCTGCTGGGGATCCCGCTGCTGCGCGTCGCCAGTCGGTGCGTCGCCGCCGCGGTCGCGGTTCCGTCCCCGCCGCCCGCGCCGCCGTCGCCGTCGGCTGCCCTCCTGGGTCGCTTCGCCGGCCTCCGGTGCCACGGCTGCCGGTGCATCGATCGCTGCGTCGGTCTCGGCCGATGCGGCCCACGCATCGGGATCGGCGACCACGTCGTCGTCCGCCAACGGTGCGTGGTGCGAACCTTCGGCGTCGATTGCTTCGCCGTGCGGCGCGGGTGCATCGCTGTGGGGGAATCGTTCGTCGTCGCCATCGCGGTTGCGCCGACCGCGCCGGCCGCGCCGGCTGCGGCGGCGCCGGCGACCTGGCTCTTCCTGGACATCGCCTGCGCCCGTGTGGCTGGTCGGATCGACGTCTGCAGCTTCGCTCGCGGGCTCGCCTTCGTGTCCCGGGATCGGCGCGTCGTCGCCGTCGTCGTCGGCCGATACGAACGGCAACCTCGGCTGCATGCGGGGCCGATCCTCGGCATCGTCGGCCGGCAGGTCGGTGCTGCCCCTGTCGACCGGTTGCGCGTCGATGGTTGCCCCACGGCCGCGGCCGCGGCGACGCCGCCGGCGGCGGCGGCCTGGCTGGTCCGATTCCCCGCCTTGATCGGCGTCTGTCGCGGGCTCGGGTTCCCCGGCCTCCGGTGGGCCGAGGTCGCCGTCGTTGCGGATGGCCGGTAGCCGATCCGAGTCGCGGTCGGGTTCGTGCTCGTCCGCCGCCGGATCGATCGTCTCGCGATCGTCTGCTGCGCCGCTTTCCTCGCCGTCTCCCGGCTCGTCGTCGTACGCGGCTGCGTGCCGGCCGCCGCGTTCGGCGAGATCCTGCCATTCGCCGACGGCGCCCTCGTTCTGGCCCAGAGCCTGGGTTCGCAGTTCGAACAGCTCCAAGGCCTCGTCGAAGTATGGGCCGTGCACGAAGCCGGCGACGCGGAATCGCTTGCCCGGCTGCAGGAAGCGATGCTGAACGCCGCAGATGCGCTTCAGGCAGCCCGCGTCGCGGCGCGGCAGCCGCAGCGCGAAGCTCAGCGGCCCGAGCAGGTCTTCGGCCACCGACGTCGGGCTGCGGCCGGGGCTCAGTTCGGCGCGGGCCAGCACGGGGCAGACCAACAGCACGCCGAGCAGCACCGCGTTCTGCGGCACGTGGCCGCCCTGCACATGGTGGTCGAGCGCTTCGAGCAGGCGCCAGAACTCGACGCGTTGGTCGTGGCGGGCTCCCTGCAGGAAGTCGGCCAGCACCGGCACCAGGCTGCGCAGGGCGCCGACGTCGCGCAGCAACTGGAACGAGTCGAGTGCGTGGCCGCCGCGCAGCAGGCGCAGGATCTCCTCGAGCACTCGGGGCGGCGCCGCGCGCACCAGGTCGCACGACGTCTCCGCCATCGCGGCGAACGTCTCGGGTTCGATCGAGAAGCCCAGCCGGCCCGCGAACTTCGCCGCTCGCAGGATGCGCACGGGGTCCTCGCGGAACCGGACGCGTGGGTCGCCGATGGTGCGGATCACCCGTGCGTGCAGGTCGTCGAGTCCGTTCGTCCAGTCGAGGATGCGGTCGCTGGTCGGATCGAGGAACAGCGCGTTGACCGTGAAGTCGCGGCGCATCGCGTCTTCCTCGGCGGTGCCGAACTCGTTGTCACGCGTGATCAGCAGGTCGTCGTCGCCGCTGCCGACCGGAGGCGTCGTCCGGAACGTCGAGCACTCGAGGATCTTCGTGTTGTCGTGGAAGTGCAGGTGCGCGAGCTTGAAGCGACGGCCGATGATCCGGCAGTTGCGTGGGAACACGCGCTTGACCTGCTGCGGACGCGCGCCGGTGGCGATGTCGTAGTCCTTGGCAGGACGGCCGAGCAGCAGGTCGCGCACACAGCCGCCGACCAGGTACGCTTCGAAACCCCGCGAGATGAGGCGCTGCGTGGCGCGCACGGCGTCGGAGTCGAGTCGGCCGAGATCGGCGCCGGTCGGGGACAGGATCGTAGGTTCGATCGTCGGAATCCCTTGGAAGGGGGATGGATGGAGTGTGTCGGTTTACTCCGGCGAGCGGGGCGGGCACAACCAGATTATCCGGATGGCAGCGCGCTCGTCGCTCAAGCCTGCAGGCCGCCGTCGATCGTCAGCACCTGACCGGTGACGTAGGCGGCCGCCGGCGACAGCAGGTGGCGGACTGTACCGAGCACGTCGTCGGTGCTGCCGAGACGGCCCGCCGGGACGCGCGGCAGCAGGCGCCGTTGGCTGTCGCCGTGGCTGTGGGGGTGTTCGATCAGGCCCGGTGCGATCACGTTGACGGTGATGCCGACGCTGGCGACTTCGAGGGCCAGCGAACGGGCCATCTGCACGACGGCGGCCTTGGCGGCGAAGTAGGCCGGCGCGCGGCGCATGCCCCGGTCGCGGTCGACGCCGGCGGCGGCGAACAGCAGGACCCGGCCCGGGCGGCCCGCGGCCACCATCGCCGGCACCACGGCCTGCAGGCAGTGGAAGACCGTGTCGACGTTGCTGGCGAACAGCTGCCGGTAGGTGATCGCGTCGGTGGCCAGCAGGGGTTGTTCGCGGAAGTCGCCGATGCAGTGCACCAGCGCATAGGGCGCACCGTGGGCCTGCTGGAACGTCGCGAACGCGCGTTGCACCGACGTCGGGTCGGTGGCATCGATGCCCGCGTGGCGGGTCCAGACCGTGCAGCGGCCTTGGTACGCCGCGGCGATCGCGGCCCCGATGCCCTGGCCGCCGCCGACGATCAGGATGTGGTCGGCGGCGGCCACTAGAACCGGAAGTAGATGAACGGGTTGTAGCTGGAGTTGACGACGGCCAGGCAGCCGATCACGAGGCCGAGCCACACGACGAGCCCGAACAGAGGCGCGCCGAGCGGCGTGCGGGCCCATGTGAGCAGACGCAGTTCGAGCCGGATGTACTGTTGTGACCAGGGCATGAAGGACACGAAGCCTGCCAGCACGAACAGGAACAACAGATATGTGTCCAGCTGCAGCACGGAGTTCAGCGTGGCATCGGTCCACTCCGGACCACCGCCGCAGAACATGCGGTCGAGGAACTGTCCGGTGTGCGTCAGGTCGCGCGTGTTGAAGATCACCCAGCTGATCGTGACGAGGAAGACCATCGCGGGCCGCAGCACGAGCGAGGGCACGCGCTCCGCGAGCTTCGACCAACCGAGCTTGTCGATCGTCAGGAACACACCCTGGAAGGCGCCCCAGACGACGAAGTTCCACGAGGCGCCGTGCCAGAACCCGGAGACCAGGAACACGACCCAGAGGTTGAGATAGCCGCGGAACTTGCCTTTGCGGTTGCCGCCGAGCGGGATGTAGATGTACTCCCGCATGAAGTTCGACAGCGAGATGTGCCAGCGGCGCCAGAACTCGGTGAACGTCCTGGCGACGTAGGGGCGCTCGAAGTTCTCGAGGAAGCGGAAGCCCGTCATCCGGCCCAACCCGATCGCCATGTCGGAGTAGCCGGAGAAGTCGAAGTAGATCTGGAAGTAGTACGCGAAGGCGGCGAGCCAGGCGAAGCTCTGTGGTACCAAGACGATCGGTCGCTGGAACACCGGGTCGCACACGGCGGCCATGCCGTTGGCCAGGATCGCCTTCTTGCAGAGTCCGAGCACGAAACGCTCGACGCCGCGCCAGAACAGCGACGGGGAGTGGTGCCGGCTGCGGATCTGCAGGTCGACGTCGTGGTAGCGCACGATCGGACCGGCGATCAACTGTGGGAACAGGGCCACGTAGAGCAGGCAGTCCGCATAGCTGCGCGCGCGCTGCGCCGTGCCGCGATACACGTCGACCACGTAGCTCAACTTCTGGAAGGTGAAGAAGCTGATGCCGATCGGCAACGCGATCCTGGTCCATGCGACCGGCCCGTGACCGGCGGTCGCCAGCAGGGCATCCACCTGCTCGACGAAGAAGTTCGCGTACTTGAAGTAGGCGAGCAGGCCGATGTTGCCGACCACGCTGAGGCCGACCCAGAGTCGTTGGCGTGCCTTGCGCTGGTCCGCCGCGATCGCGCACGACAGCCAGTAGTCGACCAGCGTGCCGGCCAGCATCACGTAGACGAACTCGGGCCCGCCCCAGGCATAGAAGAACAGTGAGGCCACCAGGGCGACGGCGTTCTTCATCCGCCGCGGCGTCAGGTGGTAGGCCACCAGGAACACCGGCAGGAAGTAGAAGAGGAACAGGCTCGACGTGAAGACCACGAGGCGATCGGCGGTGGGGCGGCGCCTGGACGGGCCGCGGGCGCTGCGTTCTACTGCCGTGCCTTGCCCGACACCACTGGTGCCATGCTGCGATCCATTTCACGCTGCCTCGGTTGGTTGCCGCCGGTTGCGTTCGTCGTGCTGCTGTCGCTGCCGCTCGGGCAGCAGTGCTGCGGGTTCGCACCGGAGATCGGCCTCGGCGGTGTCGTCGACGAAGGTCCGACCGAGGTGCCGCTGACATTGGCTACGTGGCACAGTGGCGACCTCCAGACCCTGGTCGAGAAGCAGATCGACAAGCGCCTGGGTCTGCGGGATTGGATGGTGCGGCTCGACAACCAGATGCGGTTCTCGGCGTTCGGTGTCACCAAGCGTCCCGTGGTTGCAGGCCCCGGCGGCTGGCTGGTCGAGGACGGCTATCTGACTTCGCGCACGCACCTATGGGGGGAGCAGGGCACGCAGATCCTCGCCAGCGTCTACCTGATGGCACAGGCGCAGGCGGTGCTCGCCGAGCATGGTGTGACGATGATCCTGCTGGTGACGCCGAGCAAGGTCGAGACCCTGCCGCAGCACTTGCCGCTCAGCTATCGACTGGTCGATGCGGCCCAGCACCGGCGCCATCTCGACGTGTTGCGGCAGGTCTTGGACTTCGGGGCCTGCCGGTGTCTCGATGCGCAGAGGCTGTTCGAGACCTGGCGCGATACCGAACCCGACTTCCCGGTGTTTCCTCGCGCCGGCACCCATTGGAGTCGCATCGCGGCGGCGCGGGTTGCGGTCACGCTGCTCGACGAACTCGAACGCATCTCCGGTGTGGACGTCGTCAATCTCGAGTTGGGTCCGAGCAAGATGGGCGCGGGTCCTGGCGGCTCCGAGGACGACATGGCCCAGCTGGCCAACCTGCTCGACCTGAGCTCGTTCAAGGACCCCATGCCGATCCCGGTGCTGCAGCGCCGGGCAGGCGACACCGGCACGCCGCAGGGCATGTTGTTGGTCAGTTCCAGCTTCGTCTGGCTGCTGGCCGAGGCGCTCAACAGTCATGGGGCCGTGTCGCCGATGACCGTCTTCTACTACTTCAAGTCGGCCTACGACTGGGTCGACGGCAAGCGCAGCGAGAAGCGACCGATCGACTTCGGGCCGGCCGCGCTGCGCGCCGAGATCCTGCGCCACCGGTTCGTGGTCGTCGAGTGCAATGCCTCGAAGATCCTGGAACTCGGCTTCGGCTTCCCGGCCGCGGTCGTGAAGGCGTTCGGCGAACCGGCGCCAGGCTGGCTGCCGGACATCACCGAGCGCATGGAACGGCTGCAGCCGTTCCTGCGGGCGGGTCGCCGGCCCTGAGCCGGGTCACTTCTCGCGCAGCCACGACAGGATCTCCTTCAGCTTCGGCGGGTTGCCGGTCATCAGCACGCCGACGCGGAAGATCTTGCCGGCGGCGCGCATGGCGAACCAGATCGTCAGCAGCAGCAGTGCCGACGTCGCGACGTACTCCCAGGTCGCCGGTGGGCCGCCGGCGCGGTTCATCATCGTGAACGGCGTGAACAGTGGTACGAAGCTGAGGAACTTCGCGACCAGGCCGTTCGGTTCCTGGGTGACGAACATCATGGCCACCAGCGGCACCATCAGCACCATCATGACGGGCTGCATCAGGTTCTGCGCTTCCTTGAGCGTGTTGCACACCGAGCCGATTGCGACCAGCACCGCGGCGTAGAGCATGTAGCCGCCGAGGAAGTAGAGCACGAAGGCGAGCAGGTAGTCGGTGTTCGACAGCGCGGTGATGAGGAAGCCGATCATCGATCGGGACTCCGGGTGCAGAAGCACCGGTCCGAGCCAGGCCGCCAGCAGGGCGAAGCCGACCCAGGTACCCACGATCGTCATGCCGGTGGCGGCGATGCCCCAGATCTTGCCTGCCATCAGCTGTCCCGGGCTGACGGACGACAACAGCACTTCGATGACCCGCGTGCTCTTGTCCTCGATCGTGCTGGTCAGCAGCATGTTGGCGATGCTCATGATCGCGATCCAGAGAAAGTAAACGAAGCCGACCGGCGCCCACTTGTCGAACACCTGCTCGGCTTCCACCTTGCTCGTGGCGCCGGTCTCGTCGACCTGGTTCTTCGGGAACTTCAGCTCCTCCTGGATGTGCTCCGCGACCTTCGGGGCGATACCGGCGGCGGCTATGCGGTGCTTCTTGACCAGGTCGCCGAGTGTGCGCTCGTACCACTCCGACAGGCCGGTGTCGGTGAGGTTGTTGGACACGTAGTCGAAGCCGTCGAACGACGTCGTCGGATCGGGTCCGATCACGAAGTAGGCGAACAGGTCGCCCTTCTGCACCAGCCGGTTCAACGCGAGTCGCTGTGCCGCGGCGTCGCCGTCGGCGATCTGCAGTTGCGACAGCGGCACGTAGGTGTATTTGCGGGAGGCCCCGATGCCCGACATGCGAGCGAGGACCTTGGGATCCTGTCGCTGCAGCCACTTCAGCACCGCGGTCTGCTGCTCATTCGTCGGCTCTGCTGGCGCCCCGTCCCGGAACAGTTTGGCCAGTGAACAGCGCCTCGATGTCGCCGCTGCGGCCGGCGCGTTCCACTTCGGCCACCATCTGGTCGTGGCCGAGATCCAACACCGTGTAGCGCTGCACTTCCTTGAACTTGTTCAGCAGCACCGAGATGCCGAACGACAGGGCCAGCAACACCGGCACGATGAAGATGCTGATCAGGAACGTCTTGGTGCGGACGTTCTCCATGTATTCGCGCTGCGCGACCAACAGGGTCTTGTTGGCCATGGTCAGTGCACTCCCTTGGCGGCCGCCAGGCGCTGGTCGGCTTCGGCGACGGTGCGGATGAACACCTCGTGCAGCGATGGCTCGCGGTAGTCGAAGCGCTTCACGGTCACATGCTCGACGAGCCAGCGCAACGCCTGCTGTGGGTCCTGGCCCGGCTGCAGGTAGATCTCGGCGTGCTTGCCGTTGTCGTTGACGCGCGCGGCACCGGGCAGGTCCGCCAGTGCGCGGCCGTCGCCGTCGTAGTCGAGCTGGATGCCGAGGTCGCGGCCCTTCTTGACCTCGGTCAGCGTGCCAGCGAACTCGAGCCTGCTCTTGTGGATCATCATCACGTAGTCGCAGAGCTGCTCGGCCTGTTCCATGCCGTGCGTGCTGAAGATCACGGTGCGGCCCTGGCGCTTCATGTCGAGGATGATGTCGCGCATGGTGTCGCGGTTGACCGGGTCGAGGCCGGAGAACGGTTCGTCGAGGATCACCAGCTCGGGGTCGTGCACGATGGAGCCGAGCACCTGCACCTTCTGGCCCATGCCCTTGCTCATCGCCTCGCACTTCTTGTCGAGCCAGTCGCCGAGGCCGAAGCGCGTCAACAACTCGCGCGCCTTGTGGTTCGCGGTGCTGCGATCCATGCCCTTGAGCTTGCCGAAGTAGGCGACGATCTCGGCGGTCTTCATCTTCTTGTAGAGCCCCTTCTCCTCCGGCAGGTAGCCGAGCCGGTCCTTGACCTCGCTGGCGTCCTTGTGGCCGAGCACCGAGATGGTGCCCGTGTCGGGATGGAAGATGCTCATCACCATGCGGATCGTCGTCGTCTTGCCGGCGCCGTTCTGGCCGAGGAACCCGTAGATGCAGCCTTTGGGAACCTGGAGCGAGAGGTCGGACACGGCCGTGAACGAACCGAACCGCTTGGTGACGCCGTCGAGGGTCAGGGCGTGGTCCATGCGTGGCAGGCGGCAGCGTGGCCGCCGCGCGGCGAAGATTGTCGGACGCGACGGTCGCTGGCAAGCGCGCTGTCAGTCGGCGCCGAACCGGCGCGGCGCGAACATCGGCAGCGCCGGATGATCGCTCTTGCCGTCGACGATCATCTCGGCGAGGCAGCGACCGGCAAGGAACGCGAAGCTGAGGCCGTAGCCGTTGAACGCGCACAGCGCGAAGGCGCCCGGCGTGCCCGGCAGCGCGCCGACCAGCGGCAGGCCGTCCTGGGTGCCGGCCATGATGCCGGTCCAGACGTGCGGGAAGGTGGTCCCTTCCAGGACCGGGAAGTGCTCGCTCGCATAAGCGCGCAGGTTCGCGGTGATCGTCGGGTTGTGCAACGAGTCGTCGATCAGGCCGAGTTCTTCGCCGGGCACCGACCAGCGCATGCCGCCGAGCACGAAGCGGCGCCCGTGCATGCGGCAGTACTCGTAGCAGAAGTTGCTCGACATCGCGTACGGCGGGAACTGCTGCACGATCTCGTCGGGCAGCTGGTCGGTGGCGATGACCTGGCCGCGGAACGGGAACACCAAACGCTGCAGGCCGCCGCTCTGGTCGAGTTCGCGCGCCAGCACGGACGTGCAGTGCACGACCATCGTGCTGCTGGTCGTGCGGCCATCGGTCAGCCGCACCGTGAAGTCGCCGGCGCCGCCGGCGACACCTGCCACCGAGGCCTGCTCGACGATGCGGGCGCCGGCGCGGGCAGCAGCGGTGGCCAGGCCACGCACCATCTCGACCGGCTGCACGACCGCTTCGCCGGGCAGGTGCAAGGCGCCATGGAAGCCGACGGCCGCCGGCAGCCAGGCGTGCAGCTCCTGCACCGGCACCAGCTGATGCAGTCGACCTTCTTCGGCGAGCATGGCGGCGGCCAGTTCGAGTTCGCTCCACTCGTGCGCGGTCTCGGCCAGGCGCAGGCCGCCGCGCTGCTCGAGGCCACAGGCGATGTTCTCGCTGGCCAGCGTCGCGCGCAGGGCGGCGTGATTGTCGTCGAGGAACTGGAACAGCAATCGTGCCCGCTCGGCGCCGAACTGGCCTTGGATGCGGTGGTGGTGCTCCCCGAGGCCCAGCAGCAGCTGGCCGTCGTTGCGGCCACTGGCGCGTGCGGCGAGCACGGACTGCTCGAGCAGTGTCACGTTCACGCCCTGCCGCGCCAAGTGCAGCGCCACGGCGACACCGGCGATGCCGCCGCCCAGCACGACGACATCGCTGCGTTCCGGCAACGCCGCGGCCGCCGCGAACGGCGCGGATTCACGGAGCCAGAGCGAGGTCACCGCTGTTCTGCCTCGCCGGCGGCGGCTGGTGGCAAGGATGGCGCTGGCCGGGGCGGCGCAGTTGCATCGGCGGTCTCGGTGGCGCCTTCGAGGATCATGATCTTCTGCCAGATCTTGCGGCTGAGGCCCGTCGTCAGGTCCTCGATGTCGTCGACCGCCGAGACCGCCTGCGAGTCGGGAAAGCCCTGCACGTAGAGCGCGGCGACCTTGCCCATCAGCGACAGCATCTCGCTGCAGTAGTCGAGGTAGCGCGTCAGTTCGAAGGCGGACAACGTGCGCGCTGGCGACGAGGCGGTGTCCGGGCCCCGGCGCACCTGACGTTCGGGGTCCTTGGTCAGCTGGTGCATGTCGACGATGTGGGCCATCGCGCGCAGTTCGTGCACGGCTTCGAGGCACCGGCGGCGTTTGGTGCGCAGCTCCATGCTGAACAGGAACACGGCGCCAGCGCCCAGGAAGAACAGCATGGACAGCCCCGCTTCGAGCGTCTGGATCGCTTCCGACAGCGGCCACTCCGCCTGCGTGCGCAGCCGCATCGAGGCGAAGAGCAGGACCAGCGTCGCCGCGCTGGCGAGCAGCAGCGCTACCGAGACGCTGCGCAGCCACCAGTTCGGCCGCTGGATCGCCGCGCTGCGCTGGGCGTGTGCCCTGGCGATCTCGAGCAGCGAACCGGCGACCGCGCCGAGGCTCGCGGCCGGGAATCGTTCGTGGATGCGATCGCGCAGCCGGGCGATGGTGGCGATCAGCCGGTCGGGTTCGAGCGCCGAGTGGGGCACGTCCGGATCGTCGAGTCCGGTGCGCTGCGAAGCGAGCCTTTCCTGGCGGCGCGTACGACAGAACGCTTCAGCTCGGAGCTGACTGCGGTGAAGTGCTGGACTCTCCGGGATCCCTTCAGCTCAACACGGCCAGCAATGCCAGCATGCAGAGCGCCAGGATCGTCAGCGCAACCGAGGTCCGGTTCAGGGTGGTGGTGCCGACGCGCATGATCAGGTGCGGCCGTGGCCGCGACGGGTGGTGGTGGTGGTGAGCGGCGACTCGGATCTGCTAGTCATGCCGTCGTGGATGGTTGCAGGATTTCGCTGCCGACCGACGTCGCCGGACCGGCGTCCCACCAGGACGCCGCCATCTGCACAGTGCCTGCAGCGTCAGGATGCACGCAGTTTGCCAGTGCTTTCTTCGCTGGGCTCGATAAGCTCCCCGCCCCTCGTGCGGCGACCCGGTGTCGCCGACAAACGGCGCAGGCTTTTCGCCAGCGCGTAATCTGCAAGAAGGTAGCAAAACCGGCAGCCATGAGCAAGGAACTGCGCCTGTTCACCAGTGAGTCCGTCAGCGAAGGCCACCCCGACAAGGTCTGCGACCAGATCTCCGATGCGGTGCTCGATGCCATCCTGACGCAGGATCCCGAGTCGCGCGTCGCCTGTGAGACCATGGTCTCGCGCGGTTTCGCGATCGTCTCCGGTGAGATCACGACCAAGGCACAGGTCGACTTCCAGGAGGTCATCCGCGGCGTCATCCGCGACATCGGCTACGACGACCCCGAGATCGGCTTCGACCACAACTCGTGCGCGGTGCTGACCTCGATCCAGCGCCAGTCGGCGGACATCGCGCTCGGCGTCGATGCGACGACGTCGCAGAGCAAAGAGCAGGGCGCCGGCGATCAGGGCATGATGTTCGGCTACGCCTGCCGCGAGACGGACGTGCTGATGCCGTTCCCGATCCACTTCAGCCATCGCATCCTCGAAGCGCTGGCCGTGGCCCGCAAGAGCCGCCGGTTCAAGTTCTTGCGTCCGGACGCCAAGAGCCAGCTGACGGTCGAATACGACGCCGACAACAAGCCAGTGCGCGTCGACACGGTGGTGATCTCGCACCAGCACCGCGCCGATGTGTCGACCGCCGAGCTGCAGCAGGCGCTGAAGAGTGTCGCCCTGGAGGTGCTGCCGAAGGCGATGGTCGATGCGCGCACCAAGTGGTTCCTGAACCCGACCGGCCGCTTCGTCGAAGGTGGACCGAAGGCGGACGCGGGGTTGACCGGCCGCAAGATCATCGTCGACACCTACGGCGGCATGGGCCGCCACGGCGGCGGCGCCTTCTCCGGCAAGGACCCGAGCAAGGTCGACCGTTCGGCTGCATACGCCGCGCGGTGGGTGGCCAAGAACGTCGTTGCCGCTGGCTATGCGGACCGCTGCGAGGTGCAGGTTGCGTATGCGATCGGCGTCGCCCAGCCCGTCAGCATCCGCTGCGACCTGTTCGGTACCGGCAAGGTCAGTGAGGACACGTTGACGGCCGCGATCCGCGAGGTCTTCGACCTGCGGCCGGCGGCGATCGTGCGCGACCTGGACCTGAAGCAGCCCGGCTTCCGCCGTACGGCTGCGTACGGCCACTTTGGTCGCCCGGAGTTCGCCTGGGAACGCACCAACCGCGTCGAGCAGCTCAAGCAGCGCCTGGGCTGAGAGCCCGAGAGGAAATCCAGGATACGGGCTGCCAGATCCCCCTTGGTGGCCGCCTTCGCGACCACGCAGAGCGTTCGAGACAGATTGTCTCTCACGCGCTGAGAAGACGGCCCGGACCTGGCCCGCGGGCGGATTCGCCGGCAGGGGTGGTATCGCCGCGCCCGTCGGCGACTATGGATGCACGGCACCGGCGGTTCGCGCGGCTGCCGGCGTGAGGAGCCGATGCAACAAGACGACTTCGAAGTAGCGTTCTGCGACCTGTGTGGCACGTCGGTGCCCGCCGGCGACCTCACCAACGGCACCGCCGTGAAGACTGCGGACAAGGTCATCGGCGGCTGCTGTCTGGCCGGTCTGCGCGCGGCCCGTCCGGACGTGCTCGGTGGCGCTGCCGCACCGCGTGCTGCTGCCGGGGAGTCGCGGCTGATGATCGTCGCAGTGGTGCTGTTGGCGGCCCTGGCGGCGGCGACGATCTTCCTCGACCAGCGCCTCGCCACCGCGGAGACGGCCTGGCAGCTCCAGTACAGCCAGCTGAGCAAGGCCCAGCGATCGGACAGCGAAGTGTTGCAGGCGGTCGGTGTCGCCATGGACGGGAGCGCGCGGCGTGCCGATCTCGACGCGTTCGCCGAGCGGCTGACGGCGCTCGAAGGCGCCGCACAGCAAGGCGACGAACGGGCGCGACAGGATCTCGACCAGCTGCGGCAGGAAGTGGTGGCGCTGCGGCAGGAGCTGCGCACGGGCCAGGCGGCGACGATCGACTACCGGCCGCTGTTCGACGACCTGCGCCAGCAGTTGCAGCGGCAGGCGGTTGCGTTGACCGAATTGCACGCGGCCGCGCCAGGCCCGGCGCAGCCCCGCGACGACGCCGCGCCGTCGCCGGCACCGGCGCCCGACGCAGCCGACAGCAGTGGGCTGCCGTCAGCCCTCGCCGAACAGGTGCGCAAGCTGCAGTCGGCCGATCCGGCGATCCGGTTCGAGGCCGTCGACGAGCTGGTGCGGAGCAAGAACGCCGCCGTACTGCCGCACCTGCTGCCGATCGCGAACGACCCGGATTCGTTCGTGCGGCGGGTGACGATGGATGGCCTCGCCGGCTTTCGCCAACCGGCCGCTGTCGAAGCGTTGCTCGCCGGCCTCGGCGACGGCGACGAGAACGTGCGCGACACCGCGTGGCGCTCCCTGCGGGAACTGACCGGCCAGAAGTTGGCGTTCGACGCCTTCAACCCGTCGAAGGAAGTGCGCGCGCGCGCGCAGCAGCGCTGGCAGGAGTGGTGGGACAAGAACAAGGCGACGTTCGGCAGCTGACGGCGCGAGCCGCGGCGGGCGCATTCCGGGAAACGGCTCGACGCGCTGGACGGCGCCGCTACAACCTGCCGCCCGCGGTACACGGATGGCCTGGCACAACCGAACGAAGATCGTCGCGACTCTCGGTCCGGCATCGGACTCCCTGAAGGTGATCACCCAGCTGGTGGTTGCCGGCGTCGACGTGTTCCGCATCAACTGCGCCCACGCCGACCACGAAGCCATCGGCCGGACGATCCGCCGTGTGCGCGGGGTGGCGAAGAAGCAGCGCCGCGCGGTGGGTATCCTCGCCGATCTGCAGGGGCCGAAGATCCGCGTCGGGCGGCTGCGCAACGCGGAGCCGATCTACCTGAAGCGCGGCGCCGAACTGGTCATCGACGTCACCCCGGGTGTGGTCGGCGAAGCCGCCGCCGACGGCTCGATCCGGATCGGCACCGGCTATCGCTGGCTCGCGCGCGACGTCCGGGTCGGCGAGCGCATCCTGCTCGACGACGGCAACCTCGAGCTGCGGGTGCTGGGCGTCGAAGCGCCGCTGATCCGTGCGCGCGTGGTCCACGGGGGCATGCTCTACCAGTTCAAGGGCATCAACCTGCCGGGCAGTGACGTGTCCGCGGACTGTCTGTCGGCCAAGGACCTCAGCGATCTGCGCTGCGTGCTGCAGAACGAGGTCGACTTCGTGGCCTTGTCGTTCGTGCGGGCCGCCGAGGACGTGCGCGCACTGCGGCGTCATGTCACGCGGCTGCGTTCCGACGTGCAGATCATCGCCAAGATCGAGCGCCCTGAAGCCGTGCGCAACATCGTCTCGATCCTCGAGGTGGCCGATGGCCTGATGGTCGCGCGCGGCGACATGGGCGTGGAGATGGGGCCCGAGGCAGTGCCGCCGGTGCAGAAGCGATTGATCGATCTCGCGAACCGCGCGCGCAAGCCGGTGATCACTGCGACGCAGATGCTGGAGTCGATGGTCGTGAACCCGCGGCCGACGCGCGCCGAGGCTTCCGACGTCGCCAACGCGATCTACGACGGCACCTCGGCGGTGATGTTGTCCGGCGAGACCGCGTCCGGACGTCACCCCGTGCGCAGCGTGCGCATCATGGAGAAGATCATCCGCACGGCCGAGCGCGACGTCTATGCGCGCATGGGGGACCGGCGTCGGTCCCCTTCGCCGATCGCGGCCACGGTGACCTCGGCCACGGTGCGCGCCGCGGCTTACGCGGCCTACGAGGCCAATGCGCGCCTGATCGCGGTCTACACCGAGACCGGCACCACGGCGCGCATGCTGGCTGGCGAACGGCCGCCGACCCACATCCTGGCGTTCACGCCGTCGCAGCGGGCGATGCAGAAGCTGGCCCTGATCTGGGGCATCGTGGCCTGCAAGATCCCACCCGGGCGCACCAGCCACGAGCTGACCCTGAACGGTGACCGGATCCTGCGCGAGCGTGGCCTGGTGAAGGTCGGTGACCGCATCGTGCAGATCGCGGGTACCGTCCGGCAGAGCGGGCTGACCAACACGATGACCCTCCGGGAGATGTGACCTTCTCACCGGGCTGGGAGGCGGGCCGACGGCGAGGTCGTCAGCCGGATTTCCCGCGTTGACACCGCCCTCCGGGTCGCTAGCATCTCCGGCCCTCAATCGGGCGGATCTTGCACCCGCCCAGCCGACAGTGAGGTTCGAGAGCGAAGTTCCCATGACCAAGACGACCCTTGCCACCATTGCCACCCGACATACCGCGATGAACACCTGGCACGTCGTCGACGCCGCCGGACAGACGCTCGGTCGCATGGCGACAGAGATCGCGACGATCCTGATGGGCAAGCACCGCCCGGACTACACGCCGCACATGCTGGTCGGCGAGGGCGTGATCGTCGTCAACGCCGGCGACGTGAAGCTGACCGGCAACAAGGCCGAGACCCGCGAGTACACCTACTACACCGGCTACATGGGTGGCCTGCGCACGGTGAAGTTGGGTGACTACGTCAAGCTCGCACCGGAAGAACTGATCGCCCTCGCCGTGCGCCGCATGCTGCCGAAGAACCGGCTGGCGCGCCGCATGATCAGCCGGCTGAAGGTCTACCGCGGCGCCACCCACCCGCACGCGGCGCAGAAGCCCGCGGCATTGGCGACCAAGTGAAGGGCCGTCGTTCGATCTGACCGACTCGCAAGAATCCGCGGACTCGCAAGCACAAGGAAACCAAAACGTGGCAGTCATCAACCCGTACATCTGGGGCACCGGTCGCCGCAAGACCTCGACCGCGCGCGTCCGCATCAAGCCGGGCACCGGCAAGTTCCTGATCAACGGCAAGGCGCACGATGCGTTCTTCGTGACCGAAGACACGCGCCGGGCCGCACTGCAGCCGTTGGTCGTGACCGAGACGCGCGACAGCTTCGACATCTGGGCCAATGTTGCCGGCGGCGGCATCACGGGTCAGGCTGGCGCCGTGAGCCTCGGCATCGCGCGCGCGCTGCGCCGCGACAACGAGAACTTCGATCGCACGCTGCGCGACAACGGTCTGCTGACTCGCGACTCGCGCGAGGTCGAGCGCAAGAAGTACGGTCGCCACAAGGCGCGCCGCTCGACGCAGTTCAGCAAGCGCTGATTCCCCTGCGCTCGCTGGTGGGTGCGGGCCGCCATGCCCGCAGCCGTCCACCGAGCCTGGAAGCGCCATGGCGGGTCATTCCCATTCTTCGAACATCAGGTTCCGCAAGGATCGGGTCGACAGCAAGCGCGCCAAGACCTTCGCCAAGCTCTCGCGCATGATCACCGTCGCGGCCCGCCTGGGGGGTGGCAGCCTCGACCACAACGCGCGCCTGCGGATGTGCGTCGACAAGGCGCGGCTGCTCAGCATGCCGAAGGACGGCATCGATCGCGCGATCAAGAAGGGCACCGGCGAGGGCGACCTCGGCAACTACGAAGAGGTGCTCTACGAGGGCTACGGCCCTGGCGGCGTCGCGATGATGCTGGAGATCCTGACCGACAACCGCCATCGCACTGCTGCCGACGTTCGCATGGTGATGGAGAAACACGGCGGCAACCTCGGCACGTCGGGTGCGGTCGCCTGGATGTTCGAGCGTCGGGGGCGGTTTCTGATCGATGCGAGCGCCGACGATGCGCGCGCCGACCTGCGGGGCGACCGCCTGCTCGAGTTGGTCCTGGCGGTTGGGGCCGACGACCTGGTCGAGGACGGGGACCAGCCGACGATGCTGTGTGCAGTAGCGGCCTTCGCGGAAGTGCAGCAGGCCCTGGCTGCACGCGGTGTGCCGCTGCGCAGCGCAGAACTGGCATATGTCCCGACCCAGCGCATCGCCGTCACGGATGTCGGCATCGCGACCCGGCTCGTAAAGTTGATCGACGATCTCGACGACAACGACGACGTGCAGACCGTGTTCAGCAACGAGGATTTCACCGAGGACGTCGCCAAGGCGTTGTAAGAACGATGAACAACGAGGCTGGTACAGGGCGGTGGTTCCTGGTCGGTTCCCGGGCGCCGGTGCGGGAGCGACTGACGGCGTGGTTCGAACGCCCCGCAGCTACCGCTTCGCTCGGCACGGCGGGCGCGGGCGACGTGGTCGTCGTCGATGCGCGTGCGGCGGGAGCCGACGTCGCGGCGTTGCCGTTCGGCCATGTGTTCGCCGGCGTGCGGGCGCTGAAGCAGATCCCCGGCGTGATCGTCTACGTGGTCGTCGATGCCGAGGATCGTACCGGCGTGCAGTTGGCGCGCTTCTGCCTCGCCGATGGGACGTTCACCTGGCACGAAACCGAGCGGCGCATCGACGCGGGAGCCCTCGAAGCGAGGTCGATGCCTCGACCGCAGGCGCTGCCACGCCGTCCATCCGTCGACGACCTGCTGCGGCGTGTCGAGGGGCACGTCGGCACCCAGACCGCGCAGGACTCGGCACTGCAGCGGCTGCTCCAGTTCGAGCGTGACGATCGGCTGCTGCACCGGTTGCAGGACGAAGAGACCGGCCTGTTCGATGGTCCGTACGCGACCCTGAAGCTCGACGAGGAATGGAAGCGGGCGATGCGCTTCCACCAGCCACTCGCGTTGCTGCTGGTGGACCTGGGGTCGGGCTTCGCACGACTTGCCGATCCGGAGCGCCGTGCGTTGCTGGCGGAAGCTGCCGGCGTGTTCCTCAACGAGTGCCGCGACATCGATGTGCTGGCGCGGTTCTCGCCCTCGGTCTTCCTGCTGTTGCTGCCGGGCACCGGCCCGGACGGAGCGGAAGTGCTGGCCCGGCGAACGCTGGCGGCGCTGGCGGAGCGATTGCCCGCGGCCGCCGGCCTGCAGCTCGCCGCCGGCCTCTGCACGGTGCCGGACGCCGAGATTCCCGACCGCAAGGCCTTCCTGGCGGTGGCAGATGCCTGCCTGCAGAAGGCTGCGACCGCCGGGGCTGGCGGACTCTGCACCAGCTGGCAATAGTCGGACGCGGCCGCGCAATGGGCACACCGCTCGGCGGCCCGCGGCTGCGAGCCGATCGTCTGCATGTTCGACCGCTTCATCCGATTGGCGAAGGCCAGGAAGGCCCTGCGCGAGCAACGCTTCGAGGAGGCGTTGGCCCTTTGCGTCGACCCGGAGATTCGTGACGACCGCCGGGCGGAGCAGGTGCGCGCCGCGGCCGTCGCTGCACTGCTCCAGCGCGCCAACCGACACGTCGACGCCGCCGACTTCGCCGCGGCGCGGGCCGATGCCCAGCGGGTCGCCGCGTCGGCGCCGGGTGCTGCGGTCGAGGAACTCTGCCGTCGCATCGACTCCGCTGCGGCCGGCGACGCGGCGGCCAGGGACCTCGACCGGCGGACTCTCGTCGAGGTGCGGAAACTGGCAGAGCGCGGCGACACCGCGCCGGCCAGGGCGCTGCTCGCCACCGTCGATCCAGACCACCTGCTGCTGGAACGCAAGCAACTGGAGAAACTGCTGCAGGAACGTGCGCGCCAGGCGGAACAGTTGTGCCTGCAAGCCGCCGAAGCGCTGGCGGCCGGCGACGTCGACGTGGCCGTGCGCGGTCTGGATCGGGCCCGCAGGCTCGACCGTGACGCGGCTGGTCCGGCCACGTTGGCGGTCAGGGTCGTTGCCGCCCTGGTCCAGCACGCAGAGGGCGAGACAGCGCAGCGGTTGGCGGCCGACGATCCGGTGGGGGCCGCAAGGTGCTTGCAGGCAGCGATGGAGCGCCTGCCGGACCTTGACCTGGAGCTGGCTCTCCGGCCGTTGCGGTCGTCGCTGGCCACGGCGATGCATGCTGCCCTGTGCCGCGCGCCGTCCCTGGATGCTGCGGTCGACATCGTGGCGGCGATGCGCAGTGTCGGTCTGGACGCCGAGCCGCTACCGGCGGGTCTCGCCGCTGCAGTCGTTCGCGCAGCTGCCGCCCGCGGCGGCGAAGACGCAGGCGAGGCGGCAGGTCACCTTGCAGCCATGGCCGCTGAGGCCGGTGCTGCAGGCCTGGAGCGCGCGGCACGCGACCAGGCCGCCGTGGCCACCGTTCGCGACCAGCAGCTGATCGAGGCGCGACAGCGCATGGCTCGCGGTGAACTCGATGCGGCTCGCGTCGAGCTGCTGCGCATCCTCGCTCGCGAGCCGGAGAACGAGGTGGCGCGCCGTGAACTGCTGCTCGTCGACCAGGGGCTCGCTGATCTTGCCAGGCGCCTCGAGAGTGCACGCAATGCTGCGCGCTCGGGCCGCCTGCGCGAGGCCTGTACGCTGGCGCTGTCACTGGTCGGTTGCGATGGCGTCACCGCCGAGGCGCAGCAACTCGTCGCCGAAGTCCGTAGCCGGATGGCGTTGGTCGACCGCGGTATCGACGAGGTCCGGGTCGCCCTGCACGGTCGGCTGGCTGCTGGCGCCGAGGGCGTGCGCCACTGCCTGCGGCGATTGCAGGAGCTGGCCAAGGTCCAACTCGATCATGAGGAATTGTCGGCGCTGGTGCGCTCGGTCGAGGCCGAGATCGGGGCGCTCGAGCATTGCGACGCGGCGGCGATGGCACTCGAGCAACGATCGCTCGAGGCGGCCGCCACGGCGATAACGGCGCTGCAGCCGCTCGTCGCCGAGATGTCAGCGCGGGATCGGCTCGATGCCCGGGTGTGCGGTCTCGCCGATCGATTGCTTGCGTGCGGGGAGCAGGCGCTGGCGAACGGCCGGTTGGAGATCGTGGAGCGCTGCGCGGTACTGTTCGGCCTGCTGGAGCCCCAGAGGTCGGACTATGGCGTGCGGGCCGACGAACTGCGTGGTGCCGTGGAGCGGCGCCGCGAGGCCGCCGGGCAGCTGCTGGTGCAGGCCCGAGCCTGCCTTCAGCAACGCGACCTGGCCGAGGCGGAGCGCCTGGCCGATGCCGCGCGTGGGCAGTGGGCTGAATCCGCCGAGGTTCGGCGCCTGGTCGCCGAACTGGACGGGCTGCGGCATCAGACGTCCACCCTCGATCGCGTCGACGTGATGGCGCGCGATCGGGACTTCGTCGGTGCCCAGCAGAAGCTCGCGGCGATGCCCCCGACCCAGGCCATGCTGCGCACGCGGATCTACGACATGAAGCGCGATCTGGCACGGGCCCAAGGGCTCGAAGGCGCGTTCCTCCTGCGCGTGGACGAGGGTGGTGAGCACCTCGTGCTGCGTGGCGAGAGTGTGGCGATCGGCAATGTCCGCCAGCGACGATCGGATCTACCGGTGCTGGCTAGCCTCGCCGGGCGCCACGCGAGCGTGCGGCGGTCGATGTCGTTCCACGGCGGCATGCAGGACACCGTCGTCGCCGAAGAGGGCGAGGTTCGCGTCGGCGGTGAGGTCACGAGCCAGCGCCAGCTGACCCCAGGTGATCGGGTGCAACTCGGATCGGCCTTCGCCTTCGTCTACCAGCGGCCGAGCGAGCGTTCGTTGTCCGCTGCCTTGGTGCTGCAGTCGGGTTTCCAGGTCGCTGGCACCGATCGCGTGCTGCTGATGAAGGACCGGGGGCGCGACGGTCGCATCCTGCTGGGAGCTGGTCGGGACGTGCATGTGCGGGTGCCGAAGGCGACCGGTGAGGTCGAGGTCTATGCCGTCAACAATGGGCAGATGCGGGTGCACTGCGCCGCCGGCGGCTCGATCGACGGGGTCCGATTCCGCGGCGAGCACCCGGTGGCTGCCGGGCAGGTTGTCGAGGCCGCCGGCATCAGCTTCGTGCTGTATCCATGGCACGCGGGTGTCTAGCCGTTGGTGTGAATCCGTCGGCTGACCTGGCGAGCGAGAATACTGGGCTGGGGTGTCCGTAGGGACGGTCGCTCGCGGAGGTGTCATGCTCGAAATCCTACTCACGGCCAGCCTTGCCATCGTCTCACCACAGGG
>JBGARS010000045.1:0-38461 GCA_044230075.1 Planctomycetota bacterium | reverse complement strand
GTCAGCGCGTCGTGGAAGCACTTGACGAACTGCTGGCCGGGCTCGACCGACTGCAGGACCTTCTGCCCGAGCACGCGCTGGCGCACGTCGGCAGTGAACTCCTTGGCCACCTGGAAGTTGACGTCGGCCTCGAGCAGCGCCTGCCGCACGGCGCGGATGCCCTCGTCGACGTTGGCTTCGGTCAGGGTCTTCTGCCCCGCGATCGCGCGGTAGGCCTTGCCGAGTGCGTTGGCGAGCGAGTCGAACATCGCGGGCAACGATGTTGGAGGCGGGCGCGCCGGTCAAGGGTGAGGCGGGGCAGGTGCCGGTCCGCGGGAAGGAACCGGCCAGCAGCCACGTCCCATCGCGGGTACAACCGGAACGATCCTTGCCAACCGCGCCGCCCATGAACGACCGCCGTCGCCTGATCCCCCTCTCGCTGCTGCTCGCCACCGCCTGCGCAACCACCGTCACCAACGGGCGTCCGGAGCATGTGCTCGAAGCCGAACTGCGGCAGTTCCAGGTCGCCCAGCAGGTGTTTCGCGAGCAGAACATCACGCCGATCGTGTTCGACTTCCCGAACGATGGCCGCGTGACCGTGCGCGAGATCTCGCTCGACGGCTGGCCCGGCAGCGCCTACGTGCGCTGCCGCTTCCACTTCCAGAACCGCACCGACAAGCCGGTGGTGCAGACATGGATCTCACTCGACGTGCTCGACGCGTCGGGCCGGCTGGTCTCCAGCCAGGCCTGCAACTGCGTGATCCCGGTGCCGATGCCGATCGCGCGCGGCAGCTACTACTCCGACGAACTGCGCACACCGACCTACGACGCGCACCTGCAGCCGGGCTGGAGCTGGCGCATCCGCTGCAACTCGGTGCTCGAGAAGGAAGACGAGCCGCTGGATCCGCCGGTGCCCGAGCGCACGGTGCGCGAGTACCCGCCGATGCAGATCAAGCAGCGCTGACCGTTCGCAAGCGCGCACAGCCGAGCGGCCGCACACGCTCGCATTCCACGGCAGTAGTGGATCAGCGTGAGAACTCGAGGCTGTCGAGGATCACCGAACCCGCCGTGTGCCCCGGCACGTCGAAGTAGAGGTAGACCCACTGCACGTCGGTCAGGTCGGCGCCGGCGAACGCTGCGAGCGGCAGCCGGATCGTCGTCATGGCCGACTTCGTGAAGTCGCCCGCCGGATAGGGGAATGGGTAGCTGAAGAACACGTCCGGCGACGGGATGCGGCCGTGGTCGCTGATCGTGACGAAGTCGGACCAGCCGGCGCCGGTGAACAGGCGCACGCGGAAGTCCTGGTCCACACCGGGGGTGTTCCACGCATCGAGGTAGTCCTGCGCCACGCGCAGGCTCAGCACGTCGTAGCTGCCCACGTCGCGCGCCGCGCCGACGAACGGCACGTTGGCGGCCGGGATGTTCCAGCCGACGTACTTCGTGCCGCCACCGCCCCACTTGACGCGCAGGCCCTTGGTGTCGTGCGGCACCGACGGATCGAGTTGCCACAGGTCGCCCTCGGCGATCTGTGCGATGCCGGTGCCCTTGACCACCGAGCCGCCGCGGGTGTTCACGTTCCACCCGCCCTGCTCGAAGTTGTCGACGACACGCCGCGGCCGGTCGGCGAACTGCTCCGACACCTCGACATGCGCGATGCGCACCTTGGTCGGCACCGCGGTGCCGTCGAAGTAGGCGCGGTAGTCGTTCTCGTTGTCGACCTGCCAACGCAGGAATGCGGTCACGTAGCCCTTCGCGACGTCCTGGTGCGAACTGCAACCGATGGCGCCGCCGTCGACCACCGTGCAGTCGTCGAGGAAACCGCGGTGCGTGGCGCCGCGCACGAACACCATCGCCTTCTGCAGGTTGCTCGCCGGCAGCAGCAGGCCTTCGACCGACGACTCGGTGCCGGCGCGGTCGTAGATCGCGAACGCGGTGTCCTCGGGACCGGTCAGCGGGTCCTCGAGCCGGATGCCGCGCACGTCGGGGTCGCGCGAGCCGTAGATCGCCAGGAACGAGCGTGTCATCGTGCCGTCGAGACTCTCCTTCGGGTCGCTGTCGTCGCCGCCGCCGTCGGTCGGCGCGATCGACACCACCGCCTCGACGTCGTAGGGAACGTGCGCCCACGACGGGTTCTGCGCCAGCAGGCGCGCGGCCGCCACCGCCGCCTCACCGCCGCGGCTGTGGCCCATGAACACCACGTCGTTGGTCAGCCGGCCGCTGTAGCCCCAAAACGCGTGCATGCCGTTCAGGTAGCTGATCGCCTGCCGCGCGCGGCCCTCGTTGCTGCCGCCGTCGAAGCCACCGTTTTGGATGCTGCAGACGACGAAGCCGTTGCGCGCCAGGTGCGACAGCAGGTAGTCGTGGTCGTCGTAGGCCATGCCGTTGCCGTGCAGGAACACGATCACCGGCAGGTCGTTCGGCGGTCCATCGGCCGCCTGGCAGGTGTTCGAGGGCCAGTACACCTTGCCGTTGACGGTCGGCACGCCGTCACCACCGTAGTCCCAGTTCCAGTAGCCGTAGTAGTAGCAGGGGTATTCGACGTGGGCCGACGGGTCGGCGGTCGGCGACACACCGGGGAACTCGAGTTCGAGGCCGTTGCTGGTCTGGATCGCCAACGCGGCATCGAGCGTGGCCCCCTGGGCGAACAACGAGCCGGTGAACGACTGCGGCATCGACAGCTGGAAGCCGGCGTGGCCACTGCCGTCCGTCGGCGCGAACCACAGCACCAGCGGGTCGGCGAGCAGATGACAGCCCGGCGGCGGCAACGGTACGTCGACGGCGTCGAAACCGATCGCGAGCAGCGCTGGCGCGTTCGGCGAGGTACTGACCACGAAGTCGATCGAATGGCTGCCGTCGCCCTGGATCGTGTCGGCGGCGCTGACGCCGACGCCACAGGACGGGCCATACGGCGTCACCACGGCGGCATCGGTCACCTGGGCACGCGGTGCAGCGCAACACAGGGCCGCGGCACAGGCAGCGGCGAGTCGGGCAGAGATGGCAGCGAACGGGACGTGCGAGTTCATCGGCAAGGTCTCCTGGTTCCGGTTCCTCCCAGCAGCGTGAGCACGCCGGCGAACCCCGTACGCAAAACCAACCTGGCTGGCGACGCTGCTACACTCGGCGCCCATGTCCACGCGCTGGCTCCCCGTGTCGTGTCTGCTCGCCGCTCTCGGCGCCCCGCTGGTCGCGCAATGGCCGACCAGCGCCGCCACCAACCTGGCGATCGCCGATTTCACCGGCGAACAGGTCCTGCCGAAGGTCGCGACCACCAGCGACGGCGGCGCCTGGCTCGGCTGGTTCGACCAGCGCTCGGGCAGCTACGCGGTCTACGTGCAGCGCCTCGATGCGGCCGGCGTCGAGCAGTTCCCGCACGGCGGCATCCTGGTCAGCAACAACCCGCAGTCGTCGTCGCTGGTCGACTGGGACCTGATCTGCGACAGCCTGGACTTCTGCGTGCTGGCGTTCACCGACACGCGCGCGGGCGGCGACCTCGACGTCTATGCCTACCGCATCGCGTCGAACGGCGCGCAGATCTGGGGCGCCAACGGCGTCGCCCTGTCGAACAACCCCGACTACGAACCGAACCCGCGCGTCTGCGAGGCCAGCAACGGCGACTTCGTGTTCACCTGGGCCAACACCGTGCTGCACACGATCCAGGTGCAGCGACTCGACCCGGCCGGCAACCCGAGCTTCGCCGGCGACGGCATCGCGATCCCGGGCGACGCCGGCGCGAATCCCGGCTTCGTGCGCATCGCTGCCGCCGACAACGGCGCCGTGATCCTGAGCTGGGTGCGCACGACCGCGTTCAGCGGCAACAAGCACGTGCACATGCAGAAGGTGGACACACTCGGCGCGCAGATGTGGAACGGCGGCACGCGCATCGCGGTGTTCGATTCGGGGTCGGTGCCGATCGCGCACGAACCGCGGCTGATACCGGATGGCGCCGGCGGCGCGATCTGCGCCTGGCACTACGCGGCCGGCTCGCTGTTCTCGGCGCGCGTGCAGCACGTGCTGGCGAACGGCACCGAGGACTACGCGCACAACGGCGTCGACGTGTCGACCAGCAACAACAGCAAGTTCGATCCGGCGATCGTCTGGCAGCCGTCGCTGCCGGCCGTGCTCGTGGCCTGGAACGAACGCAACGTCGGCCAGACCAGCTGGGGCATCTTCGCGCAACGCATCGATGCCGGCGGCACGCGCGCCTGGGGCCCGACCGGGGTGACGCTGCGCGCGATCGACACGATCGAGAAGTTCGCGCCGGTCGCGGCGCCCTACGGCAGCCTCGGCATCTGCGCGGCGGTGCTCGAGACGACCGGTACGCTGCAGCGGCAGGTCGCCGCGTTCGGTCTCGACGCCGCCGGCACCGCGCTGTTTGCGCCGCAGCTCGCCAGCACGGTCGCCAGCGACAAGTCGCGGCTCGCGCTGGCGACGACGCCGAGCGGCACCAGCGTGCTGGCCTGGAGCGACCAGCGCACCGACGGCGGCGACGTGTTCGTGCACGCGCTCGACGCGGGTGGCAGCCGCACGATCCAACTCGGTACCACGACGCCGTACGGCTGCGGCACCAACCCGGCCGGCAGCCTGGTCGCCACCGGCCGCCCGGCGATCGGCATGGCCGCGGGCTTCGAACTCAGCAACCCGCTCGGCACCCAGCCGGCCGGCACGCTCGGCGTGGTGTTCCTGTGCCTGACCGCCGCACCGGGCTTCCCGTGTGGTGTGCTGGCGCCGGGCTTCGGCATGGCGGCACCTGGCGCCACCGGCGAGATCCTGGTCGACATCACCGCGCCCTACATCCCGCTGCTCGGCATCTACGGCGGCCCGGCCACCGTGCTGCCGGTCGGCTACTCGCTGCCGCTCGACGCCAGCATGCTGGGCGACCAGCTCTACGCGCAGGGCGCGATCCTCGACTTCTCCGGCGCGCCGCTGGCGTTCGGCGTCTCCAACGGCATCGCGCTGCAGCTCGGGTCGTAGCGCTACCGCCGCCTGCGCGCGGTCCGTGCCCGGCCCTTCTCGTTCCAGCTCGGCGCGACGTCGCGGTCGGCAAGTTCGCGCACGGCGGGCAGCAGCGCCCGCACGATGCGGGTCATGTGCGGCAGGTCGAGCTTCTCGACCTCGTCGCCGGGCCGGTGGTAGTCGCTGTGCAGCGAGCCGGCGCTCAGCGAGTGGGCGACGATGCCGCGCTGTGCCAGCGACCAGTTGTCGCTCTGCAGGAACAGCTGGTCGGCCATGCGGAAGTCGACCAGCAGCACGCCCGCGCGCTGCAGCGGCGCCTCGACGATCGCAGCGAAGTCGCTGAGGTCGCTGCCGGTGATCCAGGCCTTGCCCTCGTTGCCAGGCTCGGGGCGGCCGATCATCTCGATGTTCAGGTTGGCGACGATGTGGTCCAACGGCACCGGCGGCCGCTCGCAGAACGCCGCCGAGCCGAGCAGCCCACGCTCCTCGCCGGCGAAACAGACGAACAGCACGCTGCGCGCCGGCGGCGGCTGCTTCTGCATCGCCTCGGCCAGCAGCAGCACGGCGGTCGTGCCGGACGCATCGTCGTCGGCACCGTTGTAGATCGCATCGCCGTCGACCGGCCGGCCGACGCCGATGTGGTCGTAGTGGGCGCTGACGACCACGAAGTCGTCCTTCTTCGTGGTGCCCGGCAGCAACGCGACGACGTTGCGCTGCTGGACGTCCGCCTTCGGCGCCTCCGGCACCGTCCAGGTCAGCGACCATTCGACCTGGCTGCCGTCCGACGGCGCCGCGGGCAGCACCCCACGCCGGACCAGGAACACCGGCCGCGACGCCGCCCGGCGCCCGCCGAGCACCTCGTGCCGGCCGGCCGCGTGCAGCCAGTAGGGATCGTCCTCAGCGACCTCGAGCACGATCGATCGGCGCGCCGACTTCGCGTTCAGCATCTGCTGCAGCACCGGATCGTCGGCGAGCGCGACGGTGCACGCTTCGTCCGTGCCGCTCAGGCCGTCCGACGGCCGCCACCAGCGCACGTCCTTGCCCGCCTCCAACGGCAACTTCGTGTCCTGGTCGCCGACCTTGCGGCGCAGCACCACCGACACCGCATCGGAGTCGAGCCGCACGCCCGCCATCGACCACGGCTGGAACCAGCTGTCGCCGACTCCCGGTGTGAGCCCCGCCGCCTGGAAGTGCGCCGCCAGCCAGTCGGCCGTCGCCTCCAGCTCGGGACTGCCGGTGTCGCGGCCGGCGCGTTCGTCGGCGGCGAGCCAGCTGACGACCTCGTGCACGTGCGCTTCGGTGAGCACCTCGGCCTGCGCCGGCAGGTGCAGCACGAACAGGCAGGTGGCCAGAAGGGCCGACGGAACGGATGCGCGCATGGTCATGGCTACTCGTGCAGCAGGTCGTTCAGCGAACCGGAGCGATAGCCGAACACGTCGAGCGCGACGTAGAGGTAGCCGGCCGCCTCGATGCGTGGGCCGAGCACGGCGCGCAACTCGAACGCACGCGGCAGTTCGTCGGGGCCGACCTCGATGCGCGCCAGCCGATCGTGGTGCCGCACGCGGAACTGGCGGAAGCCGAGCTCCCGCAGCACCGCTTCGGCGCGCTCGATGCGCTGCAGCACCGCTCTGTCGATCGGCGTGCCGTAGGGCACGCGCGACGACAGGCAGGCGAAGCTCTGCTTGTCGGCGGTGCGCAGCCGGTGCTCGCGGCTGTAGCGGCGCACGTCCAGCTTGCCGAAGCCGGCGTCGACCAGCGGTGCGCGCACGCCGTGTTCGGCGGCAGCCTTCTGCCCTGGACGATGGTCGCCGAGGTCGTCGGTGATGGCGCCGTAGACGACCGCCCAGTCGGCTGGCGCGATCGTGCTGCGCTGCTGCGCGACGGTCACGAACAGTTCGTTCTTGCAGTGGAAGCACCGGTCGCCGGCATTCGCGCGGTAGCCGGGACGTTCCAGCTCGTGCGTCGGCAGCACCACGTGCCGCACGCCGATCTCGCGCGCCAGCGCCTCGGCTTCGGCCAGTTCGGCGCGCGGCAGCGACGGCGAGTCGGCGGTCACCGCGACGGCACGGTCACCGAGTGCCACGTGGCAGGCGTGCAGCAGGGCGGTCGAGTCGACGCCGCCGGAGAACGCCACCACCACACCGGGCTCGGCAGCCAGCGCCGCCCTGAGGTGTGCGAGCTTCTGTTCGTATGGCAACGACGCGGTGGCGGGCAGCATGCAGCGCTCCGTTCTACCGGCCACGGCCGTCGTAGACCACCTGCCCGGCGATCACCGTCAGCAGCACCTTCGCCGTCAGGATCTCCGCCTCGGTGCAGGTGCACAGGTCGCGGTCGAACACGGTGAAGTCGGCGAACTTGCCCGCCTCGATGGTGCCGAGGTTGCGTTCGGCGAACATCGCGTAGGCGGCATGCAGGGTGAACCCGCGCAGCGCCTGCTCCCGCGACAGTCGCTGCTCGGGCCGCAGAGCCTCGCCGCCGGCGAGGCTTTTCGTGGTCACGGCGGCGTAGATGCCACGGCGTGGGTCGACGGACTCGACCGGGAAGTCGCTGCCGAACGGCACCACGACGCCGAGCCGATGGAACCGGCGCCAGGCATACGCGCGGGCCACCCGTTCCGGACCGAGCCGCGCCGGTGCCCACGGCATGTCCGAGGTCAGATGGGTCGGCTGCATCGACGGCAGCACGCCGAGCTCGTCGAAGCGCACGAAGTCGCTGTCGGCGACGACCTGTGCGTGTTCGACGCGGAAGCGGCGCGCGAAGAACGGCCCGTCACACTGCACCGCCTCGTAGGCGTCGAGCACGGCGCGGTTGGCGGCGTCGCCGATCGCATGCACGCACAGCTGCATGCCATGATCGGCGCAGCGCTGCGCCAGTTCGCGGATGCCGGCCGTGGTGTTGAGCAGCAGGCCCTTCCATGCCGGTCGATCGCTGTACGGCTCCAGCAGCACGGCACCGCGGGAGCCGAGCGCGCCATCGGCGTAGGCCTTGACCGCGCGCACGACGATGCACGCATCCTTGGTCTGCCAGACACCGCGCTCGATCAGTTCGCGCTCGTTGGCGTCCAGCAGCACGTAGGTGCGCAGGTGCCAGCGGCCCTCGTCGTGCAGCGCCACCATCTCGTCGAGCACCGCGCGCGACACGCCGGCGTCGTGCACGCAGGTGAGGCCGTGCGAGAGGCAGGCGTCCTGCGCCGCGAGCAGCCGTTCGCGGACTTGGTTCGGTGTCGGCGCCGGCAGGCGGATCGCGTCCATCGCCTGGTCGACCAGCACGCCGGTGGGTTCGCCGTCGGCGTCGAACAGCACCTCGCCGCCACCGGCGGTCTTGGTGTCGCGCGTGATGCCGGCCGCAGCCATGGCCGGGCCGTTGGCGAGGCCGGCGTGGCCGTCGATGCGGGTCAGCCACACCGGATGGTCCGGGATCGCCGCCGACAACGCGCGGTGTTGCGGCATCGCGGTGTCGGCCCAGTCGTTCTGGTCCCAGCCGCGGCCGAGCACCCATTCGCCTTTCGGCAACGTCGCCGCCTTCGCCGCCGCGCGCGCGACCACCTCGGCGAACGACGTCGTGCCGACGAGGTCCACTTCGGCCAGCGCCGTACCGAGCCCGAGCAGATGCCCGTGCGCGTCCTGCAGGCCCGGCATCACGAACGCACCGTCGAGGTCGATCACCTCGGTGCGCGGTCGGCCGGTCGAATGGTCGATGCGGTCGAAGCGCGCGCACAGCGGCCCGCGCCAGAGTTCGTTGGTGCCGGTCCAGACGTTGCCGTTGTCGAACTGCAGGCCGACGGCGGGCGGCGTGGGCGGCGGGTCCTGCGGGGCTGGCAGGCAGGCGAACGAGGCCAGGACGAGCGCGGCGAGCATGGCCGCGGATGCTACGTCAGGCCTCTTCGCCGCCGCAGCGGATCTCCGCGTCGGCGGTGAAGATCGTGCGCTGCCGCACGCGGCCGGTGGGCACGCGCGCGCCGGGGAACAGCAGGCACTCCTGCAGCTTCGCCCCGTCGTCGACCTCGGCGCCGTCCATGATCACGCAGCGCGTGCATTCGGCGCTGGCGCCGAGCCTGACGCCTTGGCCGCGGAACTCCGGCTTGCCGCTCTGCTGCAGCAGCAGCAGGTTCAGCTCCAGCAGGTCGGCCGGGTAGCTGACGTTCATGTCGGCCTTGACCACCTCGGCGGCTTCGACCTTGTAGCCGTCGTCGAGGAAGATCTGGATCGAGTCGGTGACCTCGTACTCGTTGCGCATCGCGGTGCGCGGCGTGCGGCGCACGGCGTCGAAGAACGACAGGTCGAACAGGTAGATGCCGCAGCCCTTGAGGTCCGTGCGCGGGTGGCGCGGCTTCTCGATCACGCGGTGAACTACGCCGTCGGCGTCCGTCATCACGACGAAGTTGCGCTTGATCGCCTCGAGGTTCGGCTCGCGTTTGCAGGCCAGCACGCCGTTGACGCCGCGGTCGCTGCGGAAGCGCTCGACCATGCCGGTCAGGTTCTCGGTGACGAAGAAGATGTCGCCGAGGAACAGGAAGAACGGGCGGTCGACGTGCGGCTCGAGCCGCGACACCGCGTGCGCGATGCCGAGCATCTCCTCCTGCTCGACGTATTGGATCGACACGCCCCACTGGCTGCCGTCGCCGAGCGCCCGCACGACCTCGTGGCCGAGATGGCCGATGACGACGACGACGGACCGGATGCCGAGCCCCGCCATCATCTCCAGCTGGTAGGCCATCAGCGGCTTGCCGAGCACCGGCAGGATCGGCTTGGGCCAGTGCTCGGAGAAGGGCCGCATGCGCGTGCCCTTGCCGGCGGCCAGGATCACGCCCATCAGTTCGTCGGTCACGTATCGGGCTCGCTCGGCTTGCTGGAAGCGGATCAGTCGGTGATGTTGCGCACCAGCGAGACCCGCTGCGTGACCAGGCTGGAGATCAGCAGGTCGGCGGTGCCGTCGGCGTTCATGTCCTGCAGCACCGCATTCGACGCGCCCCAGGTGCCCGGGAACGTCGTCAGCTGCGGGAAGCCGCCGCTGCCGTCGCCGACCATGATGCGGAAGTCGCCGCTGGTCAGCGACGCCACCAGGATGTCCGGCAGGCCGTCGCCACTCAGATCCGACGCCAGCAGCGCGGTCGGCACCGATCCGGCCGGGAAGCTGCCGCCGACGAAGCCGGTCGGCGAACCGAACAGCACCGAGACGGTGCCCGAGGCACCGTTGCTGACCACGAGGTCGGCGCGGCCGTCGCCGTTGAAGTCGGCGGTGACCAGATAGTTCGGCTGGTTGCCCACCGGCACGCTGAGGAACTGGGCGAAGCTGCCGCCGCCCTCGTTGCGCAGGATGACGATGTCCGACTGGTTGGCGCGGGAGACGGCGAGGTCCTGCATGCCGTCCCCGGTGAAGTCCGCCGCGACGACGTCGATCGGGCCGGAGCCGGCACCGAGGCTGATCACGGTCTCGGCCCCGAACACGAACGGCACCGGCGTGCCGAGCAGCAGGTGCAGCGAGCCGCCCGCGAAGTCGCACATGACGATGTCCATGTCGCCGTCGCGGTCGAAATCCGCCGCCGTGGCGCCGAACGGCATCGTGCCCGTGCCGACGCTGGCCGGCGTGCCGGGCGGCACCTGGAAGGCGTAGCCACTGCCGGTGGAGACGTTCCGCAGCAGCTTCAGGCCACCGTCGACGCCGACGATCAGGTCGGGCCGGCCGTCGACGTCGAGGTCGGCCACGTCGAGCTGGCGCACCACGGCGCCGATGTCGAACGTCGCCTCGACCACGAGACGGAAGTCCGGACCGCGGCCCATCACGCTGAGCTGCGTGCCGGCATCGCTGCCGACGATCACTTCGCGGTCGCCGTCGCCGTCGAAGTCGCCGCCGACCATCCACGAGGCGCCGGTCAGGCCGCTGTCGAAGTTGCGTGCACCCAGCAGCCGACCACCATCGTCGGCGAGCCACAGGCTGATGCGATGGCCGCCGCCGGCCAGCGCGAACACGTCGTTCTTGCCGTTGCCGTCGAAGTCGCCGACGAAGGGCCGCAGCGGGTTGCCGCTGGCATCGTAGAAGCTGGCCTCACCGACGCCGCCACCCGGCAGCTGCGGCGCGATGAACAGGCTGTCGCGGAAGGCGAGGCAGGCAACGAGGTCTGGGCGCCCGTCGCCGTTCACGTCGGCGATGGTCGCCACCGACGGCCGATCCGGCACCTGGATCTCGACCGACGTGTAGTCGCAGATCTCGCCGACCGGACCCCCGCCCTTGCCGTCCTGGCCAGCGCCACCGGGCAGGATGTCCGTGATCACCAGGAAGTGGTTGCTGCCGAACGTGGTGACGCACATGTCCGTCAGGTTGTCGCCACTGAGGTCGCCGAGCGCGATCGACGCCGGCGCGCCGGGGATCTGCAGTTCGCAGTAGGTCGCGCCTGGCACACCACCCTGCACGCCCTGCCACACGAGCAGGCGATTCGTATCGGGATCGACCACGAGCAGGTCCGACACCCCGTCGCGGGTCACGTCGCCGAACGCCACGTTGAACGCCCTGCCGCCACCCGGCAGCGCGATGTTCTGCAGGTTCGGGAAGGCGCCGGTGCCGTCGCCGAAGAAGATGCGGATCTCCGGGGCCTTGGGCACGGTGACGACGATGTCCGGGACGGTGTCGCCGTTGACGTCGCCGACCAGCACCGCCAGCGGACTGGCGGGCACGGCCAGCACCGGCCCCTGCACGAAGCCGCCGTGGCCGTCGTTGAGCCACACGCCGGTCGAGTTGGCCGAAGAACGCGCGATGACGAGATCCTCGTCGCCGTCGCCGTCGAAGTCACCGCCGGCCATCCAGATCGGCCCGCCGCCGACCTGCACTTCCTGAGCGACCGTGAAGTTCGTGCCGTTGCCGATCAGCACGCGCAGTTCGCCGGTGAGGCTGATCACTGCCATGTCGAGGATGCCGTCGCCATTCAGGTCGGCGACGTGGAAGTCCGCGTGCGTCGCCGAGTCGGTCAGGATCTCGGTGCGGGTCTCGAAGCGTGGCGCCTTGCCAGCCGAGAGTCCGGCGATGCCTCCGCTATGGCGCGCGCAAGCAGCCGTCGCTACGAGGGAGAGGAGAATGGCACTGCGGGGGGTGATCTTCATCGTCGGGAATGGGGAACGGGACGGCGTTCACGACTCGTGGGGAAGAGTAGCACAGAGCCCGCATCGAAGCGCTGGGCCGAAATCTCGAAGCAGGACTCGCACGGCGGCGCCAATCGGGATCACGCGGTACCCCATGACACCGGCGCTTCGCGCGGCGCGGATCAGCCGCCGACGTCACCCGGCGCCAGATAGCTGCGGGCGCGCTGCACGTAGTGGCGCGCGCGCCACCGCATGCCTTCGACTTCCTCGTCCGTGACCCGGCGCACGATGCGACCCGGCGTGCCGAGCACCACGGAGCGCTCCGGGATCACGGCGTTCTCCTTCACCAACGCGCCGGCCCCGATCAGCGAGAATGCGCCGATGCGCGCGCCGCCGAGCACGATGCAGCCCATGCCGAGCAGCGCGTGTTCGCCGACCTCGATGCCGTGCAGGATCACGCCGTGGCCGATCGTGACGCCGCGGCCGATGCGCAGCGGCGCGTCGATGTCGACGTGGATGCAGGTGTTGTCCTGCACGTTGGTGTCGTCACCGATCTCGATCCAGCTGTCGTCGCCTCGGATGGTGACGCCGAACCAGATGCCGACATCGCGCCCGAGGCGCACGTCGCCGACGACGACGGCGTTGTCGGCGACCATCGCCGAGCCGCGTCGGCGCAGCCGACCGACCATGTCCGGGTGGACCAGGAACTCGCGCATCTCGGGGTTCATTTGGGATACACAGCCTCCAGGATCCCAGGCCAGAGCACCACCAGCAATACCGTCAGCCCATTGTGCACCGCGTGCGCCAGCACGGACGGCAGCAGCGCCGCGTGGCGGGCGCGCAGCCAGCCGAACAACAACGCCAGCACGGTGATCGGCGGCGCGTAGTCGAGACCGTGCGCGAGACCGAACAGCACCGCCGTCGCTGTGTGCGCGAACCACTTCGGCAGCGTCGTCACCAGCGCGGTGAACAGGTAGCCGCGGAACAGGATCTCCTCGGCGAGCGGCGCCAGCACGACGATGCCGAGCAGCGTCCGCCACGCACCAGGAGCCGCGAGGCCATCGGCCGCCAGTTCCTGCAGCATTGGCTGCGGTTGCACCGCATGACCGATGGCATGCATGCCGCGCAGGTAGCCGGCCACCAGCAGGAACCACAGCAGCGCGAACGGCACGTAGGCACGCAGCACGGCCAGCGTGGCGACCGGCCGCCACGCCACCGCCGGCGGCCAGACGGCGACGAAGCCGACCAACGCCGCCGATGCCAACCGGATGTCGTAGCCCGCGACCGCCACGGTGCCGCCCAACACCGCCAGCAGCTGCAGCCACGGCCCCGCCTCGGCACGGCGCAACGGCGCGCTCATTCGCCGGCGATGATGCCGCTCGTCGGCGACGACGCGCTGGCGTAGAGCTTCTTGCCGATGCGGCCGGCCAGGAATGCATCGCGCCCCGCCTCGGCGGCGGCCTTCATCGCCCGCGCCATGCGCACCGGTTCCCTGGCCAACGCCACCCCGGTGTTCAGCAGCACGCCGTGCGCGCCGAGTTCGAACGCGAGCGCGACGTCGCTGGCGGTGCCGACGCCGGCATCGACGATCACCGGCACCTTGGCGCGCTCGAGGATGATGCGGATGTTGTTCGGGTTCAGGATGCCCTGGCCGCTGCCGATCGGCGCGCCGGCGGGCATCACGGCGGTGACGCCGGCGTCCTCGAGGCGGCGCGCCAGCACCGGGTCGTCGCTGGTGTAGCACAGCACCACGAAGCCCTCGGCGACCAGCGTCTTCGCCGCCTCGAGCGTGCCGATCGGATCGGGCAGCAGCGTGTCGGGATCGCCGAGCACCTCGAGCTTGACCAGGTCGCCGATGCCGAGTTCGCGGCCGAGCCGGGCCGTGCGCACCGCGTGCTCGGCGTCGAAGCAGCCGGCGGTGTTGGGCAGCAGCACGTACGTGTCGCGCGGCAGGTAGTCGAGCAGCGACTTGCCCTTCGGCACGCCGAGTTCGAGCCGCCGCACGGCGACGGTCACGCACTGCGTGCCGGAGACGGCCAGCGACTCCACCATCGACTCCATCGACGGGTACTTGCCGGTGCCGAGGAACAGCCGCGAGGTGAACTGGTGCGGGCCGAGGATCAGCGGTCGGTCGGTCGGGATCACAGCGGCGATCGTGCGCCGGCGGGCCGTCGCGCACAAGGGTGCCACGGCCAACGGCGCTTCACTGCAGCACCGCAACGCCGGCGTTGGTCAGGGCGAAGCCCAGCGGACTGCTGTCGAGCGCCACGGATTGGGTGACGAAGTAGAGCCCTGGATAGCTGGTCGAGTGGGTCCACGACGCCGTGCCGTTGCCGAACCCGTCGAGCAGGAACAGGTTGCCGGCGATCCAGCCAGAGGTCGGCGACAGGTACACCCGACAGTCGGGCTGCAGCAGGATTCCCGCCGGCTCCAGCGCGAGTGCGAAGTAGGTGACGCCGATGCTGTTCGCCGGGCCGGCGAAGTGCACGTGGTACATCGTCGTGCCGCCGATCGGGGCGCCGACCAGCGCGAGTTCGAAGGCACTGCCGGCAACCGGACAACCCCGGCCCCAGACGCCGGCCTGGCCGGCGACGACGAAGGTGACGGCGAGGAACGGGCGCACGCCGGTGGACTCGCGCGAATCGAGCCGCCGCGCCGTGGATGCCGCCAGCGTCTCGTCGCTCTTCAGCAACCAGCCGTGATTCTGCGTCGGGTTGTCGAGCCAGAACTGCACGTCGCCGGTCACTGCCTCCGTGCGCGGTGACGAGACCACACCGAGCGCCGGCGTCTGCATCGCGAAGCTCGCTGCCAGAACGAAATCCCCGCCGGCGTTGGTCCAGAAACCCGTCGGCGACATCGTGTGCAACCACGTCGCATCGTTCGCCAGCGCCGGCGCCCCGCCACCACCACCACCTGCTGCGACCGACGCACCTTCTCCCCACGCCTGCAGCACGCGATGGCCGGTCACGGCGAGCGGCGCCATCGGGTTCGATTGCACGACGTTCACGGTCAGCTGTGCGGACACGATCGCCGCACCGGCAGGCACGTTCGCCGCGACGTCGAAGCGCAGCAGGGCGCGCCGCGGCTGCGCCGTGGCATTCAGGCCGACGAAGAGCCCGGGACCGGAGCCGTTGCTCAGGGCGCCAGTGGCGCTCTCGTACAACGTGTTGTCCATGCCGCACGGGATCCACACGGTGGTCTGGGCCCCGGCAGTGGCGGCCGTGACGAAGTACAGACCGATGGACGAGAGGGCGCGGCAGATGCCGGCAAGCGGGATGTTCATGAGCATGGCAGGCGGTAGGTCGTCAGTTCTCACGGTAGCCGTGCCGGCTCGGGCCGGCAGGCCCCTCACCCACCACCGAAGAATGTCACCACCTCGAGCTGGTCGCCTTCGGCGAGCGCCGTAGCCGCGTGTTCGGCCCGGCGCACGAGCCGCTTGTTGCGCTCGACGGCGACCTGGGCCGGGGCGAGACCCAGCAGGGTCACGAGGTCGGCGACCGTGCTGCCGGCGGGCACGCGGCGCGGTTCGCCGTTGACGTCGATGTGCAGTTCGTCCGTAGCCATCTCAATCCTGGCGCTGCAGCAGCAACACCTTCAGGTACTCCGACTCGGGGTGCGTGATCGTCACCGGGTGGTCGGGGCCGGCGCCGAGGCGCTGCCGCAGCACGACGCGGAACGGCAGCCCGGCCGCCGCCTGGCGCACGATCTCCTCGAAGCGCGGCAGGGTCATGTGGTGGCTGCAGGTGCAGGTGACCAACAGGCCGTGCGGCGCCAGCAGCCGCAGCGCGTGCCGATTGAGGTCGCGGTAGCCGCGCTCGGCGCCGTCGAGTTCGCGCCGCGACTTCGCGAACGCCGGCGGGTCGAGCACGATCAGGTCGTGCTGGCGGTTGGCGTCGCGCTGGCCGCGCAGGAAGTCGAACACGTTGGCCGGATGCACCGACAGCCCGGTGAGTGCGTTCGCCGCGGCGCCGGCGGTGGCGAGCTGCAGCGCCGCTTCGGACTCGTCGACGGCCACCGCGGCGACCGCACCACCCTGCAGCGCGTTCAGCGAGAACGCACCCTGGTAGCAGAACAGGTCCAGCATGCGGCGGCCCTTCGCCAGTTCCTGCACCAGCGCGCGCGCCGGCCGCTGGTCGAGATAGAAGCCCGTCTTGTGGCCGGTGAACGGCCGCACGACGTGGCGCACGCCGTGCTCGACGATCGTCACCTCGGCGATCCGCCGCCCGTGCAGCAGCCGCACCTCCTGCGGCAGCGCCTCGTGCTTGCGCGCCGGCACGTCGTCGCGCGCGACCACGCATTCGGCCTGCAGCCGTTCGGCGACGAACGGCACGATCGCGTCGAGCGCGTGTTCGACGACGGCGCTGGTCACCTGCAGCACCAGCACCGGCCCGTAGCGATCGATCACCAGCCCCGGCAGCCCGTCGCTCTCGCCGTGCACGAGCCGCGCGCCGTCCTGCGGGCCGAGCATGCCGGCGCGGCGTTCGATCGCCGCCTGCAGCCGCTGGTGGAAGAACACCTCCCGATCCGGCACCGCATCGCCGGGCCACGGCCCGCACAGGCGCAGCACCAGCCGACCCGCCGACGTGAACGCGAGGCCGAGGTCGCGCCCCGCCTCGTCGCCCACGCGCACGAGCCGCGGCGGCAGCAGTTCGCCGGCGAGCACGTCGCTGCCGTAGAACCAGACCTGGCCGCGGCGTGCGAAGCCGCTGGCCTTCGCCGACAGTTGCAGGTCGGTGGTGGCGGGAGCGGGAGCAGCGGCAGGTTCGGGTTCGGTCGTCATCGGGGCGACCACGGTAGCAGCCAGTGCCTCATTTCGGCGCCAGCAGGAACACGAAGCTGCCCGCGTCGTCAGCGGCCTGGTGGAAGCCAGGCACCTGCTGCGTGCCACAGTGCGCGCCCATCAGGTCCATCGCCTCACCGAGGCGGCCGGCGAGGTGGCGCGCGGAGACGAAGTCGCGCTCGGGCGAGGTCTGTTGGCGCAACTCCTTCAGCAGCAGCCGGCAGAACGGGGACATGCCGTCGCCATCGGCGGCAGCCTGTCTCGCGCCAGCCGAGCAGAGGAACTCGCGGCTGTAGCGCTGCCGGTGCTGGGCACCGGGAACCCTGGCGTCCTCCTCGGCGGCACGGCCACGCTGCACGTCGAACACGGCACCCGAATGGCAGCAGTCGAGCACGATCATCACGTGCTTGGCGGCGCATCGCTTCATGAAGGACGTCAGTTTCTCGCGGCGCACGTAGCCGGTGCCGTTCTCGATCGAGCGACCGGCGTCGACGGCACACAGGCCGAAGCTGTCGTCTTGGCGTTCGCCGTGTCCGGCGAAGTAGATCAGCACCGCATCTTCCGGTTGGGCCTCGGCCTCCAGTCGCTTCAGTTGGGCCACGATCGCATCGTAGGTCGCGTCGTGATCGCACAGTCGCACCACGGCACCAGGCAACCGCCACATCGGGTCATTGGTCTGCAACTGCTGGATCACGCCGTTGACGTCGACGACCGGGCTGCTCAGCCGCTGCCGCCCGGTGCCCGCGTACGCCTCGCCGATGCCGATGAACAGCCCATGCACATGGGCGTAGTCGGGCCGATAGGCCGCCTCCTGCCGCTGTGCGAACTCGGCATCGTCGCCGCCGCGCGTCGGGGCGGCATCGCCGGCCCACAGACCGCGCGCGCCCCAGGCCATCAGCGCGAGGGCGGCAACCGACGCGGCCGCGAGCCAGCGACGGCGGCCATCGCCACTGGCCGTGAAACCACCTGCCACCGCCTGCAGTGCCTCCACCACCTCCTGCGCGGTCGCATAGCGGGCCGTCTTCGCGAACAGGAGGCACTTGCGGATCACCTCGGCGAGCCGGCGATCGATGTCGGGTCGCAACTTGCGCAGGTCGGGCGGCGCGCCCTGCGCGCGGCCCGGCGGGAACGCGTCCTGCCCGGCGAGGCAGCGGAACAGCGTGCAGCCGAGCGCGAACACGTCGGCGCGCGGATCCGCGGTCTGGCCCGCGAGCTGCTCGGGCGCCGAGTAGTCGGGCAGGTGTTCTGGCCGCACCGGTCCGCCGATCTGTGCGTGCGCCAGCGACGAGCCCTGGCCGCGTTGGCCGAACTCCTTCGCGAACGTGAACGCGCCGAGCTGCGCGCGGCCGTTCGCCAGCAGCCGGATCGACGACGGTCCGACGGCGCGATGCACGACGCCCTGCAGGTGCACGTGGGCCAGCGCCTCGCCCATCTGCACGCCGAGCGCGACCGTCTCCGGCACGTCGAGCGGACCGCGCTGCAAGCGTTCGGCCAGCAGTTCGCCGGCCGGCAGGTCGAGCACCAGCAGCGGCCCTTCGGGCGTGGCTTCGACCCAGTGGATCGGCGCGACGTGATCGTGGTGCAGCTTCGCCAGCGCACGCGCCTCGCGCAGCATGCGGTCGTGGATCGGGGCCGACCAGTGCGCGAACGCCTCGCGCGCCGGCAACTTCAGCAGCACGTCGCGCTGCAGCACCTTGTCGTGGGCGCGGAACGTGCGTTCGAACGGCGTTTCCGGCAGCGCGGCTTCGACCTCGAAGCGCCCGCCGAGTGAGGTGGGGAGAGGCGTCGACATGACGGGGCGACAGCATAAGGGGCCGCGCGCGACCGGGCGGAAGCGATTGTCGACGGCGCCAACGCAGCCCTTGTCCGCGACCGCCGGGCGTCGCATCGTCGCGCCTTCCCCACCGTCCCCCCAGCACACCATGTCGCAGATGAATGCCGTACAAGTCGCCAAGGCGGGCGGCGCCTTCGAAGTCGTGGACCGCCCGATCCCGAACCCAGGCCCCGGCCAGGTCCGCATCCGCGTCGAAGCCTGCGGCATGTGCCACAGCGACGTGTTCGTGAAGTCGGGTCAGTTCCCCGGCCTGACCCTACCGCGCATTCCCGGCCACGAGATCGCCGGCCGTATCGATGCGGTCGGCGCCGATGTCGACGGCCGCTGGCAGCAGGGCCAGCGGGTCGGTGTCGGCTGGTACGGCGGCCACTGCGGCGCCTGCGACCCGTGTCGGCGCGGTGACTTCATGGCCTGCGAGGACGGCAAGGTCACCGGCATCACGTTCGACGGCGGCTACGCGGAATACTGCGTCGTGCCGGTGCAGGCCGTGGCCCGGATCCCGGACGCGCTGTCGGCCGCCGACGCCGGCCCACTGCTGTGCGCCGGCATCACCACCTACAACGCGCTGCGGAACAGCGGCGCGCGGCCCGGCGACACCGTCGGCGTGCAGGGCATCGGCGGCCTCGGCCACCTGGCGCTGCAGTACGCGCGGCAGATGGGCTTCCGCACCGTCGCGATCTCACGCGGCACCGACAAGGAGCAGCTGGCGCGCGAACTCGGCGCGCACGACTACATCGACACGGCCAAGACGCCGGCGGCCGAAGGCCTGCAGCAGCTCGGCGGCGCCCACTTGGTGCTCGCCACCGCACCGCACGCCGATGCCATCAGCAGCGTGGTCGACGGCCTGCGGCCGCGCGGCAAGCTGCTGCTGGTCGCAGCACCGGTCGAACCGATCACGGTGTCGGCGTTCGCGCTGCTCAGCGGCAAGGCCGTCGCCGGTTGGCCCAGTGGCACGTCGATCGACTCCGAAGAGACGATGGCGTTCAGCGCCCGCACCGGCGTGCGGCCGCGCATCGAGCGGTTCCAGTTCGCGCAGGCCGAGGCGGCGTTCACGAAGATGATGGCGAACAAGGTCCGGTTCCGCGCGGTGTTGGAGCCGTAGCGGTTCGGGGCGCGGCTTCATCGCGTACATGCAAGCGGCCGCGGGAATGGACCCGCGGCCGCTCGATCCGTCCGCGGATCAGCCCTTCGGCTTCTTGTGGCCGCCGTCGCCGTGCGGGGCGGGAGCGGGTGCCGGCTTGTCCTTCGGCTTGTCGCCCTTCTCGCCTTCCTTGGCCTTCTTCATCTCGGCGATCGCCTTCTCGGCATCGGCCATCGAAGCGAGGCCGGTCTTGACGACCGTGATCACCTCTTCCTTCGGCGCCTTCTTGTCGAAGGTCTGCTTGCTCGCCTCGGCCGCGGCCTTCTCCTTGTTGTATTCGGCCATCGCGGCCTCGAACGCGGCGTGCTTCTGCTTGCGCATCGCCTCGACGGCGCTGTCGGCCATGGCGGACACGTGATGCCCGGCCTCGACGACCGCGTAGGTCTCCTTCTTCTCGCCCTGCTTCTCCTGCTTGCCGGCTGGCGTCGGCGCCGGTGGCGTCTTGCCATCCTGGGCGATCAGCAGGGAACCGAGCAGGGACAACGACACGGCGAACAGAGCGGAACGTGACACTGCGAACATGAGAATCTCCTGTGGAAGCGGCGGCGGATCGCCGGCGCGGCGCCACGACGTGGCCCGGTTCGGTTCCGCTCCCGGACGACGGAGAATCTTCTGCAGCGCGCCCAAGGCCCGGGCGCCGACGCGGATGCGTCGCCCGGATCAGCGCGCCGGTACAGCCGGAGTTGCCGGAGTGGCAGGCTTCGCCGCGGCCTCGATCGGCACGTTGCTGCGGCCGAGGTTGCTGCCGTCGAGCCCACCGAGCGCCTTGCTCATGCTCTGCTGCAGCGCCCGACCGACGATGCGGTAGGGGCTGATCGGGTTCAGTTCCAGTTCGGACATCTGCCGGCTGCGGTAGATCTGGTCGAACACGACCGGGCGGTCGCCGGTGTTGTCGGCCGGGCCGAGCACCTGCAGCTGGATGCCGACTTCGGCGAACGAGCGGCGGCCCGACATCGCCTCGGTCGCGCCGAGCGAGAAGGTGACCAGCGTCGGCTTCAGGATCATCGTCGACGGCGCCGGCTGCTCGACCAGGCGCGCGAACAGGTGGCTGTCCGTGAGCTGGCGCTGCAGCACATCGGCCAGCATCTCGCGCACCGGCCGCTCCCAGAAGTCGTCGCCGCCGTAGACGATCGGAAAGCCGCGGTCCTGCGTCGGCAGCACCACCTGGTCGTGCACGTCGACGATCGGCGCCACGAACAGGTCGCGGTCACCAGGCGCCTTGGTCGCGAACGCGACGTCGCTGTAGAGCAGCTCGTTGGCGGCGAAGTCGGCGGTCTCGTTGGGGACCGCACAGCCGGCGGCCAGGGGCAGCAGGAGGAGGGACACGACACGCAGCGCAGGGAACTTCATCGCGCCCATGCCATCGGCAGGATCGGCCGCGAACTGGAGCCGTCATGGCGCCGGCGCAGTTTTGCCTGCAGCCGACGGAACGGATAGAACGGTCGGCCCTTGCGGCGCGGTCAGCCGCTGGAACCTGCGCACAATGCCCACAAGGAACCCGTTCTCGTCCCGTTCGAAGCTCAGCGTCGGCAAGCAGTCGTTCGGCTACTTCTCGCTGCCCGCCCTGGAGCGGGCCGGCGTCGGCCGCATGGCACGATTGCCCTATTCGATCCGCGTGCTGCTCGAGCAGGCGCTGCGCAATCTCGACGGCTACGTCGTCGCCGAGAAGGACGTGCAGAACATCGCCGCCTGGGGACCATCGACCGCCGGTCTGGTCGAGATACCGTTCCTGCCGGGCCGCGTCGTGCTGCAGGACTTCACCGGCGTGCCGTGCGTCGTCGACCTCGCGGCGATGCGCGCGGCGATGAAGCGCCTCGGCGGCGACCCGAAGAAGATCAACCCGCTGGTGCCGTGCGACCTGGTGATCGACCACTCGGTGCAGGTCGATGCGTTCGCCGACAGCGGCGCCGAGCAGGAGAACCTGCGGCTCGAGTTCCATCGCAACAAGGAGCGCTACGAGTTCCTGAAGTGGGGCCAGCAGTCGCTGACGAACTTCCGCGCCGTGCCGCCGGGCATGGGCATCGTGCACCAGGTCAACCTCGAGTACCTCGCCAGCTGCGTGCTGACCCGCAAGGACAGCGGCGAGACGCTGGCGTTCCCCGACACGGTCGTCGGCACCGACTCGCACACGACGATGATCAATGGCCTCGGCGTGCTCGGCTGGGGCGTCGGCGGCATCGAGGCCGAAGCGGTGATGCTCGGCCAGCCGACCTACATGCTGCTGCCCGAGGTCGTCGGCATGGAGCTGAAGGGCCAGCTGCCGGAAGGTGCGACCGCGACCGACCTCGTGCTGACGGTCACGCAGCAGCTGCGCCAGCACGGCGTGGTCGGCAAGTTCGTCGAGTTCTTCGGCTCCGGCATCGCCGGCATGTCGCTCGCCGACCGCGCCACGATCGCCAACATGGCGCCCGAGTATGGGGCGACGATGGGCTTCTTCCCGGTCGACAAGGAGACCTGTCGCTACCTCGAGCGCACCGGCCGACCGTCGGAACTGGTCGCGCTCGTCGAGGCCTACCACCGGGCGCAGGGCCTGTTCTGGACCGCGGATGCCGAGGTACCCGAGTACTCGGCGACGCTGTCGCTCGACCTGTCCACGGTGGTGCCGAGCCTCGCCGGCCCGAAGCGGCCGCAGGACCGTGTCACGCTGCACGCCATGCGCAAGGAGTTCCATGCCGGCCTGACCAAGGCGGCCAAGGAACGCGGGTTCGGCCTCGCGCCGGAGCAGGTCGCTGCCACCGCCACGGTCGAAGGTGGCGACGACACCTCGATCGGCCATGGCGCCGTCGTGATCGCCGCGATCACGTCGTGCACCAACACCAGCAACCCGTCGGTGATGCTCGGTGCCGGCCTGCTGGCGAAGAAGGCCGCCGACCGCGGTCTCACCCGCAAGCCGTGGGTCAAGACGTCGCTGGCGCCCGGCTCGCGCGTGGTCACCGACTACCTGCGGAAGGCGGGACTGCTGCACTCGCTCGAGCAGGTCGGTTTCCACATCGTCGGCTACGGCTGCACGACCTGCATCGGCAACAGCGGGCCGCTGCCTCTGCCGGTGTCGGCGGCGATCAAGCAAGGCAACCTCGTCGCCGCCGCGGTGCTCAGCGGCAACCGCAACTTCGAGGGCCGCGTCAATCCCGACGTGAAGGCGAACTACCTGGCCTCGCCGCCGCTGGTGGTCGCCTACGCCATCGCCGGCACGGTCGACATCGACCTCGACCAGGATCCGCTCGGCCACGATCGCGACGGCCAGCCGGTGTTCCTGCGCGACCTCTGGCCGACGCAGCAGGAGATCGCCGACACGATCGCCGCCAGCATGTCGCCGCAGGCGTTCCGGCAGCAGTATTCGGTGGTCGACCAGGGCCCGCCGGCCTGGCAGAAGATCACCGCGAAGAAGAGCGACCTGTTCCCGTTCGACGCGCAGAGCACCTATGTGCAGGAGCCGCCGTTCTTCACGACGATGACGCGCAGCACGTCGTCGATCCCGCCGATCCTCGGCGCACGCGCGCTCGCGGTGCTCGGCGACTCGGTGACGACCGACCACATCTCGCCGGCCGGCAACATCAAGGCCGACAGCCCCGCGGGCCGCTACCTGATCGAGAACGGCGTACAACCGGCGGACTTCAACCAGTACGGCGCACGGCGCGGCAACGACCGCGTGATGACGCGCGGCACGTTCGCCAACATCCGCCTGCGCAACTTCCTGTGCAACCAGGAGGGCGGCATGACCAAGCATCTGCCGAGCGGCGAGGTGATGGCGATCTACGACGCGTCGATGCGCTACCAGCAGGACGGCGTGCCGCTGTGCGTGCTGGCCGGCAAGGAGTACGGCACCGGCAGTTCGCGCGACTGGGCGGCGAAGGGCACGATGCTGCTCGGCGTCCAGTTCGTGCTCGCCGAGAGCTACGAACGCATCCACCGCAGCAACCTGGTCGGCATGGGCGTGTTGCCGCTGCAGTTCCGCGACGAGCAGACGCGGGAGTCGCTGGGCCTCACCGGCCACGAACTGTTCGACGTCGCCGTCGACGACAACGTGCAGCCGCGCCAGCTGCTGCAGGTCACGGCGACGCATCCCGAGACCGGCAAGGTGACGATGTTCCACACCCAGTGCCGCATCGACACGCCGGTCGAGGTCGACTACTACAAGCACGGCGGCATCCTGCAGATGGTGCTGCGCAAGCTGCTGGCGCCGGCGGCGAAGAGGCCCGAGGCACTGGCGGCGATCCCGCGGCCGAAGCAGAAGGCGAAGGCGGCGCCGGCGAAGCAACCGGCCAAGGTGACGACGAAGAAGGCCGCCGCGAAGAAGGTCGTCAAGCAGACCGCGGCGAAGAAGCCGGCACCGAAGCCGAAGGCCGCGGCGAAGGCGAAGCAGAAGCCACCGGCGAAGAAGTCGGCGGCCAGGAAGCCGACGCCGAAGAGGCCCGTGGCCAAGACCAAGGTCCGCAGGGCCCAGGCAACGAAGGCGCCGGCCAAGGGGTCGCCGACCAGGAAGGTGCCGGCGAAGAAGGGACCCGCGAAGAAGCAGAAGCCCACCAGCCGCCGCCGCTGAGATGAGGCGGCGGTGCGTCGGCGTGTGGCTCGGCCTGCTGTGCGCAGCGTGCCAGACCGCGGCCCCGCCGCTGCGCGAACAACTCGCCGCGCGCGCGGCGTCGTTCCGCGGCAAGGTCGGCATCTACGTGCGCCACCTCGGCACCGGCGCGGAGATCGCGATCGCCGCGGACGAGACGTTCCCGACCGCCAGCATGATCAAGGTGCCGATCCTCGGCGCGCTGCTGGCGAAGGTCGACGCCGGCGCACTCGACTACCACGCGACGCTGACCTACACGCGCGACCGCCTCTATCCCGGCGAGGACCTGCTGGGTGCGTTCACCGACGGCAGCAAGGTCGCGCTGGCGAAGGTCGTGATGTTGATGATCACCACCAGCGACAACACTGCCGCGTTGTGGTGCCAGGAACTCGCCGGCACCGGCACGGCGATCAACGAGTGGCTCGCGCGCGAGGGCTTCGCCGTGACGCGCGTCAACTCGCGCACGCCGGGGCGCGAGGCCGCGAAGGCCGCGTTGGGCTGGGGCCAGACGACGCCGCGCGAGATGTGCGAACTGCTGGTGCGCGCGCACGCCGGCACGCTTGTCAGCCCGGCCGCCAGCGAAGAGATGCAGCGCTGCCTGTCGCGCATCTACTGGGACGCCGAGGCGCTGTCCGTGATCCCGCCGTCGGTGCACACGCTCAGCAAGCAGGGCGCCGTCGACGCGTCCCGCAGTGAGGTCGTGCTGGTCGACGCACCGCACGGCGCCTACGTGTTCTGCGGGATCACCAACGAGCAGCAGGACACGAGCTGGGGCCCCGACAACGAGGGATTCGTGCTGCTGCGCGACGTGTCGGCGATGCTGTGGCGGCACTTCGAACCGGAGCTGCCATACTCGCCGCCGCCGGGTATGCAGCGCTACCAGTGACGCGAGGCTGGGTCACGCCATGCGCTTGCGCACCAGCGGCCCGCGCTTCTTGCGCTCCTCGCCGATCGGCATCGCCGCCTGCACCCGCGCCGCGGCCGCATTCGCCGCTGCCTCGTCGCGCGCGTGCACGAACGCCAGCACGTCGCCGGCCTGCACCGCGTCGCCGAGCACGTGCTTCAGCACGATGCCGACGTGCGGGTCGATCTGGTCGCTCGGCTGGCGCCGGCCGCCGCCGAGGTCGACGACGACCTCCCCGAGCAGCAGCGGGTCGACGTCGGCGACGAAGCCAGGGCGCTGCGCCTCGACCGGCAGCCGCACCGGTGCCTTGCCGAGCACCGACGGATCGTCGAGCACGCGCACGTCACCGCCCTGCAGCTCGAGGTTGTGCCGGAACACCTGGCGCACGACACCGTCGCGCCACAGCCGTTCGAGCGTCGCGCGGGCGTTCTCGGCGTCCTTGGCGACGCCGGCGAGCAGCAGCATCTCGGCGCCGAGCGCCAGCGTGACCTCGCGCAGGTCGTCGGGACACTGGCCTTCGAGCGCGGCCAGCACCTCGGCGACCTCGAGCGCGTTGCCGAGCGCGAGGCCCAGCGGATGGTCCATGTCGGTCAGCAGCGCCGCCATCTTGATGCCCGCCTGCCGGCCGGTCGCGACCAGGCCTTCCATCAGCTGCATCGCATCGTGCTCCTGCACCATGAACGCCGCCCGGCCGCACTTGACGTCCATCACCAAGCCGTCGATGCCCTCGGCGAGCTTCTTGCTCAGGATCGAACTGGTGATCAGCGGAATGCTCTCGACGGTGCCGCTGATGTCGCGCGTCGCGTACATGCGGCGGTCGGCCGGCGCGAGGTCCGCACTCGGCGCCATCATCGCGTAGCCGCACTGTTCGACGACCTGCGAGAAGCGCTCGAGCGACAGATCGGTGCGGTAGCCCGGCAGCGCCGCCAGCTTGTCGATCGTGCCGCCGGTGTGGCCAAGGCCGCGGCCGCTGACCATCGGCACCGCGACGCCGGCGGCGGCGACCAGCGGCGCCAGCAGCAGGCTGACCTTGTCGCCGACGCCGCCGGTCGAGTGCTTGTCGATCTTCGGCTTGCCGACCTGCGCATGCTGCAGCACGCGCCCGGAGTCGCGCATCGCCAGCGTCAGCGCCGCGGTCTCGGCGGCCGTCATCCCGTTGCAGCAGACCGCCATCAGGAACGCACCGAGCTGGGCGTCGCCGAGCGTGCCATCGACGACGCCGTGCACGAGATCCTGGATCTCGTCGGCCGACAGCGCGCCGCCGTCGCGCTTCTTGCCGATCAATCGGGCTGGATGGTGTTGCATGGTCTTCCCTCTTCCCTTGTCTTCCGCTGGGCACGGACGCAGGCAGCGACCGGTCGCTACTGCGCGACCGGATGCCACAACGTCTTCAGTTCCACGAACGGCTCGACGAAGGCGAGCGAGCGCAGCCGCTCGGCCTTGGTCCAGTCGGCAGCCGCGAGGTCGCAGTAGCGCACGCGCTTCACGTTGTCCGCGGCGGCAGCGGTGAGTGCGGCGTCCGGCTTGCCGGCGACCAGCAGCCCATCGATGTCGCGATGCGCGGCGAACTGCGCCGCGAGTTCGCTGCGCAGTCCGGCGAGCAGGTTCACTGCCCCGCCGGGCATGTCACACGAGGCGCACACTTCGCCGAGTGCGAGCCCGGCGAACGGTGCCGATTCGGACACCAGCACGATCACGCTGTTGCCTGAGGTGAGCAGCGGCAGCGCCAACGCCAGCGTGCCGACCAGTGCGGGTGCCGCGGGTGCGAGCACGCCGATGACGCCGGTCGGCTGCACGGTCGAGAAGTTGAAGAACGGTCCCTGCACCGCGTTCTGGCTGCCCAGCAGGCTCTGCAGCTTGTCGCACAGACCCGCGTACCAGGTCACCAGCGAGATCGACAGGTCGAGTTCCTTCTTCGCCGCCGCGGCCGTGGCGCCACCGAGCTTCAGCTCGGTCTGCATCGCATCGCGGCGCGACTCCAGCATCTCGGCGAGCCGGTACAGCACCTGCCCGCGCAGGTAGGCACTGCTGCCACTCCATGCCTTGCCGCCCGCATGCGCAGCGACCACCGCGTCGCGCAGGTCCTTGCGGCTGCCGCGCGCGACGTTGTGCGCCGGGTTGGCCACCGGCTGGAACGAGCGGCCGGACTCGCTGCGCGGGAACTTGCCACCGACGAACAGCTTGTAGGTCTTGGGCACGGGGACGGGCATGGCCGCTACGGTGCCCGGTCGCCGGAGGCGAAGCAAGCGAGCGCAGTGCGTTCGTGGAGCACCCGCTTGCCGTGCTCGGCGATCCACCGTCGTGCAGCCTCCCCCGCCAGCCGGGCACGGAACGGTGCGCCGTCAGCTCGTCGCGCCCGCCGGCGGCCCCTTGCGGAACTGCTCCTTCGTCAGACCGAGCCGGTGCAGCTTGCTGTACAGCGTGCGCACGCTGATGTCGGCGCGCTGCGCCGCGCTGCCGAGACGGCCGCGGCAGTCGCGCAGCAGCGCGGTGAAGTAGGCGCGCTCGAAGTCGTCCTGGTTCTTCTGCTCCGCCGCCGCGAACGGCAACGCCAGCAGGTCGTCGTCGGTGGCGCGGGTCCTCTGCCGCGCCGGCGCGAGGATGCCGGACAGGTCGCGCACGGCGATCTCCTGGCCGTCGCCGAGCAGCGCCGCACGTTCGAGCACGTTCGCCAGCTCGCGCACGTTGCCGGGCCAGTCGTGCGCACACAGCGCCGTCATCGCATCGGCGGAGACCGCGATCGGCCGGCGGTTGAGCCGCACGCACCACGCCTCGAGGTGGTTCTGCACCAGCACCGGGACGTCGGCGGCCCGTTCACGCAGCGGCGGGATCGTCAGCGCCACCACCGCCAGGCGGTAGTAGAGGTCTCTGCGGAAGCGCCCGGCCTGCATGTCGGCCTGCAGGTCGCGGTTGGTCGCGGCGACGACGCGCACGTCGACGGTGATGTCGCGTTCGCCGCCGACCGGCCGGATGCGGCGATCCTGCAGCACGCGCAGCAGCGTCACCTGCAGCGACAGCGGCATCTCGCCGACCTCGTCGAGGAACAACGTGCCGCCGTGCGCCAGCTCGAACAGGCCGCGGTGCGCGCGCACGGCGCCGGTGAACGCACCTTCCTCGTGGCCGAACAGCTCGCTCTCGAGCAGGGCCTCGGGCATGGCGCCGCAGTTGATCGCCACGAACGAGCCGTCGCGGCGCGGGCCTTCGTCGTGGATCGCGCGCGCCAGGCGCTCCTTGCCGACACCGGTCTCCCCCATCAGCAGCAGCGTCGCGTCGCTGTCGACCATGCGCTTGGCGACGACCAACAGGCGCTCCATCTCGCTGCTCTTGCTGACGAAGTCCGCCAGCGACGCCGGCGGCGCACCGCGCAACGAACGCAGCCGATGCAGCGCCGCGGCGCGCGAACGCTGCACCAGTGCCTGCAGCGCTTCGCCGAGCGCCGTGTCGTCGAGCGCGCCGTTCAACACCGCCAGCACGCCGCTGCCGAGCAGCTGCGCGCGCAACCGCGGTTCTTCGTCGGCCACGAACACGATCAGGTCCGGCGCCGAGCCGCCGGTGCGCTGGCGTTGCAGCGCACGGTCGACCGCGGGCCCGAGCTTCTGCGCGTGCAGCAGCACGAGGTCGATGCCGCCACGTTCGATGGCGGCGGCGACGGGGCCGGGCGTCGTGACGAAACGAACCGGCGCGGCGGCGAGCAGGTGTTCGACCCGTCGGGCCAACGCGGCAGGCAACGAAGCCAGCGTGCGCAGCAACATGGCAGCATCGGCATGCTCGTGCCGAACGGGATCGGAAGCAAGTTGCCGAAAGGTGGTCGGGCCCAGCGTCTGGCCGCCGCGCAGCCGCAGCGCCAAACCATTTCACCACGGTAGCTTGGGTGTTGCAGCTGCAGATCCGCCCACCGCTGGCACTGGCCTTGCCCCTGCGCGCTCGCCGCGGCGTCCGCCGTGGCATTCACCCATAGGAAGAGAGATGAACACTCCGAAACCCGGTCAGCCCAGCCAGCCCCAGCAGCCCAAGCCCGGCACCCCCGCCCCGAAGCCCGCCGCTCCGAACGCACCGCGCCCGAGCGCGACGCCGCCGGCAGGCCAGCCGGGCAAGCCGGTGCAGAAGCCGAAGGGCTGAGCAACTGACCCTGCGACGGTAACGAGTCGCAGGTGGGAGCCGCCGATCGTGAGGTCGGCGGCTCTCATGCTGTACGGACGGTCAGTCGACGCGCTGCAGCGAGACCTCGCGCGGCGCATGGTCGCTGCCGATCGTGAACGACGCGGTGAAGCGGTACCACCCTGCACCTGCTGGGAACGGAGTCGACACCGGACGGCCTGGCAGCGCTGCAGCGCTTCGTCCGCCGGCGCGAACTCGCGATCGCGGCGAAGCCCATCGGCACCCGCATCGCCGACCTGTTCGCTCCCGACTCCGAACCGGTGGCGGAGGCATTCGCCGTGGCACTGCTGCCGCTACGCCTGCGGACGCTGCGCCAAGCGGGAGCACTGACGCCGGCGGTCGCGCGGGCCATCGGCGCGCAAGGCGACCTGCGCGAACTGCAAGTCACCAGCAAGGAGCCAGCTGCTCCCACCGCTACCCTGCTCTTCGGCAAGCTGACGCTGCAACGTCTCACGTGGCGAGCGCCAATCACCGCGGAGTTGCTCGCCGCGCTGGCGGCGCAACCGCAGCTGCACGAACTGGAACTGAATGCGCGCGACATCCTGGACGTCGAAGCACTCGCCCGGGCGCCGATGCTGGAACGGCTGACGCTGGTGCAAGAGCGGCTCGGCAACGGCATCGCGGCCGCGGTGCTGCAACCGCTCGCGCGTTCGCCGGCGCTGCGCGAGGTCGCCGTCGTGGTCACCGTGGCCCGCGGTGGAACCCACCCCGACCAGGCCGAACTGCAGCGCGCCGTCGGCGACCACATCCAACTCCGCCTGCAGCAGACCGAGACGGTCGACAGGCGGTGACTCGCCTACCAGCCCTGCGCACTACCCCGGCAGCAACCCGCCGCACAGACGCACGTAGCCGCGCATGCCCTGGCGACCACCCTCACGCCCGAAGCCCGACTCCTTGAAGCCGCCGAACGGGCTCGCGGCGTCGAAGCGGTTGAACGTGTTGTTCCAGACCACGCCGGCCTGCATGCGTTCGGCGAGCCACAGGATGCGCGCGCCCTTGTCGGTCCAGATGCCGGCACTCAGGCCGTAGCTGGTGTTGTTGGCCTTCTCGACCGCTTCCTCGGGCGTGCGGAACGTCAGCACCGACAGCACCGGGCCGAAGATCTCCTCGCGCGCGACGCGGTGGCTCATCGCCACGCCGGTGAACATCGACGGCGCAAACCAGTAGCCCTTGCTCGGCAACTCGCACGGCGCCTGGTGCAGCACGGCACCTTCGTCCTGACCGGCGGCGACCAGTTCGCGGATGCGCAGCAGTTGCGGCTTGCTGTGGATCGCGCCCATGTCGGTGTTCTTGTCCATCGGGCTGCCGACGCGGATGCGGCTCATCCGGCGCTGCAGCTTGTCGACGAACAGGTCGTGCACGCTCTCCTGCACGAGCAGGCGCGAGCCGGCGCAGCAGACGTGGCCCTGGTTGAAGAAGATGCCGCGCACGACACCTTCGACGGCCTGGTCGAGCGCCGCGTCTTCGAACACCAGGTGCGCGGCCTTGCCCCCGAGTTCGAGCGTCAGCTCGACGTTGCGGCCGGCGACCGCGCGCTGGATCTCCTTGCCGACCTCGGTGCTGCCGGTGAATGCGACCTTCGCGAGGCCGGGGTGGCGCACGAGAGCCGCGCCAGTCTTGCCGTCGCCGGTGATCACGTTGACGACACCGGCAGGCAGCCCCGCCTGCTGGAACACCTCGCACAGGCGCAGCGCCGTCAGCGGCGACGTCTCGGCGGGCTTCAGCACCACCGTGTTGCCGGCGGCGAGCGCGGGCGCGATCTTCCACGCCGCCATCAGCAGCGGAAAGTTCCACGGGATCACCTGGCCGATGACGCCGAGCGGCTCCGGCTGCTGGCCCGGGAACAAGAGCTCGAGCTTGTCGGCCCAACCGGCGTGGTAGAAGAAGTGCTGCGCCGCCAGCGGCACGTCGACGTCGCGCGTCTCCTTGATCGGCTTGCCGTTGTCGAGCGTCTCCAGGCACGCGAACTCGCGTGCGCGTTCGAGCAGGATGCGGGCGATGCGGAACAGGAAGCGCGCGCGGTCCTCGCCGGACAGCGCCTTCCAGGCCGGAAAAGCCTTCTGCGCCGCCTTGACCGCGGCATCGACGTCCTTCTCCGAGGCGAGCGCAACCTCGCTGAGTGGCTTCTCGGTCGCCGGATCGATCGTGGCGAAGTACTCGCCGCCCTTCGGCTTCACCCACTGCCCGCCGACGAACAGCTCGTAGCGCGGTGCGATCGTGAAGTGGTCGGTGCCCTCGGGCGCGGGTTCGTACTTCCAGACGCCGCCGAACGTCAACTCGGGCTTGCGGGCGGGGTCCTGCTTCTCGACGTGTTTCGCCATGGTCAATCCACGCTGAAATCTGCCGGCCGCTGGTAGCGCCCGGTGCGTTCCTTCTCGAGCTGCAGCAACACGTCGTTGAGCAGCGAACTGGCGCCGAAGCGGAACCACTGCGGCGACAGCCACGCGTCACCGCAGGTCTCGGCGACCAGCACCAGGTAGCGCAGCGCGTCCTTGCTGGTGCGGATGCCACCGGCCGCCTTCACGCCGACCTGACGACCCGTCTCCAGGTAGTGGTCGCGCACCGCTTCGAGCATCAGCAGCACGACCGGCAGCGTGCTCGCGGGCGTGACCTTGCCGGTGCTGGTCTTGACGAAGTCGGCGCCGCCCAGCAGCGCGATGCGGCAGGCGCGGCGCACGTTGTCGTAGGTCTTCAGCTCGCCGGTCTCGAGGATCACCTTCAGATGGGCGTCACCACACGCCTCCTTGACCGCGCAGATCTCGTCGTAGACGTGGCCGTAGCGGCCGCTGAGGAACGCCCCGCGGTCGATCACCATGTCGATCTCGGTCGCGCCGGCGGCAACCGCCAGCTCGACTTCCCGCACCTTGGTCTGCCGATCGGTACGCCCCGACGGGAAGCCGGTGGCGACCGCGGCGACTTGCACCGTGCTGCCGCGCAGTGCCTCGACCGCCACCGCGACGAGGTCCGGATAGACGCACACCGCGGCGCATGGCGGCACGTCGGGGCGCTGCGGCAACGGCCGCCGCGCCTTGCTGCACAGCTGCCTGACCTTGCCGGGCGAGTCCATGCCTTCCAGCGTGGTCAGGTCCATCATCGAGACGGCGAGGCAAAGGCCCTGCACCTTCGCGCGCTTCTTGATGGAACGTGTCGCCAGGTCGGCGGCGCGCGTCTCGAGCGCGATCGCATCGACCGGCGGCACACGGAACTCGACGGGTGAGAGCGAATGGGCCATGGCGGAACAGCCCGGGATCGTGCCCGATGGGCCGTGCCATGTCGACGGTGGCACCGCCGCTGCCGCCGCCCGGGTCCAGTGCCCCCCCGCTGGCAGCCGATGCAAGCGGCAAGCATGTTGGAGGTCCGCTACCCGATCCGCGACGACACGACCGGCCGGGAAGGCGTCTTGCGCCTGGCGGGCGGCATCTGGAGCGGCGATGTCTGCGGCTTCGAGTTCGCCGACACCGTCTACGGGCTCGCCGGGACCGCGACCTGCGACTGGCGCGAACCGCGCACGCGCCTGTGGGTCGACGAGGGGGTGCCCGCCGACCAGGGTGCGCAAGCGCTGCTCGACCGCATCAGCACGCTGCTGCTGCCGTTCCACCGCGGCGCGTTCCGGCACCTGACGCAGGACGACATGCGCCGCTGCGGCGGCCGGGACTGCTCGTGCGGCGCGCACAGCGCCTTCGCGGCCGTGCCGGAACCGGAGCCATTGGCACATCTGCTCGAGCAGGCTGTGCGCCTCGTGGACCCGAAGAAGGTGCTCGACGTCGGCTGCACGGCCGGCGACGTCGTGCGCCTGCTGCGCGAGCGCGGCATCGACGCGCACGGGTTCGACGTCGGCCACACGGCCGAGGCGCTGGCCGGCCAGGACGTCGGCGCGTTCCTGCGCACCGGCGCGCTGGCTGCGATCCCGTTCGGCCCCGAGCACGCATTCGACACGCTGCTGGCGCTGGACCTGTTCGAGCACACGCCCGAACACCGGCTCGGCGCGATGATCGGCGAGTTCGCCCGGCTCGGCGTGCGCCGCGTCGTCGCGCAGATCTCGTTGTGCGAGTTCCAGTATGCCGGGCACGTCACGCTGCGGCCGCTGTCGTGGTGGGACCGCCAGCTGGCGCCGTGGTTCCACCGCGTGGCGCCGCCGAACCAGCGCGACATCGCCCTGGCATTCGACGCCGACCCGTCGCGCTACCTGCGCGTCTACGAGTTGGCGTCGGTGCCGGTCGCGGCCTGACCGCGCGGCCCGGTGCGACCCAGCGGGATGTCCGCGAACGTGAACGGCTCCGGCAGCAGGCGTGCCAGCGTCGTCGAGCGGCGCCGACCGCCGTTGCCGATCAGCAGCACGGCCAGATCGCGGCCGAACTCCGCCAGCACCTGACGGCACGCGCCGCACGGCGTCGCCGGCTCGTCGAGCCCGGTGGCGATCGCCACGGCGACCAGTTCGCGGGCACCGGCGGCGACCGCCGAGCACACGGCGGCGCGCTCCGCGCAGATGGTCAGGCCGTAGCTGGCGTTCTCGACGTTGCAGCCGACGAACATCCGGCCGTCCGCGGTCCAGACGGCGGCGCCGACGTGGAAGTGCGACGCCGGCGCGTACGCGTGCGCCCGCACGGCGCGGGCCGCAGCGGCCAGCTGATCCCATTGTCCCGCGTCGAGGCCCATGCGGCGATCAGCCACGTACGCCGCGGCCGGCCGAGACCGCCAGCAGCACGAGGGTCGCACCATAACTGCCGAGTTGCAGCGCGCAGACGCACAGGGACAGGAACGACCCGTGGTAGTCGACGGCACGATCCAGTTCGGAGAACTGCTGCAGCAGCGCGTAGCCCGCCACACCCGCCACGCCGATCGCCAGCGGGATCCACAGGCGCAGGTCGATCTGCAACCGGTCCAGGACGCGGCCGAGCAACAGCAGGATCGGCACACCACCGAGCAGCGCGGGCAGCAACCACGACGTCACCTCGCCCGCACTGTCGACCACGTAGCACACCCAGACCCCGGCCAGCGCCCCGATGCAGAACAACTGGCCGCCGTGCCCCGGCCAGACGGTGCCGAGCACGCTGGCCACCACGAACCACGCCGGCAACAGCCACGTGAAACGCAGCGGCACGGCTTTCGGTGGCAGGATGACGATCGCGGTCATGCGGAAGACGAACGCGCGGGCGAGCGGGCATCATGGCATCTCATACCGGCAGCGCAAAGGGCCGCACGGTAGCATCGCGGCGTGCCGCATCCTGCCGACCCGAACCTGGCCGCCACCCTGCAGGAACTCGGTTGCCGGGCTGGCAGCGCCCTCACCATCGGTGGCATCGATGCCAGCGAACTGGCGGCGCGCTTCGGCACGCCGCTGTACGTGTTCGACACGGCGATCCTGTTGCGCCGCGCCGCGGCGGTGCGCGCGGCACTCGGCCCGCGCGTCGAGCTGCTGTGGTCGGTGAAGGCCAATCCGTCACTCGCCGTGACACGCTGCCTGCACGACGCCGGCACCGGCGCCGAGGTCGCGTCGCTCGGCGAACTGCACCTGGCGCTGGCTGCGGGCCACGATGCGACCACGCTGCGCTTCGCCGGCCCCGGCAAGACCGACGCCGAGATCGACGCGGCGATGGCGCTCGGACTCGGCTGCTTCCACGCCGAGAGCGCAGGCGAGGTCGACAGCATCGCCACTGCCACACGTCGGCACGGCACGCGCGCGGCGATCGCACTGCGCGTCAACCTGCCGCAGGAACTCGGCGGCTCGCGCCTGCGAATGGGCGGCCGCAGCAGCCGCTTCGGCATCGACGTCGAGCAGATCCCGGCCGTCGTCCGGCACGTCGCCGACGAGCCGTCGCTGCACCTCGCCGGCCTGCACGTCTACGCGGGCACGCAGTGCTTCGACGCCGGTGCATTCGTGCAGCACGGCACGGCCCTGGTCGAACACGCCGCGCGCTGGGAACGGGACCTCGGTGTGCGCTTCGCGGAACTGGATCTCGGCGGCGGCTTCGGCGTGCCGACGTTCGCCGACGATCCGACGTTCGACCTCGCCGCTGCCGGCCGCGGCGTGCAGGCACTGGTCGCAGCCCACGATCGGCCGGAGCGGCGCTGGTTCGTCGAACTGGGCCGCTACCTCGCGGCGCCGGCCGGTGTCTACCTGACGCGGGTCGTGCGCAGCAAGCAGAGCGGCGGCGAGCACCACGTCGCGCTCGACGGCGGCATGCACCACGCGGCTGCCGCGGCCGGCCTCGGCACCGTGCTGAAGCGTCCGCCGCTGCTGGTGCACGCGGCTCGCCCCCACGACGCCGGCGCGGCGCCGGTGACGCTCGGTGGTCCCCTGTGCACGCCGGCCGACCAGTTCGCCGCCGGCATCTTGCTGCCGGCGCTGCAGCCCGGCGACCTGGTCGCGGTCCTACACGCGGGTGCGTACGGGCTGTCGCACAGCCCGCATGGTTTCCTGAGCCACCCGACACCGGCGGAGGTGATGGTCGAGAACGGCACCGCGCGCATCGTGCGCCAGCGTGGTGAGGCCCACGACGTGCTGCGCGGCCAGTTGCCCTGAGTCACGCAGCCTCTGCATCGCCGGCGGCGCAGCGCTATCGTGCCCCCATGTCGATGCGAGCCGCCGCGCGTGCCGGAATCCTCGTCCTGTCCAGCTGGAGCGCCGCCGCCGCCCAGGAAGGCGTGCCGCGGCCGCCGGGCCTGGTGCCGGAGCAGATGTGGCCCGCCCCCACCGCCGAAGACTGGCAGAAGCCGTGCGCCATCCGCTGGCAACGCACCTGGGACGACGCATTGCGGCTGTCGCAGGCGACGCAGCGGCCGATCCTGGTCTGCGTCAACATGGACGGTGAGATCGCCAGTGAGCACTACGCCGGCATCCGCTACCGCGACCCGGAGATCGCCGCACTCTACGAACCGTACGTCTGCGTGATCGCGTCGGTCTACCGCCACACGCCGCGCGACCACGACGAACAGGGCCGCCGCATTCCGTGCCCGCGCTTCGGCTGCGTCACCTGCGGCGAGCACATGGCGCTGGAACCGCTGGTGTTCGCGAAGTTCCTCGACGGCAAACGCATCGCGCCGCGCCACATCATGGTCGAGCTCGACGGCAGTGAGAGCTACGACGTGTTCTACACCTGGGACACGCAGTCGGTGTTCGACACGATCCGTGACGGCATCCAGAACCGCAGCGTGCCGATGGCACCCGTCGTGCGCGGCGACCGTTCGTTGCTGGAGAAGCTGCAGAGCCCCGACAGCCGCGACCGCGACGAGGTCGAACAGACGTTCGCCACCGCCGAACCGCCACGGCGGCGTTCGCTGCTCGACGCCGCGCTGGCCGAAGGCGAACACGCACCGGTCGAACTGCTGCGCCTCGCCGCCTATGGCCTCGATCCGGAACTGGTCGGCAAGGCGCGCCTCGGCATGCAACAGGCCAATGATCCGGGCACCGTCGACCTGATCGCCGACACGCTGCGCGCCCCGCTGCTGCCCGACGAACGCCGGCAGCTCGTCGCGGCGCTCGGCCGGTTCGGTGCGACCTCGACGCGGGCACGCACGCTGGCGACCGCCCACGAAGGCCTCGCCGGCGAAGGTTCGATCGACACCCGCAAATGGAGCTCGGCGCTCGCGCCCGGCACCTACGCCCCGGCGCCGATCGACGTCGACACAGCCGGCAGCGCGCAACAGCGCGATGCGGCACTCGCCGCCCGTCCCGATGATCCGACCGCGCGGCTCGACGTCGCCGAAGCGAGCCTGCTGCAGGCGCTGACGACGACCAGCACGGGCGCGCGCGGCGGAGACCGCCAGGCCGAACGCGTGCGGCAGCTGCTCTTGGCCGACGCGGAGCGGGAGACCACGGCGGCGATCGCGCAGGGCGCCGACGGTTGGCGGCCCGCGGCGCTGCGGGCGGTGCTGGCGTTCCAGCAAGGCCGCCGGCAGGAGGCCTACGCACTCGCCGTGCAGGCAGCACCGGAGCTGCCGCCCGCGGCACCGGGCCAACTGGCGATGGAGGTGCTGGCGCTGTTCGCCGAGGCGCGGCAGGAGGCGATCGTTGCCGCGGTGCGCAAGCAGGAGCCGTGGCCGCCGACGTGGACCGCCGACGTGCACGCTGCCTATGCCGTGCTCGCGCACCATCCGTTCGGCCGCGACGTGCACGCCGCCAACCACTACGACTTCCTGCAGTTCTTCGGTGCCGCGGACACGGACGCGGTGCTCGATCGCGGCCTCGAGCGCTTCCCTGCGTCGCCGCTGCTGCACGAGCGGCTGCGCGCACGACTGCTGGAACGCACCGGCGCCGATGGCCTCGAGGCCGACTACGAACGCCGCCTCGCCGCCCAAGGCGCGCCGGCGACGTTGCCGTGGTTCGCCGGCTATGCGTCGCTGGTGGCGGCCGAGACCCACCGACGGGCTGGCGATCGCGAGGCCGCCGTCGCGGCCTACTGGCGCGGCATGCACCACTTCGCCGCCTACCGGGAGGCGACCGGCGGCGACGACGGCACGCACTACGAAGCGATGGCGTTCGCCGGCATCGCCCGCCTGCAACTCGAGGCGGGAGCGCTGCCGCAGTGCCTCGAGTCGCTGCAGAAGGCGTTTGCTGCCGCACCGCTCGCCGCGGCGGCCACCGACGGACTGGGCGTCACCGCCGTGCAGACCGCCGACATGCTGCGCGCGCGGGCGACCGCGACCGGCGCCGCGGACCTCGTCAGCGCGCTCGACGCGGCGCTGGCTGGCCTGCCGGCCGCGGCGCTGGAGCCACCGGAATACGAACGTGCGTCGCGTGGTGCCGGGCGGGCGCGCCCGCGCCGACCACAGTGACGGCTGGTGCGCGCGTCAGGATGCAGCGAGCATCGCGTCGAGCGAACGGCGCAGCGGCACCGACCCCTGCAGCGACACATCGCGCGGGCGCATCGCGTCCTGGCACTCGGCGGGCAGCAGCAGGTTCACGTCCAGGTCGTGCAGAGCGCACAGCCGCCGCCCCAGCTCCCAGCGGGAACAGCGCTCCGGTCCCGCCACGTGCAGCAACTGCGGCCCGTCGACGTCGGGCAACAGGTCCGCCAGCACGGCGGCCGCGTCGGCGGCGTGCAGCGGCGTGCGATACTCGTTGGTGAACAGCGTCGACAC
>JBGARS010000044.1:0-38981 GCA_044230075.1 Planctomycetota bacterium | reverse complement strand
GACAAGGTCATGGGCACCAGGTTCGCAGGCGGCAGCATCACATACGGATTCGCCGACGACAGCGCGGTCGACGCCGGCGTCGGGCCGACACCGGCCAGCGAGCAACCGACGACCAGGTTGGTGGTGTTCACCGACACCGCCATGCTCGTCCAGACCATGAACACGTCACCCGTGGTCCGGTTGATCTGCCACTGGAACGTCGCCGGGTTCGTGGTGCCGTACTCGTAGACGCCGTCGAAGGTCACATACAGCATGTTGCCGACCTCTTCGGTCTTCACCTTGCCGCCGGTGTTCGGGTTGAAGTCGCGCCAGCAGTACCAGCCCAGCCCAGGCGCCGTGCCGACCGCCGCCAGGGTCGAACCCAAGGTCGTGCCGTTGTTGCCCGTCGCCGACGCCGTCAGGACGCCGTTCGACGAGATCGTCCACGTTGGCGCCGTGCCGCCTGGCACCAGCACGGGAGTGCTGGGCGTGAAGGTCTGCGTCACGTCATCGCCATTGGCGACGATCGTCGCACCGCCAGTCGGCGCCACGTAGAGGCCCGCTGCGGCACCCGGCAGCCACTGCGCGACATAACCATTGCCGGCGATCGTCCACAGCATCGCGTTGCCGTCGAGCGCGGTCTTGGCGGCCGGCGAGCCCACGTACAACTCGGCGAGGCTCGATGCCGGGTCCGGAGCCCCGGTGGAAGTGTGGCAGCCGGTGCCATACGCGACGTTCTTCGCCGCCTCGCAGAGCACGGTCGAGAAGTAGCCGCCCAACCCGTTCGGGGAGAGGATCACGGCGTAGTTCGCGAGGTCGAACGTCGTGCTCTGGTAGAGCAGGCCTTCCGTGCCCGAGTCACTGGCGATCGGGCCGCCCTTCAGGCTGCGCGACGGCGACGTGGCCGTGCCGACGTCGTTGCCGATCGAGATGCCGCACCAGGAGGCGAACACCGCGAAGGTGGAGCTGTAGCTGAAGATCACCGAGCCGCCGGCCAGCAGTTCCATGCTGAAGCTGAACTGGTCCGTCGTGCCGTAGCCGAGCCGCGCGACGTCCTTCCAGGTGACCTTGACCGAACCCGGCGTGACGTCTGCGGTGATCGCCCACGCCGCGCCACCGACCGTCGATTGCGAGATGTCGTAACCGAACGCGAAGATGCGCGGCGAACCGCCGACGCCGCCGCGTGCCTCGGCCAGGCTGTTGACGCTGTAGAGCGCGCCACCGACGGGCTGCGTCAACGCCAGCGTCGAATCGGTCAGGTAGACATCACCGTTGGTGTTGACCCAGATCTGGTCGAGGTTGCCGACCGCACCGGGCATCGGGAAGTTCGGGAACGCCGTCAGTGCAATCGGCGGGTTGGTGATGCCTTCGTCGTTGAGGGCGAGGGTGGAGGTGTAGCCCGCAGCCGAAGACCAGTTGACGAGACCGGCGACGGGACCTTGGGGACACTGGGCCTGCGCGGCCGCCGCCAGCAGCAGGCTGGCCGTGAGCAGAGAGGTAGATCGGAGCATGGGATTTGGAGACCTGGGACGAAACGAGGTCCGTTCACCGCACGACGACATGTCGAACCGCGAAACGGGGATGGGATTGGAACCGACCCACTCGTCCAGGGCAACTCCAGGCAGATGTTGCACATGCGCTGAGACGCAACCAATGGCGGAACTCGCGCCCGCAGTGTCCCACCGCCACCGGCGAAAGCCGCTCAAGGCGGCACCAGGGCACGGGTAGATTCTGCGCCGACCCATGCCGCCCGACTTCACCAAGTTGCCCTACGGCTTCGCCGAGTTCCCGCCGCCCGACCGCGCCGCCTGGGCCAAAGCGGCCGGTGCGACGACGCCTTGGCAGAGTCCCGAGGGCATCGCCCATGGCGTCCTGCACACGGCCGCCGACGCCGAGGTCCCCCACCGCGGCCAGCTGCCCGGCGTGCCGCCGTTCCTTGGCGGCCCATACGCAACGATGTTCGCGCAACGGCCCTGGACCATCCGCCAGTATGCCGGCTTCTCGACCGCCGAGCAGACCAACGCGTTCTACCGCCAGGCGCTCGCGGCCGGCCAGCAAGGCCTGTCGGTCGCGTTCGACCTCGCCACCCACCGCGGCTACGACAGCGACCATGCGCGCGTCGCCGGCGACGTCGGCATGGCGGGCGTCGCGATCGACTCGATCGCCGACATGCGCGTGCTGTTCGCCGGCATCCCGCTCGACAAGGTCTCGGTGTCGATGACCATGAACGGTGCGGTGATCCCCATCCTCGCGCTCTACATCGCCGCGGCGGCCGAGCAGGGCGTGCCGGCCAGCAAGCTCTCCGGCACGATCCAGAACGACATCCTGAAGGAGTTCATGGTGCGGAACACCTACATCTATCCGCCCGCACCGAGCATGCGCATCGTGCGCGACATCTTCGCCTACTGCGGCGAGAAGATGCCGAAGTTCAACAGCATCAGCGTCAGCGGCTACCACATCCACGAGGCTGGCGCCTCGGCCGATCTCGAACTCGGCTACACGCTCGCCGACGGCCTCGAGTACCTGCGCACCGCGATCGCCGCCGGCCTCGACGTCGACAAGGTCGCGAGCCGCATGTCGTTCTTCTTCGCGGTCGGCATGAACTTCTTCACCGAGATCGCGAAGCTGCGCGCCGCGCGCCTGTTGTGGAGCAAGATCGTGCGCGCATTCGGCGCCAAGGACGACAAGTCGCTGGCGCTGCGCACGCACTGCCAGACCTCGGGCTGGTCGCTGGCCGCGCAGGATCCCTACAACAACGTCGTGCGCACGTGCCTCGAGGCGCTCGCCGCGGTGCTCGGCGGCACGCAGTCGCTGCACACCAACGCGCTCGACGAGGCGATCGCCCTGCCGACGGCGTTCTCGGCCCGCATCGCGCGCAACACGCAACTGATCCTGCAGGAGGAGAGCCAGGTCACGCACGCCGCCGACCCGCTCGCCGGCTCCTATTACGTCGAGAGCCTGACCGCCTCGCTGGCGCGCGAGGCGCGCACGCTGATCGACGAGGTCGAGGCGCTCGGCGGCATGACGAAGGCGATCGAAGCCGGCTTGCCGAAGCTGCGCATCGAGGAATCGGCGGCGCGGCGGCAGGCGGCGATCGACGCGGGCGAAGAGACGATCGTCGGCGTCAACAAGTACCAGCCGACGCAGCAGGAGCCGCTCGACATCCGGTCGATCGACAACAGCGCGGTGCGGGCGGCGCAGATCGCACGCCTGCAGGAGCTGAAGCACACGCGGGACGGCAACAAGGTGCAGCGGGCGTTGGCGGCGATCACCGAGGGCGCGCGCGGCACCGGCAACCTGCTGGCGCTCGCCGTCGACGCGGTACAACTCGGCGCGACGGTCGGCGAGGTCAGCAGCGCGATGGAGCTCGTGTTCGGCCGCCACACCGCGAACCCGCGCACCGTCGCCGGTGTGTATGCTGCCGCCGGCAAGTCGATGCAGCAGCTCACCGAAGCCCAGGCGCGCACCAAGACCTTCCTCGATCGCACCGGCCGCCGGCCGCGCATTCTCGTGGCGAAGATGGGCCAGGACGGCCACGACCGCGGCGCCCGCGTGATCGCCAGCGCGTTCGCGGACATGGGCTTCGACGTCGACATCGGCCCGCTGTTCCAGACCCCCGACGAGGTCGCCAGGCAGGCGATCGAGAACGACGTGCACCTGTGCGGCATCAGCACGCTGGCCGGCGGCCACAAGACGCTGGTGCCGGAGCTGGTCCGGTTGCTCGCCGAGCAAGGTGGCAAGCACATCCTCGTCGTCGCCGGCGGCGTGATCCCCGACCAGGACATCGCCGCGCTGCGTGCGGCCGGCGTCGCCGATGTGTTCGGCCCCGGCACCGTGATCCCCGACGCGGCGATCCGGCTGCTGGACCTGCTCGAGGCGGGCGCCGCGCGCTGATGCAACTCAGGCCGGCGCGGGCGCCCCCGCGCGCGGCGGCTGGCCGTGGCCGCCCCCGTGGCGCCCGTACACGCCGACCGACAGCCGGACGAGGCCCTCCGTGATGCCGCTGGCCTGGAGATCCTCCTCGGACATCTCCGAGGCCGTCGTCGTGCGCGGGTGACACGCCAGAGATTCGACGCCGCCGAGCGAGACCGCCAGCTTGAACAGCTTCAGCGCATTCAGGAACCGGAACGCGGCCGGCCGACCGCCGCGCAGTTCGAGCGACACCATCGAGCCCGGTGCCGTGCACTGCTGCCGGAAGATGCGCGCCTGCTCACCCTCGAACTCCGTCGGATAGTGCACGCGCTCCACCGCCGGATGCGACTTCAGCACCTCGACCAGGCGGCGTGCGTTCTTGCTCTGCTTGACCATGCGCAACCACAGCGTCGCCATGCTGCGCTGCAGCAACCAGGCGGTGAACGGCTCGCAGATCGTGCCGAGGAACGCGCGCGTCGTCTTGATGCGCTGCACCAGTTCCGCGTCCTTGCTGGTCAAGGCACCGGCCAGCACGTCGCTGTGGCCGCCGAGGAACTTGGTCGCCGAATAGACGCAGAGGTCGGCGCCGTGCAGCAACGGCGACTGGAACACCGGCCCGAGGAACGTGTTGTCGACCACGATCGGCACGTGGCGCGCGGGCACGAGACGGCGCACGAGCGCCGCGACGGCCGCGAGGTCGATCAGGTGCAGCGTCGGATTCGCGGGCGTCTCGAGGTAGACCACCGACACACGTTCGCCGTGCTGCGCGAGCGCCGCCTGCCACTCGCCGTCGACGACCGGCACCGTCTCGACGTTCCATTCCGGCAGCATGCTGCGCAGGAAGTGATCGGTGCCGCCGTAGACCGGCCGCTGGTAGAGCACGACGCTGCCGGGGCGCGCCAGCGTCAGCAGCGTCGTCGTGATCGCCGACATGCCGCTGGTCAGCGCCGCCGCGGCGACCGCACCCTTCTCGACCGAACGCAACGCCACCTCGAACATCTCCGCGTTCGGATGGTTCAGCCGCGCGTAGATCAGACCGATGTCTTCGCCCGGTACCGCGGCGAGCTTGCCCAGCGCCACCTCGAACGAATGCGCCGCTTGCTCGGCGGTCGCGAACGCGAACGTCGACACCGGGAAGATCGGCGGCCGCACCGCCATCACCGACAGCCGCGGATCGAAACCCTCGGACACCGACGTGGTCTCGGGATGGAACGGTGGGTGCGGATCCATGCTGCAGACGCTACGCCCACGGACCCACGCGGGCACCGGGCCGAAGTCCGGGCTAGCCTCACGGCCGACACCGTGCGACTACACCGCTTCCGCCCTGATGCCCGGCACGCTCGCGTCGCCGTCACCACGCTCGGCCTCACTGCCGCGGCGCTGCTCGCCCACGGCGCACTCTACGCCTGGCGGTTGGCCTCGGGCGGCGACCTCACTGCCGCGACCACGGCGACGACGCTCGCCGTCTACGGCTTGCAGCTGACGCTGCCGTTGGCCGCGAGCACGTTCGTCGCCTGGTTCCACCGCGCCTACGGCAACGTGCGGGCGGTTGGCGGCAGCACCCTGCATGGCACTGGCTGGGCGATCGGCAGCTGGTTCGTGCCGTTCCTGCAGTTCTACCGACCGATGCAGATCGCGCGCGAGATGTGGCGCCATGCCGGCACCCAGCGCGTCGGCGGGCATGACCTCGTCGCGCTCTGGTGGAGTGCTACCCTGTTCGGCCTCTTCCTCGCCAGCGCGGCCCCGACCTGGCCACGGGTGCCGGACGCGCGGCGGCCCAGGCGAGCGCCGGGTTCGGCATCGCGGCGGACCTCGTGTGGACCATCGGCGCATTGCTGGCGATCCGCATCGTGCTGCGCCTGACGGCTGCCCACGAGGCGATGCGTCCAGATCACTCCGCCGGCCTGCAGTGATCTGACCGCGATCGCACGACGACCGGGGCCTCGATGCGACGAGCCCCTGTCTCAGCTCGCCACCGCCGGGGAAGCAGTGGCACGGTCCGTCAGCCGCTGTCCTCGGGACGGTCCTGGTTGTCCGGATGCTCCGGACGGTCCGGGTGCTCGGCTACCTCGAACATCCGTGGACCCGATGGGGCATCGTCCTTGCCTTCTCTCTTCTCGGCCTTGCGGGCGATGCGGTCGGCAATCTTCTGGGCGCGCGTCCGCTGCTTGTCCATCTCGCGGCGGCGCTTCTCGAACGTCTGGGGGGAGCGTTTCTTGGCGATGGGAACACCTCTGAGTGCGTGTGGGTCAGGTCGAAGAGCCGCGACCGCATTCCTGCCGGAGCAGGACGCCGACGCAGCCGGCCGACCATGGTCGCGGATGTTGCTGCAGGATGCCAGGGCCGACCGCCGCAACCGGGGCGCCACCGGGCCGAAGGTCTCCCGTACGCCACGCGGCAACGACCGCAGCCAGGAACCCGACCGCCGGCGGCGGCGTGACCAGAAGCGCCCGCAGGCGCTGTTGCCTTCCGGCGACTGCCAGTGCCGCTCGGCAACCCAGAACTCGTCGCACCGTGCGAACGCGACGCGAAGGCAGTCGATCAGCGCACGGTCGCGCGCCGCGGCACCGGCCTGGCCTTGCTTGCCTTCGCCCCCCTCGCCGCCGCTCGGCGCCGCGCGGGGACGACGGCCTCCGCCCCCTGGCCGACGAGCCATGCGTCGGTGCAGGCGGCCACGCGCACCTCGAAGTCGAACCGCTTCGGCTCCAGCAACCAGTGGTAGCACAGGCCATCGATGATCGCGTGCAACTCGATCGCCGCCGCATCCGCGTCCAGGTCCTGGCGCAACTGCCCTGCCGCCACCGCGAGGCGGAACTCCGCCGCCATCTGCAGCAGGCAGTCGTCGCGATCGCCGACGATGCGCTGCCGCGACGCGGCGATCTCGTCGACCATCTCGCAGCGCAGCAGGAAGATGCCCATCATGTTGCGCGTGCGCGGGTCGTGCACGATGCGCTCGGCGACGCCGCGGACCTTGGCGCGGATGCGCGCCAGCGCGTCGGTGTGCTCCGCGTCGATCGCCGCGAACGCCGCCTCGAGCGGCAGCAGGCAACGCTCCCACAAGGCGGACAACAGGTCGTACTTGTCGGCGAAGTGCCAGTAGACGGCGCCGCGCGTCAGACCAGCGCTCTCGGCGATCTCGTGCAGCGGCGTGCGGGCGACGCCGCGTTCGCCGAACACTTTCTCGGCGGCATCGAGGATCTGGTTGCGGGTCTCGAGTGCTTCGGTCTTGGTCTTGCGGGCCATTGGTGTGTGTCGCGCGGCATCGCACCGGCCGGGGCAACTGGGAACAAGTCGGCCGATGTCCGGGGCCGAGCATAGCATCCGCCTTGCAAACATACATGCATGTATGTATCTATCCGGCCCGCCGTCGCACCAGCGCGGCTGGAGAACCGACCCCATGCGCATCGCCCCCCGCATCGCCCTCGCGCTGATCCCCTTGGCCGCCGCCTGCTCGCGGCACCAACCCGCAGCCCAGCCACCGATGATGCCGCCGGTTCCGGTCACGGTCGCGACCGTGACCGCGCGCGACCTGCCCGCCGTGTTCGAGTACCTGGGACGCACCGAAGGCTCGCGCGACATCGAGATCCGGGCCCGCGTCAGCGGCTTCCTCGAGAGCCGTCACTTCGTCGAGGGCAGCGACGTCGCCGCCGGCGACCTGCTGTTCCAGCTCGACGCCCGGCCGCTGCTGGCGCAGCAGGCGACGGCCCAGGCCGACGTGCTGACCGCCGACGCGCGGCTGCAGCAGGCGGCGCGCGAAGCCGCGCGGCTGCGGCCCTTGGTCGCCGAGCAGGCGGTCAGTGAACGCGAAGCCGACGATGCCGACGCCGCCGAGCGCATCACCCGCGCCGAACTGGCGGCAGCGCGCGCGCGGCTGCAGCAGATCGAGGTCGATCTCGACTACACCCGCGTGACGGCGCCGATCGCGGGCCGCATCGGCCGCGCACTGCGCACCGAAGGCAGCCTGGTGACGCCGAGCGATGGCCTGCTGACCACGATCCTGCAGCTCGATCCGATCTACGCACGCTTCCAGCGCAGCGAGAACCAGCAGCACAAGCTCGACGCCGAGCTGCAGAGCGGTCGCCTGCGCCTGGCCGATGGCGGCTTCAGGGTCGCGCTGCGACGGCGCGACGGCACGCTGCTGCTGGACGGCGGCCGCATCGACTTCGCCGATGGTCGGCTCGACGCCTCGACCGGCACGATCCCGCTGCGGGCGACGTTGCCCAACCCCGATCACGCCGTGCTCGCCGAACAGTCGGTGACCGTGGCGCTGCTCGGCGCCGTCTACGCCGACGCCATCGCAGTGCCGCAGCGCGCCGTGCTCGAGGGCCCGCTCGGCAAGATCGTCATGGTGGCCGAGAACGGCGCCGACGGCGCTCTCGTGGCCCAGTCACGGCCGATCGAGGTCGGCCCGTGGATCGACCTGCCCGAGGCGGGCGCCACGTCGCGCCAATGGCTGGTCACCAAGGGGCTGCAGCCCGGCGATCGGGTGATCGTCGACAACCTCGTGAAGCTGCGCCCCGGCGGCCCAATCGTCGTGGCACCCGTCACCGCCGACACGCCGTCCACCAACCGCTGAGAGCCCGAACATGTTCTCACGCGTCTTCATCGATCGGCCGATCACGGCCACCGTGCTGTCGCTGGTGATCGTGCTCGCGGGCCTCGCGGCCATGCGCACGTTGCCGATCGCGCAGTATCCCGAGATCGCGCCGCCGCAGGTGGTCGTGCGCGCGAACTACCCCGGCGCTTCGGCCGCCGTGCTCGAGCAGACCGTCGCTGCGACCCTGGAGAACCAGATCAGCGGCATCGAGGGCCTCCTCTACATGGACTCGACGTCGGGCAGCAACGGCTTCCTCGAACTGCACGTCACGTTCGAGATCGGCACCGACATCGATCGTGCCGCACTCGACGTCAACAACCGCGTCAAGCAAGCCGAAGCGCGGCTGCCCGACGAGGTCCGGCGCCAGGGCATCCTGGTCGAGAAGTTCTCGTCCTCGTTCCTGCAGGTGGTCGCGTTCACGTCGCCGGGCGGGGTCTTCGACGACCTCTACACCAGCAACTACGTGACGCTGAACGTGCTGGACGAGCTGAAGCGCATCCCCGGCACCACCAACGTGCAGATCTTCGGCGCCAAGGACTACGCGATGCGCGTCTGGCTGGAGCCGGATCGCATGACGCAGCTCGGCATCACCGCCGGCGACGTGCGGCGTGCGATCGCCGGCCAGAACGCGCAGTTCGCGCCCGGCAAGATCGGCGAGGAGCCGATCGAACAGGGCCAGGAACTGGTCTACACGCTGACCACCCGCGGCCGCCTGACCGACAGCAAGCAGTTCGAGTCGATCGTCGTGCGCGCCAGCCCCGACTACGCGATGGTGCGGCTCGCCGACGTCGCCCGCGTCGAACTCGGCGCACTGAAGAACGACTTCGTCGGCCACGTCGACAACCGATCGGCGACGCTGATCGGCATCTTCCTGCAACCCGGCGCCAACGCGCTCGACGTCGGCCAGTCCGTGCGCGACCGCCTCGACGAGCTGGCGCACGACTTCCCGCCCGGGCTCGCGCAGACGATCTCCTACGACACCACGCGCTTCGTCGAGGTCTCGATCCGCGAGGTCGTGAAGACGCTGCTCGAGGCGATGGTGCTGGTGTTCCTGGTCGTGTTCCTGTTCCTCCAGAGCTGGCGCGCGACGCTGATCCCGACCCTGGCCGTGCCGGTGTCGCTGATCGGCACCTTCGCCGGTCTGCTGATGCTCGGCTACTCGATCAACACGCTGACGCTGTTCGGCATGGTGCTGGCGATCGGCATCGTCGTCGACGACGCGATCGTCGTGCTCGAGAACGTCGAACGCCTGATGCACGTGCGCCACTTGTCGCCGCGCGACGCGGCGGTCGAGGCGATGCGCGAGGTGTCGGGGCCGGTGGTCGCGATCGTGCTGGTGCTGATCGCCGCGTTCGTCCCGATCGCCTTCCTCGGCGGCCTGACCGGCGTGCTGTACCGCCAGTTCGCGGTCACGATCTCGATCGCGGTCGCGATCTCGGGCTTCGTCGCGCTGACGCTGACCCCGGCGCTGTGTGCGGTGTTCCTGAAACCGCAGACCAAGGGCAAGAACCGGTTCTTCCGCTGGTTCGACCGCTCGTTCCAGCGCACCGGCGACGCCTATGCCGGCGCCGTCGGCTGGCTCGCGCGCCACGCGGTCACCGGCGTCGTGCTGTTCCTGCTGATGGTCGCCGGCACGGCGGGCCTGTGGCGCTCGGTGCCCGGCTCGCTGGTGCCGGCCGAGGACCAGGGCTACTACATCGCGGCGATCTACCTGCCCGACGGCGCCTCGCTGCAGCGCACCGACGAGGTGGTGCGGCAGGTCAGCGAGATCGTGCTGAGCAACCCTGCGAACGAGCACTGCACCGCGTTCGCCGGCTTCGACTTCCTCGGCGGCGGCTACAAGAACTCGGCGGCGACCATGTTCGTGACCCAGAAGCACTGGGACGACCGGCCGGGCGTGACCGCCGAGATGCTGGTCGGCGAACTGTTCGGCAAGACCGCCGGCCTGCGCGACGCGCTGGTGCTGGCGTTCAATCCGCCGCCGATCTTCGGCCTCGGCAACAGCGGCGGCTTCGAGGTCTGGATCCAGAACAGAGGCACCACCGGCCCCGAGCGCACCGCCGAGGTCGTGCAGCAGTTCGTCGCGCGCGCCAACCAGGAGGCCGACAAGCTCGGCATGGTCAACACGCTGTGGCGCGCGCAGACGCCACAGCTGCACATCGATGTCGACCGCGACCGCGCGGCGGCGCTCGGCATCGACATCGAAGAGGCGTTCGACACGCTGGCCGCGACGCTGGGCACGACCTACGTCAACGACTTCACCAAGGCCGGTCGCAACTGGCAGGTGCTGCTGTCGGCCGAGGCCGAGCAGCGGCGCTCCCCGGACGACGTCGAGGCGCTCTACGTGCGCTCGCGTCGCGGCGCGATGGTGCCGATGAGCGCGTTCGCCGGCGTGCGCTACGCGGCCGGCCCCGACTCCCTGAGCCGCTTCAACAACCTGCCGGCCGTGAAGATCTTCGGTTCCGGCGCGCTCGGCACCAGCTCCGGCCAGGCGATCGCGATCGTCGAACGCATCGCCAAGGAGGTGCTGCCGCCCGACTTCTCGCTCGGCTGGAGCGGCTCGGCGCTGCAGGAGAAGCAGTCCGGCGGCACCAGCGGTTTTGCGCTGCTGATGGCTGGGCTGATGGTGTTCCTGATCCTGGCGGCGCAGTACGAACGCTGGTCGCTGCCGTTCGCGGTGCTGCTGGCATTGCCGTTCGGCACCTTCGGCGCGCTGCTCGCCGTCTGGCTGCGCGACTTCAACAACGACGTCTACTTCCAGATCGGCCTGGTGACGCTGCTCGGCCTTGCGGCCAAGAATGCGATCCTGATCGTCGAGTTCGCGATCTACAAGCTGCGCGAGGGCGAACCCGTGATGCAGGCGGTGGTCGACGCGGCGCGGCTGCGCTTCCGGCCGATCCTGATGACGTCGCTGGCGTTCATCCTCGGCGTACTGCCGCTCGCGCTGTCGCACGGCGCCGGCGCCGGCGCGCGCGAGTCGGTCGGCACCGGCGTCATGGGCGGCATGTTGGCGGCGACGTTCCTGGCCATCTTCTTCGTGCCGCTGTTCGTGCGCCTGACGACCCGGGACACCAGCAAGGGAGGCCACTCGTGATGCGCGTTCGCCTGCCACACGTGCTGCTCGCCACCGCCGCGCTGACCGCCGCCTGTTCGGTCGGCAGCGACGCGCCGCCGCCGCAATTCGAACTGCCGCCGGCCAGCGACGCGGCGCCCATCGACCTCTCGACCTGGTGGACCTCGTTCGGCGATCCCGACCTCGAGCGCATGATCCACCGCGCGCTGCAGGACAACCAGGACCTGCGCGCCGCACAGGCGCGCGTCGACGAGACCGAGGCCATCGCGCGCACTGTCGACGACCTGCTGCCGCTGGTCGACCTGCGCGCCGGTGCCGGCCGCAGCCAGACCAGTGACCGCAGCGCGTTCCCGCGCTTCCCGATCGTCGACCGCCGCAACTACACGCACAGCATCGGCCTCGACCTCGCCTACGAAGTGGACCTGTGGGGCCGCATCCGCGCCGGCGACCGCGCCGCGTTGGCAGACCTCGCCGCCGATCGCGAGACGCTGCACGCGGTGCAGGCGACGGTAGCGGCGCGCACGGCGCAGGCCTACTTCCGGCTGATCGCGCTCGATGAGCGCCTGTCGCTGCTGCAGGCGACGCGCGAGAACCGGCAGCATGCCCTGCGCATCCAGGAACAACGCCGGCAGGCCGGCACCGGCACCGCGCTCGAGGTGCACCAGGCCGAGGCCGACCTCGCCGCGATCGAAGTGCTGGAGCCGCGCGTCGAAGAGGCCCACGCCGCCGCCAAGCGGGCGCTTTTGGTACTCGTCGGCGGCCAACCGCGCGAACTGGCGGCGCCGAGCGTGCAACGCGGCTTTCTCAGAACCCCACCGGCGGTGCCCGCCGGCCTGCCCGCCGATCTGCTGCAGCGTCGCCCCGACATCCGCAGCGCCGAGGCGCGTCTGGCCGCCACGGCGGCGCGCGTCAGCGAGGCGCGGGCCCGCTACTACCCGACGCTGCAGCTGACGGGCTCGCTGGGGCAGGAGAGCAAGGACCTGAACAACCTGTTCCTCGGCCCGTCGACCGTGTGGAACCTGGCCGGCGGCCTGACGCAACCGCTGTTCGGCCTGCGCAAGCTCGACGCCCAGTTCGACTCCGCCGAGGCGCGGCGCCGGGCCGCCGAAGCGACCTACGTGAAGACGGTGCAGGATGCGTTCGCGGAGACGCTCGACGCGATCGGCGCACTGTTCGCGACCAAGCGCACCATCACCGCCCTCGACCGCCGCGTCGCAGCGCTCAGCGAGTCCGAGCGCGTCGCCAGTTCCCGCCACGCGGCCGGCGCCGGCAGCTTCCTCGACCTGCTCGACGCACGCCGCAACCTGCTCGCCGCGCAGAACGAGCGCATCGACGCGCGGCTCGACGCGCTGCTCGGCACCGTCGACGTGTTCCGGGCGCTCGGCGGCGGCTTCGCTGCGGCCGGCAGCAGCGACGGCCGCTGAAAAGGCCGGCGCAGTCGCGTAGCGTTCCGGCGTGACCTCGATGCAGCAGCTGGCCTCGTCGATCCGCGCCGGCGACCGTGCGGCCCTCGCGCGCGGCATCACCTTGGTCGAGAGCCGGCGCGACGCGGACACGGCCGCAGCCGACGAACTGCTGCAGCTGCTGCTGCCGCACGCCGGCCGCTCGACGCGCATCGGCATCACCGGTGCACCCGGCGTCGGCAAGAGCACGTTCATCGAAGCGTTCGGGCTGAAGCGCTGCTGTGCCGGCCAGAACACCGCCGTGCTCGCGGTCGATCCGAGTTCGGCGGTCACCGGCGGCAGCATCCTCGGCGACAAGACGCGCATGACCGACCTGAGCCGGCACCCGCGCGCATTCATCCGGCCGTCGCCCGGCGGCGGCACTCTCGGCGGCGTCGCGGCCCGCACGCGCGAGGCGATGCTGCTCTGCGAGGCGGCGGGCTTCGACCTGCTGCTGATCGAGACGATCGGCACCGGCCAGTCGGAAGTCGCGGTGCACGGCATGGTCGACTACTTCCTGCTGCTGCTGTCGCCCGCCGCCGGCGACGAACTGCAGGGCATCAAGCGCGGCGTCATGGAGCTCGCCGACGGCGTGCTGGTGCACAAGGCCGACGGCGACCTCGCCGCCGCCGCCGACCGCGCGGCGCAGCAGTGCCTGCTGGCGATGCGCGTGCTGCACCCGGGCGATGCGCAACCGCCGCCGGTCGTGCTGGGCAGTTCGGTCACCGGCCGCGGCCTCGACGAACTCTGGCTCACGATCGAGCAGTGGCTGTCGGCGCGGCGCGCGGATGGCTCCTTCGCGGCGCGGCGCACCCGGCAGGCGAACGACTGGCTCGACACCGCGGTGCGCGAGCGGCTGCTGGCGCAGTTCCTCGGCGACCCGGCGACGGCGGCGGCGATGCACACCGCGCGCGAACGGGTGGCACGCGGCGAACTGCTGCCGAGCGCTGCTGCGCGCCAACTGGTGCAGCGGGACGGACACACGTGAACGACGGCACGCGGATCCGGCTCGCCGCGGCAGGCGACTTCGAGACGATCGCGGCGATCACCAACCACTACATCCGGCACACGGCGGTGCACTTCGGCGCCGAGGACGTGCCTGCCGACGCGCTGCGCACGCTGTGGCGGGACGGCGTCGATCGCTACCCCTGGCTGGTGACCGAGCGCGACGGCGCCGTCGTCGGCTACGCCAAGGCCGGCGAGTTCCGCAGCCGCGCCGCCTACCGGTGGACGACCGAGACCGGCATCTACTTCGCGGCCGATCAGGCCGGCCAAGGCCTCGGCACGCCGCTCTACCGGCGCTTGCTCGACGTGCTGCGCGCGCAGGGCTTCCACACCGCCATCGGCGGCATCACGCTGCCGAATCCCGTCTCGGTACGGCTGCACGAACGGCTCGGCTTCCAGCACTGGGGCACGGTCGCGCACGCCGGCCGCAAGTTCGACGCGTGGCACGACGTCGGCTTCTGGCAGTTGCTGCTGCAGCCGGCGGAGCACGCGCCGCAGCCGCTGGTGGCGCCGGCGGCCGTGTTCACGGACTCATAGCCGCGAACGACGTTCCTGCACCATCGGCTGCCACTCGGGCAGCATCGACCACTTCTCGAGGTCCTGCAGGTCCCGCGTCGCGTTGTCGCGTTCGCCGCGCTCGAGCAGCTGGTCGACGTGCCGCAGCTTGCCCTGCAACCACTGCTCGCCGTCGGTGATCAGGCGCGTGCGTTCGGCCTGCACCGCCGCATCGTCGTGCTGGCCGAGGAACGCATCCAGGCGCCCGATCGCCGAGCGGTAGTCGCGCCACTGGAAGCGCAACAGCGTCTGCGCCGCGAAGATCACGTCGGCCGCCGTGTCCGGCTCGCCGAGCGCCGCGGCCGGCAGGTACTTCGCGCGCCGCTGCTCGACGAAGCCCAGCATCGAACCGCCCTCGACGAGGCGGCGGCAGACGTCGCCGTGCTGCGCGAGCCACGTGTCGCACAGGCGCACGAACTCGCGCGCCGCCGGCCGCTCGACAGTGCCCGGCAGGTAGCGGGTCTCGAACGACACCAGCAGGTCGTGCGCCAGGCGGGCCGCGGGCAGCTTGCCCGCCTCGACGCTCTCTACCAGCAGCCGCCGGATGTCGGCCTGCAACGTCAACGCCTGCTGCCGCGTCGCGCCGTCCGCGTGCCGCAGCGCGATCTCCAGCGTGTCGAGCGCGCGCTGCGGCTGGCTGTTGGCGAGCTGTTCGCGGGCCAGGTCGACGTAGTCACCCGGCGTGTGCGGCCAGTTCGACGCCGCGAGGGTCTTCAGCACCAGCACGATGGCGATCACGGCGACCGTCAGCACGCCGCTGACCATCAGCCAGGCGGGCGCTCCGCGCGAACGCCTGCTGCTGCGGCGCGGCGGCGGCGCGGCAGCCCGCGCCCTGGCGCGCGGCGTCGGCCGCACCGGCTTGACCGGCCGCGCGGCGATCCAGCGCAGTTCGCAGGCACCGAGCGCGACCACGTCGTCGGGTTCGAGGTCCTTGCAGAACAACTCCTCGCCGTTCACCTCGACCGTGCCGCCCGGCGCCACCGACTCGACGCGCACACCACGCTCGGTGCGCACCAGGCGCAGATGCAGCGGTGCGATGCCGGGGCCATTGCACACGACGGCGGCGGCAGCACTGCTGCCGAGCGTCATCGTGTCGCCGGACATGGCGACACGGCGCACCTCTCCTTCCACATCCGTGATCTCGATCTGTTCCGACACGTGGGCCCGGCGAACCGAAGCCGCAGAGCGTAGCGGCGGTGGCGGCAACTGTCAGCGATCGCGCACGGCCGCCGGGAAAACGGTCGCTACCGCGCCTGCTTGCCCGCCGCCGCCGCCCAGGCCGGATCCTGTTCGTGGATGCTGCCGGCGCCGAAGTTCTGCACCCAGTTGCGGCCGTCGGCGCCGATGCCGACCTCGCTGTGGTTCGGGTCGAGCAGGTTGCGGTGGTGGCCGGACGAATGGCACCAGGCGTCGTGCGCGGCCAGCGCCGAGTCGCACAGCGCGATGTTCTCGCTCGAGCCGAACGCATAGCCGGCCAGCTGCATGCGGTCGTACGGCGTGCGCCGGCCAGGCGTCGGCGACATGTGGGCGAAGTAGCCGAGCCGCGACATCTCCTCGGCGTGCCCCTGTGCCGCATCGCACACGATCTTGACGATCGCCAACGGCCGGTGGCCGAACATCGCGCGGTAGTCGTTGGTGATGCGCAGCTGCTCGCGCACCGCCGACGCCATCGGTTTGCTCGCGATCGTGTTGTAGGCCTCGATGCGCCGCCACTGCTCGCGTTCGTCGCGTTCCTCGGCACTGCGGCAGTGCTCTTGCAGGCCGACCGTGTCGCCCGCCGGCAGGGCCCGCGCCCACTCGACGGCGGCGAGCCGCGACGTGTCGAACGGCGCCAATTGACCGAGCACCTTGGCCGCCCAGTCGAGCCGCTCGAGGTCGCTGCGCAGCGTCGCCGGCACGCGCACCTTCACCCGGTCGTCCTTCCAAACCGCCCGCAGCACGTCGACCAGCCGATCGACCTCGGCCTGCACGCGGTTGTACTCGGCGAACTTGTCGCTCGAGACCGCCGGCGGCTTGTACGGATAGAAGTACTTCACCTCGTCGTAGATCAGGCCCCGCGCCGCGTCGCGCGCCGCGTCGAGCACCTGGCGCGCCTCGTCGAGCCGCTCGCACTGCTTCTTGACCGGGCTGCCGTCGAGCTTGGCGAGCTGCCGGTCGAACTCCTTCTGCATCGCGGTGCGCAGCACCTGCAGCGAGTCGGGGCCGCCACCGATCACCTCCGCCACCAGCGCATCCCGCGCCGTCGGGTCGCGATCCCGCAGCGCCGCGTCGATGCGCCCACCGAGCTTCTGCGCTTCCTTCTGCAGCTCGAGGGCGCGCGCCGACACGAAGCCGTCACGGCCGAACGTGTAGCCGCGCGCGTCGACTGGTTCGCCGCGGCCGCGCGCGAGCACGCCGTCGACGACGGGCTTCAGCTTCGGATCCGCCGGCAGCACCTTCGCCAGCAGCGCCTCGGCGCGCGCCGCATCGCCGGCGCCGTAGAACAGGATCGCGGCACCGAGCGCAGCCTGCCCCACCGGCGCCGTCTGGTCGACGAGCAGCGACAGGCCGAACGCCGACACCTCGGTCCACGGCAGAGGTTGCACGCCATCCGCGGTGGCGACGGCGAGGCGCTCGTCGCTCGCGCTGCGCAGCGTGGCGGCGCGGCCGGCGCGGGTCGTCACCTTCAGCGTGCGGCCGGCGGCGAGCGCCGCCGCGACGTGTTCGTGCCAGGCGGCCTCCAGCTCCGCGGCCTCGGCGCGCCCGCCCAGCCGATCGGCGAACGCCGGGTCGCGTGCCCGTACGGTCTCGGCTGCTTGCCGCAGCAACCGGCCGGCCGTCGCGAACGAGCCGCTCTCCTCGGCGTGCGCGATCGCATCCATCTGGCTGCGCAACTCCAGCAGCGGCGACGAAGGCCCACCGAGGTCACGGCCGGCAGGGGACACCGGCGCGCTCGCCGCGGTGACCGCGGCCGGCTCGTAGGTCTCGTCGGCTTCCTCGGCGGCCTCGCGCAGCACCTGCGCCAGCAGCTCGAACTCGCCGCCGGCGGGGAATCGCGGTTGCGCGGCACGCAGCAGGGTGACCGCTTCGTCGGCATGTCCGACCCGCACGGACTGCCGCGCCTGCGCGACCAGCACGTGCACGTGGCGCAGCGCGTCGGCGCGCAGTTCGGCGATCGACTGCCGCAAGGTCGCCGCGTGCCCCGGATCCGCGGTCGCCGCGAGGGCGTCCTGCAGCACCGCGATCGCCTGCACGAACAAGCCACCCTGCACGAGGCGGTCGGCCTCGCCGCGGATCACTTCGATGGTGTCGCCCGGCGCCTGGCTCTGCACCGTGGCGGGCCCTGCCGTCGCCACCGGTGCACTCGGCGCCGGCGTGGCAGCCGGCGCGATCTCCGGCACGGGCGCGGGCGCATCCGGTGTGGGCGCCGTGGCGGCCAACTGCGTCGTCGGCGCCGATTCGGCCGATGTCGGCACCGTGGACGGTGCGACTACCGCCGCCGGCGGCGACACCGCGAGCACCGGCCGCTGTCCGAGTGTCTCGCGCAAGCTCCCGCGCACCTGCCGCGCGGCGATGCGTTCCGCCGGTTGCCCGACCTCCTCCAGCCGCCGCAGCTCACGCATCCACTCGGCGTAGCTGCGGTCGATCTGCGGATCGAGCACCTGCGCCGTCAGCCGTTCGATCTCGCCGTGGATCGCATCGAGGCGCCCCCGCTCGGCATCGAGCTGCTGCAGTCGACCGTCGGCCGCCTTGGCCCATTGCTGCCGGAGCCGCTCGATCGCGGCCGCCGCCGGTTCGAGCTGGCCCGCTTCGCGCAGGCGCGCCACCGCCGCCAGCTCGTTGCGGATCATCGTCGTGTCGTCGCCCTGCAGGACGAACACCACGACGGCGGCCAGCGCGAGCCCGGCGACGGCGAACGGCAGCCAGCTGCGTTTGGCCTTGGCGGGCGCGGACCGGCCGGCACGGACCGACGTGACGGCATCGGCGAGCACTTCGTCGGGCCGCGCCGGGCGCGTCACCGATTGGCCGACCACCAGCACCGCCCGGCCGATCTCGATACGGTCGCCGAGCGACAGCGCGGCCTGCACCACGGCCCTGCCGTTCAGCTTCACTTCGCCGAGCGCCCGCAACCGCACGCCATCGGCCCGCGGTTCGAGCCGCGCGTGCTGCGGCAGCACATCGGCTTCGTCGAGACGGATGTCCGCGGCGGGATCGCTACCGATCACCACCGGCGAGTCATCGAGGGAATGGAGGAACGGCTGACCGCGGTCGAGGATCTGCAGCGTGAACATGCGGCGAACGGGCGATCCGACGGGGGCAGCCGGATGCGGCGACGAGGCCGCGCATGCTACCCGGAAGCGGGCCCGGGCTGCACTGCCAACCGCCGCCAGAGGGAGCCGACGCGATCCGCCGTGCGCGCCGCCTGCGGCACCAGATCGGTCGCGAACGGCATCTGCCGCACCAGTTCGATCGGCTGGCCCTCGAGCAGGGTCCGCAGCCGCGCGAACTCCGCCGTCGTCTGGTTGCTGACCAGCAGCCAACCGCCCGGTCGCAGAGCGGCCACGGCGCGGCGCAGCAGCCGCCGCGGCCCGAACCGCGACACCGGCAGCCCCCACTGCAGCAGCGGGTAGACGGACAGGAACGGGAAGAACAGCGTCACCACGTCCTGCGGCGGCAGCTGCAGGCGGGCCGCATCGGCGACCACGAACTGCACGCTGCCCGGCGGTCCGGCCGCATCAAGCGGCTCGGCCGCCAGCGCCGCGTGCGCCCGGGCATGGTCGGCGCGCGAATGGCCGTCGCGGTAGACGCCGTGGCCGTCGAGCTCACAGCCCAGCAGCAGGACCGGCCGCAACAGGGTGGTGTCGTGCCGCGACAGGAAGCGCTGCAGCGCGGTCGCGTAGTGGAAGTCGCCGCTGCCGACGTCCAGGGCGCGCAGCGTCGCGCCGACCGCACCCGGCAACGGCAGGCCCGCGCCGAGCCGTTCGAGCTGCTCCAGCAAGGCCAGGTTGGCGGCGAAGACCGGCACGGTCGACTGCTGCTGCAGGGCATCGAGCCGGTAGCGCTGCACCAGCCGGGCCGCGCGCCGCTCCGCGTGTGCCCGTTCGCCGGCCGGCAGGAACGCACACCAACCGGCCTTGGCCTCGTGCGGCAGCGCCGGTGCACCGCGGCTCCAGGCGACCTGCGACCGCACCACGAATGCGAGTTCGTTGGCGGGGGCACGCAAGGCGGCAGCGCAGCGGCGCCAGAGGGACGGCATGCAGCATCCATCGGCGGCGGACCGCGACCGGCGTGAGCCGCCGGCAGGCGAACTGCACGCAAGTCACCAGTCCGGTCGCTACGCTGCCGGCCGTGTCCTCGTCGCGCTGGTCGCAGGTCGTGCTCCTCGTGCTGCTCGGGCACCTCGTCTGGGGACTCGCGCGCGTGCCGAGCCGCGGCATCGACCGCCGCGCCTGTGACATCGCCAGGTATCGCCGGCTCGGCGATGCCACGTTCCTGCTCGGCCAGGCGGCGCTGCAGGGCGCCGAGGCGATCGTGTGGCTGCGCGCGCACACGGCCGAGGGGCAGCGCGTGCCCTGGCAGGGCGCCGACCGCGGCCCGATCGAATTCGCCGCCGCGCTGCTGTGGCCGCGGCTGCTGGTCGCCGACGACGGCGGCGGGCAGGCGCCGACGCTGGTTTCGACGCCGACGTCGCTGACGATCCGCGAGCGATGACGGCGGCAGCTCCCGAACGGCTGGTGCTCGCGTTCGTGGTTGCCGCGACCGGCGCTGGCGCCGGCGGCACCGTGTGGCTGCTGGCAGGTAGCACCGTGCCGGACTGGCTGTTGCCGCTCGCGGCCGTCGCCGGACTGGTCGCCGCGCTGGGCTACCGGCCCGCGGCGCCGCCGGCCGGCGAGCCGGCGCCACGCTGGCTGCTCGCCGTGGCGGTGTTCGTCATCACGGCCTTGGCGGTGGTGCTGGCACACGGTGCCCTGGCGACACCCTCGCGGCACTGGGACGGCGCGGTCGCCTGGGATCTCAAGACGGCTGCACTCGGCACGGCGCCGACGCTGGCGCAGCCGTTGTTCCGCGACCCGACGGTCTACTGCCACAGCCGCGACTACCCGCTGCTGCAGCCGCTGCTGATGGCACTCGGCGACCGCTGGCACGTGCCGGGGCGACTGCTGTTCCCGGCCGCCTACCTGTTGCTGGTGGCGGCGGTCGCAGCGGGCGCCCGCGCGGCCGGAGCCGGCGGGCGCTGGACGATCCTGTTCGCGCTGGCCGCCGCCGTGACGCCGATGTGGCTGTCGCCGACCAGCGGCGGCTTCGACTCCGGCTACGGCGACGCGCTGCTGACGGCATGGCTCGCGACCGTCGCGCTCGGCGTCGCGACCAGGAATCTGCCGCTGGTGCTGGCTGGTCTCGTGTTGGCGATCCTGCAGAAGCCCGAAGGCCTGCCCTACGCCGGCGTGTTCCTGGCTGCGGTCTGGTTGCGCGGCGATGCCCGGATGCTGCGCGCGGCGACCTTCGCGGTCCTGGTCGGCGGCATGCTGGAGCTCGCGCTGCAGCAGGACCTGCGCAGCTGCGGCTACACGGCGATCGCCGCTGGGACCGTGGCCGGCGCGGCGGCCGCGGCGATCTTGCTGCTGGCACTCGATGCCTGGCTGCGGCACCACGATGCCGGCCTGCGAGCCCGGTGCATCGGCCTGCTGCTGCTCACACCGGTGGCGATCTGGGCCGCCAGCCTCGGAGCGGGTGGCGAGGGCGGCGTGCTCGGCGCGCATCTCGCCTCGGCGACCCGGCCGCTGCAGCGTCTCGACCGCCTGCCGCGCGTCTGCCTGGCGATCGCCGAATGGGGCTTCGGTCGCGGCACCTTCGGGCTGGCGTTCGTCGTGCCGATCGTGGTCGTCGCCGCGCAATGGCGAACGCGGACCACGCCGCGCGCACCGCTGCTGCTGGCCTGGCTGCTGCTGGCCCTGCCGCTGTGGTGCGTGCCGTTCCTGACCTCGCCGCTCGAAGACCTCGACCGGCATCTGCGGTCGACACTGCCGCGGGTGATGCTGCACTGGACCGGCGTGATCTGGCTGTGGACCGCGCTGCAGCCGATCCTGTGCCAGTCCGCGCAACGGGCGCTTGGCGCGCGCGAGCCGAACCCATAGCATCGCCGGCCCTGGACCCCGCATGCCGCGTCTCGAGTTGATCGTGCAGCCGCTCGGCAAGCCGCCGAGCAACGTCCCGCTGGACCGCCCCATGGTCGTCGGCCGCTCGCGGCGCGTCGACCTGACGATCGACGACGAAGAAGTCGGTCGCGAGCAGTTCCGCATCGACATGGACGACGTCGGCGTCTTCCTCGAGGCGATCGGCAAGACCAACCAGACCATCGTCGACGACACCATCGTGCAACCGGGCATGCGCCGGCCGCTGTTCCCCGGCACGACGATCCGGGTCGGTCGCACGACCTTCGTGGTGCAGAGCGCCGAACCGACTGGCGACGCGCAGCCGCCGGGAACGGACCCGCCCGAGATGACCATGGTCGCGCGGGGGCCGATCGGGTTGCAGCCGAGGCCAGGGCAGCCCGGGCCGCCGCCACAATCCCCACCGCGGCCTCCGTCGACGATCCTGCCGCCCGAGGACCAGACCAGCGGCGGCGCTTCGCCACTGCGCACGATGCCGGCACCACGTCCCGGTGCCGCGCCGGCCGACGAAGCGGAGATCGAGCAGACGATGCAGTGGAAGAGCGGTGGCGCCTACCGCCCGGGGCAATCGGTGTCGGACCACATCCGGCCGCCGACGCCGCCCGCTGCCCCGCCGCGGGCCACTCCCGCAGCGCCGCCGCCGCCGCCGCCGCGCAAGGCCGCAGCGCCGCCACCATCGCCCAAGCCGGCACCATCGCCCAAGCCGGCCACACCGCCGCAGAAGGCAGCGCCGCCGCCGGTCGCCCCTACCCAGCAACCAGCAGCCAGGCGGCCCGCGCCGCCTACACCCGCCGACCTGCGGCCGAGCACGGTCGCGGTCCCAGCCGCCGACATCGAAGCCGAACTCGGCCAGATCGAGGCGCAGAAGCCCGCCGGCGCCGACATCGAAGCCCGCGTGCACGAAGCGCTGCCACGCCTGTTCGTGAAGTGCGAGGGCATGAAACGCCGCGTCCGGCTGATGAAGGCCCGCAACGCGCTCGGTCGCGCGGAGTCGACCGACGTGCTGCTGCCCAACGAGTCGGTCAGCGAACTGCACGCGGAGATCACCTTCGACGGCACCACCTGGACGCTGCGAGACCGTGGCAGCACCAACGGTACCTTCGTCGATGGCGCCCAGCTGCGCGGCAACTCGCAGCCGATCCATCGCAACTCGCTGCTCGGCCTCGGCATCGTGCGCGCGATCTTCCTGTGCAACGAGCCCGGCCAGGAGGCCGCCCACCGCCGCCTCGAAGAGCGTGCCGCGAAGCTGCTGCTGCAGGCGGGCCGGTTGACCGCCGACGCCGTGCGGGAGGCGACGCGCATCACGCGCGCCGACACCAGCCAGTCGATCGCCGAGGTGCTGCTGATGGACACGACGATGACGCCCGCCGAATGGGCCACCGCGATCGCCACGGCGCGCACCCAGACCGGCCCGCTGGACAGCATCCGCAACCTGCTGACCCGGTTGCGACCGGGTGCACGTCGGCCGCGATGAACTTCGGTCTGTACCGCTCCTGGGTCGCCTTCGTCGCCCTGGCCATCGCGGCGTCGTTCCTCGGCTGGCAGTTCGCGGTCGGTGAGCCGTTCGGCAGCCGCAACGACGCCAACACGACGCTGCTGCTGACCGCGGGCTGGCTGGCCGTGGTCGCCTACGTCGTGCTCGCGCTCTACGCGGTGCGGCGCGCGGCACATCGGCTGCGCCTGAGCCCCGAGTTCGCGTGGAAGGCACAGCTACCGCAACTCGAACGGGCGCAGTCGGCGCTGACCGAGCTGCAGAATCGCATCCTGCGCCAGGAGATCGCCGGCAAGGTCGCGATCCGGCGCGAGGCGCAGACGATCCTGCGCAAGTTCGGCGTCCAGCGCGTGCTCGCGGTCGCGATCGAACCGCATCCGGCGGCCGTCGGCATGGCCCGCCTCGCCGTCGGTCCACGCCAACCGCTCGGCCGCCTCGCCGTGTGGTTGCAGGCCCACATCTGGCTCGGCATCGCCGCCGCGCTGCTGGTCTGGTTCCACGGCGGTCTGCGCACGGCGTCGACGATGGGTCTGTTGCTGAACGGGCTCAGCTACACGGTGATCTCAACCGGGCTGGTCGGTGCCGTGCTGTGGACGTTCGGCCCGACCTGGCTGACGCGCGCCGAACGCGAACTGACGGTCGAGAAGGTGCACGCGCTGCAGCAGTACTACCCGCGCAAGGTGCAGGCCGTAGCCGAAGCGATCCGCAGCGCCGACGAGGCCACGGCCGCCGGGTTGCGGCGCGATCTCGCGACGCTGACCGGCCAACAGGAACTCGTGCAGCGCGAGGCGCGGCGCCTCGCCGTCTGGCGCGAGTCGATGCGCTTCTGGCGGCTCCTGCACGTGCCGTGCTCGATCCTGCTGCTCGCCCTCGTCTCAGTGCACGTACTCGCGATCTGGTACTACTGACACCGGCCTCCCGACCCTCACTGGCCGCCCAGACAGTCCGAACCAACGCTTCTCCCGCCAAGGCCCACCGCCACGTCCGTCGCCCATGCCCTCCCACTCCACGTCCCAGGTCGACGAACTGCTGGCGACCCCGCTGTTCACCGACCTCGACAAGCGGCTGCTCGAGGGTGTGCGCAAGGAGGCGGCGATCACCGACGGCTCCTTCGAATGGGCGCCCGGTGTCGCGCGTCGCGCGGGCTTCGTGCGCTTCGTCGACGTCGATGCCGGCGCGACGATCGTCGCGCAGGGCGACCTGACGACCGAACTGTTCGTGGTGCTGGAGGGCCGCGTCGAAGCGATCCAGGCCCGCCCGCGCCGCAGCCCGCACGAACACCGGAAGTACACCAAGGGTGAGTGGTTCGGCGAGGTCAGCGCGCACAGCCACCATCCGGCGCTGGCGACCGTGCGCGCGGTGCAGACGACGCGCGTGGCGGCGCTGGAGGCGCGGCTGTTCACGCAGCTCTACAACGAGGACGAGGAGTTCAAGCAGCGCATCGACGCGGGCTACCTCGACCAGCTCGGCCTGCACTTGCGGGCGTCGACACTGTGCCGCGACCTCGACGACCAGGCGATCGCGCAGCTGCAGCGCGACGCCGAGCTGTTGACCGTCGACGAAGGCGACGTGGTCGCCGAGGCGGGCACGCCGGCCGACGCGGTGTTCCTCGTGCGCGCCGGCGCGATCGCCTGCCGAGCCGGGTCAGGGCCCTCGGCGCGCGTGCTGGCGTTCTACAAGGGCAACGCGACCTTCGGCGAGCACGCGATCACGACCGACGGCGGCACCTGGCCGGCGACGTTCCAGGCGCTCACGCGCACCGCGCTGGTGAAGATCACCCGCAAGCACTGGCAGCAACTGTCGACGCCATCGCAGCAGGGCCTGCTGCGCGCCGCGAACCGACTCGTCGGCAAGGACGACGTCGATGCGGCGCTGCACGGCACGGCGCAGGACCTCGGCACCCGCAACCTGCTCGACGAGCTGCACGTCATGGTCGAGCACCAGTCCGTGAAGGGCGGCCGTGCGCTGGTGATCGATCGCGGCAAGTGCGTGCGCTGCAACATGTGCGTCGAGTCGTGTGTCGCCGTGCACGACGACCATGTGCCGCGGCTGAGCAAGGTCGGCACGCCGGTCGTCACCGACGAGGTGCTGATCACCGCCTGCTACCACTGCGAAGTGCCGCAGTGCATGTTGTCGTGCGACTACGCCGCGATCCGGCGCGACCCGCAGGGCCGCATCCGCTTCGAGTACGACAACTGCGTCGGCTGCGCCGGCTGCATCGACGGCTGCCCCTACGGCGTGATCCGCCTGGTCGAACCGGCACCCACACCGGTGCCACCACCGACGTTCCTGCAGACGCTGCCGCTGATCGGCCGCCTGTTCGGCACCGCGCCAGCAGCAGTGCCGGCCGCGGCGGCCGCGGATCCGGACCAGAAGCCGCGCACGGCGGGTGCCGGCGGCAAATTGAACCCGGTCAACGGCAAGACCGTGAAGTGCGACCTCTGCGCCGGCCTGCCGTTCGAGGCCTGCGTCTACAACTGCCCGACGACGGCGATCACGCGCCGCCAGCCTCAGAGCCTGTTCGGGCGCGGGAGCGGCCAGTCATGACGACGGGCGCGCGCATCACGGTCGAGCAGAACGGCGCCGCCGTCTGCCAGAGCGAACACGAGGTGCTGCTCGGCACGCGCACCGGCTGCGACGTCGTGCTCAACGATCCGGTGGCCGCCGATCGCCACTGCCGCGTCGCCTGGGACGGCAACTTCACGGTGCGCGACCTCGGTTCGGTGACCGGCACCTGGATCGACGGCAAGCGCGTCACCACGGCGGTGAACCTGTCGACCGGCAACGAGATCGTGCTCGGCGTGACGCGGCTGGTCGCGCGCATCGACGGCAAGGGCAACGCCGCGCGGCTGGTGCTCGACCTGCAGCGCAACGCGTTCTGGTGGAAGAAGCCGGGCAAGGGCGTGTTCGACAACGACCCCGACGCGATGGTGCGCGCCGAGGTCGACTTCGGCCGCTTCCCGGCGCTGCGCCTCGCCAACCGCATCGCCGCGGTCGCCGCGTTCGTGCTGGTGGCGGCGGTGATCCTGATGGCCGCGGTGTTCGAGCCGCTGGCCTCGGCCGGGCCGTTGCTGCCGGCGCACGCGTTCGTGCAGAACGTTGCCGCTCACGCCGAGAACCCACACGAAGCCGCGCGTATCGCCGCCGCCCAGGGCTGCAACGCGTGCCATGTTCCCGGGGTCGGGCCCACCGCCACGAAGTGCCTGCAGTGCCACGACGATCTCGCGGCACCGGCGACCTGGCGCCACCCCTGGCTCGGCGACGGCAAGCTCGCGTCGGTACCCGGCCGCGACGTCGACGAGAAGTTCTGCGCCGTCTGCCACCGGGACCACCAGGGCAGCGACTTCCTGAAGCCCGCGAGTGCGGCGCTGGTCGGCAAGTGCGACAGCTGCCACGCGGTCGCCGGGACGCCGTTCGATCGTGCTGCACTGCTGCGGAAGGCACCGCCGGTGCGCGTCGAGACCCGCGCGCAACCGTTCGCAACCCTCACCTTCCCCCACGACGTGCACCTCGGCGCCGGCATGCCGTGCACGATCTGCCACACCATCGACCCTGAGGTCGCGGCGGCGCAGGCGAGCGGCGCCCCCGACGATGCCGACCGGCACGACTACGCCGCGGTGCCGTTCCCGACCTGCGCCGGCTGCCACGTGCCGGACCGCGCGGCGCCGGCCGGCATCGCCGCGGCCGACCTCGCGCGCTGGCGGCCGAAGGACCACCAATGGCCCGTCGCGTGGCACGGCACCGAGGCCGGCGGCAAGGGCTGCCTCGCCTGCCACGCGGCGAGCGAACGCGACGGCAAGAGCGTGTTCGGGCCGGAGCTGCGCCCGGTGCAACGCCCGCTGCTGTCCGTCGACCAGTACGCCGCCGAACGCGCGCGCTACGTCGCGGGTCGGCGGCTGCACAGCGACGAGTTCGCGGCCCACGCGGGCAACCAGGGTTGTGGCGAGTGCCACCTGCGGCAGGCCGTGGTGCCGACCGCGCCGCGGCCGGCGCGTCCGTTCTGGCACTCACTGCACATGCCGGCGGCCACGCTGCAACCGATCGCCGGCACCGCCGGCGCCGTCAGTGCGGACCAGCGTGCGGGCTGCCTGTCGTGCCACGGCGACCAGCAGCAATCCCAGGCGCTGCTGCCGGCGACCAAGGGTTGCTACGCGTGGCCCGCGGACCCGACCGCGCAGGCCGCCTGCCGCAGTTGCCACGCCGATGGCGAACGCGAACTCGTGCTGCAGGCGACGCCGATCGAGGTGCCGGCCGACCGCCGCCGCACCGCGATCGACTTCCCGCACGCGGCGCACGTCGGCAGCAAGGCGTTCGGCGCGGCCGGCACGGCCCTCGCCGACGGGTGCTTCTCGTGCCACACGTTCGCCGCCCCATCGAGTGGCGACGACCTGCAGCTGGTGCCGATCGTCAAGGCAGGTGTCGCCGACTGCACGCAGTGCCACCAGGGCCACGACCACGTCGGCGGCGGCAGCTGCCAGCAATGCCATCCCGCCGTGCCCGGGCGCTCGAACTCGTTCCTGCAGAGCGCGCGCGTGCCGGTCGGCACCATGGTCGCCGGCCGGGCCGTGCCGCCCCCGCCGACGCGCGCCTGGCCGGCCGGCAACGGCTTCTCGCACCTGTCCCCGGGCCACTCTGGCAACGACCTCCAGGGCAAGCCCCTGACCTGCGCGCACTGCCACGACGAACGCGCCACTGCCGCGGCGAAGACGATCGACACCGTGCCGGTGCCCGACGAGTCGCTGCCGACCTGCCGCGAGTGCCACCTGCAGCGTCAGTTCCACTGGCGCTGAGACCGTCGCTCTCAGCGGCGGCTGGTGACCACCGCCGGCGTCGTCAGTTCGACCACACCGCCCTGCAGGTTCACGATCTGCATCGCCAGCGTCAAGCCCGTCGGCAGCGTCGTCTCCGCGAACCCGGAGAAGCCGCTGAACACGCCCGGCAGCACCAGCATCAGGTTGGTGTCGACCCACAGCCGGCCTTCGACGCCGGGGATCTGGAGCGGGTCACTGGGGAAGCCGATCACCGTCGCCTGCGCGGCACCGGCGCCACCGTCCTAGGCGATGAAGAAGTTCGTGGTGCCGGTCAGGGCGAGCGCGGGGATCTGCGAGTTCACGACCGTGACGCCGACGAAGAACGGCGCGCCGCCGGTCGCAGCGAGCACCACTTCCGGGTCGATGCGCAGCAGGCTGGTCTGGCCCCCGCACGCGCGGCACAGCGAGCCCGCATGGGAGCTATGGTGTCGCGATGCCCGACGCGCCCCTGCACAGCAACCGGACCTGGATCGCGGCATTCGCGGTCGGGCTGGTGGCGACCGTCGTGGCGATGGCGATGGCCGGCCGGGCCGAGGCCGCGCCGGCTCCATCCAGCAGGAACGGAGTCGCCGCACGCACCGGCGCCGATTTGGCCGCTCCCGCCGGCGCCCCGGACCGGACCGTCGCGATCGCGGGCGAACCGGCGGCGGTCGCAGCGATGGACGCAAGCCAACCGTTGGCCACCACGGTGCCGCTGCGCGTCCACCTGCGCGGTCTCGCACCCTCCGTGCCCTGGTCCGGCACGGTGCGCGTGCGGTGGACCCTGCTGTCCGCGACGAAGGGCTGGTGCGAGCACGACGCCGAAGTGGCGGACCTCGTCGGCGGAGTCGCGCTGTTCGAGCTGCCGTTGGCGGTCGAGGGCACGGGGGATGGTTGGATCACCCTGAAAGATCGCAACTACCGGGCGACGGCGTGGCAGTGGAACGGTGTGGCACCGCGCGAAGTGACCCTCGACGTGTTCCGCTGCAGCCGCATCGTCGGCAACATCTGCGGCGAAGCGGGCGAACATCCGGTCTGCGAGATCGTCGCGGTCGCCACGCGCGGCGGCATGCCGACCGACGAGATCCTCGCCCGCACGGACACGATGTACGCGCTCGACTTCGAGCTGTTGGTGCCGCCGGAGACACCGCTGGCCGTGCTGATCCTGCCGACCGACGAGAGCCGTCGCCTGGGTCTGCGGCTCGGCGCGCCGACGTTGCACACCACGCTGCTGCCCGTGAGCCGGACCGCGACGAACCGAGCTGCACTTCCGCCGACCTTGACGCCGCGGCGGCGCGCGCGTCACCCATCCGTCTTGCCGCTCGGCTGGATCTTCACCGGGCCGTTCACCATCGACTGGCACGCGAGCCGGCACTTGCTCTCGTCGAGGCGGCCGCCGAGCTTCTTGTTCGACTTCTTGATGGTGTTCTTCTCGCGCGAGCTGGCCTCGTTGAGGTTGCCCATGCCGTCGAGGACCGTCACCACGCACTTGCCGCAGCTGCCGCCGGTGTCGCACGGATCACCCTGATCCCAGCACTCCCACAGGGTCTGCGCCTTGCCGCCGATGCTGCCCGAGTCGTCGGTCGCCGCACCGTTCTCGGCCAGCCAGCTGAGCATCGGCCGATCGGCGCCGGCAGGGATCGTCGTGCCGTCCGGCAATACGATCGACGGCTCGCCGGCAGGTGCGGGCGCGGCGGCCGGTTCGGCCACGGGCTGCGCGATCGAGGCTGCGGTCGCCGGCCGGCGGATCGCGACCATGGTCTGGTCGGGGGCAGCCGCGGGCTTCTGCACGCTCGCGGTGCTGCTGCCGACCACGACGTCGCTGCTCATGTTGACGAAGCGGAAGCGCTGCTCGCCCATCCAGACCTCGTCGCCCTCGTTGAGGCGCAGCGTGCCGCGCAGTTCGAGGAACGTGCCGTTGCGGCTCTGGTCGCGCAGACGCGCCACACCACCGGCGTCGCTGACCGCGAAGTGCGAGCGCGACATCGCGAAGTCGCGCGGGTCGAGGTCGTCGCGGCCGAGCGTTCGCTCCTCGCGCGTGACCGGCACCGACTTGCTGACGTTGCCCTTGCTGTCGAGCCGGGCCAGCGACAGCTTGCCGCCGGCGAGGTCGACGCGCAGCCGCTGCCGGCCGGCCACCACGACCGTACCAGGCGGCACCGTGCGTTCCGAGTTGAAGCGCACGTAGCACTCGCCGTTGTACGGTTGGTTGGTGACGTAGCACTCCTCGGCATCGACCTTGAACGCCGCGTGCTGATCGAGCAGCAATGCGTCGCCGCCGATCACGACGCGGCCGGTGGTGCGGCCGATGATGGTGTCGCCGACGGTGAAGAAGTGCTCGGTCTTGGTGGCGCCCTCGCCGGGGCCGATCTGCACGAACATCGCGCCGGTCGCGGGCTCCAGCGCCTCCTCGGGTTCTGCGCGCGGCGCGGCCGCAACAGGCTTCGCGGGCGCGACCATGGTCTGGTTCTGCTTGACCATCTGTTCGCGGATCACCTCGTCGCTGGCGCCGCGCTTCATGCGCTGGTGGATCGTCTCCGCCGCGCGCACGCCATCGACGATCGCGGTCTTGAAGCAGCCCGGGTGTTCCTTGACCGTCGACTGCAGCGCTTCCTCGCGGAAGTCACTGGTCTCGATGAACGCCGGGTCGAGCACGCTGCCGCCGAGGAAGATGCCGCCGACCTGCGTCTCACGCAGCGCCGAGACCGCGAGGCGCTTCTTCGCCGGCGCGTCGGCCGCCGCGAACTCGTTGATGCCCATCGACTTCAGCAGCTCGACGGGGCGTTCGGCGCCGATGAACGCCAGCACCTTGGTCTTCTCGAACTCGTAGCACACCAGCTCCGGCGGCTGGCCCTGCTGTTCGACGCGGCGTGTCTTGACGGCGACGAACTCCTTGCCGGCGTCGTCCTTGAACACCGCCAGCGGCTCGCTGAGCGGCAGGTAGCGGATGTTGCCGCCCATCCACGACTCGTAGAACCGCGCGGCCAGCGCCTTGCCCTGCGCGACCTTCGGCATGCTGCGGCCGCGGTAGCACCAGAACACGTCGCTGCTGTCCTTGTTCTCGGCCTTGGCGGCGGCGATCGTCACGACCGCTTCGGCCGCCGACATGCCGCCGCCGATCACACAGGCGGGCGCGCCGACGTAGTCGACGACGTTGCCGAGTTTGTACCGGATGCCGCGGCCGTCGCCCATCAGGCGCACCTTGGTGGCCGAGCCGCTGCCGAGTGCCAGCACGACGTTGCGCGTGTAGACCTTGTTCTTCTGCTGGTTCTGCAGCTCGATGCACTCGGCGACCAACAGCCCGTCGGGCTGCCGTTCGCAGCTGCCGAGCTCGACGCCGTTGCGGTACGGCACCTTGTTGTCGTCGTAGACCTTCAGCCACTTCGCATAGAGGTCGGCCGACGACGTCTGGTCCGGGAACGCGAACTGCGACACCAGCGCACCGCCGGTCGGGAACGGCAGGTCCGCGCATTCGCCGTAGTCGGAGTCGACCAGCTTGGGCTTGGGCGTGTGTTCGGCCCAGTCGCGCAGGATGCTGAGCACCGATTCGCGATCGATGACCTGCACCGACATGCCGAGTTCGGTCGCGCGCCAGGCCGCGGCCGTGCCGGCGGGACCGGCGCCGACGATCAGGAGGTCGAGAGGAGCGGACGGGCTGTCACCTTTCATGGGCTCGGAACGCGGTGCGACGTGGCCGGCGGATGCTAGCCCGAGGGTGAGGACACCGCCAAGGCGAACGTGGTCATGTGGGCAGCCGGGGCCGAGCGATTTTTCTGAACTCGCCGTCGCGAGCGCGACGCGTCGATCGTCTGCTCCAGAACCAGCCGGCGATCCCGGCGCAACCCGAAGAGACCGACATGCCGAAGTTCCTGCTGATCTTGCGCGGCGACGTGACCGCCGACTACAGCCAGTTCACCCCCGACGACTTCGCCCGCATCCTGGGCGAATACGAGGCGTGGGGCCAGAAGATGGGCGCCGAGGGCCGCCTCGAGATGGGCCGCAAGCTGACCGACCAGGGCGGCAGGGTCATCACGCCCAAGGGCAAGGCCAAGGTCGAGGTCAAGGACGGGCCCTACGTCGAGACCAAGGAGGTCGTCGGCGGCGTCTACGTGCTGAAGGCCGACAACTACGACCACGCGGTCCGGCTGTGCAACGGCCACCCGAACCTGCAGTTCGGCAGCATCGAAGTGCGCGAGATCGACTTCATGGGCGGCCCCGAGGAGTAGACCGCGCTTGTCCGACGCACTGCCGGGACTCGTCGACGACCTGTTCCGCCACAAGTACGGCCGCATGGTGGCCGGGCTCTGCCGTGCGCTGGGCCCGGGTCGCCTCGACCTGGTCGAAGACGTCGTGCAGGACGCGATGCTGCGGGCGCTGCGCACGTGGCCGGTGCAAGGCGTGCCCGACAACCCCGAGGCGTGGGTGTTCCGTGTCGCGCGCAACCTCGCGATCGACCGCCTGCGACGGCAGAAGCTCGCCGCCAAGGTCGAAGGCGAACTGCAGCTGTGGGCCGAACGCGAAGCCGCGCGCAGCGAGCCGGCGGCGCCGGCAGAGATCGCCGACGACACGCTGCGGCTGTTGTTCCTCTGCAGCCACCCGGCGGTGCCCGCCGACTCGCGCGTACCGCTGATCCTGAAGACCGTGTGCGGCTTCGGCGTGCCGGCGATCGCCCGCGCGCTGCTGCAGAAGGACGCGACGATCGCGCAGCGGCTGGTGCGCGCGAAAGCACGGCTGCAGCAGGACGACGTCGTGTTCGAGCTGCCGCCGAGCGCCGAACTGCCGGCGCGGCTCGACCTCGTGCTGCAGGTCGTCTACCTGCTGTTCAACGAAGGCTACCGCGCGCACGCCGGCTCGGACCTGGTGCGCGGCGAACTCGTTCACGAGGCCGTGCGGCTGGCAGCCCTGTTGCTCGAGTTGCCGAACACGCGCACGCCGACGGTGCACGCGCTGCTCGCGTTGATGCTGCTGCTCGGCGCCAGATTGCCGGCGCGCGTCGACGCCACGGGCGAACTGCTGCCACTGGCGGAGCAGGACCGTTGCCGTTGGGACCGCCGCTGGCTCACGGCCGGTTTCCACCACTTCGCCAGATCGATCGGCGGCGAGCAACTGACGGCGTTCCACTGCGAGGCCGCGATCGCGTCGCTGCACGCCGCGGCGCCGGACTACGCACGCACCGACTGGCGCCGGATCCGGGGGGAGTACGACCGGCTGCAGCAGATCGCGCCCTCACCGATCGTGCTGCTGAACCGCGCCGTCGCGATCGCCAAGCTCGACGGCCCCGCCGCCGGCCTGGCCGCGCTGCAATCGCTGCAGCAGGACCGGACGCTGCAGGACTACTTCCTGCTGGCGGCGACGACCGCGCAGCTGCACTGGGCGAACGGCGACCACGCGGCGGCCGCACACGAACTGGAGCGCGCGCTGGCGCTGCCGAGTTCGGAGCCCGAGCAGCGACTGCTGCGACGGCGGTTGCAGGCATGCCGACGCGGGGCCGCGTCGCCGGCCTGGTGAAGCTCCCCGGCGCCGTTGACCGCTCGGACCTTGGCTGGCAGTGACCGGTGCGCGTGTCACCACGCGGCCCACGTGGCAGCCTGGCAGCACCTCAACCGAGGATGGGCGCCAGCGCGGCCTGGATGTGCGCCAGCTGCACGTCGTCGATCATGCCGCCGAGGACCTTCTGGAAGCGCGCATCGCTGACACCGCTGCCGATGTACTGCCACCGGTAGGCGCGCAGGAACGTGTCGCGGACGGCGGCGATCTCAGGTGCTGCCAGCCGCCGGCCGGCCACGGCGACGAAGTGGTCGGCATCGGCGGCAGCCTGCGCCTGCAGGATGCCGTCGACGGCGCCGACGAGTTCGATCAGGTGGCCGATGCCGACCTCGCGTTCGGCGTGCGAGAGCTTGGCGTCCTCGCGCACCCATTCCAGTTCGTCGAGGATCGCGTGCTGCGACTCCTCGCGCCAATGGAACTGGAACACGTCCTGCCACAGTTCGGAGAGCCCACCGTCGGGTTCGATGCTCTCGCGGTAGTGCGCCAGCGTCAGCAATTCGATCGCACACGTCAGGCCGAGCACGGCCCAGGTCGACTTGCCGAGCACGACGCCGGCGACCTCGTTCGGCTGCGGCGCGAACGTGTAGCCGACCGGCATGCCCGCGGCGGTCAGCACCTCGATCCGGCGGAACAACTCCTGGTGCTTCAGCTCCTCGTCGGTGAAGCGCACCAGCGCCTCGAGTGCCGTCTGGTCGCCGAGCCAGTGGTCGCGGCTCACCTCCAGGATCTTGGCGCCGATGAAGCGCTCGACCAGGCCGAACATGTTGGCGTAGGTGCGGCCCTGGATCTGGCTGAACAGTCGCTGCTGGTCGCTGTCCAGGAACGGCAGGTCGCGCACCATCGACAGGCCGTCGGGCAGGAACTTCTTGCCGAGGTCGAACTGTCGGCCGCGGATCACGTCGCGGTCGATCTCCCAGCGGATGCGCTTGCTGGCCTCGATGCAGCGGGCGTAGCGGTTGGCGGCAACGGTCTCGGTCGGAAGGGTGGTCGTCATGGCTCTGGTCCTCTCTTGGTTCACGAACCTCGCCCAAACGGGATGGCCGTCGACGTGACGGGCACCGGCAGGCGTTCGATTCGGGAGTCAAGGTAGGAAGCAGTGCCTTGGCGGGATTGGCCGTGACGCCGCGGTTCTTGCGCCAGCCGCCACAATCCAGGTCGCCAGTTGATCGGGACGCCGCCGCGCTTGATCGTGGCACCATGGACGCCTTCTCGGAGGTGCTGCGGGCACTGCGATTGGAGAGCGGCCTGTTCCTCGAGGCCGAGTTCACCGCGCCATGGTGCATCGACTCGGCGCCCGGCAAGGACGACGTGCGGCACATCCTGCCGAGCGCGGAGCACGTGGCGATCTACCACCTGCTCGTCGAAGGCTCCTGTCGCGCGCGGCTGCCGGACGAGGGCGGCATCCTCGAGCTCGGCGCCGGCGACCTGCTGATGTTCCCCTACGGCGACGGCCACCTGCTCGGCAGTGATCTGTCGCGCTCGCCGGTGCAAGCCGAGAAACTGGCGCAGCCGTCGACCGCGGGCGGGTTGGCGCGGATCGTGCACGGCGGCGGTGGTGCGCGCACCCGCTTCGTCTGCGGCTATCTCGCCTGCGACAGCCGTCTGTGCCGGCCACTGCTCGACGCGCTGCCACGCATGTTGCGCGTACCGCTCGGCGGCTACGACGGCGCGGCCTGGATTCTCAGCACCATTCAACGCGCCGCCGAAGAGTCACGTTCGCCGCGCGCCGGCACCGCAGCCGTGCTCACCAAGCTGTCGGAATTGCTGTTCGTCGAAGCGATCCGCTGCCACCTCGAGTCCATCCCCGAGGACCAGCGCAGCTGGCTCGCGGGACTGCGCGATCCGCACATCAGCCGTGCGCTCGGCCTGTTGCACAGCGGACCGGGCCGGGCGTGGACCGTCGAGGAGCTGGGCCAGGAAGTGGGCATGTCGCGGTCGGCGCTGGCGGAGCGCTTCACGCAGCTGATCGGCGAACCGCCGATGCAGTACCTGACACGCTGGCGGCTGGCGCTGGCCGCCCGCGAACTACGCGAGGGCAACGAGGCGATCGTGCGCATCGCCGACCAGGTCGGCTACGACTCGGAGGCCGCGTTCAACCGCGCGTTCAAGCGCGAGTTCGGCATGCCACCGGCGACGTGGCGGCGGCACTGCCGGTAGCTCCCGCCGCTGTCAGGCGCGCACCGGCGCCCGCCAGGCGTTCAGTACGTCGCCGTCGTGCCGGACATGCTGCATGCCGCGCAGCGTCGGCGCACCGGCCAGGATCTCGTCGAGGTGCACGTGCCGATGCATCGGGAACGCCGGGCTGACCTCGTGCGCGTCGATGATCAGGTAGATCAGGCCACCCGGTCGCACCGCGCGTGCGAGCCGTTCGACGGTGGCGCCCGGATCCGGCACGTGTTCGATCACGCCATCGGAGAACACGAGGTCCCACTGCCGGCCCTCGGGCAGCACGAGCCGGTCCGACGGCGTCAGGATCTGCTCGATGTCGGTCTGGCCACAGCGCGCGAAGTACCACTTCGCGAACCGCGCCGCCGGCCCGTTGACGTCGACGTAGGTGACGCGCTTGCCTGCGTCGCGCAGCAGCGAGCAACAGAAGCCGAGGCCGCCGCCGAACTCGAGCACGTCCGGCCCGGCGCCGACCATCCACGGCCAGTGCCCGTACTGCTGGTAGATCGCGCGGCGCCGCGCCTTGGTCTGGCTGCCGTAGAGCAGGTCGAACAGGTACTCGTCGTTGGTCTCGTAGTAGACCTTCGCCTTGTCGGTCCAGCCCTCACCGTGGCACTCGTTCCAGGTGACCTGGTTGAAGTTGCCGAAGTTCTGCGCCGCCTGGGCGATCAGTTCCTCGGGCAGCCCGGTGTACTCGGCGTAGAGCTTGTAGGCATGTTCGTCGACGACGGGCTGGCACACGTCCGGCATGGCTTCGATCCTCCGGGGTGGCTATCGGCGGGTGCGCGCGGCGAACTGATGCCGCGGGCTCTGGCCCCGCCATGCGGTGGGCACCACGCGGGCAGCTTTCGGCGCCACGCCCGGGTTCGCCGGCGAACATCGGCGACGCACGGCACTGGCTCTCTCCTTCCCTCCAAGTCAGACCTGCCGCACCGGGCCGGCTCGATCGACGCGCCAACTTCCTGGAAGCAAGGCACGACTTGCCCATCTCGTGCCTGCAGGCGGGCTACAGCCGGAGCTGCACAACCGCCAGGGGCACGAGCCACTTCCCATCCGCACCGAGCAGAGCAACGAAGTCGGTACCGACCTCCGCCACGCGGTACTCGCCGTTCTCCGTCGGCGCAAAGCAAAGGCTCGGACTCGCCACGTGGGACGGAGTCGCCCACAGCATCACCTGCTTCACCCGCTGTCCGATCAGCGCCTGCCACATCGCCTGATAGGTCGGTCTGCCACTCGCCGCGTCACCGGCCGATGTACAGCCGCCGAGCGAGACGCTGGCTGCGGTGAGAAGAGAAGCCATCGCGCGCAGTCTGGTCATGAGTCGTCCCTTTGTCTGGCTGTCATCGCTCGCGAGATCCTACTCATTCCCCACGTGATGCAACCGTGAACGGAGTCCGAACGCGGCACACCGCTACTGCTTCAGCACGAACCGCTTGCCATGGAATTGAGCGCTGATCTCGCCACGGGCTCCTTCGACCAGGACCTTGCGCCAGACTTTCCCATCGCAGTCACCGGGCGCTTCGATCGCCACGACGCGGCTCGGGAGCATGGGTCGGTGTCTCTACGTTTTCCCGCCGCCCAACCGCACCGTGCCCAACCGCCCTTCCGGATCGCAGAAGTCCCCCAGCACCCCACACAGCAACTTCACCTGCGCATCCGTGTAGCGATCGTAGAACGCCTGGTTGTGCGGGCCGACGCCGTGCTCCGCCGAGTAGCTGCCGGCGAAGTCGCGCACGGCGAGGTCGTAGATGCGCGACTGCAGTTCGCGCACCAGCGCTTGCGAGTCGGAACAGTCCTGCTCGTTCCACAGCAGGTTCAGGTGCGTGCCGCCATCACCCCAGTGGCCGTAGTCACACAACCGCACCTGCGCGTGATCCTTCGCCAGCAACGCCACCACCGCGTCGGTGAACGCCGGCAGCCGCGAGCGCGGCACGCTGACGTCGAACGCGAGCATCTTGCCCTCGCTGCGCAGGCTCTCGCTGATGTGATGCCGCATCTGCCAGAACTCCTCGCCCTTGCCGACCAGCACGTCGAGCACGTGCTCGCCGGCGCGTTCGAGGTGCGCGCCGAGGCACTCCTCCAACGCGTTCTCGAGGTGCAGGGTCTCGGATGGCAGCGTCGACGACAGCTCGACCAGCACGCTGTACGGCGGCAGCTCCGCGAACGGCCGGCGCAGGTTCGGCTGGTGCGAGAACACAGGCCCCATCGCGTTGGCACTCATCACCTCGAACGCGCTCAGCACACAGCCGAGTTCGGCCTCGACGGCGCGCAGCAGTTCGAGCACCGCATCGCCGCCATCGCAGGCGACCAGCGCAGTCGCGCGCTGCTTCGGCACCGGCGCCACCGCGAGCACGGCGCGCGTGACGATGCCGAACACACCGGTCGTGCCGACGAACAGGTGCTTGGCGTCGAGGCCGGTGTTGTTCTTGCGCAGCGTGTTCAGCAGCGACACGACCCGGCCATCGCCGAGCACCACTTCGATGCCGAGCAGGTTGTGGCGCACGTCGCCGTACTTCAGCAGCCGCGTGCCGCCGGTGTTGGTCGCCACCATGCCGCCGATCTGCGGGTCGGCGCCGAGGTCGACCGGGAACCAGAAGCCGTGCGGCAGCAGCGCCTCGTTGAGCTGGCTCAGCAGTACGCCGCCGTCGACCAGCACGGTGCGGCCGTGTCGGTCCAGATCGATCGTCTGGTTCAGCCGTTCGAGGCTCAGCACCAGCATCGTACCGCTCGTGTCCGGCGTCGACGCGGCGACCAGGCCCGAGTTGGCGCCCTGCGCGATCACGCGCACGCCGTGCTTGTCGGCGATCCGCAGCGTCGTCGCGACCTCGGCGGTCGAGGCCGGCCGCGCCACACAGCGCGCGACCCCCTTGCCGTAACGCCAGCCAGTCTCGAAGCGCACGCGGTCCTCGGGACTGACGAGCACGCCGCGTTCGCCGAGGGCGGAGCACAGCTCTTCGACCAGCGGGTCCAGCATCGCCGGCGAACTCTACCGCTCACGCCGTCGACGTCATCCGGAAGATCGCCGTCGCGTTGCCGCTGTCGAAGCGCAGGTCGAGCACGCCCGGAGCCTCCTCGGCGCGGGTGATGAACTCGTGGAACGATCCCGGCACGACCTCGGTGCGCAGCGAGCCGTCGGCGGTGAAGAACACGCCCTGCACCGAGATGTTCTCACCGGAACCGACGAGGGTGCCCGCGGGGAAACGGATCGTCACCTCGCCGTCGAGATCGACGCGCGGCGCCTGCCGATTGCGGACGTCGAGTTTGGTGTCGGG
>JBGARS010000043.1:0-39403 GCA_044230075.1 Planctomycetota bacterium | reverse complement strand
CGAGATCGGAGACCGTCTCGGAGTCGTAGGCCTCGCTCGAGAGGATCGTCTTCTTCGCGCGCGCCAGCTCGGGCGCGGGCACGGGCTCGCGCGCGAGTCGCTCGAGCTCGGCGTCGATCGCGCGCTCGAGCTCCTCGGCCTGCTTGCCTTGCGCGAGCTCGGCGAAGAGCCAGAAGACGCCCGGGGACGCGAACCCGCCTGCGATGAAGGCGTGGAAGACGATGGTGAGGCTGCCCACGAGCCCGACGAACCAGGCGGTGACCTTCGCGATGTCGCCGTAGACGAGCGGCGCCATGTAGCGGCAGTGCGCGTCGACGATGTACATGCGGAAACCGAACGCGCGGATCTGCGGCACGTCGAGGTCGATGCTGGCGAACAGCTCCGTGCGCGCGGCCTCGAACCACTCGAAGTAGCGGCCGTGCCATGCGACGCCGAGCGGGTCGCAGTGGTGCAGGCCGATCTTCTGTTCGATCGTCACCGCGTGGGCGGGGCGCTGCTTTCTGGTCACGGGTGGGCCTCCTGCTGCGTCGGGGCGGTGGGGGTGGCGGCCGGCTTGGCATGCGGCTGCCAGAAGTCGAAGAAGTTGAACCAGTTCTCGGGCGCCTGGCGAGCGTGGTGTTCGACCCGCGCCGCGTAGGCCGCCGCGTAGCGCGCGAGCGCGCTCGCGCGGTCGCGGCGCGGCAGTTCGATCTGGTCGGCGAAGCGTTCGCAGTAGAGGTCGTAGCGGTTCGGCGCGCGGTAGAGCCCGAACACCAGGTAGACCGGGCAGCGCAGGATCGATGCCATCAGGAACGGTCCGCTGGAGAACGCCGCCGGCGCGCCGAAGAACGGTGCCTCGACGATGCGATCGTTGAGGCCGGTGCGATCTGCCATCACCGCCACGAACTCGCCGGCCTCGATGCTCGCCTGCACCTGCGCCATCACACCGACGGGGTCCGCGCCCAGGTGGATGACCTGCGTCGACCAGCTCGGATTGAGGTCGGCCATCAGCGAGTTGATCATCTTCGCGTTGGCGAAGAAGCCGACGATCTTGATGCGCAGGTCGTCGTTGTTGCCGCCGGCGCGCATCGCTTCGTAGCTGCCGAGGTGCGCGCCGAGCAACACCGCGCCGCGGCCGGTCGCCTGCTGCTGCTTCAACAGGTCCAGGCCGGTGTGCGTGAAGCGCAGGCTCTTGGTGCGTCCGGTCAGCAGGAAGGCGCGGTCGAGCACCACCTGCGCGAAGGTGTAGAGATGGCGGTAGACGGCCCAGAAGCCCGGCGGTTCGCCGGTCGCGCGCGTGAGCCAGTCGCGCGAGTTGCGCACCGCGCGGCGATCGAACAGCCGGTACCACAGCGCGATCGTGCCCACCAGCAGCTTGGTCAGCGGGCGCCCCATCAGCGTCGCGAACCGGAACGCGGCGCGGATGCCGAACACCGTGCCGCGCTCGCGGCGGTTCAGCCAGCTCGCCGGCGCATCGGTCATCGCGCGACTCCGAGCTTGCGCAGGAGCCAGCGGATCGAGATGCCGGTGCACAGGCGGCTGTGCATCCACGACAGGCGCACGATGTCGCGCACCGGTTGGAAGTGCGAGACGCCACCTTCGGCGGCCGTCAGGTAGCGCACGTGCACCGGCAGGTTCACGACCTCGATGCCGGCGCGCGCCATGCGCACGGCGATCTCGACGTCGAAGTCCATGCGGTTGCCGCGCGTGCCGCTGTTGCGCGCCGCCGCGAGCGGGTAGATGCGGCAGCCGATCATCGCGTCGCGCACGGCCCCACCGGTCTCCCGATCGACCCAGAACGTCGTCACCTGGCGCGCGGTCCGGCGCGTGTTCGGCGCCGTCTCGTCGTAGACCGGATAGCCGAGCAGCAGCGCTTCGGGCCGTTCCTGCGCGGTCGCCAGGAATGCGGGCAGGCAGGCGAGGTCGTGCTGGCCGTCGGCATCGACCTGGAACACGTGGGTGAAGCCACGCTCGTGCGCGACCTCGAAGCCGGCCTTGACTGCGGCGCCCTTGCCGCGGTTGCGGTCGAGGCGGTGCACGATCGCGAGCCCGTCGCGCGCGAGCGCTTCGCAGGCCGCGCGGCCCTCGGCACCGCTGCCGTCGTCGACGACGATCACCAAGGCGAGGTGTGCGCGCATGCCGTCGACGACGCCGCGCACGGTCTGCGGGTTGTCGTACGTCGGCACGACGGCGGCGATGCGGAACGGCGCGCTCACGGCTGCGCCTCCGCGTCCGGCGCGCGCAGCACGGCGCGGCCCGACGAGCACTTCGTCGTGTCGCGCAGGATCTCGAACTCGCAGCTGCCGCGCGCCTCGTTGCGACGCAGCACGACCTCGATGCGATCTCCCGGCGCGATGCGCGCCAGGAACTTCAGGTCCTGGAACGCGGTGGGGGTCACGTCGCCCAGGGCCGCGCGCAGGCATGGCAGCACGACCTCGTGCAGCTGCACCGCGCCGCTGAGCACCGGGTAGCCGGGGAAGTGGCCAGCGAAGCCGAAGAAGTCGCGTGGCAGCGTGGCATGGAAACGCGCGGTCTCGCCGTTCGCCGGCGGCAGCGCGGCGAACGCCAACGCGTGGCGCTCAGGTGGCGGCGGCGGTTGGTCGGGTGCGTCGGTGGTCACGACGATGCGGGCGTTCGTTCCCGGCGGTGCCGCGGTTGCGTTCGGGACCACCACCACATAGGCGCCCTCGCTGCGGTCGCCGACCGCGGCGCCGGCCGCGAGCGGTGCCAGCAGGCCCGGCACCAGCGCCGCCGGCGAGCCGGGTGCGCACAGGTTGGCGAGCTGCGCGCCGGCACGCAGGTCCAGCTCGGCCAGCGTGCGTCCGATCTCGGCGTCGAGCGCCGCCGCGGCGATCTGCCGCACGCCGCCGTCGGGCGCGAACACGGCCAGCGGGCCGGTCAGCGACAGGCGCGCCGGCAGAGGCACGGCATCGCCGTCGTCGCCGTTCGCCAGCAGCCGGGCGACATCGATGCCGAGGCCCGCACCGGTGTCGTGCACCAGCGCCACGACCTCCGGCCGCAACATCACCGGACCGACGTGCCGCCGCCGCGCGCTCGCCGGCAGCGCGACTGCGTGGCCGCGGTGCCACACCGCCAGCAGCGCGACCGCAAACGCCGCCCGATCGCGATCGAACGCGAACACGACGTGCGAGCCCGGCGTCGGCGCCGGCAGCCGCGCCGCGAGCCGGGCGACCGCACGCCGCAGTTCGACGGCGTCCAGGGCCTGCACCCGACCGGCATCGGCGACGAAGTGCCGCATCTCAGTCACGGGCGAACCGCCGGCGCCGCATGGTCCATTCGACCGCGAACAGGATGCCCATCAGCACGTAGGCGATCAGGCCGTTGTAGGCCGCCCACCACGCGAGTGGTGCGGCGAGCGCGAGCACCAGCGCGGTCAGCGCGTTGGCGGCCAGGAACACGCTCCAGATCACCGTCCACAACCGGCACCACGCCTGCTGCTCGGGCGTGAGGTTCGGCTCCTGCATGCGCGCGAAGCGTTCGATCAACGGCATCACGCCCCGGCGCAGCGACGACGCGAACACGCTGCAGAAGATCGTGTTGATCAGCACCGGCACGGCCAGCAGCAGGCCCGCGGCATCGAGCGCCGCCGACAGCGCCAGCACGACGACGCTGACGATCGGCACGAACGCCAGCCCGCGCATCACTTCGCGGTTGCTCTTGCGCAGCCGCCACGCCGCGAGCGGCAGCATCACGCACAGCAGCACGGCGGCGATCAGGCGCGGGCTCTTGGTGCTGAGGCCGTACCAGACGATCACCGGGTAGCTGACGAACACGGCTCCCAGCAGGATGCGGATCACCCAGGCACCGAACGCCCGCCCCTTGGTCTGCGCGACCGACGTGTCGGCCACCGGTGTCAGGCGCCGGCGGCCTGCGCGGCGCCACCTTCGGCCTTCCCAGTCTCCGCCTGCCCAGTCTCCGACTGCCCAGTCTCGGCCTGCTTGGTGCGCACGAACTCCGCCAGCGAGGCGATCGAGTGGTAGTACTCGCGGTTCTTCTCGTCGTTGGCGACGGTCTTGACGCCGAACTTCGAGTGCACGGCGAGCGCGATCTCCAGCGCGTCGATCGAGTCGAGCCCGAGCCCTTCGCCGAACAGCGGCGCGTCGGTCTCGATGGTCTCGGGGGCCACGTCCTCGAGGGCAAGGGTGTCGACGATGAGTCGCTTCAGCTGATCTTCGAGGGTGTCGGCCATGGTGGGTTCGGCGCCGACTCTAGGCAGGCTCCGGGGCGGAGGCAAGGAAGGTGCCTGCTGTTGCGCACAAGTCGCGCAGGGATGGACTCGATCGGCCCCACCGGCCAGACTGACCGCCCGCCGATGCCCACCGGCGCGCAGGAAACCCGATGTCGGACGCCATGAACGGACACCCTCCCGCCGCTCGCACCGCCGGCATGCCCGACGTGCTGATCTGCGGCGGTGGCCTCGCCGGCCTGCTGCTGGCGCGCCAGATCCGCCAGGAACTGCCGCAGCTGTCGATCACGATCCTCGACAAGCTGGCTCGGCCGCTGCCGGACGCCTGCCACAAGGTCGGCGAATCGTCGGTCGAACTCGGCTCGCACTACCTGAACCGCCTCGGCCTCGCCGACTACATGCGCGAGCGTCAGCTGCTGAAGTGGGGCATCCGCTTCTTCCCCGGCGGCGGCGACCTGCCGCTGCACCTGCGCACCGAGATCGGCCCGTGCGCCGAGCCGCCGCTGAAGAGCTACCAGATGGACCGCGGCCGCATCGAGACCGACCTGCGCGGCATGCTCGAAGCCGACGGCGTCGAGCTGATCGAGGGCGGCAAGATCACCGCGATCGAGCTGAGCAAGGATGGCACGCCGCACACCGTGCGCTACGAGCAGGGGGGCAAGGCCAGCACCATCCAGGGCCGCTGGGTCGTCGACGCGACTGGCCGCCAGGCGTTGCTGCGCCGCCAGCAGAAGTTGACGCGCGGCAGCAACCATGCGGCCAGCGCGTCGTGGTTCCGCATCGCCGGCAAGTTCGACATCAACGACATGGTGCCGAAGACCGAGACCGAGTGGCACAGCCGCCCGTGCACGCCGCAGCGCTGGCTGTCGACGAACCACTTCATGGGCGAGGGCTACTGGGTCTGGGTGATCCCGCTGCCGACCGGCTTCACCAGCATCGGCCTCGTGATCCACGAGGACACGCACGATCGTGTGCACATCGCCGGCCTCGACAAGACGCTCGCCTTCCTGCGCCAACACGAGCCGCACCTGCTGGCGGCGATCGAGCGGTACGAGGTCAAGGACTTCCTGTGCCTCGCCAACTACAGCTACGCGGTCGGCCGCGCCTGGTCCGAGGACCGCTGGGCGCTGGTCGGCGAGGCGAGTGCGTTCGCGGATCCGCTGTTCAGCCCCGGCACCGACTTCATCGCCTTCGCCAACTGCTTCACGGTCGAGATGCTGCGCACGGATCTGGCGGGCGGCGATCTGAAGGAGAAGGCGATGCTGATGAACGTGCAGTACCGTTCGATCCAGAACGCGTCGATGCGCCTGTTCCGCACCGCGTCGCCGATCTACGGCCACCCGTCGGCGATGGCATACAAGGTGTTCTGGAACAACTTCGCCTACTGGTCCTTCACCTGTCAGTACTTCCAGCAGGACCTCTGCCGCGCCGATGCCGCCGGCCAGGAGCGCATCGCCAACTACGGCCGCCGCTTCCTCGAGCTGATGGACCACAGTGAACGGCTGCTGACGACCTGGGCGAAGATGGCGCCGGAGCGGCCGGAAGCGGTGTTCAAGAACGCGCCTGCGTTCCCGTCGGTGTTGATCGATGCGCACGTCGCGACCGGCCAGAAGATGACGTTCGAGGAGACCATGGCCTACCTCGAGCTGCGGCTCGCGCAAGGCGAGGAGATCGTCGGCGAACTGGTGCTGCGCATCGTGCAGGAACTCGGGCCGGAGCGCGGCCAGGAGCTGCTCTCTGCGGTGCAGTTCTCGCACTGGGGCGTGCACGTCTCCGCCGCCCGGCTCGAGATCGAGGCCAAGAAGGGGCTGGAACGGCGCCACACGCTGCCGGACATCGCGCGCGACGTCGAGCGCGGGCTCGGACCCGTGCGGCGCCACGCACGCGCGGCCGAAGCGCGCGAGCTGTTGGTGCAGGGTGCGATGCCGTGAGGCCCGAGTCGCTGCCGCCGGCGGAGTATCTGATGTACGTGCTGGGCGGCAAGGGCCGCGCGCAGGCGGTGTCGACCGCTGCGGCCTGGCAGCTCGCGGACCGGCTCGCCGACGGACCGCGCACGGCGCTGTCGCTGGCCGAGGAGATCGGCTGCGATGCGCTGGCGCTCGCCTCGGTGCTGCGCGTCTGCGCGGGACTCGGCTTCTTCGAGACCGCACGGCCGGGTGAGTTCGCGGTGACCGAACGTGGTCGCGCGCTGCGCCGCGACGAGCTCGGGCCGATGGCAGACTTCGTCGGCAGCCACGAACAGTGGGATCCGTGGGCCCGGCTGCGCGACATGCGCGGCGATGCGGCGGCGTTTGCGATCGCGCACGGTGCCGGGCTCTACGAATGGATGGCGCAGCACCCCGCCGCGGCGGCACGCTACGACGCGGCGATCGACTCGTTCACGCGGCACGAGGCCGGGGCCTTGCGCGCGGCGTTCGACTTCGCCACCGTGCAGCAGGTCGTCGACGTAGGTGGTGGCCGCGGCACGCTGCTCGCCGAGGTGCTCGACGGCTGGCCGCACCTGCGCGGGATCCTGTTCGACCTGCCGCACGTGGTCGAGCGCGCGGCGCCGGAGCTGTGCGAACGGTTCGGTGCGCGCGCCGAGGTCGTCGGCGGCGACTTCTTCCGCGACGTGCCGGCGGGTGCCGACGCCTACCTGATCAAACGCGTGCTGCACAACTGGAACGACGAGCGCGCGGTCGCGCTGCTGCGGCGCTGCGCACAGGCGATGGCGCTGGGTGGCCGCATCCTCGCGATCGAGGCGGTGCTGTCGCCCGACAACCGCGCCGACATGGCGGCGACGATGGACCTCGAGATGCAGGTGCTGCTCTCCGGCCGCGTGCGTCGGAAGCCGGAACTGCGCCGGTTGTTCGCCGATGCCGGGCTGACGATCGAGCGCTTCGAGCCGTTGTCCGCCGGCAGCTGGCTGGTCGTCGCGGCGCGTGGGTGAGGCGCGACAGGGTTGGAAAAATGACTACCAAGGTGGCGTTTTTCCGGTAAATTCGCTGGCGATGTTGGCGCGTCGACTGCCCCCTCCGGATCGCTCGTTCTTCCTTTTGGGTGCGCGTGGCACTGGCAAGACGACCTGGATCCAGGAGCACTTCGCGGACGCCGCGACCTACGACCTCCTGCTCGCAGCCGAGAGCCTGCGTCTGTCGCGCGAGCCCGGCCTGCTGCGTGCCGAGTGCTCTGCGCTGCCGGATGGCGCCTGGGTCGTGATCGACGAAGTGCAGCGCGTGCCGGCGTTGCTGGACGAGGTCCAGTTCCTGATGACCAAGAAGCGGCAGCGGTTCGTGCTGTCGGGTTCGAGCGCGCGCAAGCTCAAGCGCAGCGGTGTCAACCTGCTCGCGGGACGCGCCGAGATGCGGCACATGTTCCCGCTGGTATCGGCCGAGGCGGGGCTCGATCGGAAACTCGACGACATGCTCGCGCAGGGCATGTTGCCGCTCGCCGTCACCGGCCGGCGGCCCGCGGCGTTCCTGCGTTCCTACTGCGAGGTCTACCTGCGAGAGGAGGTGCAGGCCGAAGCGCTCGTGCGGCAGATCGGGTCGTTCCAACGCTTCCTCGAGGTCGCTGCGCGCATGAACGCGCAGCGTGTCAACCTGACCGGCATCTCACGCGACGCGGGCATCGCCCGGCAGACGGCGACCGACTACTTCCAGATCCTCGTCGACACGCTGATCGCCACGTGGCTTCCGGCGTGGAAGCTGAAGCGCGCCGTCAAGCAGGTCGCGCATCCGAAGTTCTTCCTGTTCGACACGGGCGTGGCGCGGCACCTCGGCGGCACGGCTCACCTGAACATCCACCCGGAAGAACGCGGCTCGCTGCTGGAGACGCTGGTGCTGCACGAGCTGCGGGCGTGGCTGCACTACCAGGACCTGGAGTACCCGATCGCCTACTGGCAGCAACACGGCGGGGCAGAGGTCGACTTCGTGATCGAGACCCCGGACAGTCTGGTCGCCATCGAAGTGAAGTCGGGCAGCCGATGGGACGACCGTTCCCTCGCCGGCATCCGGTCGCTGCGCCAGCGAGTGCCCAAGGGCAAGGTCAGGGCGCTCGGCGTCTACACGGGGGCGCGGGCGCTGGTCACCGACGACGTGCGCGTGCTGCCGTGGCAGGACTTCCTCGGCGAGCTGTGGGGCGGTCGTCTGCTCGGCTGACCGGCCGCGTGGCCGGGCGATGCGAGCGCTCACCGCCGATCGCGGGCCTTGGTGCGCAGGTAGAGCTCTTCGACCTTGCCGCGGGCCCATGGCACCTTGCGCAGGAACTTCAGCGACGACGTGATGCTGGGCTCGTTGGTGAAGCAGAGGATGTCGACCGATTGCGCCATCTTCTCCCAGCCGAGCTGCGCCACGAGGTACTCGAGCATCGCTGCCAGCGTGACGCCGTGCAGCGGGTTCTTCGGCTGCGTGTTCTTCGGCTGGGGGTTGTCGGGCCGGGGATCCTTGGGTTGCTCGTTCACGCGGTCACCTCCGCACAGTCTCCCACTGGACGCAGCGCTCTGCGTAGAGCAATCTGATGGGGAAGCTCGGCAGTTCGCTCGGCACGGCGCCGACCGACGCGAGCCGCGACCGACACATACCGGAGGCAACCATGGCCAAGGGACAGCAAGCCAAGAAGGACGAGAAGAAGAAGCCCGAGAAGACCCTGAAGGAGAAGCGCGCCGAGAAGGCCGCGAAGAAGGCGATGAAGGGCTGAGATTCCGCCGAGCGCGCGGCACCCGGCCCATGCCGGGTGCGCGCTGCGCTCCCGTGCCGTGCGCCCCGTGCCGTGCGCCCTGTGCGGTGCGCCCCGTGCGGTGGCTCCTGTGCGGTGGGCGGATCTCCGCCGGGAAGGGGTGGCTGTGCGCATTCCGTGCGCGGCCATTTGCGACCTACTGAGTGAGACCAACTCCAGGAGCTCACTCATGCGATCAACCGCACTCCCTCTCGCGGCCGCCGTCCATCGTTTTCCTCCTGCGCTGGCTGCCGCGCCGCGGCGCGCGCTCGCAAGCCGCCAACTCGCCTTCGCCTGCGTTGGCGGCCTGCTGCTGCTCGGGGGCTGCCACAAGTCGAGGTCGCAGCCACCGCCGGAAGTGAAGGCGACCAACAACCTGACCGCCAACTCGGTGGCCGTCGTCGCCGCGGCGCCCAGGGTCGGCCATGCGCTGCAGCTACGCGCGACCATCACGGCGGTCGAGGAGACGCCAGACGTCAGCGTCTCCTACTTCGCCCTCAACGGGGACGACGTCGCCCAAGAGCTGGAGCAGGTGCGCCAGTTCTACCTGGGCACCGTGACGTTGCCGTTGGTTCGCGCCGGGACGGCGGCCTACGGGGCCGAGCTGACGGTCCCGACCAGCGTCACGCCGCCGGGCGACTACGTGATCCTGTGCTCGCTGGATCCGTCGGATCTCCTGCGCGAGACCAGCGAAGACGACAACCTCGCCGAGATCGCGACCCGGCTCGCGCCGGTTGCGGACCCGAACCTGTTCCTCGCCGACGTCGTGCTCGACCGGCAGTCGATCGTGCTCGATCCCGACCAGGACGATGTCGCCGGTGACGACCCGGACGACGTGCAGAACGCCGACGCCGGCGGCACGATCGTCGTCGGGATCGAGGGCACGCTGGCGCCGGTCGCCGTGGAAGTGTTCGCGCGCCTGCGCATGCGGCGCACCGACCCGATGCCGCCGCTCGGCGACACCCACGACGTGCCGCTCTACCTCTGGGACTCCGATGCCCAGCGCTACAACGATGCCTTCGGCCTGAACGGTCCGGTCCAGTGGCTGCCGCTCGGCGACGTGGCGCCGGAGACGGTCGCTGAGGGCGAGACCGCGGTCGACGTGGCGACACCAGGCCGCAAGTCCGCGCACCTCGACCTGTACCTGCCGGGCAAGCTCGCGGCAGTGATGACTGCGATCCTCAACCAACTGCCGCAGGGCCCACCGCCGACGCAGCCGCCGCCGGACCTGACGCTGCAGGCGATCGCCGATCTGCAGGCCTTCTTCGAGGGCGCGCGGCTGAGCCAGCTGGAGTTCTCGATCGTCGTCGATGTACGCCCGGTCGGTGGCGCGTTCAGCGACACGAACGCCGCCGACAACACCATTTCGCGGCCGTTCTACCTGATCCTGCCGGGCCACGAGGGCACGGCGCCCGATCACCCCCTGGCCCTCACCCAGGGCAGCGAGTCCGGCTGGGACAGCAACCTGTTCGGCGTCGGCTTCGGTTTCGACGCGTTCGCGTCGCTGGACGCACGCGGGGCCATCGCCGACGTGCGCGGCGGCGTGCAGATCACGGTGTTCGGCAACAAGCTCGACTTCCTGCAGGTCGATGGGCACGCGCAGGTCGTTCCCGCCGTCGACCCTGCGGTGGTGGCCGACGGTGAGACATCCGGCTTCGGCCTCGATCTCGAGTTCGCGGGCCAGACGGTCTACAGCTACCGGGAGCCGCTGGGCTACGTCTTCGACGGCACCTTCAGCGTCACCAAGGAGAAGAGCTTCTCGAAGCAGTTCTTCGTCGGCCCGGTGCCGGTGTCGGTCTCCGGTGGCGTGGCCGGTTCGATCGGCTATCGGCTGACGGCCAGTCTCGAGCCCGCGTCGCTCGCCAGCAGCGTGCGCCCGTTCGCGGGCCTCGAGGCGACGCTCGAAGCGGGCGTCGGCATCGTCGGCTTCCGCGCCGGTGCTGGCGGCACCCTGACGTTGATCACGGAGGAGTTCGCGGCCGGCGTGCAGACCGGTCTGGTCGTCGCCAGCGCCGGGCCGAGCCCCGCCGTGTTCCAGGGCTCAGCGACGATGCGAGTCGTGAACACGCTGACCGGACCGAACGGGCGCCTGTTCCTGTTCGTCGAGTACCCAGGCGTGAAGTGGTGTCGAGCGTGCGTGCTCGGCGTGTGCATCCCGTACCCGTGCGGGCTGAAGACCGTGCACAAGGAGCTGACCCTGGTCACGTGGCAGACCTTCGTCAAACAAGACGTGCTGTTCGACGAGACCTGGTGCCGGCAAGTCACGACCGATGGCACGACGACGACGTTCGGCCTCTGCACCCTGCCATGAGTGCGCCAGTGCGCGAGACACTGGCCTGGATCATCGTCCTGCTCGTCGTGGGCGCGCTGGCGTGGTTCGTCGTGCGGCAGCCGGGCACGAGTGCACCGCCCGCATCGACGGCTCCCGCCCTGCGCCTGCAGTGGCGCGAGGGTGCCACGCAACACTACCGGTTCGTGGTCGGCAGCACGGTACGGCTCTCCGGCAGCGGCGCCGGCGGCACCGAGCCGATGACGCAGGAGGTGCGTGGCGAGTTGGAATTGCGGACGCTCGCCGCGACACCGACGGGCGCCACCGTCGGCATGCGCCTGTCGCCAGTCGAACTGCGTGTCGGCGGCGTCGTCGGCGACGAGGTCGGCCGGGTGTTGGCGCAGCCGTTCCGGGTGCAGTTCCTGCCGGACGGCATGCCGACGGCGTTTGCCTTCCCGAGCGCTGTCGACGCGCCGCACGCGGCGTTGCTCGAAGAACTCGTGCGCACCTTCCAGCTGGCCGTGCGCGACGAGCCTCGCTGGACGGTGAAGGAGACCCACGGCACCGGCACGTACGAGGCCTGCTACGAACGCGCAAGCGGCGGTGAGTTGCGGCGGACGAAGGCGCGCTATTTCGCCAGTTCGACGGGCGACGAGACGTCAGCCGACCTGCGCGTCGGTGCGGCGACCGCGACGGTCGACCTGGATCCGGGCGTGGACTGGATCACACGCATGGACGTGGACGAGCGGTTGGTGCGCACCGACGCGTCCGGCCTGACGATCGAGGTCGCGACCACGGCGAGGTTGCAGCTGCTGCCGGTCGCGCTGGCGCCGGCCGCCGACCTGTGGCAGTTCACCGCCGGCGATGCGGCGGCGACTGGGCGGGCCGCGGCACCGGCCGACCGTGTGTTGGCCGGGCGCACGACGGACGACCTGCAGGCGGAGTTGCACGACATCGTCGCCGATCTCGACGTGATGACCGAAGGCCGCACGGTCGCGATCCATCGGCTGCGCGACCTCTTGCGCGCGGATGCCCGCGTCGCCGATCTGCTGCTCACCGTGCTGCGCGAACGGCAACTCACCGACCGCACGCGCGCCGACCTGTTCCTCGCGTTCGAGCTCGGCGCTACGCCCGCGGCACAGGCCTCCCTGTGCCGCGTCATCGCCGATGCCGCATGGAGCCAACGCGATCGTACGCGGGCGCTGATCGCGCTGGGCGGTGTCAGCGACCCCGACGAGGCTACGCTGTCGGCGATCTGGCGGGCCACCGGCAACCGATCGTCCGCGGCGGCGGCCGACCAGGCGGACACGGCGATCCTGGCGCTTGGTACGATCGGCAACGGCATGCTCGCGGCAAAGCCTGGCGACTACGCCACCATCCGTGACGGCCTGCTCAGCGCGGCGTGGGGGGCGATCGACCCCGACGAGCGCACGATGTTCGTGACGGCGCTCGGCAACCTCGGCGACCTGGCGCTGGTCCCGGAGGTCGTGCCGTTCCTCGACGACCGCGCCGCCGAGGTGCGCCGCGCCGCGGCGAAGACGCTCGGCAAGCTGGGCACCGAAGCCGTCGCGACCGAACTCGCGCAGCGCCTGCGCCACGAGGCGAGCAGTCGCGTGCGCGCGAGCCTCGCCGCCGCGCTGGGGTCGTGCGAGGCCGTTTCGCCGGCGGCGATGGCGACGGCGCGCGAGGCCATCGTCGGCGAACAGGACGAAGCGACGCGCCTGGACCTCGCGCGCCTGCTCCGCCGGCACGTGGCGACCTTCCCCGAGAACCGTGAAGTGCTGCAGACGCTGCTGGCGACGGAGCCGTCGAACAAGGTGCGGCAGTGCATCGAGGACGCACTGCGGGCTCCAGTCACCGCTCCGGGCGGCTGACCGGGCGCCCACCGGCTCAGGCCGACGTGCGCTTCTGCTGGTCGCCGTAGAACTGCTCGGCCTCGGTCGAGCCCGCGAGCGCGGTCGTCGACGACTTGCCCTGGCTGACCGCCTGCGTGACCGCGTCGAAGTAGCCGGTGCCCACCTCGCGCTGGTGCTTGGTCGCCGTGTAGCCGCGCTTCTCGGCGTCGAACTCGGCCTGCTGCAGCTTCACGTAGGCCGCCATGCCGTGGTCCTTGTAGTCGTGCGCCAGCTCGAACATCGCGTGGTTCAGCGCGTGGAAGCCGGCCAGCGTCACGAACAGGAACTTGTAGCCCATCGCGCAGAGCTCGCGCTGGAAGCGCGCGATGGTGCTGTCGTCGAGGTTCTTCTTCCAGTGGAACGACGGCGAGCAGTTGTAGGCGAGCAGCTTGCCCGGGAACTGCGCGTGGATCGCTTCCGCGAACTGCTTCGCTTCGCCGAGGTCCGGGTGGCTGGTCTCGCACCACACCACGTCGGCGTACGGCGCATAGGCGAGGCCGCGCGCGATCGCCTGCGGCAGGCCCGCCTTGGTGACGAAGAAGCCTTCGTTGGTGCGTTCGCCGGTCAGGAACTGGCGGTCGCGTTCGTCGATGTCGCTGGTGATCAGGCCGGCGGCGTCGGCGTCGGTGCGCGCGACCAGCACGCTCGGCACGCCGGAGACGTCGGCGGCGAGGCGCGCGGCGTTCAGCGTGCGCACGAACGTCTGCGTCGGCACCAGCACCTTGCCGCCGAGGTGGCCGCACTTCTTCTCGCTGGCGAGCTGGTCCTCGAAGTGCACGCCGGCGGCGCCTGCTTCGATCATCTGCTTCATCAGCTCGAACGCGTTCAGCGGCCCGCCGAAGCCGGCCTCGGCGTCGGCGACGATCGGCGCGAACCAGTGCGTCTGGTCGCCCTTGCCTTCCATGTGCGCGATCTGGTCGGCGCGCTGCAGCGCCTGGTTGATGCGCTTGACGACGCTGGGCACCGAGTTGCTCGGGTAGAGGCTCTGGTCCGGATACATGTTGCCGGACAGGTTCGCGTCGGCCGCAACCTGCCAGCCCGAGAGGTAGATCGCCTGCAGGCCGGCCTTGACCTGCTGCACGGCCTGGTTGCCGGTCAGCGCGCCGAGCGCCGCGGTGTGTTCGCTGCGGTGCAGAAGTTCCCAGAGCCGTCGGCTGCCGAGTTCGGCCAGCGTGTGGCGCACCATCACGCTGCCGCGCAGCCGGGCGACGTCGGCAGGCGTGTAGTCGCGCACGATGCCGGCGAAGCGTCCGGCGGACACGTCGCGCAGGTGAGGGAGGTACGGGCAGGGGACAGGGTTGCTCCGGGTGCAGGTCATGGGTGCGAGAAGGGACGAGAGGGACGGGAGACGGGAGAAAGGTGAGAGACGGGGCGGCTCAGAGGTGCACGTAGGCGGGCACCGTCAGCCACTCCGGCAGCTGGTCCGCCAGGATCAGCGACTCGAACAGGCGCGCGGCGTCGAGGTAGCGGCTCTGCGCGAAGCGTTCGTCGCCGAGTTCGGCGCGGATCTTCGCGAGCTCGTCGGCCAGCGTGAGTTGCACCAGGAGGTCGTCGACGACGCGGCCGTCGTCGAGCCGGGCGCCGTGGTGCCGCCATTGCCAGACCTGCGTGCGCGAGATCTCGGCGGTCGCCGCGTCTTCCATCAGGTGGAAGATCGGCACGCAACCGCTGCCGCGCAACCAGGCCTCGGTGTAGCGCACGCCGACCGTGAGGTTCTGGCGCAGACCGGCCTCGGTGATCGGGCCCTTCGGCACCTGCAGCAGGTCGTCCTGCGTCACGCGCAGCTGTGGGTGCCGCACGTGCAGTTGGTTCTTCTTGGCGCCGAGCACCCGGTCGAACTCATCGCGCGCTGCGGCGATCAGGCCCGGGTGTGCGACCCAGGTGCCGTCGTGGCCGTCGTGTGCCTCGCGCTGCTTGTCGGCGCGGACCTTGGCCAGCGCGCGCTCGTTCGCGGCGGCGTCACCCTTGATCGGGATCTGCGCCGCCATGCCGCCCATCGCGTAGGCACCGCGGCGGTGGCAGGTCTCGATCAGGAGCCGGCTGTAGCTGCGCAGGAAGTGCTGCCCCATCGTCACCAGCGAGCGGTCGGGCATCACGCGCGCGGGGTCGTGGGCGAACTTCTTGATGAACGAGAAGATGTAGTCCCAGCGGCCGCAGTTCAGGCCGGCCGAGTGTTCGCGCAGTTCGAACAGGATCTCGTCCATCTCGAACGCGGCGAGGATCGTCTCGATCAGCACCGTCGCCTTGATCGTGCGGTTCTTCAGGCCGAGCACCTGCTGGGCGTGCACGAACACGTCGTTCCACAGCCGCGCCTCCAGGTGGCTCTCGAGCTTCGGCAGGTAGAAGTACGGCGCGGTGCCGCGCTCGAGCTGCGCCTGGGCGTTGTGGAACAGGAACAGGCCGAAGTCGAACAGCGACGCCGAGCACGGCCGGCCGTCGATCTCGACGTGCTTCTCCTCGAGGTGCCAGCCGCGCGGGCGCACGAACAACACCGCTACCTGGTCGGCCAGCGCGTAGTGCTTGTCGCCGTCGGTGAACGTGATCGTGCGGCGCACGGCGTCGACGAGGTTCTGCTGGCCTTCGAGCAGGTTCTGCCAGGTCGGCGCGCAGCTGTCCTCGAAGTCGGCCATGAAGACATTGGCGCCGCTGTTCAGCGCGTTGATGACCATCTTGCGATCGACCGGGCCGGTGATCTCGACGCGGCGGTCGCGCAGCTCGATGGGGACCTCGGCGATGCGCCAGTGCGTGCTGCGCACAGCGGCGGTCTCGGCGAGGAAGTTCGGCAGCGCGCCGCCGGCGAGGTGCTTCTGCACCGCTTGGCGCCGCTGCAGCAGTTCGCGCCGGCGCGGGTCGAAGCGCCGGTGCAGGTCGGCGACGAACGCCAGCGCCGCCGGCGTCAGGATGCGCTGCAGGCCGGCCGGCACGGGGGCGAGCACGGCGACGCCGCGGGTGGCGAACGTGATGGTCTGGGACGGAGTGGGCGTCATGTGCGGTGGGCGACAATGCAAGGTAACACGCTCCGCCGTGTGCCTTTGCGGCCCGCTCCGCAGCGCCGATGCCATCGGTCTCAGGTTCGGACTGGCCGTGTCAGGGGCCGTCGCGACAGGTGTGCGGGCACTGCGGCCACCTTGCTCGCTCTGGTTATGACAGCATACACTGACAAAATGGAGGCAACGATGTCACCGAGACTTCCCGTTCGCACCCGGTTCGCCGCGTGCATCCCGCTGTTCTTCCACCTGCTGGCCTGCTCCACCGCGCAGGAGCCGGTGCCGTCGGAGCAGGCTGGGCGTCTGTCGCGCCTGCACGAGGCCGGCGTCGCGGCGCCGTTGACGCTGCAGCCGGTCGCCGTGCTGGGCCGGCCCGACACCCGCTCCGCGCAGGCGCTCGGGCTCGTGCTCGAGCGCCAGGGCATGTCGGCGCTGGACGTCGCCGCCACCGCGTTCGCGGTCGACCCGGACACCCCGTGGGCCGAGGTGCCGGCCCGGTTCGGCGCCTTCGTGCGTCAGCATGCCGGCGCCGGTGCGGCGCCGGGCATGCACCTCTACGCCGAGTTCCTCGGTACGCCGAAGACGGGGCCGACGGAGGTGCGGTTCGTGGTCGTCGACGGCCATGGCGACGTCGTGCTCGTGGATCGGCAGACGCCGCAGGACCGCGCGTTCCGCCGTACGGCTGGGCGCGACCCCGATCCGATGGGCTGTGCCGTGTTGGTGGCCGATCGCCTGTTCACGCTCGCCGATTGGCAGCGGCAGCCCGAGGCGGTGCAAGACGGCAGGTTCGCGCGGCTGTGGCGGGAACTCGCCGGCGCACCCGATCCGCGCGAAGTGGCGGCCATGGCACCGCGCCTCGCCGCGTTCCGCGATGCGATCCGGACCGCTCGCATCGCCGTGCTGCCGACCCTGGTGCCGAGGAGCCTGGCGCCGGCTGGCCACGACCCGGTCAGCGCGCAGCGCCTGGCCGATGGGCTGGCGGTGCGGTTCGGCGGCAAGGCCATGCTCGCGCCCGCGGCCGGGAACATCGAGGTCGCGCCCGACAGCAACGAGCAGAAACGCCTGTGGGACCTCGCTCGCGGTCTGCGCGCGGCCGCGCCGGCGAACGCCGCCGCGGCGGACTACCTGCTGGTCGCCGACCTGGGTGTTGGCGGCCCTGGCCCGGTCACCTGGGTGCACATCGCCGTCTGCACGGCTGCCGGTGAGTACGTCGTCGTCGACTGGCAGAACGACCAGCACCCGATGCTGCAGCGTGCGGCGCCGAAGACCGTGGAGGAGGCGGAGCGCTTCGTGCTGGAGCGGCTGGCCCGGCTGCTGGCGAAATCCGACTAACCGGTGCTGCGCACGCTCGGCACGGCGCGCATCGGCTGCGGCGAGCGTGCGTTCACCGTCAGCGCCGATGGCGTTTCGCTCGGCGCGGCTGCGCTGCGGCGGAACGTGCGGCGCACGCGCGGGCTCTGCAGCAGGTAGGTCGCGATCGACAGGATCAGCGTGACGACGCAGGCCGAGACGATCGCGTCGTCACTGGAGTCGCTGCCCGGTGTGAAGGCGCCGTGGATCTCGATGCCGAGCCAAATCGTCAGCCACGCGACCGCCAGGCGCGGGAACCACGCATGGCTGTGCAGTTGCGCGGCGAGCACGCCGATCGCCGCGAGCCCCCACAAGAGGATCAGCGGCGAACGCCACCACAGCAGGCCGGTGAGGCAGCCGAGCAGCAGCAGCACCGGCAGCAACGCGAGCAGGCCGCCGCAGGCCCAGTACGGCGCATCTTCGTCCACCGTGTGCAGGAGGGACTGCGTGATCTGTCCCTTGGTGAGGCGGCGTTGGGTCGTGAACAGGTGGAGCGCGATCGCCAGCGAGGCGCCGGCCAACCCGAGCGTCAACGGCTGTTCGAAGCCACCGGCGCGGTGCGTCAGCGCCCACAGCGCGCAGGCCGCGGCGCAGGTGAGGATCAGCAGGAATGCCAGGCGCGACCGCCGCACCGTCGGGAAGCGGGCGAGTTCGTAGTAGCGACACGCGATCACGAACGTCGGCGCGAAGAACATCGCCAACGGCCAGCGCTGGGTGAGCAACAGCAGGATGCTCAGGCCGAGAGCTGCCAGCGAAGGAACGAGGAACTCAGGGCGTTCGTACGTGGCCGGTTGCGCGGGCAGTGCCCGGCCAGCCAGTCGCCTGAGATTTCGGATCGAGTTGGTCACTTCCACGTGGTTGGCTGGGACGAGGGCTGGCGAAGGGTATCCCCGAAACCGACCACGGCTGCGGATGCGTGCCTGGGTGACCATGCCATGGCCGCACCGCGCATCGGGTTGGCGCGATGTCACCGGCACGATTGCGGGCAGCGCGTTCGTCGGGTCCATTGCTGGCATGGCCCCGTGCGGCGCGCAGGCGATCACTCCGGCGGCTTCTCGCTGTGCACCAGGGTCATCACCGCGCCGGCGACGAGTTCGCCGCGTTCGTCGCGCACTTCGCCCTGGAAGCTGCTGATGTCGTCGGTGCCGCGCAGGCGCCAGGCCTTGACGTCGAGGCGTTCGCCGACGACGACGCGCGGGCGTGAGATCGTCAGCTGGCGGCAGGCGATCACCATGCCGACGCGCACGCCGATGCCACCGAGGAACGCCTCGTAGCCGAGGCAGGTCGCGGTGGTCTGCGCCATCCATTCGAGTGCGACCGTGGTGTCGACGCCGCCGTCCTGCACCAACAGCCCGCCGTCGCGCACGACGAGGCGCGTGTGGGCGCAGCCGTCGTGGAAGTCGACCAGTTCGTCGAGGGCGAGTGCGGGCGGCGCGTGCGGCACCAGGTCCTCGACCGGTGGGTAGCGCGTCATGCCGCGGGTCCAGGTGCGATCACGGCGCGGTAACCGCGACCGGCACCGTTGTCCAACGGCAGCACGCCGGCGGCCCGGCGCAGCACGGCGTCGACGATGGCGAGCAGCCCGATCTGCGGGTTGTTGCGCAGCATCGGCTCGAAGTGGTCCAGCGCCAGGGTCGCGGGATCCCCGAGCGTGACGCGCAGGCTGGCCAGGTACGGCGCGTCGGCCGCGAACGGCGCCAGCACGACGGCGGCGGTCAGCATCGACCACGGTGGCGCGTGCTGCACCAGCGTCGGGGGCGCCGGCTCGTCACCGCACGCGACGACGACCGGGCAGCCTTGGGTCAGCACGAGGCCGATGCCCTCCAGCAGCGCTGCGGCGGGTGTGTCGTGGTCGGCCGCCAGCGACGTGGTCATGCCGCGGTTCTTGTTCGAGATCGAGATCAGGCCCGAGGCGGCGTTGTGCACGCTCATCGTGAAGTCGGCGGGCGACATCGGTGTGTGGTGGCGCCACATCTCGTCGAGCAGGCCGATCATCGTCGCGGCCTCGCCGATCGCGGAGCCGACCACGACCGGCACCGTGGTCGCGTCGACGCCGGCGTGCAGGATCGCCGCCGCGACCGTGTCGGCGAGCGCGCGGTCGAGCGGGCTCGCGCGGCGTCGATTGACGCGGTCCAGCGCTGCGCCCACCGGCTTCACGGCCTCGGCATCGGCGGCGCCGTTCGCCCAGGCGGCGGCATTCGGGAAGTGCGGCACCCACAGGCCGAGCCCGGTGATGGCGACGGTCGCTGGGTCGGTCATGGCGCCCCCACGAGCACGCTGACGTTGTTGCCGCCGAACGCGAACGAGTTGCTGAGCACGCGGCGGAACGTGCCGCGCACGACGCTGGTCGGCACCTGCAGCCGGATCTCCGGGTCGATCGGCTCGGCGCCCAGCGACGGCGGGATCCAGCCCTCCTCGATGGCGCTGGCCGCGAACACGAACTCGATCGCGCCGGCCGCGCCGAGCGTGTGGCCGGTGTAGCCCTTGGTCGACACCACCGGGATCTGGTTCTCGAACACGCTGCCGATCGCCTTCGCCTCGGCGCTGTCGTTGAGCCGCGTGCCGGTGCCGTGCGCGTTGACGTGGTCGACGTCTTCGGGCCGGCGGCCGGCCTGCTGCAGCGCCAACTGCATCGCGGCCAGGGCGCCGCGGCCCTCGGGATGCGGCGCGCTGACGTGGTAGGCGTCCGACGATTCGCCGACGCCCTCGATCAGCACGCGCGCGTCGCCGGTGCGTTCGATGAGCGCCAGCGCGCCGCCCTCGCCGATGCTGATGCCGAGCCGGTCCTTGTGGAACGGCCGGCAGGCGCCGCGGTCGAGCGCCTGCAGCGCCTCGAAGCCGTGCAGCGTCATCTGGCACAGCGTGTCGACGCCGCCGACGATCGCCGCGTCGATCAGGCCCGCCTGCATCAGCCGCATCGCCGACGCGAACGGCTTGGCGCTCGACGTGCACGCCGTCGACACCATCCACGCCGGTCCCGTCGCACCGGTCAGCGCCGACACCACGTGCAGCGCGGCGCCGAACGTGTGCTGGCGCAGGAAGTCGTAGCGGTCGGGGAACGCGCCTTCGGCGACGAAGGTCTGGTAGGCGCGTTCGGTCGAGTCGGCGCCGGCGGTGCTGGTGCCGAGCAGCACCGCGATGCGCTCCGGCCGCCAACGCGCGCGCGCGCGTCGCAGCGGCTCGTCGAGCTGCGCCACCAGTTGCGCGGTCATGCGCGCCAGCCGCGTCGACCAGGGTGCGAGTCCGGCCGGCAGTTCGGGCAGTTCGGTGGCGACGGCGCCGACGGCGGTCGAGAACGGCAGCTCGAACGGCGGCGGGCCGAGGCCGGTGCGGCCGGCGGCGAGTGCCTGCAGGTTCTGCTCGCGCGTCGCGCCGAGCGCGCTCAGCACCGAGTAGGCGGTGACGCGCAGCGGGTCAGTTCTCATCGTGTCTCGCGTCGTGGTGGCCCGTGCTCCCGGTGTCCGGATCGGCGGTGGTCTGGCGGCTGCGCACGCGGTTCTCGGTGCGCCGCGCGGCGAGCAGCATGTCCTGGAACGGGTTGCCCGTGCGCCAGACGTCGCCGGCGAGCACGCTCATGATGCCGCGACGCAGCGGTTGGTCGTGGGTGTTCGGCCCGAGGAACATCGCGTCGGCGAAGTTCGAGTTGTAGAAGCGGTCGATCAGGCCGGCGAACGTGCGGTAGGCGCGTTCCATGTTGGCGTCGTGCTGTTGCAGCAGGTCGGGTGCCGCCTCGGTGCCGTTCTGCAGGGCGGTCGAGACGAGATCGGCGACCGCCTCGGCGCCGCGCAGCGCAAGCGTCACGCCCGAGGAGAACACCGGGTCGAGGAAGCCGCCGGCATCGCCGCTCGTCGTCCAACGGGGGCCCGACGGCGTCGTGTTCTTGTAGCTGAAGTTGCCGACCACACGCGTCTCGAGCCGCCGGGCACCCGCGGTCAGGCGCTGCACGGTCGGCCCCGCCAGCAGACCGTTCTCCAGTTCCTCGGCGGTGACCTTGCCGCGCGTCACCATGCCGACGCTGAGGCGGCGTTCGGGCAGCGGGATGATCCAGCCCCAGCCCTCGGGCCGCATCATGATGCGGATGTTGTTGTTGGGCTGCAGCTCGCCGAGCGCGGCGTCGCCCAGGCCCTCGTAGTGCGTGAACACCGACGAGTGGCCGAAGCGGTGGTAGGGCTCGACCGCGTCGGCGCGGCGTGCCAGCAGCCTGGACTGTCCCGATGCGTCGATCAGGTAGCGGGCCGTGAACGTCGCCCGGCGCGTCTTGGCCCACGCCTGCGTCGCATCCGCGCCGGCATCGACGACTGCCTCGCCGTGCTGGATCTCGGCGCCGAGCGCGACCGCGCGATCGCGCAGCGCCCGATCGAACTTCGAACGCTCGACATGCCACGCGTGCGACGCGCAGCCGGGCAGCGACTCGCGGAACACGAACACGCCGCGGCGGCCCGTGACCTCGTCGACGAACTCGGCGCCGGCCTTGTAGACGAACGTGTCCGCCGGCGTCGGCACGCCGAGGCGCTCGAGCACCGGCAGGCCGGCCGGCAGCAGCGACTCACCGATGTGGAAGCGTGGGAACTCGTCCTTCTCCAACACCAGCACACGATGCCCGGCCTGCGCCAGCAGTCCCGCCGCGGTCGCGCCAGCAGGGCCGGCGCCGATCACGATCACATCCCACGCTGCGGCCACCGGCTGCTGCATCACTGGAACCCTCCGTCGACGCCGATCACCTGGCCGGTGATGTAGCTCGCCTCCTCGGAGCACAGGAACCCGACCAGCGCCGCGACCTCTTCGGGCTTGCCTTTGCGCTTCATCGGGATCATGTCGAACACGAACTCCGGCACGCCGGCGATCATCTCGGTGTCGATCAGGCCCGGCGCGACGGCGTTGACGGTGATCTTGCGCTTCGCGAGTTCGATCGCGAGCGTCTTGGTGGCGCCGAGGATGCCGGCCTTGGCGGCGGCGTAGTTGGCCTGGCCGCGGTTGCCGCGCGTCGCCGACACCGACGACAGGTTGACGATGCGGCCCCACTTCTGCTGCACCATCGGCATCACCAGCGGGCGCGTGACGTGGAAGAAGCCGTCGAGGGTGGTGCGCAGCACGGCGTGCCACTGTTCGGCCGTCATCGCCGGGAACGCGGCGTCGCGGGCGATGCCGGCGTTGTTGACCAGCACCGAGATCGGGCGCGGATCCTGCAGCAGTCGTTCGATCGCGCGGCCGGTTGCGTCGCCATCCGCCACGTCGAACGGCACCGCGATCGCTTCGCCGCCCGCCGCTTCGATCTCGGCGACACAGCTCGCCGCGGCGTCCTCATCACTGCGGTAGTTGACGATCACCGCGTGTCCGGCGGCCGCGAGGCGCTTGCTGATCGCCGCGCCGATGCCGCGGCTGCCACCGGTGACCAGGGCGCGGCGGCCGGTACGGGCGACTGCCGTCATCGCGTGGCCTCTGGAACGCAGCCCGTCGCGGAGACAATTGGAGACCAGGACGACCCGAGCATTGGCGGGCCAGTATCGCCCTCGGCGGGGGGTGGTCAAGGTAGCTGGTGGCGGCTGGTGCTTGCATGCCGACACGCCGCCGCGAAACTGCTGGGCATGCGTCTGTCACCGTCGGTCCGTCTCGCGTTGCCGCCCCTCTGCCTGCTCATGCTGACGATGGGCTGCAAAGGGCCGCCTCAGGCCCCCGAAGTCACCACCGCGGGCCTGCGCATCACCGTCTTGAAGGTCAAGAACAGCCGCAAGGCGCTCGACATGACGGTGCGCATCTGGAACGACCACGACCAGCGCGTGTCGTTCGACCTCGGCGGCGTGCGCATCATCTGCGTCGACGGCAGCGAAGTTTCGCCGTCCACCTCGCGCACGCGCCCGGACATCCAGGCGAAGAACAGCAAGGACTTCCGCTGGATCTTCAGCTACCAGAACCACCCGCCGCTCGAAGGGGGCGTCCACGACATGGAGATCAAGGACATCTTCGTCGGCGACATCCAGCTCGACATGCGCGCGCAGTTCCAGGTCAACCTCGGCGGCTGATCGGACCCGGGGCTCGCTGGGCGCCTTCGGTTCGGCGATGATGCCGCGCCATGCGCCCGTTTCGCGGCACCGCTCTCGATCGTCGCACCTTCCTGCGCGGCGCCGGCGCGATGCTCGCGTTGCCGTGGCTGGACGCGATGCTGCCGGCACTGGGCCGGCCGCCGGCGAAGACGCCGCGCTGCGTGTTCGTGTTCTCGCCGAACGGCATGCACCCGGGCGAATGGCGAGTCGATGGCGACGGCCGGGCGGCGACGCTGGCCGGCACATTGGCACCGCTGCAGCCGTTGCGATCGCGGCTGACGGTGTTCTCGGGCCTGGCCATCGACGGCGGCCGCGCGCACGGTGACGGCCCCGGCGACCACGCGCGTGCGGCGGGCTCGTTCCTGACCTGCGCGCATCCGAAGAAGACCGGCGGCGCCGACATCGAAGTCGGCACCAGCGTCGACCAGGTGATCGCCATGCAGGTCGGCCAGGCGACCGCGTTCGCCTCGCTCGAACTCGGCATGGAACGTGGCGCCGCCGCCGGCATCTGCGACTCCGGCTACTCGTGCGCCTATGTCAGCAGCATCAGCTGGCGCACGCCGAACACGCCGGTGGCGAAGGAGACCGACCCGAAGGCGGTGTTCGCGCGCTTGTTCGGCGATCCGGTTGCCGCGGGTGACGCAGCGGCGGCGCGTCGGCAGCGGCAGCAGGACCAATCGGTGCTCGACGCCGTGCGCGCCGACGCCAAGGCACTCGCCGGCAAGCTCGGCAGCACCGACCGGCAGAAGCTCGAGCAGTACCTGCAGTCGGTGCGCGAACTCGAGCAGCGGCTTGCCCGGCTCGAGGACGACCAGCCGAAGACGCCGGTGCCCGACGGCCTGCTCGCCAGCGGCCAGGGCTATGCGGAGAAGCTGGCGCTGATGTACGAGCTGATGGTGCTCGCACTCGCGACCGACCGCACGCGCGTGCTGACGTTCATGCTCGGCAACGGCGGCAGCAACCGCAGCTACCGCTTCCTCGACGTGCCCGAAGGCCACCACGACCTCAGCCACCACGGCAAGAAACCGGAGAAGCTGGCTGGCCTGGCGAAGATCAACCGCTTCCAGCTCGAGCAGTTCGCCGCGTTCCTGCAGCGTCTGGCCGGCGAGAAGACGGGGGATGGCGACCTGCTCGGGCAGACGCTGGTCGTGTTCGGCTCCGGCCTCGGCGACGGCGACCGTCACAACCACGACCAGCTGCCGGTGCTGTTGGCCGGCGAAGGGTGTGGCGCGGCGAAGGGGCGCGGCCACGTGACGTTCGCCAAGGAGACGCCGCTGGCGAACCTGTATCTCGGTGTGATGCAGGCGATGGGGCTGCCGGGCAACACGTTCGCGGACAGTGACGGGGTGTTGGATCTCGCGTAGCCGGCGCCGCGATCGGCTACGCGCGTTCCATGCGCACGATGCCCGAGAAGCGCCGGAACTGCTCCCGCTTCCTGCTGCTGCCGAATTTGCCGAGCAGGTTCCACAGCCACGCCATTCGCGCGGTGCGCTTCAGCCGCAGCGACTCCTCCCAGGTCGACCGGTAGTCGATCTCGCGCCAGCCGAACGGTGCGAAGAACGCGGTGCTCTCGGCCGGCCCGAAGCGCATCGGCGCGTTGCCGGCCTGCAGTTGCGCGCCGAGACGCCGATTCAGCAGCTTCAGCAGCGGCGGGGAGGCGAGGTCCGTCAGCCACCAGCGCATTGCTTCCTGTTGGTGCAGGTCGCGGGCAAGGCTGGCGACCGCGTCAGCGTCGAGGTAGACGAGCAGCCCTTCCGTGATCACGAGCACTGGACCGTGCACCGCCGCTTGTGCGAACAGCTCCCGCCGCGCCGCCGCATCGGTCAGGTCGATGCCGACGGCTTCGTACTGGCACACCGGCGTGTCACCGGCCATCTGCCTCTGCTTGTAGGCGACCATCTCCGGCATGTCCGCGTCGATCCACCACAGCGCCTTCGGCAGCGCCAACCGCCACGGCCGCGCATCGAGACCTGCGGCGAGGTTCAACACCGCCATGCAGCCCTCCTGCACACACCGCAACACGAGTTCGTCCATGACCGCCGTGCGCACGACGATCGGCCAGTCCATCGTCATGCGACGGCTCACCGACCGCACGATCTCGGCGCCGCGCTCACCGGCCAGGCGGCGCGCGAACGGGTCGCGGAAGATCGGATCCGGCCGCTCCGTCTCGGCGGCGCGATACATGGCCACCCAAAGAGCCGTGTCGGACACGCTGCGGATCGGTGCGTTCATGGTTCGCTCGGGCCGCACTGTGCCGATGGGCCGGGCTCATTGCGAGAACGCGGCCCCGCGATCCCGCACCAGCCGCCGCCTGGCAGGATTCGAACACCACGCCAGGGCTTTGACATCGTTGAATGGGCGGCTCCTCGGCACGGGTACGAGTGTCACTCGTTCGCCAAGCCTCGCGCCGAACAGTTCTGATCCGGCGCGCTCTTCGACACGCAAGCCGATACGGGCGATCTGGGCGGGCGCTCCGCGCTTTGTCCTCAGAACCTGTTCCCGCGACGCTTGTGGTGGTTCGTTCGAGCCATCGGGGCTGTATTGCAGCAACGCGGCGAAGCGCAGTTCAGAAGGGTAGTTCGGCGGGGGCGTCACGGCGGCCCTTGGGCAGCAGAGCCAGCAGTCGCGGCAGCGTCGACTCGGTCAACGCCTCGGCCCCGTAGAAGGCGAGCTTGTCTGGAAACGTCACGTCGGGGTGTTCGAACAGCGACTTCGCGATCCACAGCGGACGTCCCAGTCGCAGCGCCTCCCAGCCTTGGTTGATCGCGCCGCTCTGATCGGTCGCCTCGATGATGACAGTCGCGTCGGCGATCAATGCCATCGTGCGGTTGCGCATCGGAAACGTGTGCTTGCCGACCGTTGTGCCTGGCGCGAACTGCGACACCACCAGGTGTTCGCGCATGATGCGGGCTTGCAGCGCCGCATTCTGCTGCGGGAAGCAATCGTCCAGCGGCGTGCCGAGCACCGCGATCGTGCGGCCACCACACTGGATCGCCGTTTCGTGCGCCGCCGTGTCGATGCCTGCCGCGAGGCCGCTCACCACGATCACGCCATGCTGCGTCAGCAGGTCTGCCAGCTTGCGCGCCCTATCCAGACCCTGTGGGCTGGCCTTGCGCGAACCCACGATCGCGACGCACGGGCCGGCGCGCAGCAGGTCCGCGTTGCCCGCCACGAACAGTTCCGGCGGCGCGAACTTCTGCTCCTGGTCGTTGAACGGCCATAGCAGGCTCTCGGTCCCGAATCGGTTGCCGCCCATCGAGTCCTGATCGTGCCACAACAGGGCTGGCGGGTGAAGTCGACAGCGGTGGGGTCGTCGCGCCGCTCACGAGCGCTCGATCCAGGTTGGCTGGGTTCTCTCGCCATCCGGGTTTCCAGATTCGCCGTGACGCGCTCGCGAAGCGATCGCGTCATCTCCGGATCCTGCCAGGCTTGCCCACCTGCGCTTCGCGCAGGTGGCACGCCCGGCAGGATTCGAACCTGCGACCCTCGGTTCCGAAGACCGATGCTCTTCCGCTGAACTACGGGCGCGTGTTGTCGGCAGCGTAGCGGCGCGGGATGCTCGGCTCCAGCCGTGCCGACACCACTCCGGATGACCGACCGCGCGCCATGGATCGCTGTGCTGCGCCGCGCCGCGTGGGCGCCGATCGGCACGCTGCTGCTGCACCGCGTCGTCGTCTGGACCGGCGTGCGCGAGCAGGCGGACCACCTGGTGCACGGTTGCGGCGGAGCGGCGGCGGCGTACTGCGCCTTCGTCTGGTGCCGGGTGTTCGGGCCGCGGCTCGGGGCGGTGGTGGCGTGGACGCACTACCTGGCGGCGTTCTGCGTCGCCTGCACGGCTGGCCTGTTCGTCGAGCTGATCGAGTTCGCTGCGGACGTCTGGCTCGGCACGCATGTGCAGACGAGTATCCGGGAGACGATGTTGGACCTCGTGTCCGACGTGGTCGGCGCGGTCGCGGCGCTGCTGTTGGTCGCGTTCGGGTCGCGGCGAACGGCGCGCTGATGGGCTGGCATGCGCCGTCGCGAGCGGCCACGATCGCGGCATGGACACGCCGACCGTCGATCCCGCGCTGCGTTCGTTCGTCGAGCGCATGTTCGAGCGCGACAGCGCCGCCGCGGCGCGCCTGCTCGAGACGATGGACGAAGGCCAGGTCGTCGAGGTGCTGCGCCTGCTGCCGCCGGCGGTCGCGGGCCGCGCCGTGCGGCAGCTACAGGTCAGCTATGCGGCGGCGCTGCTGCGCGAGGCCGAGGCCGATCTGTTCGTCGAGATCGCGCGCGAACTCGAGCCGCAGCACGCGGCGGCGATCTTCATGCACCTGCCGGCGGAGGCGCGCGAGCGCTTCCTGCAGCATCTGCCCGAACGGCTGAAGCGCGACGTGCAGGAGCAGCTGACGTTCCCCGAGGACAGCGTCGGCCGGCTGATGAGCACGCAGTTCCTCACCCTGCGCCAGGATCTGACCGTCGGCGAGGCGATCGAGCGCATCCGTGCGTTGGCGGCGCGGCGGTTCCCGGCGTCGTATGCCTACGTCGTCGACAAGGACGACCACCTCGTCGGCGTGATGAACATGCGCGACCTGATGCTGGCCGACCCAGGGCAGCGGCTCACGGCGGTGATGCGCAAGGAAGTGTTCGCGCTGCCGTGCTTCACCGACCGCGAGGCAGCCGCGGCCGAGCTGTCGAAGCGGCGCTACTTCGCGGCGCCGGTGGTCGACGGCGAGCAGCGCATGCTGGGCATCATCAAGGTGGAGCAGTTGCTGCTCGGTGTGCAGGAGGAACTGACCGGCGACATCCAGACGATGTTCGGCGCCGGCGCCGACGAGCGCGTCACGTCGTCGATCGGCTACTCGCTGAGCCGGCGGCTGCCGTGGCTGCACGTCAACCTGCTGACCGCGTTCCTGGCCGCCGGCGTGGTCGCGTTGTTCCAGGACGCCATCGCCCGCATGACCGTGCTGGCGGTGTTCCTGCCGGTGGTTGCGGGCCAGGGTGGCAACGCCGGCGCGCAGTCGCTGGCGATCGTGATGCGCGGCCTCGTGATGCGCGAGGTGCCGCGCAACGGCGTGCGCCGGCTGATCCTGAAGGAAGCGCTGCTCGGCACCGTGTCGGGCGCCGCGACTGGCACCGTGACCGCGATCGTCGCCTGGCTGTGGGACGGCAATCCGTGGCTCGGCCTCGTGATCGGCATCGCGATGGTGATCAACCTGTTCGCGGCCGGGCTGGCGGGCGCGGCGATCCCGCTGCTGATGCGCGCGCTGCGGCTCGATCCCGCACAGAGTTCGAGCATCATCCTGACGACGGTCACCGACGTGGTCGGCTTCTTCGCCTTCCTCGGGCTGGCGCTGGCGTTCGAGCCGCTGATCGCTGGCACGCTTTGAGGGGGGCGTCAACGGTCGTCTTCGTCGCGCGGCGCGGGCTGACCGGTCGTCGCAGCGCTGGAGAACGCCGCGCCGGCGTTGTGCACATAGATCAGTTCGCCGCCCTTCTGACCGACCTGGTAGCCGAGTCCCAGCACCACCAGCGTGCCGGCGAACGTCGCCGCCCCGGCCACCAGATGCGCGCGGCGACCACGCAGCAGCAGCGGCAACAGCGAAAGGCCCAGCAGCACACCGCCGCCCCACACGAATCGCTCGCCGGCCTCGGCGTGCCCTTCGATCGCGGCCTCGGGCACGACCTTCTCGACGCGTTCCTCGTCGCCTTCGCCGGTGCGCAGCGCCAGCACGCCGCTGCCGACCAGCAGCAGTTGGCCGACGAACACCAGCGACCAGGTGCGGCGCGGCAGCCAGTCGCGCCAGATGGCGAGCAGTACGCCGCCGGTGAGCAGCGGCATCAGCACGGCGAGCGCGATGGGGAGGTGGACGATCTTCGGGTGCAGGGGGAGGTCCATGTGCGGAGTCCGATTGGTTCTGTGGTCATGTCGAAGGCGAAGTGCCGTGACGCCCAGCACGATCGACCCTACGCGCGCACTCGACCATCTACCGAGTGTGATAGCGTGCCTGGCGAATGGACTTGCAGCCGCGGCATACGTCGCATGGTGGATCCGAACGGCGCGTTCTCGGCGCCGCCGTGGTGCTGTTCGTCGTCGTTGCCGCGCTGGCGTTGCTCGACCTGCTGGCCGACCTGCGCGAAGGCACGACCGCCGCGCACGTCGCGTTCGAGGGCGGTGTCGTGGTGGCGGGCGTCACCGGGCTGCTGCTGGGCCTGCGCCGCATCCGTGCCTTGCGCACAGCCGAACGGCAGGCACGTGCCGAGGTCGCCAACCTCGGCGAACGGTTGGCCGCCGTGCACCAGGACGCCCTTCGCTGGCGCACCGAGGCGAAGGACCTGTTGCAGGGGCTCGGTGCCGCGATCGAACGCCAACTCGTGCACTGGGGGCTGACGACCGCCGAGCGCGACATCGCCCTGCTGTTGTTGAAGGGGCTCAGCCACAAACAAGTCGCCGAGATGCGGGGTAGCAGCGACGCGACCGTGCGCCAGCAGGCGCGCAGCGTCTACCGCAAGGCTGGCGTCGAAGGCCGCCACGACCTTGCCGCGTACTTCCTCGAAGGGGTGCTGGCCCCGGCGCCGGCCAGCGACGTCGATGCCCCGTCGAGGCCGGCATCGCCTCGTCCACTGAGGTAGCTTCCACCGCCGAAGCGGACCCCCCGTTCGTGCGACCCGCGGAGCGTGGGCACCGTGTGAGGCGAGGCGGTCGGGGTCGGTCGGGAGTGACATTTCGCCGCAGAATGCGCCGTGCTCGCGCCACTGCAAGCAGAGGATTGCGTGGTCACCCCGCACGACGACCTGTTCCATTTCACGTTCCGGCATCCGGCGCAGGTCGTGCCATGGATGCAGTTCGTGCTGCCCCGGGAAGTCGCCGAGGAGATCGACTGGCACAGCCTGCAGCCAGCGCCCGAGAAGCTGCGCAGCGAGGGTCTGCGGCTGTCGGTCGCCGACCTGGTGTTCACGGCCGTGCGCCGCGGTGCGCGGGGGCCCGTCTGGATCGTCGTCGAGCACAAGGCCTCGCGCGACGCCGGTGCCCAGGAGCAACTGTTGCGCTACTCGATGCTGTTGCGCGAGCAGCCGCCGCGACCGGGCGTCGCGCCGCCGGTGCCGGTCGTGGCGATCCTGCTGCATCACGGTGACCGCGCGTTCGCGCACGCTGCGCCGCGCGAAGGTGATGCGTTCGCGGCGCTGCAGCCGCGCGTGCCGATCGTGGTCGACGACCTGAGCCAGGCGCGCGAAGAAGAGATCCGGGCGCGCCCATTGCGCCCCCTCGGTCAGCTGACCCAGCTGTGCCTCTGGCGCCTGCGCGGCATGTCGGGGGAAGCGGTGCTCCAGGCCTTCTGCCGGTGGGGCGATCTGCTGCGCGCCGTGGACCGTGACCAGGGGCCGCCGTCGGGCCGCGCGGCGATTCGCGCGATCGGCTGCTACACTTTGATGGTCGTGGAGGTCTCGCAGACCGACCTGCACTCCACCTTCGAACGCCTATTGGAACGCCGCGAGGAGACGATCATGAGCACTGGTGAGAGACTGCGCCGGGAGGGCATGGAAGCGGGGCTTGCCAAGGGCCTGACGCAGGGCCTGACGCAGGGCCTCACGCAGGGCAGGATGGAGGTCCTGTTGCGCCAATTGACCCGGCGCTTCGGCGAGATATCGCAAGACACTGTTGCCAGGGTGCGAGCCGGATCCTTGGCCGAACTCGACCGCTGGGTCGATCGTGTGCTCGACGCGGCGAGCGTCGCGGAGGTATTCGCCGACTGACGCCGCGTTGCCTGTTCCGAATCGGTCCAACACGTGGCCGCCACGCTCCGTAGGTTGCCGCCATGCCGACACCGACCCGCCGCACGTTCCTCGCTTCGCTCGCCGCCGCCGGAGCGGCGACACCCTTGGTTGCCCGTGCCAGCCATGCCACCCGCGCGCCAGTACCAGGGCAGAAGATCCTGGTGCTCGGCGGCACCGGCTTCCTCGGCCCGCACTTCGTGCGCGCGGCGTTGGCGAACGGTCACACGGTGACCTTGTTCAACCGCGGCAAGACCAACCCCGGCCTGTTCGCCGACCTCGAACAACTGCGCGGCGACCGCGAGCAGGGCGACCTCGCCGCGCTGCGGGGGCGCACGTTCGACGCGATCGTCGACACGTCGGGATACGTGCCGGCGCACGTCGAGGCGACGGCGAAGTTGTTCGCCGAATCGGCACGCCACTACCAGTTCATCAGCAGCGTCTCGGTCTACGACGGCTTCGGCGAACGCGCGGCGACGATCACCGAGGCGTCACCGGTCTCGACGGTCGACGACGCTGACATCGCGCAGGTGAACACGATCCGCCAGGCGATGCCGTTCTACGGGCCGTTGAAGGCGCGCTGCGAGGCGGCGGCCGAAACGGCAATGCCCGGCCGGGTCAGTGGAATCCGCCCGGGCCTGATCGTCGGCCCCGGTGACAGCAGTGACCGGTTCACGTGGTGGCCGGTGCGCATCGATCGCGGCGGCGAGGTGATGGCGCCCGGCGATCCCGACGGCCAGGTGCAGTTCCTCGACGTACGCGACCTCGCCGAGTGGATGCTGCACTGCATCGAACACAACGTCACCGGCGTGTTCAACGCCGACGGCTTCGCCGGCCGGGTGTCGATGCAGGACGTGTTGTGCGCCTGCAAGTGCGCGACGGCGAACGCCGTCACGCTGACCTGGGCGGGCGAGCAGTTCCTCGCCGACAACAAGGTCGGTCCGTGGATGACGATGCCCCTGTGGATCCCGCGCGATGGCCGCAGCGTGGTCGACAATGCGCGCTCGATCGCCAGCGGCCTGCGGTTCCGGCCGATCGGCGACACCGTGCGCGACACCTTGCACTGGGCCCGGACGGAACGCGGCGACCGCCCCTTCCAGGGCACGGGATTGGCCGCTGAACGGGAGCGGGAACTGTTGGCCAAATGGCACGCAGCCGCGAAGCCGCGTGCGCAGCCGGGCACCGGGCGGTAAGGGTTACAGGGTCATGCACACGCTCCTCCGCTGCGCCGCGTTCGGCGCCGTGTCGCTGTTCGCCGTCGTCGCTCCGGCCCAGGACGAACTGGGTCTCGGCAAGATGTGGACCTTCGAGCGACCGCCGCTCGACTACCTGAAGAAGGAGTACGGCTTCGAGGCCACCGAGCAGTGGTGGAACACGCTGCGTCTGGCATCGCTGCGCTTCGGCCGCGGCTGCTCGGCGTCGTTCGTGTCGCCGCAGGGCCTGATCCTGACCAATCACCATTGCGTGCGCGATTTCGTCGCCCAGGTGCAAGGTGACAGTGACTGGGTGCGCGATGGCTTCGTTGCGCGCGACCAGGAGAGCGAGGTCCGCCTGCCCGGGCTGACGGTGCAGCAATTGGTCGACATGAAGGACGTGACCGCGGCGGTGACCGAGGGTGTGCGGGAGGACATGCCGCTCGAGGAAGCCGAGCAACAGCGCGAACGCAACCGAGTGCGCATCCTCGCCGAGGCGCGCGCCGCCGAGCCGCAACTGGAGCCGCAGATGGTGAAGCTGTTCCAAGGCGCCGTCTGGCAGCTCTATCGCTACCGGGTGTTCGACGACGTGCGGCTGGTCATGTCGCCGCATCTCCAGGTTTCGCACTTCGGCGGCGACCCCGACAACTTCGTCTACCCGCGTTACGCGATCGACTTCTCGTTCTGTCGTGCCTACGTCGACGGCAAGCCGGCGGACACGACGGCGTTCCACTTCCCGTGGGGCGACGGTCCGGCCGAAGGCGACCTCGTGTTCCTGACCGGCAACCCCGGCGGCACGCAGCGGCTGTTGTCGATGTCGCAGCTCAAGTACCGGCGCAACGCGCGCTATCCGCGCATCCGCGAGCTGATCGACAACCGCATCGAGATCCTGCGCGGCTTCGCCAGCAAGAGCGCCGAGGCGGAGAAACAGCTGCGCACCTCGATCCTCGGGCTCGAGAACGCGCAGAAGCTGTATCGCGGCGAACACGCCGCGCTGCTGAACTCGGCGTTCATGCTGCGGAAGCGCGAGGCGGAGATTGCGTTCCAGGAACGGGCGCAGAAGGAGGGCTATGGCTCCGAGGGTGTGATCTGGGATCAGCTCGACGACCTGATGCAGGACAAGATCGACCTGGAGGCGCCGTTGAACTTCCACACCACCGGCGGCAGCACCCTGATGCTGCGTGCGTTCGCCGTGCTGGACTTCGCGGCCACCGGCGACGAGGCGAAGGCCAAGCTGGCGCGCGACACGGAATGCAAGCGTGACAAGGTGCAGGAGGCGATGTTCGCCGATCACCTGAAGCGCGCCCGGGGCCGGCTGCTGGCCGGCGACCCGTATGTCGCGGTGATGCTCGACGACCTGCGGCCCGAGGAGGCGGTCGAGCGGCTGCTGACCCAGAGCCGGCTCGCAGAGCCGAAGTTCCTCGACGAGTTGCTGGCCGGCGGCCGCGAAGCGATCGACGCCAGCGACGATGCGGCGCTGGTCGCCGCGCGGGTCGTGCTGCCGCTCGCGCGCAGGAACCAGGCGCGACAGGCGGAGATCGACACCAAGGAGACCGCCCTCGGCGTGCGCATGAGCAAGCTGCTGTTCGCGCTGTATGGCCACGAGGTGTCGCCCGACGCGACGTTCACCCTGCGCTGGAGCGACGGCCGGGTGGCCGGCTATCCCTACAACGGCACCGTGGCACCGTGGCGCACGATGTTCCACGGCCTGTTCGCGCGCAACGCCGAGTTCGACGGCAAGCACCCGTTCGATCTGCCTGAGCCGTGGCTGCTGGCCAAGGACCGCTTCGACATGCAGACGCCGATCGACTTCGTCTGCACCGTGGACTCGACCGGCGGCAACTCCGGCAGCCCGATCATCAACACCAGGGGCGAGTTCTCGGGCGTGTTGTTCGACGGCAACATCGAGTCGCTCGCGAACGAGTTCCTCTACGGCGAACGCGTCGAACGCAGCATCTGCGTGCACCCGCAAGCGATCATCGAGGCGCTGCGCAAGGTCTACGACGCGACGCGCCTGCTGCGCGAGCTGCAGCGCTGATCCGCCGCTGTCACCCCGGCGCTGGCCGGCGTAGGCTTCCCGGATGCGATTGCGCCTGCTGCTGCCGTTGTTCGTGGTCCTGTCCTGGTGTGCTGCGGCCTCGGCGCAGGAAGTCACCGCGTTCGTCGGCGCGCGCATCGAGCCCGTCGACGGCCCGGCGATCGACGATGGCGTGCTCTTGGTGCGCGGCACGCAGATCGCTGCCGTCGGGTCGCGCGCTGCGGTCGCCGTGCCCGCCGGCGCGAAGGTCGTCGACGTCGTCGGCCGCACGCTGCTGCCCGGCCTCGTTTGCAGCCATTCGCACATCGGCGCGGTCGCCGGCGCCGACGGCAGCGGTCCGATCCAGCCCGAGGTGCGCGCGCTCGATTCGATCAACCCGCGCGACCCCGGCATCCAGAAGGCGCAGGCCGGCGGCATCACGACGGTCAACATCATGCCCGGCAGCGGGCACCTGCTGTCCGGACAGACCGTCTACGTGAAGCTGCGCGACGGCCGCATCGTCGACGACCTGCTGATCAAGAACGCCGATGGCAGCATCGCCGGCGGTATCAAGATGGCGAACGGCACCAACCCGCAGCGCGACCCGCCGTTCGCCGGCACGCGCGGCAAGGCCGCGGCCCTGATGCGCGCGCAGCTGCACCGTGCCCGCGAATACCAGCACAAGGTCGCCGCGGCGAACGGCGATCCGGACAAGATGCCCGAGCGCAGCCTCGGCATGGAGGCGCTGGTCGAGGCGCTCGAAGGCAAGCGCATCGTGCACCACCACACGCACCGCAGTGACGACATCCTCACGGTGCTGCGTCTCCGCGACGAGTTCGGCTTCCGCGTCGTGCTGCACCACGTCAGCGAAGGTGGCCTCGTCGCCGCGGAGATCGCCGCTGCCAAGGTGCCGTGTTCGGTGATCGTCATCGACTCACCGGGCGGCAAGCTCGAGGCCGCGCACCTGTCGCTCGACACCGGCGCCGTGCTCGACCGCGCTGGTGTGCTGGTCGGCTTCCACACCGACGACGGCATCACCGACAGCCGCCTGTTCCTGCGTTCGCCGGCGCTGGCCGTGCGTGCGGGCATGGACCGGCAGAAGGCGCTCGAGGCGGTGACGATCGCCAATGCCCGCATGCTCGACCTGCAGGACCGCATCGGCACGCTGACCGTGGGCAAGGACGCCGACTTCGTCGTGCTGTCGGGCGATCCGTTCTCGGTCTACACGCGCGTGCTGCAGACCTGGGTCGAGGGCGAGAAGGTGTTCGACTTCGACGACCCGAAGGACCGCCTGATGGCGATGGGCGGCTACGGCGCCAGTGACGACCAGGCGATGTCGATGTGCTGCTACGGCACGCAGGGAGGGCAGTGACCATGTTGGCGACCATGTTGCAGGCCGCTCTCGCGCTGGCGCCGCAGGGCGAGGCGCCGCCGCGTGCGTTCGCGGTGATCGGCGCGAAGGTGTTCACGATGGCCGGCGCGCCGCTCGAGAACGGCGTCGTGCTGGTGCGCGACGGCAAGGTCGAACGCGTCGGCACCGCCGCCGAGGTGACCTTGCCGGCGGACCTGCCGGTGCTGCGCGCCGCGGTCGTCACACCGGGCCTGATCGACGCCCACGCGACGGTCGGCCTCACGGGCCTGTTGAACATCCCGCACGACCAGGACCAGCTCGAGCGTTCGGCGGCGGCGCAGCCCGAGCTGCGCGCGATCGACGCCTACAACCCGCGCGACGAACTGGTCGGCTGGCTGCGCCGCCTCGGCATCACGACGGTGCACACCGGGCACGGTCCCGGCGCGCTGGTCGCCGGCCAGACGATGGTCGTCAAGACCCGCGGCCGCGCGGTCGACGAGGACGTGCTCGTACCGTTGTCGATGGTCGCGGTGACGCTCGGCGACGGTGGTCGCGGCGCCGCCGGCAAGTCGCCGGGCACGCGCGCGAAGTCGGTGGCGATGCTGCGCGAACTGCTGCAGAAGGCGCGCGAATACGCCGCCAAGCGGCAGAAGGACGCCGACACGCCGGTCGACCTCGGTCTCGAGGTCATGACGAAGGTGCTGGCCAAGGAGATCCCGCTGCTGGTCACCGCGCATCGTTCGCACGACCTGCAGTCGGCGCTGCGCGTGGCGAAGGAGTTCGACGTGCGCATCGTGCTCGACGGCGCCGCCGAGGCCTACCTGCTGCTGCCGGAGATCCAGGCTGCCGGCATCTGGGTGCTGCCGCATCCGGCGATGGCCCGCACCACCGGCGAACTGGCGAACGGCACCATGGAGCTGCCGAAGCTGTTGCTCGACGGCAAGATCCCGTTCGCGTTGCAGAGCGGCTACGAGAGCTACGTGCCGAAGACCCGCGTCGTGCTGTGGGAAGCGGGCGTCGCGATCGGCCACGGCCTTCCTGCCGAAGCGGCGCTGCGTGCGCTGACCGTCGACGCCGCGCGGTTGCTCGGCGTCGACGCCCGCATCGGCTCGTTGGCCGTCGGCAAGGACGCGGACATCGCGCTGTGGGACGGCGATCCGTTCGAATACACGACGCACTGTGTCGGCACGGTCCTCGACGGCGTGCAGTTCCTCGAAGGGCCGCGGTGAGACGATCCCGTGCTGCTGTCGTGCTGGCGCTCACCGCGGCGCTCGCCGCGAACGGGTGTGCCAGCGGCCCCTTCGATGGCGTCGGTCCGGAGCTGGCCGGCACGTACGAGCCCGCGGGCCGCGACCCCGGGGAAGCGCTGATCCTGCACCGGAACGGCACCTTCTCGCACGAGTTCGTGGTGCTGCACCGCCTGTCGGTGTTCGTGGTCGGCGCGTGGCAGGTGACGGGCCATCGGCTGTCTCTGCGGCCGGTGGCCACCGGCAACGACTCACGGAGTGCCTTCCCGCTCGAGTTCGACGTGGTTGGCCACGGCGCCAGCTGGGCGCTGGTCGATGCCGATGCGCCCGCCGCCCGCCGCGGTCACGTCGACATGTGGCACCGCGTGCATGCGCGGGCCAGACGCTGACGGCCGTCGCCGGTCAGGTCCATCGGGAGGCCGCCGCCGCGAACTGCTCCAGATCGACCGGTTCGTTCGCCAACGTCGTCGCGATGCGCGCGTAGTCGATGGTTGCGTCCGTCCCGATAGGCTTCGCGCCGGGCCGCGGAGCCGAACACGTAGGCCCAACGCACGCCGGGCTCGGCGGCCAGGGTGTTGCCGACAGTGGCGATGAGCTCGTCCGCGGTGCGCACGGGGCGAGCGTCGCGTCGCCGCCGCATCTGCCCAAGTCACCAAGCCGGCCGAATGGTCGCGGCGAGGAATGGGGTCGATTGCCTATGCTGCACGCCCTCTCCAGGAACACGATGCTCCACCTGCCCATCTCGACGTTGCTGGCGGCCGTGCTCGCGCTGCCGCTGTTCTCCCAGGATCCTGCTGCCAAGACCACGGCGAGCCCTGCCGCTGGACCGGTGCTGGTGCTGAAGACCAGCGATGCCGGCATCGCGCACCATCTCGGCGCCGCCCTGGGCTACCGGGACGACTTGCCCGACGCGCCGGTCGACAGCCACTACGTGGTGTCGCTCGGTGCCGACCACACGTGCACCGTGAAGACCGACTCGGGCAGCGTCGACCTGTTCGAGTTGACGGCGGATCCCGCCGCGCTGATGGACCTGTTCGCCGACCAGATCGAGGCGCGCAAGCCGATGGTGCGCGGCGCGCTGACGGTCGGCATGCAGCAGGCCGGCATGTCGGCGAAGGACGCGGCGAAGTTGCTCGAGGACGTGTTCGCCTTCCCGCGCCAGCTGCAGTTGCTCACGCTGAAGGTCGTCGGCGATCCGATGGCGATTCCGGACACCGGTCTCGATGTGACGCTCGATGTCGCCGCCAGATCGGGCTCCGGGTTCGCGAGCCTGGTCGACAAGCTGGCGCCCTGCGCCCAGGGTGCGCCGGACCTGCGGAGCGAGCATGCGCTGCTGCAGTTCCAGCTGTCGCTGGCGCCCGCGGCGATGGCGGCGATCTTCCAACCATTCCGCGACTTCGTGGTCGGCATGACGAACAAGGGTGAAGAGCAGCGCAAGCGGGCGGCGGCGATGTACGACCAGTGGAGCGGCATGTACGACGGTGGCGTCAGCATGATGCTGGACGAGCCGTTCGGTGCGCGCATGCTGATCGGCGTGCTCGACGGCGACAAGCTGCGGCAGCTGATGGTCAGCGAGGACTACCTGGCGATGGTCCGGGAGCAGCAGATGCCGAACCGCGACCTCGAGACCGAGGTCACGCCGGATGCCTTCGAGCACCGTGGCGCGAAGTTCGTGAAGACCAGGGTCTCGGGTGGGGACCCCAACCCGATGATGCCGGATGGCGCGATCGAGACGCGCTCGGCGGTGGTCGGCAACACCCTGCTGATGGCGATGGGCGGCGGCGATGCCGCCGCCAAGGCGCTGGTCGACGGTGTCCTGGATGGCAAGGCGAAGCGCGTGCCATTGCCGGATGCGGCGGTGGTGTCGCTGACGATGGATGTGCGGCGCCTGCTGCAGGCCGTGATGGCGAGCGTCGACATGGGCGGTCCTGCAGCCGAAGACGTGCCGTCCTCGCTGGTGCTGCGCGTGGGCAAGCGTGGTGCCGGACTGCAGCTGAAGTTGCACCTGCAATGATGGCCGCACACGAGGTCGTGTTCCGGCACGTCGGCTGCCTCCTGTTCGTGGCCACCGCCAGCGGCCAGGAGGCCGCAACGAAGGCGCCGGCTGCGCGTGCCGACGCGGCGCCGATCTACGGCCTCGTGCTCGGCGAACTGCGGCAGCGCTTCGGCATCGCCGCCGACGGCGCGCTCGAACTGCCGTGGCCGGAGGAAGGCGAACAGGACGACGCGCAGCGGCGGTTCGCTGCGGACGAGTGGCAACCGGCCCTGGCGAACGCGGGCGCGGCGATGTAGCCGCATCCCCGCCCGTTCCTCAGTAGTAGCGCAGCAGGATGTAGACGTGCGAGATCGCCAGGGTCAGCAGCATCGTCGGCATGCCGAACTTCAGGAACCGGCCGAACGTGATCTTGTGGCCTCCCCGG
>JBGARS010000042.1:0-40512 GCA_044230075.1 Planctomycetota bacterium | reverse complement strand
CTGGCGCACTTCGCCTGGGACTGGATCGCCGCGGGCGTCATCACGGTGCCGCACACCGTGACGAAGAGCGGGCACACCGAGTTCGTGCCCCTGCACTCTGGTCTGCGGGCGCTGCTCGCCGCGGAGCGCGCCCGGCGCGGAGCGGTCGCCGGCAAGCCCGTCCCGGGCAGCGCACTGGTGGTTGGCGAGTTCGTCAACGGCACGCCGCAGTTGCCTCGCTGGGTGAACGAACGGCTGCGCGAGGACGCGCGATGGCTCAGGCTTCCCGTCGTCGACGAGAAGGGGCGGAAACTCTCGATCTACTCGATGCGCACCAGCTTCGCGACGCAGCTGGCGGAGCACGGCGTGCCCGACGGCGTGATCTCTGACCTGATGCGGCACCGCCCTCGGACGGTCACCCTGCAGAACTACGTGCAGCGGTCCATGCCGCTGCTGCGCGCTGCCATCGACCTGATTCCGGCAGAGGCGGCGAACGTGCCAGGTCTGTTCGCCGGGGCCGAGTTCGTGGTCGAGAAACCCGACGTGCAGGACCGGGACCAAGCCGGGCACCAAACCGAGCACCAATCCGGGTGCGCGCAGGTGAGCGCCGGTGATCGTCGGCGCCGTTCTTCGGGTTCCGGGGGTGCATCGTGAACCCGCGTGGAACAAGGACCTATGCGCACCGGTGCGCGCTGATGCGCACCGGTGCGAAACGGTCGGAATGGTGGAGGCGGCGGGAATTGAACCCGCGTCCGTCGGCGACGCAGCTGCTGACGGCCTCTGGAGTTGTCGGTTCAGCGACCGCTCGCGGGTACCAAACCGAGCACCAAACAGCATGGGTGCGCTCTGGTGCGCCCACATGCGCACGCACGACTTCTGCTGCCGGCGCGTGTGCGCTGGTGGCTTTCCTCAACCGCGAGAGTGAGACCGATGGAAATGGGAAACACATCGTCGCCGGAGAGCTTCCGGACGTCGCTGCCGATCATGCGATTCTTCGCATACGACCATCTGCCGCAGCACCTGCAGGACATCAGCAAGCCGATCGGCGAGCTCGCTCTTGCGATGGACACCAGACTGCAGGACTCGGGGGAGAAGTCCGCTGGACTGCGCAAGTTGCTCGAGGCAAAGGACTGCTTCGTGCGCGCCGCGCTGTAGCACACGTCTGGCGTCGCGCTGCCGAAGGTGGATGCGCGACGGCCGGCCCCGGCGTGGATCGGTTGCAGGAGGTCGCCCATGGGTGACCGTCGCCGTCGCCGCGATCGGCACAAGCGCCACAAGGCCAGGGCCTGGCGGGAAGTGGCGCGGGAGTTCATGGAGGCCACCCTCTGGGCGCGCGCCGAGGCGGGGGCGGCGTACGGCGAGGTGGGGCGACTGCTGGAGCCTTTGCGGGATGGCCAGGTGTTCGTCCTGCGTCGCCGCCTGATCGACCTGGGGCGCGGTCCTACCGGCACGTTCGTGGTAGACGAGCATGAGTGGAGCCTGCAGGAATACGACCTGCGGGGCCGCTTCCCGCGCGAGGTTGGGATGCCTCACGTCGGTCTGCTGCGTGTGGAAAGGGATCTGCACCGGGTGGGTGACCCGCACGTGGTTGCCGCGCACCACTTCGCGAGGTTGGCTGCCGACCTCGGCCGTGCCGCCTTCGCGGCAAAACCGACGGGGAAGCTATGACGAAGGCCTTCCCTCTGCACTGGCCACTGAGTCAGAAGCGCACCGAACGGCGGCAGCGAAATGCCGCGATGCGCGCAACCGTGACCACGGCGTGCGCGGACATCGAGGACGAAGTGCGACGCCTGAACGGCGTCGATCTCGTCGTGTCGACGAACCTGCAGCTGCGGATCGATGGCTTCCCGCGCAGCGGCCAGGCGGAGCCGAGGGACCCGGGTGTCGCGGTCTACTTCAAGCGTCGCGGCAAGTCGCTCGTGTTCGCGTGCGATCGGTACACCACCGTGGCGCAGAACCTGCGCGCGGTCGCGCTGCACCTCGACGCGATCCGCGGCATGGAACGATGGGGCGTCGGCTCGCTCGACCAGGCGTTCGCCGGCTACCAAGCGCTGCCGGAAACCAGCGAGACCGACCCGTGGTGGAAGGTGCTCGGCTGCGAGGACCCGCCGCGCGACGGCGCGCAGCTGCAGGTCGCGTATCGGGCTGCGGCGCATCGATCGCACCCCGACATGGTCGGCGGCAGCGAGCGCGAGTTCGTGCGGGTGCAGCGCGCGTATCAGGCCGGCCGAGAGGCCTTGGGGGTCGCGTGAGTTGCCGCCTGCACGACTCGGCGTGGAGCGAGGAAGAGAAGGCTCTGCTCCGGACCGCGATCCCACCGATCCCACTGAGCGCCTCGACCATCGATCGGTGGGTTCGCGCCGCGGTGCGTGATCGCCAGCGCCGTCGTCGACGGCGATTCCTGTGCGCGGCCGCGCTCGCGTTGCTGTTGCTCGCGACTGCCCGTGGCTGCCTGAAGACGTCTGCACTCCCCGCAACCCGAACCAACCCGACTGAGGAACCACGATGACTGCCGCAGCTCCTGCACCGACTCGCTACGCCAATGACAGCGTCACCTTCTTGCCGCTCGATTGCCTGCAACCTTCGAAGACGAACCCGCGGCGCATGGTCGACAAGAAGGCCGACGCCGAGCTCGTGGAGTCGATCAAGACGCACGGCATCGCGCAGCCACTGCTCGTGCGCGTGATCGACGAGATGCTCCACGAAGTCGTCGCCGGCGCGCGGCGTCTGCGGTGCGCGAAGCTCGCTGGCCTGCTCGAGGTGCCGTGCTTCGTGCGCCAGATGACCGACGCGCAGGCGCTCGAGCTGCAGCTGATCGAGAACACGCATCGCCGCGACGTGCACCCGCTCGACGAGGGTGTTGCGTTCCGGGAGATGATCGAGAAGCACGGCTACACCGCCGAGGCCCTCGCGGAGAAGGTGGGTCGCTCCGAGCGGTGGGTGTACGGCCGCATGGCGCTGGCGAAGCTGCCGGCCGAGGTGCAGACGCTCTACGTCGAGGGACAGATCGACCTGTCGATCGCGCAGCTGCTGACGACGGTGCCGGAGGAGTTCCAGGAGAAGGCCGCGCAGGCGATCCTGAAGGGCGACTACACGAGCCAACACAAGCCGATGTCGTTCCGGCAGGCGAAGGAGTTCGTCGCCGGCGAGTACCACTGCACGCTGGCCAACGCGCCATTCCCGACCGGGCAGAAGGACCTCGTGCCGGACATGGGAGCCTGCACGACCTGCCCGCACGCGACGAACAACCAGGCCGGCTTGTTCGACCAGGTGCTGCCCGACAAGGACGCCAAGAAGGCGCCGGCGCTCTGCACGCTGCCGTCGTGCTACGCGAAGAAGACCCGCGCCGCCTTCGAGGTTCGCGCGCTCAAGGTCGAGGAAGCCGGCGGCAAGGTGCTGCGCGGCAAGGAGGCCGAGAGTGCGAGCGGCACCGACGTCGACGCCGTGTGTCACCAGGATCCGAAGCAGCGCACGTGGCGCCAGCTGCTCGGCAAGCACTTGCCGGTGGTGACGCTCGTCGAGCCGATCGAGAAGCGCGGTCGCCACCAAGCGGCCCGTGAGCTCGTGGCGCCGGCGAAGTTGCGCACGGCGTTGAAGGCCGCTGGACACGGGAGGCTCGCTCCGAAAGCGGCGAAGTCGAGCGTTGGCGCCTCGATGCAGAGCCTCGAAGATCAGGCGGCTCGGTGTCGCCGGGAAGATGAGCTGCGGAAGAAGCGCCGCGACCAGGTTGAACGCGCATTCGCGTCCGTGCTGCCGGCGTTCCGCAACGCCGCGGCCGATCTGCATGCCGCGCACGGGTGGGCGCTGGTCATCCTGCACGGTCTCGGCGACTCGCTGCCAGCCGCGGAGAATCACGCGCTGAAGGAGTATCTCGGGTTCGACCTGTGGGAGCAGCCGGAGAGGCTGCTCGAGGAGGATCCGGCGAAACTGCAGGCGGTAGCGATCGAGTACGCCATGAGGGATGGTGGCTGGAGCTTCGATGGCAAGTGGACCGAACAGGGGCAGGCGATCGCGCGAGCGTGCGGCATCAACCTGAAGGCGGCCTTGGCCGGCATCGTCGCGGCTGACAAGGCCGCGTCGAAGGAGGTGGCGAGAGCGTCGCGGGCAGCCGCGAAGGCAGCCAAGGCCGAGGCGAAGGGCGGCAAGACCAAGAAGGCCAAGGCGAGGGGCTGAAGATCACCATGAGGCGCCGCAAGGACCCGAAGCGTGGCAAGCGGAGCCGCGAACCTCGGCTGGCGCGCCTGCGCAGATGCCGTCGGTGCGGCTGCACGAACGAGAGGGCATGCCCGGGCGGGTGCTGGTGGATCAAGCCGGACCTGTGCAGTCAATGCCGGGGAACGGAGGGAGGTGGCAATGTCGAGGGGTGAGTTTCCATGAAGACTCCGCAGCAGGTGTGGGACGAGGTCGGACAGGATCCCGCGTGGATCGACGAGCCCAGCGAGGTCTTGGAGCGCGTCATGCGCGAAGCGTTCGCCGGCGGCGTCGCTGCGGGCGTGCGGATCGCCACGGACGCCATGCGCGCGCATGCGGAGCGCCTGGCGGACAGTGCGCTGCGGCTGCCGGAGGCCGTTCCCCGAGGCATCGTCGCTCGCTGCGAGACGCTCGAGGTCGTCGCGACCGAACGGCCGGCGCTCGAGCGCGCGTGGTGCGACGCGACCCTGCAACCGAGGGGGCGCCGTGGCTGAACGCGAGTTCCGCACGCTGCTCGCTGCGCACGTCGCCGGTGATCCGGCCGAGGCGACGCTGGTGCTCGCGGCCGCTGCCGCCTTCGAGGGCCTCGCCGCGAACGGTGACGTGATGGCGTCGGCTGGTGGCCCCTCGAGCCTGCGGGCGATCGCCGCCGAGCTCGACCTGCACGTCGGCGCGGTGCGCCGCGGCGTCCGCGCGCTCATCGCCGCCGGCCTGGTGCGGTTCGATGCCGCGGGCGTGCACGTCCAGCAGGCGGCCCTGGCGACGCGCTGGGCGGCCCGCAGCGCGGTGATCCGGCTGTCGGCCGACGTCCGGGCCCTGGGGCTGCGCAGCGAGCCCCTGCTGGTCGCTGGCGTCGTCGCCGGCGAGATGGACCGGCAGGGGCGTCTCGTCGCCGGCATCGGCCGGTGGTGCGCGCGTACCGGCCTGGCGCGGCGCACGGTGCAGCGAGCCCTCGCCGCGGCCGAAGCTGCCGGCGCGATCCACCGGTGGGTGATCCCGGGTCGGTGGCTTCTCTGCTGTGCGCCGGGTCCGCGTCGCAAAGAGGCGCAAGAGATGAAGCGCGAAGCGGCGCAAGAGATGCCACCGAGCCCGCCGCCGAGTCGCGAAGTGGCGCAAGAGATGGAACGCGAGGGGGGTCGCGAAACGGCGCACCCCCCCGTCGCGAAGTGGCGCGCTGAGCGTCGCGAAGCGGCGCACCCCCCATCGCAAAGCGGCGCACGCATACCCGGATCGGATCGGAGTACGGAACAACCCCCGGACGCGCGCGCGCGCGCGCGAGGCGCCGATCGAGACCGAGACATGCCAGCGCCGAAGTCCGACACGGCGGGGCCGGACGGCAGCGGCGTGATCGACTGGGACGTCGAGGAGGGGAACCTGCGGCGAATCCTGTTGAGGACGACGCTGCGCGAGCGGGTTCCTCCGATGCCACGCCTGCAGTTCATCATCCGGCTGGCTGCGGCGCTGCGCGGCGAGCGGATGCTGGCTTCGGAATGCGACCGCCTGTGGGGCCTCGCGCAGGCCAGGACGAAGCAGGGCGACGCTGGTGGTCTGTTCGCGACCTGGCTTGGCGGAGGCGCCTGGCGCGAGGTGTTGGACGAAACGGCGGCCAAGGATCGGGCCGCGGCGGCGCGCGCGCGAGGCGCCGCGGCGCGAGCTGCTGACGAGGGCGATGCCGGCCGCGATCCGCGCGCGATCGGCGACGTGCTGAAGGACGTGCTGCGGAACGTGAGGCAGGCATGACGCACTTCGAGCTCCACTTGCACGGCGACGGGTGTTGGCCAGACGCTGGCGACGCCGACGAGGGCCAACTCGTCGGCATGGCCCTGCTTAAGGGTGGAACGGTCGGAGGCAAGCACTCGGTCACGTTCCGAATCCGGATGCCTGACGGCGGCACGGTACTGGTGCAGACGACGTTCGCTCTGCTCACCCAAGCGTTGACCGCGATGGTCCAGAAAGTGGAGCTCGACGCCCGTGCGAACTAGTCGCTCGCACCAGGCAATCCTGGCGGTCGCGGCCGTCGTCGCGGCGGTGGCGTGCGCGCACGGTCCGGCGCCGGCGCCGACCGTTTCGTCGATGCTGGCCGCGCCAAGATCGACAGCGGAACGTGAACTGGGCGCCTCCATGTTCGGCAGGCTGGTCGCGCTGGTCGCCGGCGACCAGGAGCGCCTGGTCGGCCAGGAGCTGCTGTTGCACGGCGCCAGCGTGTGCGAGTGTTCCATCGGTGTGCTGCCGATGGTCTGGGCGTCACACCAGGAACCTCGCGTGGGCGTGCCGTACCGCTGCCAGTGGACGACCTTGGCGTTGAGTGCGCCGAACGATTGGCCGGCGCTGCTGCTGCTGCAGACGGCCGGCGAGCCGGTGTCGGCGGACCTGACGTGGGCTGGACTGGCCGGGTGCTGGGTGCACGTCGACCTGGCGCACGCGCGCCTGATTGCGCCGGAGGCGCGGGACGACGCTTGGTTGCATCGACCGCCGGAGGACGGCGGCCGCATCGAACTGCGTTGGACGCCATCGGCTGAGTGGGCCGGCCGAAGTGTGACCATGCAGCTGGTGGTGCTGGTGCCGCGCGATGTCGCGGCAAGCGGCATCCTGCTGTCGCCTGGCCTGCAGTTGACGGTGGGACGATGAGGTGCGCGCTGTGTGCGGCGGAACTGCTGGCGGACCAGTTCCGCGCTCGGCAGAGGCGGCCAATCGGGCGTCACAGCTGGTGCCGCGTGTGTGAGAACCGGCGCGCACGCGAGCTGTACCGCGCGCGTCGATCCGGAAGCGCGGCCGAGGCTTTGCGAGCTCTCCGACCGCCGAAGCCAGCGAAGCCACCGCGGGCGCCGAAGCCAGCGACGCCGCCGCTACCGCCGGCGCCGCCGCGGTGCTGCCACGGCAAGCACGGTCGGCTTCGCTGCGCGCAGGTCGCCACGCACGTTATGCCGTGGAATCTGAAGTGGGTGACGTGCGCCGCCCACGCGATGCGCGGAGCGGTGGTCTGGGAGCACGGAGGTGCAAATGGCACGTGAGGATCGCGAGGAGATTGAGAAGCCTGCGCGCAAGCTGTTGTTGCGGCGGGTCGATTTCGACAAGCCTGGGCGATGCCGCTCGTGTGGTGCCTCCATTACGTGGGCGATGACCCGGGCCGGCAAGTCGGTGCCTCTCGACGCGAATGCGCGCCTGGTCCTGCAGACCCTGGCGACCGGTGGCTACGCGGTGCCTGCGACGCACGTGCACTTCGCGACTTGCCCTCAAGCGGCCGCACACCGCAGGCGTCCGTCGGAGGAGATCGACTGATGCGTCAGGTTCTACCGCTTCCGCTACGACCGTCTGGCCCTGGTTGGACTCTGGTTCGGCGCGTCAAGCTGGCCACCGGGCACGAAGCCGACGGGTGGCTGAATGGCGACGTGGGCGCGGCCTGCCTGTCGTGCGTCGAGATCGTCGAGCAGAACCCTCCTGGCTCTGGCATCGTGGCGCCGCACTATCACGTGAGCGCAACGCATCCGTTCGGGCCGGTTCGTCGCGCGTGCACCGATGAGGAGATGGAACGCGTGCGAGCGGCGTTTGGGCTCGCAGGCGCTGAGGAGGACAACCACGGCGATGGCATCGCGCGGCACCTCTGGATCCTGTGCGGCCGCGAACGCGAGCCGGCATGCCCGTGCAAACAAGACGAACAGCGCACGGTCGAGGGGCCGCGCGTGCGCCACGACGCCGCGGAGGACGTCGCCCCGTGAGCCGATGGCACCCGGACGACTACCTGCGCGAGATGTTCGGTGGTCGGCCGAAGCCTCGGCCGACGCCGGAGCCCGATCAGCGCCTGGCGCGCATGCTGGCGATCTACGAGGCCGCCCTCGTCGAACTGTCGTGCCCGGCCGAGCTCGAGGCGCCGCTGCACGCGCGCGTGGCTCGCCGTGCGTTGCGCGAGGCTGCGGAGCTGCCGCGACCATGAGCCAAGTCCGCATTGTGCTGCCGTGGCCGAGCGCGGCCCTGTCGCCAAACGGCGGCCACGGGCATTGGGCGCCGCAGGCTCGGGCCAAGAAGACCTACCGCGCCGCATGCCGGCAGATCGTCGAACAGATCGCGCGCGGCCGGAAGGCCATGCAGGTGCCGCTGCGCGTGCAGTTGTTGTTCGTCCCGTCAACGCGGCGACGACGCGACATCGACAACCTGGTGGCGCGCATGAAGGCCGGCCTGGACGGCCTGGCTGATGGGCTGCAGGTGAACGACAACCTGTTCAGGCTCGAGGTGCTTGGCATCGCCGATCCGGCGCCTCGAGGCAGCGAAGCGCACGTTGTTGTGACGCTGAGCGTGGTGAACGAAACACCGATCGCGGCTCATGGTGAGGCGCGCTCGACAACGAAGGAGCGAAGATGACGAACGAGAACGAGAGCAACGTGGGGCAACCCGAGAACCCAGCAGCACAACCAGGCGAGAACCCGGTGGCGCGCGACAACGCAGGAGAAGTCACGGACGAGACTCTGCTGTCGAGTCTGATCGGTCGGTTGGAGAACATCCAAGCGGGGGCATCTGCGTGTGCTGAGAACCAGCACGCGCTGGTCCTGCTGCGGCACGCCGCTGGGTTCCTGCGTTTGCGCACGGAGCGGAGGACTCAGGCCGGCACGGAGGGCACGCACGCCAGCGCCTGATGGTCTGGCAGAAGGGCAAGCGCTCCGCGAAGAAGCCGCCGGCGAGGAAGCCGGCGGCCGCGGAGAAGCCTGCCGCGCGATCGAGGCCGACGCGGCCGCATCCTCAGCGGAAGCGTCAGAAGCGCAACAGCGGCCGTGGTCCGGATGATCCGGTTTCGGACGCGACGGTCCGTCTGGAGCGTGGCTTTCCTTCCACTTCGCGCACGCACGCGCGCGAGGACGATGCGCCCGGCGTCACGTCGTCGTCGCCGCTGCCGCCAGAGCCTTTGCGTGGTCCAGGCCGTCCGACGGTGCGCACGCCCGAGATCGAGGATCACCTTCTCGATTGGCTGTCGTGTGGGGGCCCGCTGCGGGCCTTCTGTCGGTTGCCCGGCATGCCAAGCCACACGCAGGTGCACGAGTGGCGCCGACGCGACAAGGCGTTCGCTGCGCGCTACCTGGCGGCCAAGCGCATCGGCTACGACGAGCTGGCCGAACAGTGTTTGGAGATCGCCGACACGCCACTGCTGGGTGAGACGCGCGAGGAGGGAGAAGGCGGGGGCGACGGCGAGAACGGAGGCGGCTCATGGTCCAAGGTGCGACGCGAGGACATGCTCGGGCACCGCAAGCTGCAAATCTGGGCGCGCCTGCAGCTGCTCGCGAAGTGGTTCCCGAAGAAGTACGGCAACAAGCTCGACGTCGAGGCGACCGGCACCATGACGTTCGACGACAAGCTGCGGCAGGCGCTTGGCCTGGCGCAAGCCGAGACCAAGCCACAGGACCACGAGGATGGCTGACGACGAGATCCAGGCGTTGCGCCGGTGGGCGCACGAGCCGCACGTGTTCGTTCGCCAGTGCCTGGGTGCTGAGCCGGACCCGTGGCAGGATCGAGAGCTGCGCCAGCTTCGCGAACACGACCGCATCGCCATCATGGGGAGCAAGGGTTGCGCGAAGACGGCCTTCCTCGCGTTCGTCATCTGGTGGACGCTGACGACACAGCCTGGCGTGAACATCGGGGCGGTTTCGACAAGCGGTGACCAGCTGCGCGACGGGCTGTGGAAGGAGCTGGCGTTGTGGCGCTCGAGGTCGCCATTGCTGCAGGACCTGTTCCGCTGGTCGCCGGAGCGGATCGTGCGGAACTCGAGCCGTGAGGAAGGCACGTGGTTCGCTTCCGCGCGCACGTACAACCGCAGCGCCGACGCCAACACGCAGGCGCAGAGTCTCGCGGGGCTGCACGGCAGCAACGTGTTGTTCGTGGTCGATGAGGCCGGCAGCGTGCCACCGGCGCTGCTGGCGACCGGCGACGCCGTGCTGGCCACCAAGAAGCCGGGCGACCAGATTCGCCTGCTGATCTCGGGCAACACCACCAGTCCGAAGGGCGCGCTGCACCATGCATGCGTGCGACAGCGACAACTGTGGCGTGTCGTGCACGTGACGAGCGACCCGGACGATCCGGAGCGCACGCCGCGCGTGTCGAAGGAGTGGGCGCGCCAACAGATCGAGGCATACGGGCGCACGAACCCGTGGGTGCTGATCAACGTGTTCGCCGAGTTCCCGGAGCAGGAGGTCGGTCGGCTGCTGACGTTGGCCGACTTGCAGGCCGCCATGGCACGCAAGGTCGAGGACGACGTGCACCAGGCGTTGGTGCTGGGCGTCGACGTCGGCCAGGTGACGGATGCGGCCGTGATCTATCCGCGGCGCGGCCGCCTGGCCATGAAGCCCAAGGTGCTGCGCGGCGCCAGCAGCATCACGATCGCCGGCGAGGTGGCGCGCATGGTGCAGGACCTGGGCGTCGTCACGGTGTTCGTCGACGCCGGCGGGCCTGGCGTCGGTGTGATCGATCAGCTGCGGGCGCTCGGCGTCACGCCGGTGCCGGTGTGGTTCGGTGGCGGAGCCGATGATCCGTCGCGATACGCCAACAAGCGCATCGAGATGTACGCGCGCGCGGCCGAGTGGATCCGCGAAGGCGGTGCCGTCGTGGAGTGTCCTGAGCTCGTGCAGGACATGGTCGAGCCCGAGGTGGGCTGGAACACGAAGGGCCAACAGATCCTGGAGCCCAAGGAAGCCGTGAAGGAACGCCTGGGCCGGTCCACGGACTGGGGCGATGGCTTCGCTCTGACGTTCGCGTTCCCGGTTGCGGCGATCCGGCGCGAGGAGGATGGGCTGGCGGGCGTGGTCCGGGGGATGCGGCGCCGGCCGTGGCAGGAGCGGCCCGCCACGCAGCATGAGGAGCCTGGCTTTGGAGGTGGCGTTTGAGTTGGGAGAACGAAGAGGTGTTGACGTTCCAGATGCGGAGCCTGCACTACCGGGCAACGGTCGATCAGGCACGCGCGATCGAGGCGCGACTGGTGGCAACGGAAGAATGGCGCGCCTGGCGGGCGCTGGACTACCTGGTGGGGTGCGGCACGTTCGACGCGCTGGGGCAGGAAGGGCGGCGGCTGTGCTTCGAGCTGGCGGACGCGGAGCGGTCCATGGTGAAGAAGGCCGCGGGCATCATCGCGCAGACGACGGGGTGCCAATGATCCGTCGCACGAGCGTCGACGAACTGCGGACCCGTGCCGGCGACCTGGTAGTCGAGGCCGCGGCCGCCACCGGCCTGGTGGCTGACGTGCAATGGCAGTGGCTGCTCGACCTGGAGGACGCTGGCGCGCTGATCTGCCTGGTGCTCGAGGTCGACGGCGCGCTCGAGGGATACCTGGTGGCGTGCTGCGGGCCTGAGTTCTGGAACACCAGCAGCAGCTGCCAGACGCTGTCGCTCTACGTGCGCAAGGCGTTTCGCTGGCGGTGGGGCAAGGCGCTGATCCGCAGGGCTGTTGAGATCGCCGGCCAGCGGGGAGTCGCCACGTTTCGGATCGGGGTGCTGCCGCGGAGCCGCCTGCACCGCCTGGCCACCGCACTGGCGTTCGAGGAGCAGGCCGTCTACCTCGAGGTGCAGCCGACCGCCTGGTTGCGGCATTGAACGGCTGACGATTGCGCTTGCCGCCGGCCTCCTGCACTATAGTGCACATCCATGGTAGCGGCGGCGGTCAACGTGGCGGCGCTGGGGTACGCGATCTACGCCGGCGAGACGCAGGCTGCCGTTGCGCGGAAGGGTCGGCGCGAGGCGCGCGACGCCGCGGCAAAGGCCGAGCAGGCGGCGCTTGCCGACGCGCGCCGGGCGGAAGAGGACGAGAACAAGGCGGCGCAGCGGAGTCCTGACCTCGACGTGTTGCTGGCCGACCAGCGGAAACCGCAGCGCGGTTCTGGGTCGATCGACGCCGACAGGCTACTGCTCGGCCGCCCTGGCCAGCTGGGGATCTGACGCATGCCCGTCCCGTCGCGCGCCAGCGGACCAGAGACGGCCTCCTTGCTGAAGGCATGCCGAGAACGCGCGGCCCGGCTGCTGACGAAGCGCGAACCGTGGCTGCAGTTCACGACGCAGGTGGCCGAGCACATCATGCCGTCGCGCTTGCCGTACCTGCTCGACCCGCACGGCACACAGCGGGCAGGCGAGTGGAACGACAAGCAGGTCGACGCCATCGGGCACCTGTCGATCGCCACGACGGCGTCCGCCATCTTCGCCAACGCCATGCCGGCGAGTTCGGCGTGGTTCGGGATGCGCGTGCGTGACCGGTTCGCGCAGGACGACGAAGGGCGTGGATTCCTCGAGGAGGTGGCGGCTCGCCTGCTGTCGCTGCACAACAGCAGCAACGCGAACCACGTGCTGCCCGAGCCGATGCGCGAGTTCGTGGCGTTCGGACAGGGCGCGGCGATGATCGTCGAGGACGACGTCGACGACTGGCGCTTCGAGCCGTTCACGGTCGGCGAGTACTGCATCGAGGAAGACCACCGCGGCCGTGTCGACACGTGCTACCGCCGCATGACCATGACGGTCGGGCAGCTGGTCCAGGAGTTCGGCCTCGATGCTCTGTCGCCATCGTCGCGCGCCGAAGCAGAGCTGGGCAACTGGGACACGGTGGTGCCGGTGTGGCACGCAATCGAGCCGGACCGCGACGGTCGAAACCCCAACCCTTCGAAGGAACTACCTTGGCGCAGCGTCTACTGGGAGGACGCAGGCGACTGCGACCAGACGCTGGCGGTGCGTGGCTTCGAAGCGTTCCCCGTGTTCGTCTGGCGGTGGGGCAAGCTGTCGGGCAGCGCCTACGCGTACGGCCTTGGCCACGACGCGCTCCCGCACCTCGTGCAGCTGCGCCAGATGATCTACCGGTACGGACAGGCGATGGCGCTGAAGACCGTGCCGGCGTTTCAGCTTCCGGCCGGTCTGCAGGCGCACGAGGTGAAGGCGCTGTCGGGACAGTCGACCAAGCTGTTCGGGCCGGGCTCGAAGGTCGAGCCGCTGTTCCGAGTGCAGGACCTGGAGCTGTCGGAGTTGGCGCAGGACATCGAGCGCAAGCGTCAGGAGATCCGCGAAGTGCTGGGTGCCACGATCGTCGCGGGGCTGCGCCGCATCCACCACCAGATGACGCGCGGCGAGGCCGAGCTGCGCAAGTCTGAGGACCTGGTCGAGTTCCTGCCGGCGGTGTTCCGGATGAACGAGGAGCTGCTGAACCCCTACGTCGAATGGATGTGGGCGATCGCGCGCCGGCTCGGCCGGCTGCCCGATCTGCCCGACAGCCTCGACGAACAGATCATCGACATCGAGCAGATCAGTCCGCTGGCCAGGCGTCAGCGCCAGGGCGAGCTCGACGCGATCGTGCGGACGTTCGCCGTCGGCGCGGAGCTCGCAAAGGTGGACCCGTCCGTCCTGGATCACCTCGACGCAGGTGCGGCGATCCGGCGCATCGCCGAGATCGAGGGCGCGCCCGTCGCCGTGCTGGCTCCGATCGAGCAGGTCGCGCAGCTGCAGCAGGCACGGGCGCAGAGAGCGCAGGCGCAAGGCGTGGCGGCCGCCGCGCAGCAGGGCATCGAGATGGCGCAGGGCTTGGCTGCTGTCCGCGCTCCGGAGGGAGCGGCCGCATGATCGCTGCCCTTCAGGACGCGCTGAGTCACAACCAGAACTGGACTCTGGTGTCGCTGCTCGCCGCTGTCCTGCTGTCCGTGATTGGCCTGGTGGTGTGGCTGGTGAAGTGGTTGTGCGGGCGGTTCGTCTCCAGCATCGATCGAGCGACGGACGTCGCCGACAAGGCGTCGGCCGCCACCGCCGCCAACACCACCGCACAGACGCGCATCGTCGAGCACCTGGACCGGATGGCTCTGGCGCAGGCCAACATGCACGAAGAAATGCGCCGGACCCTGGAAACGGTGCACGTGCGCACAGTCGACGAACTGCAACGCAGGAGGATCGGATGACGCGACGACGATGGGCCGCGCTGGCTGCGCTGGCGTTTCTGCTGCTGTGTTCGTGTGCCACAGGACCCACGGCCGCCGACGTGGCGGCAGACCGTGATCGTTGGCGCGCCGTGCGAGACACGACGGCCGACCGGACCGTCGACGCGCTCGAGGCGCCGCTTCTCGGCGAGCTGCTGGCTGCCTGGGACGCCAAGCTGACGGCCGACGAGGCCGCGGTGGTGTCGCGCGACACGACGGTCGAGGACCTGTTGCGCGTCTACGGCGCGGCCGCCGTGCAGCTGTGGCTGGTGCCGGAGTTCCAGCGGCGGGCGCCGGAGATGTTCCGGCTCGTCGATCGCAACGGCGATGGCGTGCTGGACGAGACCGAGCTGCGGGCGATCGATCCGAAGTCGCCGGTGTTCGCGACCGTCGTGCTGATGACAGCCGCGCAACTGCTGGCCAAGCATCGTGGCTGAGCTCGACGACGCCACGCTGGTCGCTGCGGCCGCCGGCGCGGCGCGGGCCGTCGAGTCTGGCGAACGCGTGCCGGACTCGACGGTGTCGCTGTTGCGCGCCATCGCGTCGACCCGCGACGAACAACGGCGGCACGAACTGGCGCGCAAGGCCGAAGAGCAGGCCGCGCTACTGGCGCCGCTCGGCGCCGTCGCGCTGCAGTTCCTGCGCGTGGCGATCTTCGCGCTGGCATGACGGGGAAACGGGAAAACGGAGGAACGATGCGACACGTCTGGGTTTGGCTGTTCCTGCTGGTGACCGCGTGCGCGGCGCCGACATCCGACGAGATCATGGGCATCGAGGCGCGGCACGTGCCGGCGCCCGTGCCGGTCAGCGCCGAAGCGCTCGAGGCTTTGCGCACGGCGATGCCTTTGCCGGCGATGCGCGCCATGGCCGCGCCGCTGCCTGTGCTTGGGCAGCAGGTGCTGGTCGAGCGCCAGCTGTCCGTGACGATCCGAGGCCACCTCGCGGCGCAGCAGGCGAGGAACCGCAACTGGCTGGTCGCGACGCCGCGCGAGGGTGTGACGGTCGTGTCGGCCGCGTCGTCGGTCGGCGTGCTGGCATCGGCCTGGAACCTACCCGCCACCAACAACGCCGAGTTCGCCGGACTGCGCACGACCTTCCCGAGGGTCGCACACGCCGGCGATGCCCTGATCCTGTGCAGCGGGAGCGAAGGCGGCAATCCGGAGGGGACGGGCAGCGGGCCGCTCGACGAGGGCCTCGGCATCGTCTTCGTGCCGTACGACGTCGACGTCGCGCGAGTTGGCCCGCTCTACTGCCCGTCGCCGGTGGGCGATCCGACGAATCCGCTGGTCGCGTTTCTGCGGGGATCGCCGCTGCCCGAGGCGCTGACGGACTTCGCGCGGCTGCCGTCGGTGGTCGACGTCGCGTCGCTCTACCGGCCGATCGGACCGATCGATCCGTCGGGCTGGGGCGCGACACCACCGAGCGTCGAGCGGTCCCTGCCGCTGTTCCGGCGGTGGGCCGGCGACGTCTACGGCGAGTGGTGGGAGGCCGGCCGCGTGCCGTTCCTGCAGGGCCACCAGGGCTACGGCACGGCGCAGGCGGCCGCCACCAGTGACGCAATGCTGCTCGCGGTGAGCACGTTGCCGCTCGAGGTGCGCCGCGCGCTCGTGCACGCGCTGGTGCAGAGGGGGCTGGATTCACTGTGCGCGGCGGTAGCGGGTCGGCGGCGCTACCCGCTGGGCGGGCACAACGTCGGCTGGAAACCGCCCGTGGTGCTGATGGGCCACCTGTGGGGGCTGCCGATCTTTGCCGACCCGACGCCTGTGCTGGGCCGCCGCTGGCCGGAAGACGACTTCAAGCGCGTGGTCTGGTGGTGGGGCGGCTGGGATGCGGCCTGGCCGTTCTCGTTGCAGCCGGGATGGGATGGCACGGCCTGCGCGCTGCCGCCGGCACAGTGGGGCGACCCGTACGCACCCGACCACAGCACGATCGGCTGGGCGTTCCGCTACTGGACGCAGGCCGGCGCTGCGCAGATCGGGTCGATCGCGGCTTGCGAGGTGCTGGGCGAGAGCGAGGCGCTCAATCCGTGGGCCCTGCGGTGGGCCCGCCAGTTCATCGTCGGGCCGCCGGCACACGTCGACGCCGAGCTGGCTGCGGTCGGCATCGGGGGCGGTCCTGGCGCCGCCTGGTGGCCGAACTGGGGCCAGGACTACGGCGGCGCCGCCGGTTTTGCCGCCGCGGCGTTCCGCAAGTACGCGCTGAGGTAGCCGCCGCGTCGGCTCCCTACTGCCTATTGCGCTTGCCGTCCGCAGTGTGCACTATACTGCACGTGCAGTTCGACCAGGACAAAGACGGCCAGGCAGAGAGTCGGAATGCGGCAATGTTCCGCGCCATCCTGCAGGACGGCCACGGCCGTCGGTTCCTGCGTCAGGTGCTGCACGCGACCGGCGCCGAAGCCATGTCGGACGCGCAGGGCCTCGAGCAGCTGGCCGCCACCGCGGCGCTGCGCAACCTCGGCCTGCTGATCCGCGAGCGCTGCCAGCTGTACGACCCGAAGGGGTGGTTGCGGTTCGAGGCCGAGTACCTGCAGGAGCGCGAGAACGCCCTGCGGGCTGCCGACCAGATCGCCCAGCAAACCGTCCTCGACACGGTGACGCCATGACGACGCCCAAGACTCCAGCTCCTGCCGCACCCGCAACCGCACCAGCTCCTGCAGCTGCCGCACCTGCAACCGCGCCCGCGAAGGCCGCCGCGACCGCCGCGACCGCCGCGCCCGCTGCGGAGAAGGCGCCGGCAACCAAGCCTGCCGCACCGGCTCCTGCAGCTGCTGCGCCCGCATCAGCGCCCGCCGACAAGCCGGCGCCCGCCGTCCCGTCGCTCGACGACGCCGACAAGGCCGCCGACACGGAACCGTCGCTCGACGCGGACCTGCCGGAGAGCGACGAGCAGCCGGAGGAGGCCGATGCCGGCGAGAAGCCGGCCGACGGCGATGCCGACAAGGACAAGGCGCCGATCGTGTACGACTTCGGCGACGCGCCTGAGGGTCTGACGTACCGCGAGCCGGTGCTCGAGGTCTACCGGGCCGCCCTGCAGAAGCACGGGATCGCGCCCGAGGTCGCCAAGGATCTGCTCGACACGGTCCTGCCGGCGATCCAGCGCGACGCCGTCGAGCAGCAGCGCGTCATGGTCGACGAGCTCAAGGCCGAGCACCGCGCCGAGATGGAACGTCGCCACGGCCAGAAGGCCGTCGACGTGGTGCGGATGGCCAAGCGCGCGCTCGCTCGTTCGTCCGAGCGCTTCCAAGCATTCGTCCGGGGCTCCGTCCTCGCCGTGGACCCGGACTTCATCGATCTGCTGGCTGCCAACGAAAGCCAGCGGACCAACGACCGCCCGCCCCGTTCATCGGACCGATCCACGGCTCCGCGCGACCTCGACCCATTGGAGGAGATCGCGCAAGGCTACGACCGATCCGCTGCGCGGCACGGCGCGTCTGGCACGCGGGGGTAGTGAACCATGGCAGCGATCGGATCGGTCTGGAAGAACGTCATCGAGTGGTCCAAGCACTTCCACAAGGGGAAGGTGCTGCCCGAGATCAACATCCTGGCGCAGATGAACCATGCCGTCATGGACATGCCGTGGACGGTGTGCAACGACGGCACGACGCACCTGTACCGCGTCAAGACGAAGCTGCCGACGGCTTCGAAGACGCGCTACGGCGAGGGCACGCCGGAGAGCAAGGGCCAGGCGACCGAGGAACGAGCAGCCTGCACGATGCTCACCGGCTTCAGCACGGTGCCGCGGGAGACCAGCAAGATCGGCGGGGCCACCGGCCAGATCCGTGCGCTCGAGGACGCCGACTTCGCCGAATCGCTCAAGCAGCTGTTCGGCAAGATGGAGATGTACGGCAACCGCAACGCCGACGACCGCGACATCTACGGTTTCGCGACGCTCTACAACTCGCTGTCGGGCAACAAGGCCAAGAACGTCATCAACTGCCTGGGCACGACGAACAACGGCGTCACGTCCGGCTACCTGGTGTGCTGGGGCCGTGACGTGTACGGCATCTTCCCGGAAGGGACGACCGCCGGGTACACGAAGGAAGACCTGGGCCTGCAGGTCAAGACGCTCGCGAACGGCAACCAGCTGGTGGTGCTGCAGACCGAGCACGTGTGGCACGTGGGTCTCGTCATCGAGGCGTGGCCGCAGGTGGTGCGGCTGTGCAACGTCGAGGTCGCGCACGCCATCGCGCTGAACAACACGCAGTCGCCGACGTCGACGACGAACTTCATCCACAAGGTGATCGATGCGCGCATGCGCATCAGGCGTCCCGGCACCATGGTGCTGTACGTCAACGACGTGCTCTACGCGCTGATCATGCACATCGCGTACGAGAAGTCGAACGCGGCCGTGACCATCGAGAAGGCGATCACGCAGTTCGGCACGTTCGACCAGCTGAAGATCATGGACATCGCGGTGCGCCGGCAGGACCAGATCCTGAGCACCGAGCAGCTGGTTGCCTGAGCGCGCAGGGCCGCGGTTGCGGCCCTGGATGCAGCGTGGCGAGGCCGCACTTCGCGACCTCGCCGCACCAAACACACTGAGCACACGAGGACACGGAAATGGCGAGCGACAACCTTCTGCAGTTCTGCAACGCGCAGAACGTGTTCGGCAACGGCACGACCGTGCAGTCTGCCGACTGGATCGACCAGGGCGTGGCACAGGACATCGCGGGCGGCGGCGAAATGCCGGACGTCGAGATCGTGGTGTCGACGACGTTCGCGGGCGGCACCTCCGCGCAGTTCCAGGTCTGTGCGGTCGACGTCGGCGGCGGCAGCAACGTTGTGCTGGCAACGACCGCTGCGATCGCGATCGCGGGTCTCGTGGCCCCGACCATCAATGCCTCGGGCCAGGCGGTTGGTGGCACGCGCATCATCCTGCCAATGGGGGCGCTGGCGTCGCTGCCCGCGACTGCGCTGACGCACCTTCGCCTGCAGACGGTCAACGTCGGCAACAACACGGCGGGCGCCATCTCGGCGCGGCTCCTGCCGAAGGCGTCGACGGTGTTCCCCGGCAAGGCGTACGCGGCGGGGTACTGACCCCATGATCGACGACACCTTGTTCTTCGCGAAGAACCAACGCCCGACGCTGTTCGCGTTGGGCCTGCTGCCGGCGTTCTTCCCCGACACGCTCGCGCCCAACTGGTACGACCTGGGCGCCGTCATGGACATGGCGCGGGGCCGCCCCATCCATGCCAACTTCCGCATCGCTACGTCCTACGCGAACGGTGCGCTGAACACGCTGCGGTTCGCCGTGTTCGTCGACGACAACACGGCGTTCGGCAACGTCATCACCAACAAGTCCCTGATCATCGCGCGCTCGCACGACTTCGTCACGGCTGGGCTCGTGGCCGGCACCATGGTGTCGGTCGCGATTCCGCCGATGTCGGACATCACGCGCGTCCTGGGACCGAACGGCCTGCGCTTCATCACGCTCGGCATGGAGGCCGACGTGCCGATCGGCCAGGCCGATTGGACCGCCGGCGGCGTCGACGCCTTCCTGTCGTTCCACGCGCTGCCGTCCATGCCGCTCGCAACGCCGGCCGGCTACTGAGCCGGCGGCGCCTTCTTCACACAACCTCGAGACTCGACACGATGAAACTACGGGCCAAGCAAGCGACGCAGATCACGGGACCGAAGGGCGTGCAGTTCGTCGAAGGTCCCGACATCACGGAGACCGGCGTGCAGATCGACGGCCAGATCGTCGACGTGCCAGACGGCTACGTCGTCAATCCGGACGTCTGGGAGGTGGTGCGGGTCGCACCGGACGGCCGCACCGTGGTGCTCGAGCATCCGGTCGACGGCGTGCGCTATGTCGGCGACGACATGCGCGCCAAGCAGGCCAAGGTCGGCGCCGGCGGGCGCTGACCTGAGGCGCGCCCATGCGCTCCGTGCTCGAACGGCTTGCCGACACCGACGAGGCGGGCCTGGTGGCGTGGGGCCAGAGCAACCGTCGGCCCTGGGGCGACCGGGACAAGGAGGGGTTCCTGGCCGCGCCGCACCTGGCGTTGCGCGCAGCCGGCCAGGACCTGTGCATCCTGGCCATCGCCAACGCGCTGAACGACAACCCGCAGGCTGGCGTCGCACTCGGGCAGGCCGGTTCGCAGGCGATCGTCACGGTCGCTGAGGAACTGCGCATCGACGATTGGGTCGGCGGCGAGTTGCGCCTGGTGGCGCACGACTGGAGCGAGCCGCTCGTCAACACGAACTCGACCGTGCGGAAGGGCCACGCCAACGTGCTGCGCTGCTCGCCGTCGGCCACCGCGACCGTCACCTTCGATCTGGTGTCGGACCGCGTCCTGTGGGTGTCGCACGGACGTCGAGACGGCAGCCAGGTGCAGTTCAAGACGACTGGCGCGCTGCCTGGCCTGACGGCCGGCGAAGTGCTGTTCGTGCGCGATGCCACCGAGCACACGTTCCGGGTGGCCAGGACGCCCTGGGGCGCTGCTGTGGATCTGATTGGGGGAGCCGGCACCCACACCTGCACGGCCAGGCCGTGCCTGCTCGTGCAGTGGACGTCGGCCGCCGGCGCGCTCGCGACCGCCACGTTCACGGCCGGGCCGCCCGGCGTGGTGAACCACGCCAACCACAACCTGACGAGCGGGAGCGCCATCGCGTTCTCGGGCGGCGGAGCCATCCCGCCGCAGCTGACACCGCACCAGCCCTACTACGTCCACACGGTGTTGTCGGACGGCACCTACACGATCGCCTCGACGATCGGCGGCACCGAACTCGCGTTCGACACGAACGGAGGTGTGGCCGGCGCCATGCTGCGGTGCCTGGCCAACCTTGCCGGCTACGTGCACGCGCGCGACCGCTGGAAGACGTACGACAACGTCCTCATGGTGGTGCCGTTTCAGCCGATCGAGCCCGGCCCCTACCCGACCGACCCGCCGGTCGTGCCGGGCGTCACGCTGCGGCCCGACGTCGTTCGGCACGAGGATCTGGCGCTGGTCCTTCCGTTCTCCTGGCAGGAGGGCATCGAAGGCCATGGCGCGGTTGGCACCGTGCAGGTCGCGGGCCTCGTGTGCACGCTGCAGGGCGGCCAGCTGATCGACGACGGCATCTACGCAGACGGGTTCATCCGTGTTGCCGGCAGCAAGGGCGAGGTTGCGAGCAACACCACCACGACCGTGACGGTCAAGGCGTGGGTCGGAGGCCAGCCGGCCGTCGCAACCAACCTGGCGTTCCACCTGCACCTGCCGCACTGGCGCAACAACCCGCACCACTACACGGCCGGCGAGGGGTTCCTGTACCCGCCTGACGACATGCAGCCCGGTGGAATCGGGTTCGACGGCGCCGCGTCCGAGGGCGTGATCTACAGTCGACCGCGCGGTCGCCTCCGCGGGTGCTACGTAGGCCGCGACCCTGTGCTTGCCGTGCCGGTCAGCGTCGCGGTCAACGCGCTGGCCGTGGCCTCGACCGCCACGACGGCCGCCGCCCAGATGACGGTGGCGCTGGGCACTGGTGCCGACAGCGGCACGCTCAAGGTCGCCTGGACCATCACGACGCACGACCCGGCGACCGGCGTGCTGCCGTTCGAGACGTTCCTGCGGCCCGGCTACCTGGTGCAGCTGGGCGGCATGGGGCAGACGCCTAGCGTCGACGGGATCTACCGCGTCGTTCGCATGCAACGCACGACCGCGAACGGGTCGGAGGTCTACCTGGCTCCGTACGACGCGACCCTCACGCCTCTGCCAGGTGCCGTCGCGGGCGTCGTACCGAAGAGCGCTTCGGTCGCGCGGCTGTCGTGGAAGCCGCGCCATCGGTTCGGCAGCATCGTCGACACGGCCTGGCGCTTGGCCAACGGCCTGGGCCGCCGCGTCATCGTGACGCTGCTGGGCATCAACAGCAGCAGCCAGACGCTGCGCAATGAGAACCTGTCGTACAGCTACCAGGGACGGATCGGCTGGTTCGACGACGACCTATCCTACGACTGGACGCCGAGCGACCCGACCGGCCTCGCGGCGCGGCTGCGACGCCTGATCGAGTTCATCGGGCCTCGGGCCGTGCAGGCGAGCCTGGGCATCAACCAGACGCTGCGGCAGCTGGCCATCGACGGCTACCAGATGGAGAGCGACTCCATCCTGTCGCCGGCGCAGCGTGAGCTGGCGTTCCGGACCGCGTCGACGTTCATCGCGTGGCTGCGCGGCGTCATCGTGAAGGCCGGGCAATCGCCGTATCCGAAAGACGCGCGCGTGCCGTTCCAGTGGGCCCAGCTGACGCATGACCCGTGGGAGCTGCCGAGCCTGCCGGTGTCGACCACGTCCTACACCGGCACGGTTGCGGGCGACGTCGACGGCCTGGTCAACGCGGCTCTGCGTCGCCTGGCAGCGCTCGACGGCTTTGGCGCCAGCATCGACACGAACGACAGCCCGAAGGTCGCCACGGACAGCGCGCACTTCAATGGCTACGGCATGGCGCGCAACGCGAGGCTGGCGGCCGAGGCGTTGTCGCGCTTGATCGAACAGGCGTTCGCGTTCGGGTTCGACCAGGACATGGTCGAGGCCGCGATCGAGGCCCTGCAGCTGCTGGGTGAGACGCCGAACGTGCCGTCGCTCGACGTGCCGACCACGACGCACGCACGCGTTGCCGCTCCGATCATGCGCGAGGCGCGCCGCTTCGTCCTGCAGGCGCACCAGTGGAGTTTCGCGACCAAGCGGGCGGCCGGCCTCGAGATCGTGAGCGCGAGCAGCGCCTGGCAGTATGCCTACGGCGTGCCGGCCGATCTGCTGAAGCCGCTTCTGGCGCTCGATCCGGAGGCCGCCTCCGACATGCAGGTCGTCGAGACGATGCTGCGGCGCCTGGCCGTGGGGCTGCGTGCGAGCGACGTGACCAATGCCAAGGTCGCGCCGGCCGACTACAGCCTCGAGACCGAGGACGGTTTCCGGGTGCTGCGGACCAACCAGGCCAACGCGGTCCTGGTCTACACGTCGGCGACCGTGGAGCTGCGCAACTGGGCGCCGATGGCTCGCAAGGCGCTGATCTACCACGCCGCCCACCAGCTGGCCGGTGTGCTGCTGAAGGGCAAGACTGGTGCTGCGGTCTCACAGCAGCTGCTCCAGATGTCGCTGGGCCTGATTGCACAGGCCAGGGCCGACGACGCGCAGTTCGGGCGCGACGTCACGCCGCCACCGTCGTGTCCGTGGCTGCCGGAGCAGTGACGTGCAGACGCTGCCGCAGAGCTTCGTGGGCGGTGAGTTGTCGGTCGAGATGTTCGGCCGGCCCACCGATCCCAAGTACGGCCAGGGCGCGGCACTGATCCGGAACGCCGTCGTGCAGACGACCGGGGCGCTGCGTCGCATGCCTGGTCGAGAGTTCGTGCGGGCGGCGCGCAATCCAGATCGGCCGTGTCTCTTGGTGCCGTTCGTGGCGAATGGCGGCGAAGGCTTGCAGGTCGAGCTGGGCCACCGGCAGGAGTTCGCGGCGGCTCCGTCGGCGCCTGGATACGCACGGCTGCACCGGCTCGGCGGCACCGTCCTGGTCAACCGGGCTTGGAATGCTGCCACGGCCTACGTGGTCGGCGACCTCGTGACGAATGGCGGGCCGCTCTTCTGCTGCCGGCTGGCCCACACCAACCAGGCGCCGCCCAACAACACGTACTGGGAGACGCTGGCGTACGTGGTCAACCGGCCGTTCGTGGCGGCCGACGTCAACTTCGCCACCGACACGATCACCTTCTCGGCCGCGCATGGCCTCGAGACCGGCGAGCCCATCGAGTTCACGGTCGACGCGTCTGCGGCCGCAGCCCTGACGACGCCGGCCGGCGACCTGCGCACGGGCTTCGCTCTGGTGGTCAACGCGACGGCCATCCAGGTGTCGGCAGCGATCGGCGGGCTGGCGCTTGACCTGAACGGGGCGAACGGCGGCGCGCTGCGCATGCACCGCAGCTACTCGGTCGGCGAGCTCGTCAGCATGGGCTCGACGATCTACTACTGCCGGCAGACCAGGCCGATCGACGCGAACAACCTGTCGATCCCGGCCAACGCCGGCAATGAAGCGTTCTGGTACGTCATGCCGGCGACCGGTGAGTACGAGATCCCGACGACGCTGCTGCTGACCGATGCCGAGCTGCTCGAGATCACGCACAGCCAGAACGAGAACGTGCTCCGCATCGCCACGGGCCGCACCTACCTGTGCGAGGTGGTGGCGGTCCCGCCAAGTCCAGCCATCCAGTACCTGCACTGGCAATGGCGCCAGGTGACGTTCGCGCCGCCGCTGCCAGCGCCGACCGGCGTGGTCGCGACCGCGACAACGCGCGGCGACACGATCGGCATTGCAACGGTCGGCAACAACGGCGGCGCCGTGCGCATCACGACGGTGGCCGATCACCTGCTGACCCCTGGGCTCGACCACGTGCTGATCGAGGGCACGGGCCGGCCCGAACTGGACGGCCGGACGTTTTCGATCAACAACGCTGGCGGTGCGGCTCGCACGTTCGACCCGGTCGATCCGGCGACCGGAGCGTTCATCGCGTTCGTTGCGGCCGCGGCGGCCGGCACGGCGCGGGTGGTGCGGTTGGGCTCTGTGTCGGCCAACACCTACGTCGTCACCGCGATGGACGCCGACCTGCGCGAGTCGTTGCGCAGCGCCACGGCGTTCGTGTCGAACAACCTGCTGGCGACGGGGTCGGCGAACACCGTCACGTGGTCGGCCGTGTCGGGTGCCGTCCGGTATCGCGTCTACAAGCTGAGCACCAGCACGGGATTGTTCGGTCTGCTCGGCGAGGCCGCCGGCACGTCATTCGTGGACGACGGAACGGTCGCGCCGAGCCTTGGCATCACACCACCCGACGTCGACGCGCAGGTCGCGAGCGCGCCGAACAACTTCGCGTTGGCGCCCAGCACCGCAACGAACCTGCCGCGCTGCGTCGGTCACTTCCAAGGCCGGTGCGTGGTCGCGGGCCTGGCCGAGGCTGGCCAGGACGTGTGGTTGACCAGGTCGAACACCGAGTCCGACATGGGCTACAGCATCCCGGTCAAAGCCACGGACCGCATCCATCAGCGCCTGAAGACGCGCAGCAGCTGCACGGTCCGGCATGCGCTGGTCCTCGGCCAGCTGGTCATGCTGACCGACACGACGGCCATTCGGATCAGTCCAAGCAACACCGACGTGCTGACGCCCGACAGCTTCGTGGCTTCGGATCAGAGCGCGATCGGGGCCAGTGGCGTGCAGCCAATCGTCATGCACAACGCCGGGCTGTTCGCGGCGCGGCGTGGAGGTCGCGTCTACGCGATCGGGTTCCGCGAGGCCGAGGGCGGCTACGTGACGGTGGACCAGTGCGAGCGCGCGACGCACCTGTTCCATGGCCGGACGATCCGCCAGCTGGCCGCCCAGATGGCGCCGCTGTCGATTGCGTGGGCGGTCGGGTCCGATGGCGGCATGCGCGGCCTCACGTTCGTGCCAAGCCAGCAGGTGTTCGCCTGGCACCAGCACAACGCCGGCGCTGGCGCGATCGAGTCGGTGTCGGTGGGCGGCGAGGGCGACGAGGACCGCGTCTACGTGGCGGTGCGCAGGGTCATCAATGGCGCGACCGTGCGCTACATCGAGCGAACCGCCCCGATGCTGCCGGCCGCCTGGGCCGAGAGCTGGCACGTGGACTGCGGCGCGCGCTACGCCGGAGCGTCCGTCAGCACCATCACGACGGCGCAGCACCTCGAGGGTCAGACCGTGCTGGTGTGGGCCGATGGCCTCGAGCAGACGCCCAAGGTGGTGGTCGGCGGCGCCTTCACGCTCGACACGCCGGCCAGCACCGTCATCTACGGCTTGGCCTTGCCAATGGAGGTCCAGACCGTGCCGGCGGCCTTCCAGGTCGAGGCGTTCGGGCAGGGCAAGACCAAGAACGTCAGCAAGGTCTACGTGCGCGTGGAGGCCAGCGGCCCGTTCGAGGTCGGCCCGAGCCTCGACCAGATGGAGGTGCCGGTCGACATCACGCCGGGCCAACCGTTCTCCGGCATCATCGAGGTGCGGGTGCCGGGCACGTGGACACGCGACGGCCAGCTGTTCATCCGGGCGGCTGGTGCCGCTCCGCTCAACATCGTGTCCGTCAGCGCCGAGATGGCGCTGGGGGGAGATTGACCCAATGTCGTCCTTCGGCCTTCCAGATCGCCGCCCGTGGGCAGAGAAGTCGCGCCCGGTCCGCTATGACGAGCTGAGCCTGGGGCAGGGATTCGACCAGGACAGCGGCGACACCGGCAGCGATGACAGCGCCGACGGCCTGCTGTTGAGCGGGTGGGCCAGCAAGGGCCAGCGGCCGCAGCAGCGCGAGATCAGCGGGCCGAGCAAAGCCTACGCGGACGAGTACGCAGCCAAGGAGGACGGGCCGAACTACGAGCAGGTCACTGCGCAGGTGGCGAGCGAGCTGGCGCGTGCGTACGCGGGCTACCACCAGGTGTCGATGCAGCAGATCGCGGCGAAGCAGGCGGCCGACACGCAGGGCTTCCGCGCGCGCATGCTGGAACTCGACTACCGGTTCGCGCTGCGTCGCGCCGAGAGCATGCTTCGCCAGCGCGATTCCGAGATCGGACGCCTGAGCCTCGAGGGATCACAGCGGCGCGCCGAGGTCGAGGCGTCGACGGCGGGGCGCGGCGTCGACGGCGGCGGATCGGCCGCCGAGGTCCTGCTGTCCGACAGGCTGATCGAGGCGATCGACGTCTACAACGTGAACCTGAATGGCGTGAAGCAGGCCAACGCCGAGCGGCGCCGAGCCCTGCGCGCACGCCAGGAGGCCGCGTTCGCCCGCGTGACCGAGCGCAACTTGCGCCGCACTGCGCGCTACGCGATGCCCGAGGCAGCGCTGATCGCTGGCCTGGGTTCGGCTGGTGCATCGTCCAGTGGCAGCAGCAAGGGGTCCTAGCATGCCGATTCGCCTGCCTCGTACCACCGTTCCTGACGACCCGGCCCTCGCGTCGCTGGCGCCCGAGTCGACGCCAGCGCCCGTCCAGGACATTGGCCAGCCGGTCGAACGGGTTGCGGGCGCTGCGCGCGACACCGCCCGCATGGCTGCCGTTCTGTACGAACGCGAGCGCGACCGCGAAGTGCAGGCGCGGGTGCTCGAGCTCGACGTGCAGCGGCGCGTCGCCGACCGCCAGGTGCTTGACACCTACCTGCAGAGCCGTGGCAAGGCCGCGGTGGACGGTCGCGAGGCTGCCATGGCGGCCATCGAGCGCAACAGCCGCGCGGTGCGCGCCAAGGTCAAGGACAAGACGGTGGCGACCTTGTGGGCGAGACAGGATGCCGCCCTGTCCAATGCCGCGCTGGGCCAGCTCGACAGCCACTACCGCGCGCAGAACGTGCGCTGGCAAGCCGACACGCTGCAGGCGCGCGCCGAGGAGCTGGTTTCTTCTGTGGGGCGCGTTGCGTTCGAAATGGGCTACGACCCCGCGTCGGGGAGGTTGTCCGTCGAGGCCGAACGCACGCGCTCCGCTTTTCGCGATTCGATCGCTGAGCTGGGCTCCGTGTTGGGATGGTCCAAGGACCAGGTCGAGGTCGAACAACGGAAGGGCGATTCGGCCGCCTTGGCGTCGGTCGTGCAGGAGCTGGTCGGCGACGACCGGGCCAGCGAGGCCAGCAAGGTCCTGGATCTACACGCCGAACGCATCGACCCGCAGGTGTTGCGCGGCCTGCGCTCGCACGTCCGGCGCGCCACCGTCGACGAGGAGTCGTTCCGGTTGGCCCGGGCCATCGCCGGCACCGGCAAGCCGCTAATCGACCAGCTGTCGATGGTCGACCAACGCGTCGGCCGAGAGACACCGATCGAGGTGCTGGGCAACCAGGTCGGGACCGCACCGGCCGTGTCGGTGGAGGTGGCGGATGCGACGCGCCGGCGCCTGCGCGAGATCGACGCCGACACGTGGCGAGACCGTGACCGGCGTGGCACGGAGGCGCTGCGTGCCGCGCAGGAGGGCGCCTCACTGGCGCGCATCAAGTCCTACGACGCCTTGCCGCTTGGCACGCGCGAGAGTCTCGAAGCAACTGGTCGGGATGCCACGTTCCGGTTGTGGCTCGAGCAGGGCGGCCAGATGGTGACGACGTCGCGCGGGCTGCGCCTGCTGCAGCAGGCAGAGGATCCGGCCTGGCTGCGTTCCCGACCCCTCGAGCAGCTGGTGGCGGCTGCCGATGCCGACCTGAGCCCGGCCGATCAGCGTGCCATCGTTTCGGAGTGGCACAAGGTGCACGGCCAGGCACCACCGAGCGTCGACGACGCCATGGTCACCAGGACGCTTCGACGACGTATGCAGGAAGCCGGGTGGCTGCCGGTGGACCGCGAGGCGCGAGCTGACGAGGCCAACCGGTACAATTGGGTGCTCGAGGGCGTGCACCGGGAGCTGGGGCCGAAGGCGGGGCCACAGGAACGTGTCGACAAGGTGATCGAGGGCGCGCTGCGCGAGACGTTGCGGGTCAATGGCGCCGTGCGTCCCGTGACCTGGTGGACGCCGGGGGAACGCAAGGAGGGCGCGTTCGACACGCCGGTCGGGCAGGTGGCGCGCGCGCAGGTGAGCCCCGAGCTGGTCGCGAAGGCCGCGGCGGAGGCCGCCGAGATCAACCGCGCCCGGCGCGACTGGAATGCGCAGGCGCCGGTTGGGCGTCAGGTGCAGCTGTTGCCCGAAGACACACCCTCGATTGTGGCGAGGCTGGCCGTCGAGGCCGACAGCATCAAGAAGGCGCGCGAGGCCGTCAGCACGCAGGCCATGCGGTGGCTGCAGGCCAACCGCGACGTCGATGCGTTCGAACGGCTGCCCGCCGACCTGCGCGATCGCCTCGAGAAGCTGGACGTGCTTCGGTCGGTCCGTATGGACTGGGAAGACTGGGACCGCACGCACGACTTCCTGGGCAGGCGGATCGTGCCGGAAGGGCCGATCAGCCGGTCGCCGTGGGGGCGCTGAGGCATGCCGATCTACGTCGGTCGGGTGCAGCGCGAAGCCCAGGCGACCATGCCGTCGCCGCCGCCGTCGTCGGCCGGTGACCTGGTCGACACGCCGGCGCTCGACCTGGGAGATCCCGAGCCGCAGGAGCCCGTCGCGCCCGTGCGCGCGCCGGCGCCACCACCTGAAACGCAAGAGCAGGAACCGGCGGCCGCCGGTTCTCGCCGCATCTCGCCGGTCCCCGCCGCTGCCGAACCGGCGCCGGCGCCCGCGCCGCAGCAGGCAGCGGTCCCGCCGGCCGCCCCGACACTGCAGGAGCCTGCTGGGGCTCCGCCAAGCCCGTACCAGGCGGAACTCGAGCGGCTGCGTTCTGTCGCCGGTGCGGCCGACGATGCGTTCCTGGCGTCGTTCCGGGCCGCGATGAAGGCCGACCCGGACCTGGCTGGAAAGGCGCAGCGCCTCGCCGCTAGGCTCGGACAGCCGACGGCGGCCGTCGAGGCCGACATCGAGGTGGCGCGCACGCTTGTGCAGGAGCGGGCGGTCCGCGAGATGGACCTGGCGCAGGCGCATCCGAACGTGTTTCGGGCCCTGCAGGACAACGACTTCCTGCGCCTGGCGCATGACGACCTCGACAACCTGATCGCGACCGACACGGTGTTCGACATGCTGGGGCGCCAGTGGCGTGCCGGCCAGCAGCAGGTCGAACGCGGCGAGCTCGGCGTGCGCGCGGCGCTCGGCACGATCACGCCGCAGGAACGGGTGCGCCTGGCCGAGGTCGAGACGCAGCTGGGAGAAGCGGGCCGGGATTCCGGGTTCCTGGCGTCGGCCACGCAGGTGCTGGGGCAGATGTCGGCGACGCTGCCGAAGGCCCTGGGGGTGGGCGCGGCCGCCGCGCTGCCGACCGCGATGGGCGGCCCGGTGTCGGCCGGCGCGGCGTTCACGTGGGGCACGGGCGCGGCCTTGTTTGCGCAGTCCGCTCAGATCGAGGGCGGCAACGCCTACCTCGATCTGTTGGCGCAGCACGTCGATCCGGACACGGCCGCCACCGTCGCGCTGGGCGTCGGCCTGGTCAACGGCGCGCTCGAGCTGGTGGGCGCGAAGTTCGCGGCCGCTCCGTTCCAAGCTGTGGTGCGCCAGATGGGCCGGGGCGTGGTTGAGGGCTTGACCAGGCAGACGGCCGGCACAGCGCTCCGGACGTTCCTGACCGAGTACGCGAAGGCCATCGGTGGCGAAGTCTCGACCGAAGTCCTGCAGGAGATCACCAACATCGCCGGCGAGGCCGTGGCGCGGCCTGAGGGCCAACCGGAACCCAGCTGGCGCGAGCTGCGCGATCGCGTCGGCCAGGTCGCCGGCAAGACGTTCCAGGCCATGGCGCTGCTGGCGGCGCCGGGACCAGGCATGCACCTGGCCAACCAGATGCGGTTGGCGGCGCGGGCCAGCGAGCAGGCGCAGGCGTTCGGCGCCGCCGTCGAGCTGTTTGGCGCGTCCAAGGTGCGGGAGCGCAACCCTGCCGCCGCCGAGGCGTTCGCCGACCAGGTCGCGGGCGCGGCCGGCGTCGACACCCTCTACGTCGAGGCCAAGGAGTTCACGGCGGCCATGGATCGGGCCGGCGTCTCGCGTGCCGATCTGCAGCGCGACCTGCCGGAGGTGTTCCGCCAGCTCGAGAACGCGGACGCCGATGACAGCGCGCATCCAGACGTCACCATCCCGACGGGCTCGTTCCTGTCCCGGCTGACGAAGACGGCCTTGGGCGCCGAGCTGCTGCCGCACGTGCGCATGGGCGCCGGCGAGATGTCGGTGGCGGAGTCGCGCCGCCTGCAGGACGAACAGAAGAGCTTGGCGGGCGAGGCCGGCCGCCTGGTGCGCGAACAACGGGTCGAGGACGACGACTTCCGGCGGTCCGGCCAGACCGTCGAGGAGGCCATGTACGCGCAGGTGGCGGCCACCCAGCGGCTGCCGGTGCCGCAGGCGCGCGCCGCCGCTCGCTTCTACCGGTCCTTTGTCGACACGCAGGCGCGGCGTATCGGCACGTCCCCGGAGGAGTTCGTGCGGCGCTACCCGCTGACCGTGGTGGCGGCGGCCCAAGGAGCCGCGAAACAGGCCGACACGCTGAGCCAGCGATCGACGGAGACGCCGGAGTTCCGGCAGTGGTTCCGTGAGTCGAAGGTGGTGGACAGTGCCGGCGACCCGCTCGTCGTCTACCACGCAACCAGCAGCGACTTCCAGTCGTTCAAGACCCCGGCGTTCTTCTCCGACGACGTGGACTACGTTGAGGCGTACGCAATCGAGTCTGGCGCGACGGCGACGATTCCAGCGTACTTGTCGATTGCGAACCCGATGGTGGTCGACATGTCACCTCGCGAGTTTGCGGACCCGCTGGTCGAGCGACCGCTGATCGAGCGGGCGAAGGCCGGCGGTTACGACGGGCTCATTCTTCGGGATGCTGGCAGCGGCGGGCGCTTCTACGTCGCCCTTGACCCGTCGCAGATCAAGTCGACGAGCAACCGCGCGCCAACGAGAGACCCGAACATCCTGCACGCGGCGCGAGGCGGTTTCGACCCGGTGCGCCTGACGGCGCTGCTCTACGAGAAGGCAGACCTGAGCACGTTCCTGCACGAGACGTCGCACTACTTCCTGACGGTGTTGGCCGACCTGGCCGCGCAGCCGAACGCGCCGGCCGACATCGTGGGCGATATGGACGCGCTGCTGGCGTGGTTCGGCGTTGCCGACCTGCAGGCGTGGAACGCGATGTCGCTCGAGCAGCAGCGGGCAGCGCACGAGCAGTTCGCATACGGCTTCGAGAGCTACCTGTTCGACGGCGCGGCGCCGAGCCTGCAGCTGCGCTCGCTGTTCGATCGGTTCGTCGAGTGGCTGCGCACGATCTACCGGGACATCCGTGGACAACTCAACGACGCGTATCGTCGCGAGTTCGGCCGCGACCTGCCGATCCTGACCGGCGAAGTGCGACAGGTGATGGATCGGCTGCTCGCGTCACAGGACCAGATCGCGGCTGCGGAGGCGGTGCGCGACCTGGTGCCGTTGTTCCAGACGCAGGAGCAGTCTGGCATGACCGATGCGCAGTGGGCCGAGTACCAGCAGCTGCAGCAGGAGGCGCGCGCCGCGGCCGAGGGAGCGCTGACGCGCGACAGCCTGGCGCAGCTGCGATGGGTGAGCGCGGCACGGTCGCGCATCCTGCGCGAACTGCAGGGCCAGCAGAACGCGCTGCGCAGCAAGATCCGTCGCGAGGTGGTCGCGGAGTTGCAGGCCACCCCGGCGGCCGCTGCGTTGCGGTGGCTGCGAGCCGGCGAAGTGGTGGGCTCCGACGGGAAGGTCGAGGTAGACGACCAACCGCACAAGATGTCGCGCGACGAAGTGCGCGTCCTGCTGGGCCTGACGCCGAAGCTGCTCGATCCGTTGGTGGACCGACCAGGCGGCCCGAAGAAGAAGCGAGCCAAGCGCGGCGTCTCGCTGGTCACGCGCATCCGCCAGCTGGGCGGCATCAGCTGGGAGAGCTGGCACCGCACCTATCCGGGCGAGCGTCGCGGTGAGTTCAAGCTGAAGGGTGTGGTGCGGGGCCGCCGAGGCGGCGGCATGTCGTGGGACCGGATGGCGGCCGCGCTGCAGTCCGAGGACTACGGGCCTGGGCCGACGCAGGAAGGCCAGGTCCCCGATCACTCCTGGCTGATCGAGGCCCTGACCGACGCGGCGAATGGCACCCCGTGGTTCCCGACGACCGGCGAGGCCGACGTCGGGATCGTCGAGGTGGATCGCACCGAACCGGAACCCGCCGACGTGGCGGCCGCCAGGAAGGCCGCGCAAGCGCAGGATGATGCCGAGGACGCTGCCATCCGGGCCGCGAACGCGGCCGTGCCGACGGCCGACCCGGAAGCTGCGATCGCGCAGATCGACGACCTGCTGGTCGATGGCATGCTGGCGGTGCCGGCCGAAGCGGTGGCCGAGCGCTTTGGGTTCGCCACGGCTGCCGATCTTGTGCGCGACCTGCTGCGGATCAACCGGTTCGACGAAGCGGTGGCGCAGCGCACGGATGAACGGATGCTCGCCGAACACGACGAGCTCGCCGACCAGCGTGGGCTCGACTTGGCGGTCGAGCGGGCGTTGCACGGCGAGGCGCGGGCGAGGTTCGTGTCGGTGGAGCTCCGGCACCTGCAGAAGGCGGAGCGACCGATCCGCGAGATGCTGGCGGCAGCCAAGGAGGCGGCACGCCAGGCGATCGGCGCCATGACGCTGCGCGAGGCGGTGCACTACCGGTTCGCGCAGGCCGAGGCCCGGGCCCGGCGGAACGCGATCGGGGCCAGCAAGGACGGGGACAGCGAGGCCGCGGTGCGGTGGAAGCGCACCGAGATGCTGCAGCACGCGCTGGCGGCCGCGGCGCTCGAGGCGCAGGCCCAGGCTGACAAGGCGGTGCGTGCGCTCGATCGGTTCAAGCGAGCCGACGACAAGTTGGCCAAGGTGCGCAACACCGACCTAGTGAACGCCGCCAGGTGGGTGCTGTCGCGATTCAACCTAGGCACGCCGACCCAGGAGGCCAACGCACAGCGCGCGATCGACGCGATCCGCGCCTACAACCCGGCGCTCTACTCGGAGTTTGAGCCTCTGTTGCTCGACGCCGCGCAGGGATCGCGGGACTACCGCGACCTGACGGTGACGCAGTTCCGCGACCTGATGGCGACCGTCGACGCGTTGTGGTGGCAGAGCAAGCGGGTGCGCGAGATCGAGATCGATGGCGCAAAGCTGCAGCGTTCCGAGGCGATCGACGAGATGCTGCGGAAGGCCGCGAGTCTCGACCCGAAGTCACTGCCCGGAGAAAGCCAGGCCGTCACGACGAAGGAGCGCGCCGGCATGCGCCTGATGGGCACGAAGGCGTGGCTGCGCCGGATCGAACACTGGGCCACGAAGATGGACGGCGGAGCACCGGGGCCGTGGACGCGCTTCATCTGGCGGCAACTGCGCAAGCAGGTCGACGAGTACCGGCACGCGAAGAACAACTACCTGCGTCGGTTGCGCGACCTGGTGCTGCAGCTGGACCAGCACACAGGCAAGATCGCGGCGCCGGAGATTGGCTACACCTTCAACGGCCGGCGTGAGCTGATCGGCGCGCTGCTGCACATCGGCAACCGCAGCAACCTCAACAAGCTGCTGGCTGGCCTCCGGTGGACCGACACCGACCGCAGCGGTCAGCCTGTGTTCGACGACGATGGCTACGTCAGCACGGCGAAGTGGGACCGCCTGCTGGACCGCCTGATTCGTGACGGCGTCATCACCAAGAAGGACTTCGACTTCGTCCAAGCGGTGTGGGACCTGAACGAGGAGATCAAACCGCAGGCGCAGAAGACGCACCGCGAGCTCTTCGGGTTCTACTTCGAGGAGGTGGCGGCCCAACCGATCCGCACCAAGTGGGGCGTCTACCGCGGCGGCTACGTGCCGGCGAAGGTTGACCCCGAGCTGGCGCCGGAGGCGCGACAGCGTGAGGTGCAGGGCGGTTCGCTCGAGGACATCGGCCAGGCCGTGCGCGACGCATTCCCGAGCACGGGCAAGGGGTTCACCATCTCGCGTCTGAAGGGCTACAACCGGCCTCTGCAGCTGGACGTGCGCCTGCAGGTGCGGCACCTCGACGAGGTGCTGCGGTTCGTTCACCTGCAGGCTGGCGTCACTGACGTGCTGTCGATCCTGCGCGACCAGCGGTTTGCGCAGGCCGTCAACCGGATCGACCCGACAGTCATCGGCGACATGCTGATGCCGTGGCTCGAGCGGACGGCGCGCCAGCAGATGGCCACCAGTTCGGGTAACGCGGCGCTCGACTGGCTGTTCTCGTTCCTGCGGCGCACCACCGGCATGGGCATCATGTTCGGCAACCTGGTGAACGCGGCGCAGCAGATCACCGGCATCAGCAACGCGGCGCAGTACGTGGCGCCGCGCTTCCTGCGCCGCGCGGCCTGGCAGACGCGCGGCGGGTTCGGGGCGGAACGCATCGCGCGCCTGTCGCGCTACATGGACGCGCGCCTGCGTGACCAGGTCGGCGGCGTAGTCGACGAGATCGAGCAGAGCCTCTCCCCGTCGTGGTGGGGCCGGGTGCAGCGCTGGACGTCGCGCCATGCGTACTTCGCGCAGCAGTTCATGCAGAACCGCGTCGACGTCGTGACGTGGCAGGCGGCTTTCGACCAGGCCATGGAGCGGGCCGGAGCTGGCTTGGATGACCAGGCTGCGGTCGCGGCTGCGGTCGACGAGGCCGACGGCGTGGTGCGCCAGGCGCAGGGCAGTCAGACGCCGGAGGACGTGGCGCGCTACGAGGCCGGCACGCCCTTCTCGCGCCTCTTCACGCAGTTCAGCGGCTACTTCAACGCGGTGCTGAATCAGATCGCGAGCGCGCCAGGCATGAGCGGCAAGGCGCGCGCGGCGGCCCTGTCGCTGATCGTGCCCGGCGTGGTGGCGGCCGCCATCCAGCAGGCGCTGGCCGGCGGCTGGGACGACGAGGACGACGACGGCTATGTCGACGAGGTCGCGTCGTGGTTCTTCCTGACGCAGACCAAGGCGGCGCTGGCGCTGGCACCTGGCGTCGGTCCGGCGATCTCGTCTCTGGTCCTGACGGATCGACCAGGCGACCGCCTGGCGCTGTCGCCGGTCTTCTCGACGCTGCAATCGTCAGTGCGGGGTGGGGCCGCGTTGTTCGATCGGGTCGCCGGCAATCGGGCGGCTTTGAAGGGTCGGGACGTGCGCGACCTGTTGACGGCTCTGTCGATCCTGATGGGCCTGCCGGTGTCCGTCGCGGGCCGGACGGCCGGCTATGCGATCGACGTCGAGAACGGCCGGACCCAGCCGAGCAGTGCGGCGGACTACGTGCGCGGGTTGCTCGTGGGTCGGTGAGGCTAGAGGCGCCGCCACGTGGCGAAGTGGAAGTCGATCTTTCTCCCCGCGTCCCAGAGTTCGACGATGCCACCGAGCCGGTCTGGCTTGACCCAGTACTCTCCGGTGGTCGGCGCCAGCGCGGGAATGTTCGACGTCGCGTACCGGCCGAATCGATCTTCGACGACGAACTGCTCGTCCCCTTTCAGCTCTACTCGAGCGCACCGCACGAACTCGTACCCAAGGTCGCGCACGATCGCCTCGGTGGCTTCGTGTTTCCGTCCGACCCGCATCGCGGTGGTGAGGAGCCCGGCAACCTCCGTGCGTTCCTTCGGCGAGAGCTTGGCGAACCCATACTTGCCCTGCAGTTCCTTGGGCAGGATGTCGTCGAGATCATCGCCGCGCAGCGACTTTGGCTCCTGCGGGTCGTTGTGATGAGCGGGCGTCGCGGCGATGAGAATGGCGAGGGCGAGGATCGTCTTCATGGCTGTCACTTGAGGTCCTTCTCAGACCCGAACGACTGCACGCGCCCGTCGACCAGCTTCACGAAGTAGATGCCGCGGGACCACGCGCCCGCGTGTCCGTACCAGTGGTAACGGAGGACTTCTTCGGTCGGCGACGCGCCGGTTGAGTTCGGCTCGCCGAGCTCGTCGATCACCTGTTCGCGCGTCATCCCGAGACGGATGCCGTTCAGCTGGTCGGCGTACTGGCTCCGACAGCCCGACAGCACCAGGGCGGCCATGGCGAAGCTCAAGGGCGTCAGCCGGCTGTTCGATACGCGGGGCATGGGGAAGCTCCTGATGGCGGTTGTGCTACTGTGCGTTCCGGGAGGCACGCGCATGACGAATCCGGTGATCTCGATCGACCCTCTGCCGCCGGTGCATGGTCGCCCAGCGACCATCAGCTACACGGGCAAGGTGGGCACCGTGCTGCACCTCGACTGGAACCCGGCAGGGACGCCCACCAGTGTCACGATCGGTCGAGACGGCAAGGCGGTATTGACCGTGCCGGCGAACGCCACGTCGCTCGTGATCGTGGACCCGACCGGTGGGGCAAGCCCGCTGTCGACGCCCGTCAACTGACTGGTCACTTCGGAGTTGGTGCACTGCCTGCCTCCGCGATTCTGCGCGCAGACACAGCCGCCAGCTCGCCGAGCTTTCCGCCGCGCCGCGCGATCTCGCGGCAGAGGGCCATGTCCAGTTCGGCGTTGCGTTGCAGGACTACGAGCGCGTCCATGCGCTCGTTGAGGGGAAGCCGCTCGTCGGCGAGTGCCAGGCGCGCGCGCGGTGCGCCGTCCTTCCAGTTCAGAAGGGCCCACACGTAGCCGCCGCTGGCTCCGGCGCTGCAACAGAGTGCAACGATTGCGAGCGGAACGAGGCGTCGAGCTACCGTGAAGCGTCGTCGGTGGATGGCGGGGAATCGAATCGTCTCGATGCTGCGGCGTTCCATCGCTTACTTCCCCTTCGCGTCCCTGCGTGCTTTGTGGATGCGCTCTTCTTCCTTCTTCCAGTCGTCAGGTGACAGTACGCGCGTCCGGCGCGGGATCGGGATCGCGGGATCGTAGTCGTGCAACGGGTCTCGCTCCGCCTTGGCGAGTAGATCGTCGTCGACGAGAACGAAACCAGGGGTGAGGCCCGATTCGACGTCCGCACGCCCGATGAGGTAGTCGGCGGAGACTGCGAGCCCGTCGCAGAGGTTCGCGATGTGTGATGCGCGCGGTTCTGTCTCTCCCCGCTCCCAGCGTCCGTATGCCTTCATTCCAGCCTTCGCCATTGCAGCGAGGTCCTCTTGCTTCAGGTTGCGCTCGGAGCGGATCGCGCGAAGACGCGAGGCGATCTGTGGAAATCGGGGCACAGGCTTCTTCTGAGTCAAGCCTCCCAAGTCTGCCGCCCAAGCCACGCTGCGACTATCGAGTCTACAAAGTGGTGCGCAGAACTGCAAAACGACTTGCAAAGCTACAAAACGACCTGTAGTGGTTCGCCGCGTGTTCACCGGAGGTTGCAGATGGCACCAACCAGTCTTTCGAACCCGCAGGACGTCCGCGAATCGGAGTCCTCGGCTTCCCGCATTCAGTTTGGCGCGTCGAAGAGCCCTCGGGCTCCCTCCGCTGAACACGGTCCTCGCGCTGAGCTGATAGGCCGCGACGGCGGCCTCGGCTGTCGTCGCGGCCGACTCTTCTGCGAAGGGCAGCATCGCGGTGGCCGTACCCAGGAGTCCGGCCGTACCTTACATCGGGACACCTTTGCGACGATTGCGCATCGTCGACTCGACGAGGTCGCGACGATCGGGCTGGTCGTGGTTGTGCTGGCCGTGTGCGTCGAGCTCGGTGCCTGGCTCGGAGCATCGCTGTGACGCGCCAGGCCATTTCAGGTGTCCGGCGTGCCGGCGATCCGGACCGCGTCTACAGCGGCCTGCAGTGCACCGTCTGCGGCTGGTGGCTGCGGCACGTGCACGGCGAGACGTGTCCAATCTGCGCCGCCGACCCACAGCATTCAACCAGGATGCCAGCCAGCACGCCGGGCCCTACACCGGCGTGCGCCCCCCGACCCAGGACCGCCGCGGCACTGACCCGCCGTGAAGGGTCGGGGAACTTCTTCTCTGTGGCCGTCGCCCGCGCGGTGCCCGGCTGCAGCGCTCTGCCTGTGTTCGAGTTCGAGAGGGTTGCCCCCGGCCGGGACGGGACTCCCGGTCCGGGGGCGTTTTTCGTCGAGGGCTCGCGGTGAGGCAGATGTCGTTTTCGCTGACGGTCCCCCAGATGCGCGCGCGCACGAAGACTGTGACGCGTCGGTTTTCGTGGTTTGGCCTGAAGGTGGGCACGGTGCTGCAAGCGATCGAGAAGGGCCAGGGTCTCAAGAAGGGGGAGCGCGTCGTTCCGATCGGCCGCATCCGCATCGTGGCGGTGCGCGTGGAACCGGTGCGAGACCTTCTCGTCGAGCCTTACGGCACCGAGGAAGCGACGAAGGAAGGGTTCCCTGGCCTGTCGGGAAAGGAGTTCGCGGAGCGCTTCTGCGAGCTCGCCGCGTGCACGCTGGACACGGACGTGCGTCGCATCGAGTTCGCGCACGTGGAGGCCGCCGATGGGTAAGCGCTACACCTACCTGCGCAGCGCGCCGTGGCTGTGGGCAGTGATCGACACGGCGAAGACGCCGGCCGGGGTCGCCTGCACGGTGCCCGAGAACAACGCCGACGCGATCGAGTCTGGCGATGCTGCGCGCATCTGCGACGTGATGAACCGAGACCACGAGATGGCCGAGCAGATCGCTGCGGCTACTCGAAGGAAGGAGCCATGAAGACGAAGACGAAGGACGCGACGATCGTGCCGGCCGGCGACCGTTTGCTGGTGCGGTACGACAAGCCGGAACGCGAGACTCCTGGCGGCATCCTGCTGCCGGACGTCGTGCGCGAGGCCGCGATCCACGGCACCGTGCAGGCGACGGTGGTAGCGGTCGGGCCAGGCCGGCCGCTGGACGGCGGCGGGTTTGCGCCGACCATCGACGCAGGCGTCGGAGACAGGCTGTTGCTGGACAGCGTGCACGATGCCTGGTGGGTCGAGGACCCGAAGACGCCTGGATCCAAGCTGCACATGATCCGCGGCATCGACGTGCTGGCGGTGCTGCGGTGAGAGGCTTCACGTCCGAGGGCTGAACGATGAAGGCGCGCAGTGCGAAGGTTGTTCGGGTCAGCGCCGCCGAGAAGTGGCGCTTGACCGTCGAGGAGGCCGCCGATCTGTGCGGTCTGTCCGAGAACAGCGTGCGCGATCTCGAGTCGCGCGGCGAGTTCCCGCCGCGCACGTGCGTCAAGCTCAGCGGCTCCGGGGATGGCGGCAAGCGCCAGTTCATTGCGGCCGAGGTGCGCGCGTGGGCGAACGGCGAGGATTGGCGGGCGATGGTCGCAAGGCGCCTGTCGCGGGAGGATGTCGCCCATGCCTCGTGAGTGGGTTGGCAGCGTGTTCGAGCTCGGCGACCGCTTCGCGGCGAAGTGGAAGGAGTGGGGGACCGATCGCTGGCGCGTGACGAAGGGCTTCAGGACCGAAGCCGAGGCGGCCGACTACCTGGCCGAGAAGCGGCGATCGTACCGACAGCGCCGCCGCGGCGACTTCGACCCGTTCGAAGTGCACCGCCGGCGCCCGATCAAGGAGCACGTCGAGGCATTCGTCGAGCACGTTCGCAGCCATCGCCGGCGCGACGTGTCTGGCAAGCGCGGCGAGAAGCACGGCAAGCAGTCGCGGGCTCGCCTGCTGGCTGCGTTCGAAGCCATGGCCGTGGTCACGATCGCGGACGTCGAGAGCGGCGCCGTGGACCGCTTCCTCGGGCAGCTGCTGGACCAGCGGCGCGCAGTGAAGACCCGAAACGACTACGCGGCGCTGCTGAAGCAGTTCACGCGCTGGGCCGTCGCGGCCGGCCGGCTCGAGCGGGACCCTCTGGGCAACGTGCGATTCCTGGACGCCGCGGCGACGACGAAGCGGCGGCAGACGCTGACCTGGGAGGGTGTGCGCGATCTCGCAGCCGCGGGCCTGCAGCGCTTGCTGCAGGAGGCGCGCGGCAAGACCCGAACCCGCAACGAGGAGATCGTGCGGCGGCGCGGCCTGGCCATCGTGACGATGTTCCTGACCGGGCTGCGCAACAACGAGCTGGCGCACTTCGCCTGGGACTGGATCGCCGCGGGCGTCATCACGGTGCCGCACACCGTGACGAAGAGCGGGCACAC